>JBKDRU010000045.1:0-4412 GCA_046341215.1 Vampirovibrionales bacterium | reverse complement strand
CCAGACAAAATCACGCAATATGCCATTGAATTTGCGGAAGATGTCGAAACGGACGCACAGGGTAACCCCATTGTCGCCAAAGAAGTTTCGACCTTTGGGGCTAGTCCTGCTAAGGCGAATACCTTGAACTTCTTGGCTTAGCTTGTAGAGCACCTTGCTAAAATCTATAAAAAAAACCGTCTTCTGCGGGAAGACGGCATGAGATAGAGGCATATAAAAACTCTATATAATTTCCTTAAACCACGACGTTAGAAGAAGTCTGTTCCAAAGTTGCCTTGCTCGCCAAGAGCTTTTTGCATTTCAAGACGTGTGTTCCTTGCCTGTAAAGTGTTAACTACTTGGTTATTATGCCTATCAGCCTGCCAAGCGGATAACGCTCCAAGACCTAAAGCACTAATGGCTGTAAATGCTAATGCACCCTTACCAGCTGGCGTGTTTGCCGCATGTTTAACAAAGTTACCAAAATGCTCACCTCCAAACTTGGCTTGTGCTAGAGGTTTTTGTAAACGATTTAGCTGGCTCAGATCTAGTGTTCTTGTAGGCATGGAGTTGCTAACCAATTCGGAAAACCTTGCAGGAGTTGTGAGTTTTCTCTCTAGGGCATAAGCCCCCCCTGTCAAAGCAGCTACTCCCGCAGCAGTTACTAACCCTTCTCCAGCGGAGGATTTTTGCGGTGGTGGTGTCATTCCATATCCTAATCCACAATTGTTAATCGTCATCATAAATGTCCCTTCTTCTTGGTTCTTCTTAATAAGGTGTGTTCTAAAAAATGAAAATACTAGGCGTTAAAGGTCGATACAACCTTACCATCAGGATCAATCACAACACTGGCTTGCTTGACTCCTCCCAAACGTAGTTCATTCTGATTTTGAATGACTTCGTTTGTGGTACGAGCTTGATCCGCCGTTGTGTTCGCTGGCACAGATGCGGACTGATAAAAAGGATTTATACTAAGTCCCATTAAATAGCCTCCTCTGTGTTTGCGATGCTTGCCTAAGGTTGATTGTATCGTTCGTCTGTTCTTCTGTCCTATATCAGCATTAAGGCAAGAACGTATTTCTTTTGTGCTAGCTCGGACGCTTTTTCTAAAAAATGATACAATGGTTCTGATAAATAGAAATAATGAGACGTATATGAATACTTGGATGCTCCCATTTTTAGAACGAGTTGGACTCATTGCCCTTCTGGCAGGGGGGCTTTTGTTATACGGATTTTCTGCCTTTCAAACACCTCATGCCACGCCTGTTTCTAAAGACGCCCTTAACCCCATTGAAACCTTTCACGCAGGGACCCCCCAGCTTTATAAAGACGTCACGCTAAAAGGCGTTGAGCTCATCGAATCGCCCTACTCCCTCGGCAAATTCGGAGGCACCTTGTATCAAGCCGCCATGGGCGAAGGCCCTAAAACGCTGAATCCGTGGGCAAGCTTTGACGGTACGTCTTCCGCTATTTCCAGCATGTTGACGTGTCAGGCTGTGCAAAGCAATAACTATACAGGGCAAATCATGCCCTGGGTGGCGAAATCTTATGATGTTTTGCCTGATAAAAAGCATATTCGACTCACCTTTCGCAAGGGCTTAAAATGGAGCGATGGGTATCCCTTGACGGTGGATGATTTGCTATTTACGTGGAATGTGATTATTCAAAAAGGTTTAGGAAACCCCAGTACACGAGATATTCTGCTAGTGGACGGTCAATTCCCCACCATGCGAAAAATCGATGCGTGGACGGTTGAAGTGGCGACGAAACGTCCGTATTCGCCGTTATTGCTTAACTTGGGACAAGCCATTGCTCCCAAGCATATTTTTGAACCGATCCTTAAAAAAGGTGGTGAAGACGCCTTTGGGGCAGCGTGGTCAACGCAAGATGCCGAACAGCATCCCGAACGCTTCGTTTCTTGTGGACCTTGGGTTTTGGACAAGTATCAATCGAAAGAACGCATTATTTTCAAGCGTAATCCGCATTATTTTGTGGTGAATCACAAAGGCGAACGGCTCCCGTATTTGGAACGTGAAGTGATAACCTTTGCGAAAGATAATAGCTATGTTCAGCTCCTGTTTGAGCAAGGTGCGTTGCATACGCATTCAGGCACCCCTCAAAACTTGGGACGCTTACAACGATTGAAATCTCCCCAATTCAAGCTCATTGACTTAGGCCCTGCCGATGGCACCACGTTTATGGCGTTTAACCTCAACACCCGAAAAGACTCGAATGGCAAACCCATTATGGATGCCAAGCTTCTGCATTGGTTTCAAAACAAAGGCTTTCGTCAGGCCTTAAATGTGGCGGTCAACCGTCCGCAAATGGTGGAAAATGTCTTAAAAGGCTTGGGAACGCCACTGCTCACCAGCATGGGCTTAAATAGTATTTACCTGAATAAGGCGGTGGTTCATCAAACTCCCTACGATTTAGCGAAAGCCCAACGGCTCTTGAAAGCTAATGGCTTTAGGCTCAACGGCAAGCACGAACTCTATGATGATCGTGGCAATCGTGTGGCGTTTACGGTCGTGACCAATTCAGGTAATAGCGATCGTGAATCGGCGTTGGTGCAATTACAACACGACTATGAGGCGTTGGGCATCAAGCTAAGCCTGCAACCTGTGGAGTTCAACACGCTGGTGGATCGCATGAAAACGGGGCGTTGGGAAGCGATGGTCATGGGCTTAAGTGGAGGCAGTAATTTGGAGCCTCATCAAGGAGCCAATGTCTTTAAAAGTGATGCCGCGTTGCACTTGTTTAATCAGCGTCCCACTGAAAACGTGACGAAAAAGTCGAACGATTTGTACCCTTTTGAAGCACGTTTGGACAGGCTCTATGATTTGGGGACGACTGAATTTTCGTTTGAAAAACGTAAGCCGTATTATGACGAAATTCAAAGCATTTTGTATGAAGAAAGTCCTATGGTGTACTTGTTTACAGGTAAAGTGTTGGTGGCGGTGCGAACAGAACTCCAAAATGTGGATGTCACACCCTTAGGTGGGGCTTTACATAATATCGAAAGCATTTGGATTAAGAAATCGTAACGTTTGGATTTTCTTTTTCTTTTATGGCTGGTCGTTGTCAGAGACCTTTGCTCCGCCAAAGGTCTCCGACACCTCTAAAGGCGGCTTAAGGGAGGGAGGGTCTTGGTCGCCCCCCTTCCGTCGAAAAAGTCTCTGACTTTTTCTCTTGGGAAAGAAAACCGTTGGTTTCCTCTCCCAACCTCTCCTTCCTAAAGAAGTATATTCACTTCGTGAATGAGTTATCCCACCCCTCTCGCTTCCCTTTGTTCCTGCCGTGCGCAAAATGTCTCGGAAGCCTCGCATTTAGTGCGCCGTCGGCAAGCTTTTGTTTTGTCCCCTCTCCCTCTGGGAGAGGGTTGGGGTGAGGGATACGGAAAGCCTCATTTTAGTGAGAGGCTTTTTATACAAAAATAGCTTGAACTTCGGCATGAAGACGATAAAGCAATGGGGACGCACTTTGACTTGTTATTCTTATCCCTGCGTCTCTTCTAAATAGGGACCTTATTTCCAAGTATTTGCGTGCGTCACGAGACTCCATAAGATTGAAACCTGGGTCTGATACCATTTCTTGAAAACGTCCGTGATACTTTAATAAATATCTAGCCCAGCTGATTACTTCCCGTTCCTCAGTGTGCCCAGTCCATCCTAACGGAGTTGTGACAGACCGAGCTGCGTTAGATACCATGTCAAAAAAAGGATTCAAACCTGATCTTGCAAGAATCCCTCCACTACGCTGGGCTTGGGCGACGGGGGGAGATTTTGCTTCTACTTTTGTAGTGGGGGGGGTGAAACGGGGCGTGTTCATTGACGGAGAAGAGAAAGCAACAGAGCGTAACATGGGCCAATCCTTTATTTGAGCAAAATGGGGGGGTAATTGAAGGCAAAGTAAGCATTGCTCAACTTATTAAATCGTTTCAACCTAAAAAGGCAACCCCCGTGCTCTAAAATGTTACAAAAGTAGGGGGTAAAAATCCTGCAGTTTAGTCATTAGGCATGGGGAATCACGTGTAAAGTCTCTGATTGACTGGCTCTGTTCCCCTTCCAGATTTTTGGATTTCTATCTCCTTTTGTAGCTGGTGCTTGGGGGTCTTTGTGCCGCCAAAGACTCCCCAACCCCCCAAAGCGGCTTAAGGGGCGGCGGGGGGAGGGACGTGTTACGTCCTCCCTCCCCCCAGTATGCCCCCCTTAAGAATCCCCCTCCCGTCGAAAAAGTCTCTGACTTTTTCTCTTGGGAAAGAAAACCGTTGGTTTCCTCTCCTAACCTCTCCTTCCTAAAGGTGAAGATTCACTTCGTGAATAAGAAGGTTTCTGCCCCTCCCTCCCGTTCCGAACCACGAGTTTTAATTTCTCGTATTGAACTAAGGAACGAGTTGGTTTCTCAACATCTTGCCGACAACGCACTAAATGCGA
>JBKDRU010000044.1:0-6432 GCA_046341215.1 Vampirovibrionales bacterium | reverse complement strand
AAATCCGAGCGGGTGAGCGAACTGCGAATCCCCGAGCGATTTTGCGGACGTCCCACAGGGGCAAGTGGAGCAAGCGAAAAGGATGAGATAGGGGGAGGATTTTTAAGGAGGGGGAAAGAGAAGGAGAGCCGCAACAATTTCCTTTTCTTTCCCCCTCCTTAAACCGCCTTTAGAGGTGTTGGAGACCTTTGGCGGAGCAAAGGTCTCTGACGACGACCAGCTAAAAACGGAACAAGAAAGTCCATTTCCTAAATTATCAACATCACACTTATTCTAACACAGCAATGCAAAACGGGAGGATATTTCATCCTCCCGCTTTGCTAAATTTAAGGAATTATTAACCTACGGCGTTAATAATACTTTGCATGACTTCACTCTGTGTTCGAATAATTCGACTGTTTGCTTCTAAACCACGTTGAGCCACAACCAAGTTTGAAAACTCGAGTGCCATATCTACATTAGACGATTCTAAACTACCTGTTTGAATACGCCCACGAGCGCCTGAAGCAGGTGTCCCATAAAAGAAATCTCCAACGTTGGGTCCTGTTGTGTAGTTATTGCCTTCACCTGCAATTAAGCCGTTTTGGTTAGTAAAGGCGACGGTCTGTACCTGTAAGGTCATCCCTTCTAATGGGTCACCCCCTGTGGTGTTGTCAGGAATGAGCTGATCGGCTCCAGTGAGCTGACCCGTTAAGCCTGTGGCTTGAGCAGGGTTAATGGCGGAATACGTCCCCCCTTCGTTGGTTAAATGCACCAGTTCCATTTTATTAGTCGTAGGGTCGGGGTTGGCTCGAACAGTCAGACGATCCCCATTGGAATAGTTTGCTGTAATAGCACCTGTGGGCCCAATACTAAAGGTGGTCATATCGGCATTTTCGTAAACCGTTGAAACTGCTGGAATACTATTAGCCGTGGCGTAAGCGGCGTAAGTGGCATCGGGGGTATTGTACTTGCCTAAGCAAGTACCGATGATATTACTGGAAGCATCTAAGAACTTAGCCACTTTCATTTGTGTGGGAAGTTGTACGTTGTTGGTATTTAGGGAACTAGACCCATCGATTTGAGAAGTTCCTACAATACGATTGCCTGAAGAAGTGACCAAGAAACCGTCGGCATCTAAACTAAAGTTGCCTGCTCGTGTATAAACAGGTTGAGTACCTGAAGGAGATAAGCCACTTAAATCTTTGGTCACAAAATAGCCTTCTCCACTAATTAATAGATCTGAAGAACGTCCTGTAAATTGACTGCCGCCTTGCCCGTAATTGGTGTTAATTTCAGAAAGCGTCGTTCCCGAACCTGTCTGTATGGGGTTTGCTCCCCCTTGTGTTAAGGTGGGTCTTCCCCCTGCGGAAATGGTACGCAAGAAGGTGGTGGCAAAGTTGGCTTTGGATGACTTAAACGCCGTGGTGTTGACGTTTGAAATGTTGTTTGAAATAACATCGATCGATGTTTGGTTGGCACGGATCCCTGAAGCGGCGATGTATAAACCTTGTGTCATAAAAGGGTTTCTCTCTTTCTAAATTGGGGGGTAATTGTGGAATTAATTAGTTGGAAGCTCTAAGTTCAGTCACTTGTTTAGGGGTAATAACGTCATTGTTGACGTAAAGCCCGATGCCATCTTTTCCAAAGGCGACTTTGTCGACTTTGCCTGTTTTGGTTTGACCGTCTAACGTGTACGTAATGTTTTTACCGACATAGTTAGACCCTTGTGTAAGGGCATTACTTTGTGTGATATTGGCATTGAGCTGTTGTAACTGCTCAATTTGCGTGTACTGGGCTTGTTGCATCATTTGTTGGGTATTGTCGGTAGGTTCTAAAGGATTTTGAGACGACAATTGAGCGAGCATCAATTGAAAGAAGCCTGCACGATCGATATTGCTGTCGCCTAGTTTTTTGAGTCCTGCTTCAAAGTTGGTTTGGTTGGTATTATTTTTCATAACATTCAACGTATTTTGGAGGTTGGTCATGGTTGCCATGGGAATCGGGTTCCTTCTTTCTTCTCTCTTATGGGTAAAATAAATCTATGCGAGAACATTGAGTCCTGTACGGTTAAAGGTACTGAAGACTTGGTTCTTGGGGACTTCTGGAATACTGACACTTTGTTGCTTGTAGCTTTGAAAGGATTGACGCAAGGCGTTGAGTTCTTCCAAACGTGCTTGAGAATCCGCCCCTTCTAGTGGGGAGCTGATTTGAGCGTTTAAGGCATTCAACTCATCTTGAAAGATATTTGCACGCTCTTCTTGCGAAGCGTGCTGAAAGGCACCGTCTTTATTAAGACCGTCTTCAAAGCGACCTTGCCCTGTAGAGTCCTTGTTTTGATCTTTACTGGCATCGGCACTGCCTTGACTGTTGGCGCCTGCTAAAACGATTTCGATTTTATCCATTTTTAAGCCCTGTTGTTCTAGGTTACGTTGTAAGTCCTGCAACTGCGTTTTGACTTGTTCCACTGCTTCAGGACGTTCGACGACTAATCGAGCCGACACTTGTCCTTCACCGATTTGCTTAATTTGAATCCGCATATGCCCCAAGTCTTCTGGGTTAAGCTGGATTTGCATGGTTTTATTGGTTGAATCGTACGCCGATTGAATCCCGCTTGCGACTTGATGCGTCAGGGGTTGAATGCCTTGCACACCTTGGGCTTGAGGCACCACGCCTTCAAGTGGTTTGGTAAATGCTGTGTCAGGCACGACGCCTTGAACCGTTGTGGGTAAGTCTGCCACCAGCTCTTCTTTCGCAGGGGCTTCACCTTCTTGAGAAAAACCTTCGCCCTGTGTCGCAGGCTTGCCTGCTTGAGCAACGGGAGTCTCTATCAGTGTTGAACTTTCTGTCAGCGTCGTACTTTCAAGTGGTGTTTTCGTCAATGTTTTGGTATCCCCTGCTTTTAGGCTGGCTTCTAGGGCATTGGCGCTCACGATTACGGGAGCGTCTTGCACGACTTTAGACGCATCTAAATTAAGCAATTGGGACGCTTCAAGCACCTTTTCTTTGACGGCGTCTTGCACGGTAAAGCTTTTATTGGTGGGTTCTAAGCTCGCTTTTTCTAAATTGTTTGAATCAAGCTTGACGGCTTCAACGGCTTTTGCCAACACGGTGGGATCCACGTCTTCTACAGGTGTGAGTTCAAGCGGTGTTTCAACGGTTGTTTCAGGTTTCTTTAGAACATCTACAAGTGGAGTGTCGGGTTTTTCTTCAGTCGTTGCTTCGGCAACGGGGGCTTCAAGTGTTAATGTCGGCACAGGAGGAACCGTCACATACGGGACTGCCAAGGCGGCATCTAAACTTGTAGCGGTAGCAACCGTCTCTTCTGGAGTAGCTTGGCTGCTTTCTTCTGTGGGGGATTGAGGAGATTTTTCCACAGTTGCTGTGCTTGAAACGGCATTCGTTGGCTCGTCTTTTGACGTGTCTACCTTTTTCGCAGGGGTTTCTGCTTTGGCTGGAGATTCTTGCTTGGCTTGATTTAACGCCGATTTGAAGTCGTTAGTGGAACTATTGTTTTTGGCGTTTACCACAAGGGCTTCACTATTGGCGGAAGACACTGCTTTTAAAATAGATTCTGATGCGGGGGCAACGGTAATCATCATTGAACATCATCCTTCTATACAGATTGGCGGAATTGACGTAAACCCATTTCATCCATTTCATGGGCGTCTTGCAAGGCGAGTTCTTGTTTCCACACTTGCAGTTGTTTGGCTTTTAACTTTTCTAAAGACTTTTCTTTGATTTTGGCTTCTACATAAGCGGCTTTGGTTTGCTCACAACGCTTGGATTGATTTAGAATATCCTGCGTAATTTTGGCTTCATAATTGCGTTGTTCTTGAATGTACAGGGGAAAGTGCAAGCCGTAATCGTAACCTTGTGACTCTTGAAAGGAATCGTAAGCGTCTTGAATGCACTGTTGGATATTGGCTTTGGCTTGCTGGAGCTTAATCAATTGGGCTTCTTCTTTTTGGAAGACTTGCAAGGCTTTGAGGGCTTCATCCGCACGCAGATCCATAACCTTTTGCAACGCAAACCGATGCGACTTAGGCATACCTTAGGGTTTCTCTTTCTTAAGCTCTCTACATAATATCTACATTGAATAAACGCAAACGCTCAACGAAGGGCGTTGGCTTCCCTTAGTGTGACATATTCCACACTGGGTTTCCTCATCCCATAGGTGTATTTCATTCAAGTCTATTTTAACGCCCTCTCCCTTAGGGAGAGGGCAGGGGTGAGGGACTTTGGGTGTCCAGTTAGAGCTGGTGTTTCCCTCCTCCTAGCGTGTAGCCCGCCATCGGCGAGGCGTGCTCCCTTAGGGAGGAGGAATAAGGCAAGACATCTTATATAATACGAGCCGACCAGCCTAATGGCTTGTTAATGACTTGGCTTTTGCCTAACAGTGGTGAAGGACGCACCCCGACCACATTATTACCCAGCTTGCCTTCCCCTTCGTCAGGCATGGCAAGTAATCTTGAATTGGGAATCAGAGGCAACACCACTTCAATAAAGACGGTTTCTTGCTTATACAGTTCAATAAATTGAGCCTTGTTCAAGGGCATGTCTTCTGGCCATTGAATCATGCGTCCTTCAAACCAGTGATCCATTTCTCGATACAACAAGAACAGGAATTCTTCATCGTAGGCAATTTCTTCTAAGCATTCCGTCCATGTGTCTGCGGTCACAAAATCACCAAAGCGTGATTCTAGGCATAAGTTCCCAAAGCCCACTTGTTCAGCATAACGCTGAATCGTCGCTAAAAAGGCGACGCCTTCACGCACGACATAATGTAACGCAACCAAATTACTGACATTGCCTTTTAAGTACAAGTAATTTTCCACAATGGAACGCCAGACACGTTCGATAAAAGCGTTAATCATCAATTGAGGGTAATCCGTCGCTGAAAGCGCTAATGTATTTAAAGTAAAGGGAAGCCTTAACTTATGTGTATTTAATACATGGTGCCACTGGTTTAAGATAGACGCCGTAGGTGCTTTCAGCTGCTTTCTGAGACTTGCGACATAATCGTCAATGCTTTGAGAGATGATTTTGTATCCATTGAGCTGCCCATTGTCGGATGCCCCAAGAATAGCACCGAGTATCTGAGCGTTACGATCCATGTTTTTCATTTGCATGTGACTGGTGAACACATCACTTAAAGGCAGCGGTTCCGTTTTTTCATAACCACTTTGGATGAATATCTGATGTTTGACGCTATTTAGAATCGGGTTGTCAAGCATCATGTCTTGAATGGGTGAAGTATAGGCAGTGCCTTCAGCGTCAAAGGTACTGAAGAGTTGCGTTAGGTATTGCATACGAATGTATTCGGCCAGTTCTAAGGCATGTTCCATAGATTCAGGCGTGGCTTGACAGATTAGGGTATTATTTTCCACACTGCGTTCTATGTGAAGTTGCGTTAAGTGACGTACAAAGCCGTTTTCTACCACATAACCCGAATCTAAGTTTTCCATTAAAGCACTTACGGCCGAAACACCCAATTCAACGGCAGGCACATTGAAGTAAGACGATAAGGCATTTAAATGGGGTAAAATACAGGTGGCCCCTAAAGCTTCACTATGTTTTGGACTAAGAAAAACGGTGAGCAAAGCCGATGCCAATGACGGATGCGACACCAACATTGCCATTTGGTCTTTTAGATCGACGTTGATTTTAGGATCGTGTAAAAGGCTTACTAAAATAGACATCGTATGTATGGGTCGAGGTACTTCTAAGTAACGACATAGTGAAATAGAGCTTAACGCCACTTTAATGCTGTGATCCAACGCATCATGGAAGCCTTGCTTTTCTAGAAAAGGTAAGCCCCACGTTGCTACAGCATCAACGATTTCAAGTTCTATGGTATTGAACGCATAATCTTGTTCCAGTACGCTAAGTAGGTAGTTTATTTTTAAGCGTATCGTGTGAAGATGGGCTTCTGGAAGTGTTAAGTCATTGTAAGTTTCAATACAAGGGAGCCATCGTTCTAAATTATCATACAAATCGGTAGCCACAGGTTGCAAGCTCTTGAAAAAGAGCTTGGCTTCTTCTACAAGCTGATTCATCGCTTCAGATGAAAGGCTGTTGATTTTTTTTATCTCAGGTTGTAGAGACATCATGTATAAGGGCTCCGAATTTAAAAATAGAGTATATCTCTTTCGACATGGGCGTCAATATTCTGAAGGGGGTCGTTTATTTAAAGGAAGGCAGTTCGTCTAAAAGTGAAAAAGGCTTTATACTAAGGAAGAATAGATTCCTCGCTTCGTTTTTAGCTGGTCGTCGTCACAGACCTTTGCTCCGCCAAAGGTCTCCAACACCTCTAAAGGCGGTTCAGGGTGGGGGAAGGGCGGGCGGATTGGGGTTCTCCGCCCACGGTTCCCCCACCTTGTCTATCCACCCCCGTATTACCCCCCACGGAGGCTCATTCCTTTGGACGACGTCCGCAAAATCACGCGGGGG
>JBKDRU010000043.1:0-26159 GCA_046341215.1 Vampirovibrionales bacterium | reverse complement strand
CTACATTATAGCTTATCTATAAGTGGAGTAATTCTCCGAAACACCTCTAAAGGCGGTTCAAGGGGGGACGGGGGAGGACGTATTACGTTTCTCCTCCCCTTCGTCCCCCCTTGAAGAGTCCCCCTTCAAGTCGAAAAAGTCAACTTTTTCTCTTGGGAAAGAAAACCGTTGGTTTCCTCTCCTAACCTCTCCTTCCTAAAGGTGAAGATTCACTTCGAGAATAAGAAGGTTTCTGCCCTCCTAAAATCAGGAGGGGGGACAAAGCAAAAACTTGCCGACAACGCAAAAACGCGAGGCTTCCTAGCGGACGGCAGGAACGGAGGGACAGCGAGAGGGGTGGGATTCTTAAGGGAGGGGGGCGACCAAGACCCTCCCTCCCTTAAGCGCATTTAGAGGTGTCGGAGAACCTTTGTGCGTCCAAAGGTCTCTGACAGCACCAGCGTTAAAAGGAGCTAGCCAAACCCAAGCACCAGCTTAAAACGGAGCGAGCCAAAACTAAAAAGCAAAGGTCTCTGACGACGACCAGCGATAAAAGAGAACGAGAAACCCAAAAAATCGTGCAGTTTAGCCACTATGAAACACCGTGAATCTTTGTCATGCTTAGCATAGTAGCCTGTGTAATCGTCTATGCCTATTCCTCCTCCCTTAGGTCGCACGCCTCGCCTATGGCGGGCTTCGCTAGGAGGGGGGACACCAGCGATGACGGGCATCCCAAATCCCTCACAACCCTCTCCCTAAGGAAGAGGGAGTAAATCCACTATTATATATCCACCCCTTAATCCAATAGGAGACCTCTTGATGAAACTCTATCGTGGAGATAACGACCCTCGCATCGGCTTACGCACCCGCTACGACCTGCGACGGGATTGCTTTATTACCTCGCATACACGCTTTAATTTTTTCACCACCACAGGCGGATCCCGCACGGAATCGGAAAAGCACTTTATGGACAAGCTAGAAGCGTGGTTTGCGGTGATGGAAGAAGCAGGCAAGCCGATCGATCCTTCAGCAACCTATGAAAAGCCACCAGGTATTGTGGGTCGTCCGAAATCGGATCGGGTGCGGATGCATATTTGGGTGTCGCCTAACTTTAAGAAATTCCTTCAACGTGAAGCCAAGGCCTTGCACGTTTCCTTTAGTGATGTGATTGAACAGGCGTTTATGCATTACTTTACGAAAGAAGCCCATAAAGAGTTGTGGGAACTTCGAGGCGAAGAAGGCCCTCATTAGATGAAAAGGCGTGGTTTTGTGTGTCGAAATCCGAATTTTATGTGTCAAAAAAGAGGATTTTGTGTGTCAGAAAAGAAGGTTTCGTGTGTCAAAAACCCCTATTCTGTGTGTCGAAAAAGCAGGTTTCGTGTGTCGAAAATCGAATTTCGTGTGTCGAAAATTAAGGTCTTTTTAGACGTTTTTGGACAATTCTTCCGCTCGACGTGTCGCGGCATGGACGGCATCCACGAACGCCTCCGCCACATTGGCCGAGCGTAACACCTCTAGCCCACGCGCTGTTGTGCCGTTAGGGGTGACGACTTCGGCTTTGAGCTGGGATGCTGTGGTGGCGCGGGTTTCCAGCAACAAGGCAGCCCCTTTCACCAGTTGAAGCACGCCTTCTTCCACCATAGAAGGGGGCAACCCTTCGGCTAAACCTGCGTCTACCAAGGCTTCCATGATGTAAAACACATACGCAGGACCACTGCCAAACAAGCCTGTAAAGGCGTCAAGTTGCCCTTCTGCAAGCCAAACGGCTTTACCCACCGCTTCAAACACCGATGCCACCAGCGTTTTTTGAGCATCCCCCACAAGCGCATTAGGTGCCATTGCCGTAAAGCCTTGTCCCACAAGGGCTGGCGTATTCGGCATAACTCGCACGATCGCCGTATTCGGCAAGGACTTGCCTAAGGTTTCTAGCGTGATACCAGCCGCAATAGACAACACCAAAACCCCTTCTTTGAGAGAGATTTTCGCCAAATCCGCCAATACAAGTGGCATAATAAAGGGTTTTAGCCCCAAAAGCAAGACATCCACTTGGGCAAGGGATGCTTGTCCTTTTTCAAGCGTGGTGCAGGAAACGCCGAATTTCGCTTCTCTTTCACGGGCTTGATCTTCTGAAGAATCAATGGCGATAACGTTTTCAGGCAAAACGCCCGCCTTTAATAAACCTTCTAAAATGGCTCCCGACATCGTGCCTAAGCCGATAATACCGATTTTGATCGTATTTAAAGACATTGCTCGCTCCTTTTAGTGGCGGAATTCACGAACGCTAGTCGCCAACATGGCGATGTCGTATTGATTCACCGCCGAAATCACGTCGGCATCCTTAATACTGCCCGCAGGCTGAATGATGCACGCCACACGGTTTTGCGCCGCAAGCTGGATGTTGTCCACCGCTGGGAAGAAGCCGTCGGAGGCGAGAACCGCTCCGTTGGCGTTTTCACAGGCTTGAGCCAAGGCTTGCTCAACCGCACCGACTCGGCTGGTTTGACCGCCTGAAAGCCCCCATGCCTGACCGTCTTTGGCTACCACAATGGCGTTGGACTTCAAATGCTTAGCGACCTTCCACGCAAAGGCGGCATCCCTCAACTGGTCTTCCGTGGGCTTTTTCTTGGAAATCACCTTGAGTTCTTTTGCCATCAAGGCTTCAGCCTTGGCGAACTGCTGTTCTTGAATCAAGACCAAATTCGGACTCACCTGCTTTAAATACAAGCCATCCCTCGTTTCCGCAGGATGCTTGCCCGATTCAGGCGTCACCCAAGGGCGAGTGACCAAACGCAGGTTTTTCTTGGCTTGCAAAATCGCCAAAGCCCCTTCGCTAAAGCTCGGAGCAAGAATGACTTCGGTGAAAATATCCACCATGGCTTTCGCCGTGGATTCATCCACCGCACGGTTTAGCACGACCACGCCCCCAAAGGCAGACAAGGGATCGCAGTCTAAGGCACGCTTATAGGCTTTGGCTAAAGTCGCTCCAACCGCCACGCCACAAGGCTGATTATGCTTGATAATCGCCGCCGCTGGCTCGTCGTCAAATTCGCAAATGAGGTTCCACGCCGCTTCCATATCCACGATATTGTTGTACGACAAGGGCTTGCCGTGCAAGACGTGAAAATCCACTTCATCAGGACGAATGGCAAATAACGCCGCTGCTTGGTGCGGATTTTCGCCATAACGCATGCTTTGAATGTTGTGCAGGGTCAGGTTCATCGTCGTTGGGAACTCGAGGGCATCGGCGTTGTCGCCCAAGGCTTCGGCGAGGATTTGGCTCGACAGCCAGCCACTAATGGCGTTGTCATAGGTCGAAGACCGCTGAAACGCCGCAAGGGCGAGGCGTTTACGCAAGCCTAGCGATGTTTCGCCGCCGTTGACGGCTAAATCGGCGATGAGTGCTTCGTATTGATCAGGACTCGATACCACGGCGACATCCGCATGGTTTTTCGCAGCGGCTCGAATGAGGGACGATCCGCCAATGTCGATGAGTTCTACCATGGCGTTCGGGCTTTCCGCCGTTTGCGATTGTGCCAAACCGAGTTCAAAGGGATACAAATTCACGGCGACGACATCAATTTTAAAGGTGACGTCTTTCATGTGATCGGCTTTGTCACGCTTGGCGAGAATGCCTGCAAATACCGTGGGGTGAAGGCTTTTCACCCGCCCTTCAAGGATTTCGTCAAAGCCTGTGACGGTGGACAAATCCACGACGTTTAGCCCAGCGTCTTCCAGTGTTTTGCGAGATCCGCCTGTGGCGATGAGTCCAAAGCCGAACTTGTTTTGCAAGGCGGTGGCGAGTTCAACGATGTGGGTTTTGTCCCAGACGGAGATAAAGGCGTAGCGAGTGGGGTTTGTCATGGGTGAGGTATCCTTTGCTATGGGGGTGAGAGCTTTAGTTTACTGAAAACACGATTTTTTGACTAGGGGGCTAGTTTCCATTTATAGCTGGTGCTGTCGGAGACCTTTGGGCGCACAAAGGTCTCTGACGTCACCAGCTCTAAACGGAGCGAGAAATCCCAAAACAATAAAATTGTAAAAAAACGTTCTTTGAGGTAAGATAAGAGACAATCATCCACAAGGAGCGTTAGACGTGTCTTTTTCAAAAAGCAATGCCGTTAAAGTAGGACTCTTCACCTTGCTCAGCTTGGGCGTTTTATTTGGCACCGTGTATTGGCTCAAAAGCCGTGAGTTCCAACAAGGGCTCGCCTATAGCGTCTCCTTCCCCGATGTCGACGGCTTGCGTGAAGGCGCACCTGTGCAACTCATGGGAACCCAAGTCGGCTATGTGGAAAAAATCATTCCGCAATTCGACAAAAACAAGTTTGATGTCGACGTGCAGTTTCGATTGGCTAGCAAAGACAATCCCATTCCCAAGGCGTCGGTGCTTTCGATTGAACAATCGGGCTTGATTAGCGAAAAACTCCTTGAGATTACACCGCCTCATTTGCAGTGGACGGATGTCGAAACGGCGTATAATGTGCCTAAGCATCCCTTGCCGTGGAACTTGGAACTTCGCATGAAAGAAGGCTGGGTGGATATTGGCACGGTTGAAAAGGTGGAAGCCTTGCAGGCGCCTCCTGAAACGCCGTTGAATAAAAAGAAGTTTTACTTGGGTAAGCGTCTGTATTTTCGCATCACACGCCCGGGGATTTTATTGCCTGAGGTGCCGTTTTACTTTATGAAGCGGTGTAAAGAAGGGCTTGCCTTGCGGATTGATTCCTATGATGCGGAATGGTCGCCTGCTTCGTTGCCTGCTCAAGGCACTTATTTTACGGTGGAAACGCCGTTGCGATTGAAAAAGTTCTTGCAAGCGTCGATCGCATCCGCCGAAGCCTTGAAAGAAACCAACGACAAAATCAATGCCTTGTTGGATGCTGAAACCATCGTGCATATTCAGCAGATTATTGAAAACGTGAAATTGCTGTCGGGTCAAACCACGGAATTGGTTTCGACCACACAAAGCTTGCTCAAAACCTTGAAGCAAGATGTTCATAGTATGGTGCAGTCTGTTTCGACGTTGAGCAAGTCGCTAACCCGATTAATGACGAATATCAATACGTTGGTGAACGACCCCATGCTGAAAGACGATTTCAAGGGACTCATCACGGATTTGCGTCAAACCGTTTTGCAGGCTCAAGCCTTGATTAGTTCTCCTGAACTGGCGAGTACCTTTAAAAAAGCCAACATCGCTTTAGACAATGTCAATAATGTGGCGACGTTGGCGAAAACCAAGCTCGAAGCGGAAACCCTCACCACGAAAATGGAAGTCACCTTAAGCGAGTTGAATACCTTGCTCGTGAAAGCGAATAAGGTGACGGATGATAAGACGAATCCGATTACGAAAGAAGTGCTTCAAAACGTGGTGAAAGACGCCACCGTGACCCTTCAAAATCTCAAGCAATTTAGCCAGAAATTGCAAGGGCATTTTGTGCTTTGGAAATTGGCGTTTTAAGTATGGCGATTCATGTGTTTTACGGCACGGATGAATATCGTAAGGAACGGGCGTTTAGAGCCTTGCGAAAGCAAGTCGTCAATAGTGAGTTGGGGGCTTTGACGCATCATGTCTTGGATGACCCAAGTTTTTCGCAGTTATTGGAAACCTTGAACACCAGCTTTTTTGCCCTAGGGGGCTTGCCTGTGGTGGAAGTGCATCATTGGCAGGGCTTGTATGATCTCAAAGAAGACGAGAAAGCTCGTGTACCTGAACTCATTGAGGCGTTGGAGGCTCAAGCAGAGCAGAAGGACATCATTTTCTTAAGTACGAAGCTGGATGTTCGCATGAAATTAGGCAAGTGGATAAAATCCCATAAAGCAAGCGAGCTACACGTGTTTGACACCCCCGCCTTTTGGGATGCTGAAAAAGCCGTGCAGTTTCTTATGGAAGAATGCCAGTACCTCGATATTCGTTTGAGTCGAGACGCCGCTTTTCTGTTGGTCGAATTCATGGGCAATGACTTGCGTCCCTTAATCAACGAATGTGAGAAGCTCCATGCGTTTACGAATGCTCAAGTCATTGAAGCCCACCATGTGCGAAGCTTTAGTGTGTTGGATGCTCAAACCTTTAGCGTGGTGGATGCGTGGTTGCAAAAGCGGTTGACGCATCGGAGCATGCACGATCTCAATGCCTTGTTGGTGAATGATGCCCCGATTAAGTTTCTCGCCTTATTGTCGAGTCGGGTGAATTATTATTACCGCATCAAGCGTGGCTTGGCGGTGGGGCAGTCCTTGGATGAAATTGCACAAATTGAGGGGAAGAAGACCTTTCCTGTGCAAAAAGATTTGGAAAAGGTGCGTGGCTTGAGCTTGGCGAATCTTGAGGCGTTGAAGCGTCGTTTACTTGAAGTGGAGTTTCGCCTGAAAAGTGGGGATGATAATCCTGCCTTAGTCCTAGAGCAGTTGATGCTGACGTAAATCCAGCAAGCAAAAAGCCCTCCTCTCATAAAGAAAAGAAGGCTTTTTTGTTTGAAAAGTAATCTAATTCAAGACTTCTAAGCGGACTTTCGCCACACCTGAAGACACAGCTCCAATGGCTTGAGCCGCCGCCTTAGACAAATCAATCACACGATGATGACTATAAGGCCCTCGATCGGTAATGCGAACCACACAGCTTTTGCCGTTGCGTTCGTTAATGACTTTGACTTTCGTACCGAAGGGCAAGGTCTTATGGGCAGCGGTCATGTGGTGCATGTTAAAACGAGACCCATCCGCCGATTTACGACCGTGAAACCCTGGTCCGTACCAAGATGCCACACCTTTGGCAATGAAGCGCCCTGATGCTTTTAAATCAAACATCGAAGGGGCTGGTGCAGGCTTTTCACCCAAAGCGGTGCGGAGCTGTTTCATCCACATTTTTGCTAAGCTGTCTAAAGGCATGTGAGCCGCCAAGGCAGTGGATTCATCCACCACGGTGAGTAGATGCTTGCCCATCATCAAGTGATAGTCACCTTCTGCTTGACGTTCCAAGTGAACATCCTGATAGTGGAGTGGTAATTTGGAATATGCACTCAAGCGATCGGCCACTTGCTTAGAACGCAAATAAGGCGTTAAAAAGCCTACTCGTGAACGAAAGCGAAAGACTTCTTGCTCATTAATATAGAAGCCTGCTTCTTCTAGCTGTTTATTGTAAACCGTCCGCAAGGAATAGGGCAGTTCTTTGGCAAACATCGAGTTCAATACGATTTTGTCAGGCACGGCTTGCAAATGCCGTGTGACGACAACATCGAGTTGTTCTTGACGCTCTTCCTTTGCGTCACGCTCTACAGAAGCCGCATGAACCACAGACGCATTCTTTTTAGGGGAACTGCCTGTTTTAACTGTTGCTTCAGCGGACTTACTGGACTTAAAGGTGTCAACTGAGGTCGTAGCTTCAGCGAAGGCGACATCTTCCATTAAGGGTAAGTTGGCGATCAGTGCTTTTGCTTTTGTAGGCAAAAGGGTCAATTTTTCGTTGCTGGGCAACGAAGGGACTTGTTCATGAGCGTCGCAGACAAGGACGTTCCAGTGAGAAGCAATCAATAAAGCCAATACTAAACAAGCCAACGTGTTTTTATTCTTCCAGTCTCTCATGAGGGTGGAATCTCCGTACTTGCTAAACTTAAACGCTCCGTGTATAGCATCGCCGCTACCGTTGAATGACCAAACAGCTCTTTACCGTGGATTCAATTGTGCCTTGTATTATTTCACAAGGGGGTAACCGCAATGGGGAAATGCTCGGTCATCAGTCAAAACACAAGGGAACTTAAGAAAGCATCCGTGGTTTAGGTCGAAAGTGGGGTTTAGCCACCGTCTTTTCCGCATACAGTTCGCAGCCTAAGCCGCATCGAAAGGCGATAAATGTTTAGTCTAATAAGTGTTTAAAACACACCAAAGCATTTAAGGCGTTCCGCAATGCAATGTTAACACATTCTAATTGAAAGGCAAGTCTTTTTTTGAAAAGCTTCCATTAGATGGTGGGGTTCGTGTTGGGAATACACGATGAGAATGCCGTTACTCCTTCTCCCATAGGGAGAAGGGACAAGATAAGTGGAACTTTCCTTCATGTAAGTGATTTTTACGTGATGTATTGAGGGATTACTTGAAGCGTAGCGTATAGTGATGTAAAGAGAAAGACTAAGAATGTAAGACTTTTACATTTTTTTGAGAAAGAGGAATAAAAGATCCCTATGATGATTTTAGCTGCTCCCCAAAACGGTGTTGTGTCTTTGGCCTTTTCATCCGATTTTTCAAGGCTTGAATTGGTGTGGATCAATACACAATCAGGTCAAATTATCAATGCAGGGTATATCCCTATTAGCAGCGTTGATTTAGCGACTCGAGCCATTTTAGTGCCTGACAACTTTATGGAAAGTATTCAGTCCTTATTCCAAGAACTGAATATTCCCCCTAATTTACCAGTTACCTTGATGTTGCCTAGCTTTTATACACGTATGCTTGGTTTGCCTCCCGGTATGAATGATAAAGACTTACATAATATTTTGTTGGATGAAGCGGAGCGCTCTGTTTTATTTAAGCGTGAAGCCCCAGCCTTAGATTGGGTATTCTTAAATGTGGATGACGCTGAAAACGAATATTGTGTGTATACGGCATATCCTCTTTCTGCGTTGGCTGATATTTTAAGTATTCTAAATCAACTCAAAATAAATATTTGTTCGGTGGAAAGTAATGTCACCGCTCTTTTAAAAGGTTTGGTGAGTACTGGTACCCTTGCCAATGATGGCCAGAAACGATTACTTTCTATTCTAAATGAAACGAACTCAACCACTTTAGTGTTAGAAGGGGTGAACATCGTCAGTTTGATTGAAGCCCCTGTGTCGTCTCAAAATATCGATCCGTCTGACATTGTGAGCGATTTACAGCAAGATATCGGCGGCTTAAGTGATTTATTACACGAGTGTCAAGAAGTGATTGTGGTACATAATAATTCCAAGGTCCCTGCGGAATTATTGGCAACCGCCTTTGAACAGTTTGATGAAGTCGTGTTAGTCGAACAAAGCCCTAATACGATTGCGTCTTTAGGAGCGAAAAAGCCTTTATACCCTTGTACGGTTGAAGCCTTAGGGGCAGCGATGTTTAAGGAATTGGCATCGTTTGGGAGTTTGAACTTGCTTCCCAAAGAACGCCAAATAGAAGTGATGGTGGCGGATTGCCGAGTCAAGATACTTCCTTTTGCGATTGCGGCGAATGTCTTGGTTTTGGCGTTAGTTGTTCTCGCCTATGGTGTGCTTTCGGCCATGAACATTGGTAAAGGCATGAGTTTAGATGAAGTAAACAAGAAAATCGCCAATCACCAAGCTCCTGCCGTTTCGCCTGAAACGTATGCCAAAGAACTTTGGTTGAAACGTTACAGTGATTTTAATGTCAATATCGTTAAATGGTTGACGGCCGTGCAAAAGGATTTGCCGAGTACCTTGTGGGTTAACTCGATTTCTTTACAATGTGTGAACGGTAAAAGCTTGTTACGCTTAGAAGGCGGCAGCCAAAATGGCCAAGAAATAGCAGGATATTTTGAAAAAATACAACCCACCTTTTTAGCCGATAAATTAAGCTATTCCCAAGTGGAACCGACGTCTTTAACTGTAACCCCATCTTTATCTCCCTTTAAGCCTGTAACAACCCCTCCTACTTCAGGTGGATCAACAGGTGGCTTAGACAAGGTTAATAGTGCGGATGTTTACTATAAATGGCAGGCTCAAGCAGGGACGGATCCCAGTGCGGTTCCACCACCAGCAGCTGCGGCACCACCACCGCCACCAGCAAGCCCTGCTCCAGCAAGTCATTAACATATTAAGTCTAATAAAGGTTTAAACCATGCGAAAAACAGCAAGTGCCGTCTTTGGTCCTAATCACCCCGCCTTTGCGAAGGTGGTTCAAACCCCTGAAGTTTTACTAGGGATTGCGGGTATAGTGGTGATTTTATTGATTGCCTTTAATGTCTTATTTACGTCTGTGCTGGCTTCGGCGACACAGATTGAAAAAGACATTGAAGCCAAACAACAAGAACTCAAAGAAAAAGAAGCCTTAGATGTTTTATTGGTTCAACTCAAAGGCGAAGCGGATCAAAATACGACCGATCTACTCAGTATTTCACCAGGTGAAATTGCTTCTGTGAAAATTTTTAACTTTTTGAAAGAATTAGAAGGCTTAAGTGCGGATCCCCTTAATTTGCCTGAACCGCATCATCAAGTCTCTATTTTTCATGTGGAACAGGTACATAGTGAAATAGCGCCTGTGGGGAGTGGATCACCCGTGGCTCCTCCTGCTCAAGCAGGAGCGATGAAAAACATCTTTAGTGCTGAAGTCACCCCCTTCCCAGCTCCTGAACTTCAGCAACTTAAGTTGGACGTACCTGCTGAACAATACACGTATAAGATTGATGTACGGGGCTCTTATGTCGGACTCGTCAATTTTGTTAGAAAACTCGCCATTCATTCCCCTTTAGTGGGGATTAAAGGCTTGGAATTCAAGGTGGATGCCGAAGCCCCAAGCGTTTTATTATTTAGGAATGTTCCTGTCGCTTCACCGTCAGGAGCTACCACGTCTAAGCCGTCCCTTTCAACCGCTGCGGCGACTTCGGCTTCAGGAGCACCCCCAAGTACAACGCCCGAAGTCACCACGCCTCTTCCTTTAAATTCTTCTAAAAAAGCCAACACCCCCTTGGTGCTAACGCTAACCTTAGATATTTTCTTAAGTAGTGGTCAGGCCTCCACCTTAAACACCGATGCTTCTGCTACAATAACACCAGATGCCACTAGCACAGGGACGCCTCCCCCGCCTGCTATGTAATACCAATTAAACGATTAAGGTATCTAGTAAGGAAGGATGCTTGAAACTTTGTGTGGTCGGAAAAGGTCGAATGCTTCATGCGTTGATGAATGCCTTGATGGTGGATCATCAAGCCGAACGCCTTGAAATTGTGGCGATATTGACCAGTGTGCAAGAACACGCTATGCCTCAGTGGCAGGATGCGGGAATCTCTTTCATTCAATGCCCTAAAGGCATTCAAGACCCTGCTGTTTTAGATCATCTTCAAAATATCCTTCAGCCCGATGTCCTGCTTTTGGCGTCATGGGGCGAGATTTTAACGCCACACACGCTGGAAGCCTTGGCTCCGATTAAGGTGTGGAACTTGCATCCGTCTTTATTGCCTGCTCATCGAGGGGTGAATCCCTACATCGCTTGTATTTTGGCAGGGGACTCGCAAAGTGGACTCACCTTGCATCAGTTGGTGGCAGGTGTTGATGAAGGTAACATTTTAGCTCAACGTGTGGTGCCGATTGAGCTAGGCATGTCAGGCTTAGACTTGCAAGACCTTACCTTACGCGAACTTCCTTTGCTGCTTGAAAGCGTCTTGGCAGATATTGAAGAAAAAGGCTTAGAAGCCTACCATCATAATGCCATAGAACAACCCATTTGGGGAGCCTCTCACCATCGTTTGGCACACATTACACAAGTCGTCTTAAACCCCCATTCCCCCCTTGAAGTTCTGCAACGCCAAGCCCATGCCGTGCGAGCTTGGATGCCCTGTTTGCTTCCCTTGGGAAGGGGATTTTATTTGGGGGTCGAAGCCTTTCATTCGAGTGAGTGGGCAAGTTTCCTTACCTTTAAGTGGGAGCACCCCGTGTCAGGGGATGTTGTTTTTGTTACAGGGAACGACTTGTACTACAGGGGTCTTAAGTGCCCCTATTTTATTGGCATAGTTGCTTTATTTGCAAGGGTTTTAAGGGTTTTTAAAGCCTTTTGCTTAAAAGGCAAATGTAACAATTTAGGCATCTTTTAGATTAATCAACATATAAATGACTCATATTTTGAATGAAGCTGATACAATAAGGGCATATCAAATAAATGATTTATTTTTTGATTTGACCCTATATCATTACCCTATTCACTCAGGATGATTTTAAAATCATCCTTTTTTTTGTCTTTTTTTCATGGTATAAGGGGGATATATAAAGGACAAACCCCCTATGCTTAAAAACATTTTATTGACGTTGACTCTTAGCCTTCTGTTTGTAATGAGCAGCCTTTCCTTTGCCTTCGCTGTAGAAACTACTCCTAAGTTTCAATGCCCAGCTCCTCAAACGTGTGTCAACTTTGTCGCCATTAACGATGTTTATGAATGGAAGCCTTATCCACTTGAAAAAACAGGTTCCTTAAGTCGCTTGTCGACTTATTTGACTCGCTTGCACGAACGTTTCCCCAAAACCGACGTCCTGTTCGCTGGGGATTTATTGTCTCCTTCGAGTGACAGCCAACTCACCAAGGGCTTGCACATGGTGCAAGGCTTAAACGCCTTAGGCGTTAAAGTGGCAACCTTAGGCAATCACGAATTTGATTTTGGTGAACAGGGCTTAGCCAACGCCTTAAA
Source organism: Vampirovibrionales bacterium (assembly GCA_046341215.1). Lineage (GTDB taxonomy): Bacteria > Cyanobacteriota > Vampirovibrionia > Vampirovibrionales > JAJTHC01 > JAJTHC01. Next base: position 13,813 of record JBKDRU010000043.1, on the reverse strand, counting down.
GGCGTCTCAATTTCCGTGGTTAGCCGCCAATGTGCAGGTGTTGCCGAATGTCTTACTTCCGCAAAACCAAATCAAGCCTTACACTATAATTGAACAAGCGGGCAAGCGGATTCTCGTCTTTGGTTTGTTGACGACTGAAACAACTCAACTCAACACTATCGCTGGCTATGTCACAATGAAAGATCCCATTGAAACAGCGAAGACCCTTTTGCCGCAATGGATAAAAACCGAAAAGCCAGATGCCGTGATTGCCTTAACGCACCTCAATATCGCTGAAGACAGACGCCTCGCTCAATCGGTGCCGAATATTGATGTCATCCTCGGGGGGCATGATCATCACCAGCTGCTACAAGTCATTAACGGCGTGCCGATTATCAAGTTGGACAGTGATGCTCGAACCGTGGGGCATTTGCAACTAAACTTTCATCCCATGAGTGCTTTGTACAAACGCTCCAAAATAAAGCTCAGCCCCATTGCGGAATGGCATTATGAAGTCACCGCCTTAACCCCTGCCGATTTTCCTGAAGACAAAGCCTTTGAAGCGAAAATCCTCGAAAAAACACCTGCTCGCTTAGCAAGTTTGGACGAGCTTGTGGGAACGCTTCCTGTGACGTGGAACGTCAACCAAGCAGCGATTCGAGGCGTGTACAGCTCAACAGCTCAACAAATTGCCGAAATCTTACGTCGTTACCTTAAAACGGATGTCGTACTACTCAACAGCGGAGGCATTCGAGGCAACCGCATCATCACCCCCAGCGTATTAAAGCAACGAGACATTTTGCAGATACTGCCCTTTGACAATGCCATGGTGACCTTGACTTTAAGTAAAGCTCAACTTCAAGCCGTGCTTGAAAAGGGTTTTAGCCAAGTGGACACAGAACCCAATTGGGGGGGCTACTTGCATTTTTCAGGCGTGGTGGCGGTGGTGAATCCGAAAGCTCCTGTGGGCAAGCGAGTCCAAACGTTGCTAGATGCTCGTTCAGGGCTTCCACTTGATGCGTCTAAAACGTTTCGGGTGAGTATGAATACCTATTTAGCCGAAGGTGGTAATGGTTTTGAGATCTTGAAGCAGTATAGAGATGCTCAAGTGCCTACTCCTGTTGCCCTGACTGAAACCCAAGCGGTGAGCTTAGGCAAGGCATTAAAGGGCTTGACGCCACAAGCCTTGCATGACGCCACGCATCAAGCCCCATCTGTGCAGCTATTGATTCAACCTTTGTAAAGCTGGAATCAGCAGGGTGTTCTATATTCTAGAAGCGGTATTTTTTAAGAACCCGTGTTTCTTGGATTTCTAGCTCCGTTTTATAGCTGGTGACGTCAGAGACCTTTGCTCGCACAAAGGTTCTCCGACACCTCTAAATGCGTTCAAGGAGGGGGAAGGGAGGACGTATTGCGTTTCTCCTCCTTTTCCCCCTCCTTGAAAATCCACCCCCTTTAAGTCGAAAAAGTCACAGACTTTTTCTCTTGGGAAAGAAAACCGTTGGTTTCCTCTCCCAACCTCTCCTTCCTAAAGGTGAAGATTCACTTCGTGAATAAGAAGGTTTTTACCCACCTCGTCGCATCATTCCTTTGCACGACGTCCGCAAAATCGCTCGGGGGTCGCAGTAAGCTCACCCGCTCGGATTTAGTGCTTGGACGCCTGCTGGTGAAACGATTTGAGCATCACAAACTTATCTAAAAAGTACTATATAGAAAGCTTTGTGAAAAGAAGGATCCCAAAACCTAGTAGCTTTTGGGGGGTATGACCAATTCTTGATTGAGTTTTAACGCATCACCCTTCAGGTTATTCGCCTTTTTCAAGCGAGCCACATAATCAGGGGAGTAGGATCCATAAAACTTGTGGGCAATTCCCCCTAGCGTGTCTCCACTTTTCACGGTGTAGACGGTGGCTTTAACGGATTTTGTACCAGTGGGTTCAGGCGTGGGTTTAGCAGTCACATTTGGGGAGGGTTTTTCGACGTTTTGAGAAGCCACTGCTTTAGGGGTTTCTTTGGCGTTTTCTTGAACCACGTTTCGTGTGACGGCATCCATGGAAGGGGTCTGTGGGCGTGAGTTAAAGATCCAAAAGAATAAGGTCGTTAAAATTAAGCCCGTGAGCAAACCTGCCACAAAGGTGAGTAAAGGGTGATGCTCTTCTTTAATATCGGAAAGCACTTGGGTGTCCGTCGTTTGAGACCACAGCACATCGAGTTCTTTTTGAGCCGAGGCTGGCGTGGTGTTTTCATTACGCAAGTACACACCTAAATTTTCAGAAGGTGTGATGTTTTCACTTACAGGGGTTTCTACAGAAGGAGTCGCCATAATGGGTTTCCTTTTTAAATTGATTCCATTTACAAGCAAAACGCAAATGGGGTGGGGGTAGACTTAAATGACCGAAGTCATCAAAACGAAAAAGGTGTTTCAATAAAGTCGCACATCAACGGTTTTTTGGGGTGTGATGGCAAAACACTTTGTTGAAATCAAACACTTTTTATAGATACGTCCCTCATTATACGGTAAACATACGGGACGTGACAAAAATGTGAAGCTATCGTAACAGAAGAGGCATTTATTCGCCTTCTTTTGTTACATTTCTCCTGTATTTGTGTGATAATAAAGGACAAATCCCCTCGACTGTACTTAGAGAGACCCTCCTCATGCCTCAAAATCCTTTTCCTCAACATGCTTTAGCTACGGCGTATCAGCCCAACACCATTGAACCTGCATGTTACGCATTTTGGTTAGAGCAAAACCTTTTTGAACCTGATGTCGCTCTAAACGCTTGGCTTGACGCCCAAGGGCAGTCAACGCCTGAAGATAAATCGAACATTCCTCACTTTAGCATGGTCATTCCGCCGCCGAATGTCACAGGTAATCTGCACATGGGGCATGCGTTGGACAACACCATTCAAGACGTGTTTACCCGTTGGCATCGGATGCTAGGGCATCGCACCTTGTGGATGCCGGGGATGGATCACGCAGGCATTGCCACGCAATCGATTGTCGAGCGTCGTTTAAAGGCTGGCGACGTCGAAGGCTTCCCCAAAGGCACCTTGCGACATGACTTGAGTCGTGAAGATTTTATTGAAAAAGTGTGGGATTGGGCAAAATCCTGCCAAGTCAATATCAAAACGCAGTTTCAACGCTTGGGGATTTCACCCGATTGGTCACGCTCTCGCTTTACGCTGGATGAAGGCTTGAGTGATGCCGTTCGTAAAACCTTTGTGGACTTATATAAAGACGGCCTCATCTATCGAGGCGAACGCATCGTCAATTGGGATCCTGCCACACAATCGGCGATTTCGGATATTGAAACCGATTACACGGATGAAGAAGGCTATTTATGGCATATTGCGTATCCGTTAACGCATGGCGGTGGCGAACTCATTGTCGCCACGACTCGTCCTGAAACACTCTTTGGTGACGTAGCCGTGGCGGTTAATCCCAAGGATGAACGCTATGCCAAATACATCGGGCAGACCGTTTTATTGCCTTTGACAGGGCGTAAGATTCCTGTGATTGGGGACGATTATGTGGAAATTGAGTTTGGCACAGGAGCCTTGAAAATCACGCCAGCCCACGATCCCAATGACTTTGAAGTCGGTTCTCGGCATCAACTGACGCCTCTTCGTATTTTTAACGATAAAGCCGAATTGCTTCCACTGGACTTTATTCCTCAAGCCTTGCACGGCTTGGATCGTTGGAAGGTGCGTGAACAAGTCGAACACCTACTTGAAGGGCAAGGCTACCTACGAGCCAAAAATCCGCATGCTCATCGTGTCGGACGCGCCCAACGCAGTGGCGAAGTCATCGAACCGCTTTTGTCGAAGCAATGGTTTGTCAACACCAAGCCCCTTGCTCAAGCCTGTTTAGACGCTTACGAGAAAGGCGAACTGCATTATGTGCCTGAACGCTGGGGCAAAGAATACTTGCGTTGGATGAACAACATCAACGACTGGTGTATTTCTCGTCAATTGTTGTGGGGGCATCGTATTCCTGCGTGGCATCACAAAACGAGCGGTGAAATCTACGTCGGCGAAACGGCGCCTGTAGATGCTGAAAACTGGAGCCAAGATCCTGATGTCTTGGATACGTGGTTTTCCTCAGGCTTATGGCCCTTTAGCACCATGGGCTGGCCCGATGAATCCGCTCAAGATTTTAAGGACTTTTACCCGACGTCGATGTTAGTGACAGGCTTTGATATTATCTTCTTTTGGGTGGCTCGCATGACGATGTTTGGGCATCAAATGACGGGCAAATCGCCGTTTGAAACCGTGTACATTCACGGCTTGATTCGAGACGAAAAAGGGCAGAAGATGTCCAAGTCCAAAGGCAATACGATTGATCCTGTTGTGGTGATTGACGAAAACGGTTGTGACGGCTTTCGCTTTGCCCTCATTAACCTGATTACCTATGGCGGGCAAGATATTAAGCTTTCGAAAGACAAGCTTGAGCAAGGCAAGCTCTTTAGTAATAAATTGTGGAATGCGTCTCGTTTTGTGTTGATGCACCTCGAATCGGGTGAGATCGCCAGCGAACTCGACACCGCCTTATTGAGCGATATGGATCGTTGGATTTTGGGGCGTTACGAGTTTGTGGTGCGTGAAGCCAACCGTATGCTAAGTGAGCATCGGCTGGGCGAATACGCCCAATTGATGTTGGATTTCGTGTGGTATCAGTTCTGCGATTGGTACATTGAATACGCCAAAGCCCCCATGAAAAGTGAAGATGAGGCTCTTAAAGCCAACACTCGCTTGATTTTGCATCAGTTGTTAGAAGGTATTTTGAAGCTCTTGCATCCGATTATGCCGTATATCACGGAAGCCTTGTGGCAACGCTTGCCTTTAAAAAAAGGCATTAGTATTAGTGTCTCAGTGTTTCCACAACAGGAAAATCTTTATTACCACAATAGCAATTTAAATGAAGAAGTGAGCTTTTTGCTCGGTGTGGTGCGTGCGTTGCGTCAGATTCGCCAGCAGTACAATGTGCCGCCTTCTAAGCCTGTCGATGCCTTGTTTGAAGCATCGGAAGGGCAGGATTATCGTGTGCTACAACGCACCCAAGAGACCTTGCGTCACTTTGTGGCATTGGGCGAACTCACCATTGAACGGCAAATTACGCAAAAGCCTGAACAAGTGGCGACTGGCGTGGTGGGGCATTGTAAGATCATGGTGCCGCTAGCGGGTTTGATTGATGTCGAGCAAGAAGTGGGTCGTTTAAAGAAGCAAGAAGCGACCTTGAGTAAGGAGCAACAAAAGCTCTTGGGGATGCTCAACAATCCGCAGTTTTTGGCTCGTGCCAGTGAAGAGGTGGTGGCGAAAAACAAGCACTTGTTGGATGAAGTGAATCAACAGCTTCGCCTGCTTGAAGAGCAGTTGCAAGGCTTGTTGGGTTAAGCGACCCCCATATCTCTAAAGATGCTTATAACATTAAAGCGCCTTGAAAATGTCATACGCTTGTGATGAAATAGTAACGTACCTTCATTAAAAAGGCTTTTCGATGACTGCTCAACTAATAAGACCCCTTACCTCTACATTAAAAACACTAATACATCATTCCCCCTTGCAAACACATCCCCTTGAAGGAGAGCGTGCGGATGTTGTCTTTGAAAAAGGGAAACGAGTCTTTAAATTTTGGAATAAAAAGATCTTGTTTACAGATGAGAAAGGATTAACCTTTACCGTTTACCAGCGAGACGATATTTTCGATAAAACAGAAGATAATAAACGTCGTATGGCAGACGGGAATGCTCCTTTAGGGGAGGATGGCAATGAAATTGAATTACATCACCTCACCCAAACCTATGGGGGGCCCTTAGCGGAGGTCACTCGACTTATTCATAGAGACGGCAAATTAAAAAACGGAAATTCTTATTCAGATATTTTACACGGATGCCCACCTGAAAAGTTGTGGCACATCTATAAGAGGTGGGCCCATATTTTGGGAGGGTCTTTGCCAAACAAAAACACAGAACGAAGAAAAGATTGCTCCCTTTGGATATTGAATAGAGACTTAAACTTAAACCCTACGACATTTATTCCAGCCTCAAAGAGGCAAAGAGAATTTAAAAAACAGAAAGAAGCCTATTGGATGGAACGAGGTAAAATGCTTTTTGGTTAAGATGACTATGTTTAAACGGGTATGAAAAACTAGTCTTGAATGTACATTCTGTCTTTGAGATATTTCCGCACATCATCCAAGCAGGATTGCACAATCCGTGTAATGCGAGAGCTGGAAAGCCCCATTTCATCCGCAATATCCTTGACTTGCATGTTCTTGTAAAAGCGACATTCCATAATGTACTTTTCACGAGCGGGCAAAGCCTTAATCGCCTTTTTAACCGCTTTCCCCAATTCAGAAATTTCGAGTTCTTCTTCTGGTGTGGCAGATGCATCTGCAATCGTGTCGAAGCTGGTGGTACCATCTTCACTGGTTTGCAAGCTGTCGATCGATAAAATCGTTTCATACACCGCTTCACGGACGCTTTCAATGCTATTGCCTACGTCATCGACGGTGTCACTCTTTTTGTGCTTGAGGGTGTACCATTTCAAACGCACCCGAATCTCATTACGAATCCCCCAACGGATGGCGGTGGCCATGTACGAGATGTTTAAGCGAGCCATATCTTCAGGGCTTTTGGTGTTAATGAGGTTTTGAACCGACAAAGCTCCAATGCTAATGAGTTCTTCTAGTTCTACCATGTGTGGTGGAATACGACGAAACTCCGCACGCGCCACCCGTTCTACCAAGTTCAAATAATCCGCAACGTTGTTGCTTTTGGTTGTTTGACGAGGCATGACGGCATAGGTGTGTTGGTCTTGTTTAACAAAGTTTTGTTGCAATTGTGGAATGACGGCATCCGTAGGCAAAATCGTTTTGCTCACATTTTGGGCCATGCTAGGTTTTTCGGCCACTTTGGGTTGTTCAAAAGGATTTTGAGGTGAAGTCATGAGTAGAAATCTCCGCCAATTCACAATGCCACAGTATAGATAGACACTGTGGAGAGGGTCTTGTTCTAGGTATCGGCGACTTAAACGGGGTCTTCACGGCACTCCCCTATTTAGTGTATCCGTCAGAGTAGTCTGTGACTCCCATTAAGTAAGGGATAGCCATTCACCGCCTTTTTGTGCGATAATAAAAACAAGTGAAAAGAGGGTGGAAGCGATGGAAAATCTGTTGCAACATAATGAATGGATCAGTGCTCTACTGCCTAATTCTTGGCGGATTATTGTGCAGTTCACGATTTTAGCAGGGATTTTATACTATATTCATAACAAGTTCATTCGTTATAGCCATGCGGATCACTTGGTTAAAGGTTTATTTATTGTACTGATTCTACTAGTGGGACTTTGGGCGTTGGCTCAAAAGTTTCAATTCATGATTTTAGAAATCGTGTTCCGTACCAGTATTCAATTGCTGGTTATAGGCTTAATTGTTATTTTTCAACCTGAATTACGCCGAGTCTTACTCTTTTTTGGGCAAAATGATTGGCTGAGTCTAAGCACGAATGTGTCAAAGCCCACTCTTTCTTATGGGGAACCTTGGCAAGCGGTGAAAATTTTAAGTGATGTGATTCGTTTCTTGTCTAAATCTAAGACAGGGGCGTTGATTGTGTTGGACTTAGATCCTGATGAGTCGTTGGACCCTCACTACCTCGAAATGGGGACACCGATTAATGCTATCATTTCATCTCCTTTAATTTTAACAATTTTTCATCCCAATACGCCCTTGCATGACGGTGCTATGGTCATCAATCGAGACAATCATATCGTTTCGGCGGGGGTTCTACTTCCTTTGACAGAAGATCCTAATCTAAGCTGGCGTTACGGCACACGGCATCGAGCGGCGATTGGTTTGACGGAAATTTCTAATGCCGTTTGCTTGGTCGTTTCTGAAGAAACAGGGGCGATTTCTTTTGCTCAAGATGGTAAAATTACGAAGTTGACGTCCCCAGAAAGTTTGACGTCTAAATTAGAAGACTTATACGCTACAGAAGTTAATGACGAAGAAGAAAATACGCAAGGTGTTTTTTCCTCCCCTGTGAGTCAGTTGATGGACTTGGCTCGACGCATTCAAAATAATCCCAAAGGGTCTTTTTGGTCGAAGTGGAAGAGCTAGTTAAGCAGACGGTTGAATATAGCCTTTGCTCAGGGTGTTGGATTTCCCTATTTGACGTACTTGGCTTATTTTTTCGGCATAATTGACGCGTTGATGATGAATCGCACTTAAGCCTTTGGTAAAGGACTTCTTAATTTTCCAGATTTCTTGCATGGTGATGGGGCATTCATCAAACTGTCCGTCTTCAATGCGTTGCTTGAAAATGACTTCCAATAAGGCATCGACTTGATCAGGGGTGGGGGAGTTTAAGGCTCTTACGGCCGATTCGGCGGCATCGGCGAGCATCACAATCGCTGTTTCACGCGTCTGTGGTTTGGGCCCTGAATAGCGAAACTGGGATTTCGTCACGTGATCTTTGCCTTCTTCTTTAAGGGCTTGGGCGTAAAAATAGCCACAAAGGAGCGTCCCATGATGTTCAGGCATAAAGGCTTGAATGGCTTCAGGCAACTGATATTCCTGCCCCAACTTCATGCCATCAATCGGGTGAGCCGTGACGATGAGTTTGCTCATGCGAGGGTTCAAATAGTCATGCGGATTCGACACGCCAAAATACGCTTGATTTTCAATAAAATAAATCGGACGCTTCATTTTGCCAATGTCATGGTACAAGCATCCCACACGAGTCAACAAGCCGTTGGCATGAATATCGTCTGACGCCTGTTCTGACAAGGTCGCCAGCAACAGGCTATGGTGGAAAGTCCCTGGAGCTTCGACTTGCAGGCGTTTAATGAGGGGATGATCCAAGTTCGACAGTTCAAGCAAGGTCAAGGAGGAAAGGAAATTAAAGAGGTATTCCAGTGCTGGAGACAATCCTACGGACAAGAAAAAGGGCAAGACACTGGCGAATCCACCTGAAATAATAAAAGAGCTTAACGAAAGTTTGTCTAAACTAGGGTAGACGAACAAGAGGTTCACCAGCACGATGCCTCCCCAAAAGAAGGTGGATTTCACCAAGTCCCCACGAGCTTTGACGACCCCTCGTTGATAGAAAAAGTAATTTTGAAGCGACACGCTCATAAACCACAACACCCACAAGGTATGGCTCACTTCAGACGGCAAGAGCAATAAAAAGCCCAAGAACGCCAACAATACTGAAGCTGACCTGCGAGGCACATCCACCACATAGGTACAAAAGCTAAAGGTCGCGCTAATCGCCAGCACCATTAAATAGAGGTAAGGCGACTTCATAAAGGCAAGGGCGATATAGGTCATGGTCACAAAACTGACGATGAAATAGGCTCGTTGCCTGCCTTTTAGGGTGGGGAAACTAAACCATAGCCATGCCACCGCCATGAGTGTGTACAAGACCAACGGCAAAATGGTTAACAGCCCAGTGGGATTCGGGGCAAGGCTTTCAAGGGTTACGCCCATTGAGGCATCCTCTCTTCGTATACAAGGGGATTGTATCACAAATTTACGACTTATTTTGAAGTTTAACATGATTACCTTGTTTGAGGTACACTAAGCTTTATTCTTAGTCAATTTAACCCAAATTGGAGACGCTCTTCATGTCACACGCTCACCCTGAACCCATTGCGATCTTAGATTGTGGGGCTCAATACACTAAGGTGATTGATCGCCGTCTGCGTCAAATGAACGTGGAATCGATCATCTACCCCATCGATGTTCAAGCATCCGTTTTGCAAGACGCTGGCATTAAAGGGATCATCCTCAGCGGAGGGCCTCACTCGGTCTATGACGCAGGGTCTCCGCAGTGTGACGGAGGCATTTTCGATCTAAACGTGCCTGTCTTAGGCATTTGCTATGGCATGCAGTTGATGACTCAACACTTTGGAGGCATCGTCGAAAGTTGTTCTCGTAAAGAATACGGCGAAACCGAAATCTCGGTGGATCCCGCAAGTCCTTTGTTCAAAGGCTTAAATAGTACGCAACATGTGTTGATGAGTCATGGCGACAGCGTCACCCAACTCGGCGAAGGCTTTGTGGCGATTGCTGAATCTGTGTCTGAAGAAGCAGGCAAAACGGTACACGTTCATGCAGGGATTGCTCATGCCAGCAAGCCGTTTTTCGGCGTGCAGTTTCACCCCGAAGTGGAACTTAGCACCGAAGGCACTGCCATGCTCGAACGCTTTTTATTCGATATTTGTCACCTTTCAGGATCCTTCAAACTGGCGGATCGCCTCGAAACCATGCTCGCTGAACTCAAGGCTCAGGTGCAGGATCGCCCTGTGTTTGTCTTGGTGAGTGGTGGTGTGGATTCTTCTGTCGTCGCAGCGGCTCTGATTAAAGCCCTGCCTAGTGAACAAGTCTATGCCGTGCATATCAACACGGGCTTGATGCGTCAAGATGAAAGCGATCTCGTTTGCGATGCCCTTCAAGCGATTGGCTTGACGCATCTTAAACGTCTCGATGCTCAAGACTTCTTCCTCGATTTCACCACGCTCGATGATGCGGGTCGCACGATTGGGCCTTTGAAAGACGCCACCGATCCTGAAGAAAAACGCCGTCTCATTGGTGATGCCTTTTTCCGCTTGATTGATGCGGAAATGAAAGCCACGCTTGAAGAAGCTGGCGTTAGTGCGGATGACGTCTTGCTCGCTCAAGGCACCTTGCGTCCTGATTTGATTGAAAGTGGGAATAAGGATGTTTCTAAAACGGCTCAAAAAATCAAGACGCATCATAACGATGTGCCTCTCATTCAAGCCCAGCGTGAAAAGGGCTTGATTGTCGAACCCAATCGTGACTTGCATAAGGATGAAGTTCGCCAAGTGGGGCGTTTGCTCGGCTTGCCTGAAGCCTTGGTCATTCGCCAGCCTTTTCCAGGTCCAGGCTTAGGCGTGCGGATGCTCTGTGCCAATACCGCCTATGGCTTAGACGCTTACGATACGCTCAATGCGAATCTTCAACGTGTGGCGAGTGAGTTTAAGTTGCAAGCCGTTTTATTGCCTGTTCGCACCGTCGGCGTACAAGGCGACGGACGCACCTATAGTTATGTCGCCGCCATTGAAGCGGACGATTTTGACAGCATCCACGGCTTTAAAGCCGTGCGTCATGCGGCACGAGAACTCACCAATCGCCTGCCCTTGATTAACCGCATCGCGCTTAATATCGCACCGTCTCGTGCCTTAGCAAGATCGATTAAAACCATTACACCCACGACGCTCACCCCTGATGCGATTGCTCAATTGCAAAACTGGGAAGCTCATGTGACGTCTTACACGATGGCTCACGCCGATTTCAACGCCATTAGCCAATTGCTTGCGGTCATGTTGCCTGTGGCGGTAGACGGCGTAGGCAGTCGTTCGTTGGCGGTGCGTGCGGTGGTGACCAGTGACTTTATGACGGCTCGACCAGCGTTAGTGGGGCAGGAATTGCCTGAAGGCTTTTTGTCGGGTTTAGGCTCGCATTTAGCAGGACTCGATGGGGTGGGTCATGTGTTTTATGATGTCACCAGCAAGCCCCCTGCCACAGTGGAATGGGAGTAATATCACTAGATGAGTATTTACATCGGTATGGATTATGGCAAAAAACGCATTGGCGTTGCCTATTGCGACGACAGCGAAACGTTTTGCTTTGGCTTGCCCACACTCGCAAGAACGAAAGTTCCCCTTGCCGAAACCCTCAACCAAGTGCTAGCCCTCATCGACGACAAAAAAGCGGTGGCTCTCGTCATGGGACTCCCTCGCAACATGGACGGATCTGAAGGCTTTATGGCAGAAGCCGTCTACGATTTCGCCGATGCCTTGCTAGATCTTCGCCCTGAACTGGTGATTTATCTGCTGGATGAACGGTTGACCTCTAAAATTGCGGAACAGCATATTCGTGAATCGGGTAAAGCCCCCAGTCGTCACAAGGGATTGATCGATGAAGAAGCCGCTCGTGGGATTTTGGCGGATTTTCTAAAAACGCCCCTTGAACGACGCAACTTGTACACCGCTATTTGATTTTGAAAAGGTTTCATACCAGTTCACAGTTTGAAAAGCGGCTAGGTGGATTCTAGGAGCCTAGACTCGCAGATGTGTGAGGTGTACACAAACGTACATAAGCACATCGAGAATCGTAGCGACAACGAAGACGCCAGACGCTATTTAAAATGGGAATTGGTATCAAGTTCTAGTAAAGCGGTGTAGGTCGGTAAAATATAGAGCGTTTCCCCCTCTTCAACCCCTGCTAACGCCAGATGCACCGCTTCTTCTAAAGACGCTTGCACCTGCGGATGCCACGACGTGTCTAACGTCGCATGTTGCAGACGGTTCGCCAAGTCATACGCCCGTTTACCGCTCACCGTGTAGCGTTCCGCATTCGGATGCGTGGTCAATAATTGCTCGAAATCCGCATCCCAAATCCACGACACATCTTCGCCGTCGGCATAGGAATCGTTCAAAGCAATTAAAATGTGTGCCTTTTTATCGTCACACACGGTCTTAATGACTTCAGAGGCACCTGCAGGGTTTTTAATCAACATGATTTGCACGGATTTGCCTTCAATCACACGCTTTTCAGCCCTACCGAACATGGCATGGTGCGTGTCTAATGCCGTTTGAATGGCGGTGACTGGCGTGTGATAATGCCCTGCCACGGATGCCCCTGCTAAAACATTGTAAGCGTTATACAGCCCCAATAGTGGGCTTTTTAGGATGATCCCCTGCCCTAAGACATGGTGTTCCAAACGCAGATGCCAGCCGTCGGTTTCTACTTGTAGAGGCGTGATGCTGGCGTCTAAATCAGGGCGCTTCAATCCACAGCCGTCACAAAACCAGTCGCCCAAATGAGCAAAACTACGACTTCGGTACAAAACCGCTTGCCCACATTCAGGGCAGTTCGCCACTTCTTGCGGATGAGGTACCGTCTTCGCCAAGCCTGTTACCGTTTCATCCCATGCGTCATGGCTTACGTTTAAACCAAAATAAAAGACGCCAAGCCCTTGTTTTTCAGCGTTTCTTCCCATACCCACAAGCATCGGATCGTCCGCATTCAAAAAAAGCGTGCCTGTGGTAAAGGGGATGCCTTCTTCGATAAAGGTTGCCGTGGTCGAAAGCTCTCCATAGCGATCCAACTGGTCTCGAAAGAGGTTCATCACCACTAAATCGGAAGGCATCACGGCTGGGGCGACTTTGCCGACGGTGGCTTCATCGGTTTCAATGACCGCCACTTTAGCCTGATAAGATCCGTCCCACGCAACGGCTTGAGCCAAGCTTGTGGTGATGCCATACACCAAATTCGCCCCTTTTTCATTGAGCAAGCAGGCGTTGTGATTGGCTTCAAAGATGTCTCGTAAGAAGGTGGCGGTGGTGGTTTTACCGTTGGTGCCTGTCATCATTACACGAATAGACGGCAACTTTTTGCCTAAGGCCTTTAAAAAATGGGGATGCCACCTTAAAGCCAACTTACCTGGTAAGCTTGTGGCGGAACCCTTGCCACTCAAGCGAATCGCCAAGCTTAACGCTTTGACGAAAAGGCTTGCCAAGGCGTCTTTGAGCGTCCAAGTTGAGGTGTTGAGGTCTACGTTTTTTTTAAGTGTCATGGGATTATTTTACACCGAAATGTTTAAAAGCGGTTATAATAGGATAGACTTCATTATAAACAATACAAGAAGAATGGATTTCTAGCTCCGTTTATAGCTGGTCGTCGTCAGAGACCTTTGCTCCGCCAAAGGTCTCCAACACCTCTAAAGGCGGTTCAAGGGGGGACGGGGGAGGACGTATTGCGTTTCTCCTCCCCTTCGTCCCCCCTTGAAAATCCCCCCTGAATCCCC
>JBKDRU010000042.1:0-49819 GCA_046341215.1 Vampirovibrionales bacterium | reverse complement strand
GTTCAAAGCTCACCTCTTTCTCTTTTTCAAAAGAAGAAAGCCCAAAGCAAACACCTGATTCAATTAAGGAATTAGTAAAATAAGCATTGCCTTCAAACTTGGAATGTGTAAACTGAAGCAATCCTTTAAATGTAACATTCTGAAAAGAGACTATCTCATTCTTGAAGAGGTTTTCTCTAAAAGAGGCGTCTTTATTGAAAGTAACATTGGTGAATGCCACACCAGATTCAAAAGTGATTCCTTTAAGAAAGACGCCTGATTCAAAAACACTATCTGAACATAATAGACCGTGTATATAGTTTTTTGGGAATCTAATTTTTGCTTGACAATATCTATCATTTTCTATAGGAGCAGATTCCACAATAAAAGGTTGATGTTTAATAGAAAAAGGTTTTTTAAAAACCGTATTTGAAATAAAAATATCAAAAGGACAATCAATATAATATGTATTCCCGTCTTCTTTTTTAAGTTGAATACCCATTTGAAGAAGCAAAGGAATCAAATCAATTTCAAAGTCAAGTTCTAAATCTATTAGTTTTAAACTTCCAGTATTTATGGCTTCTCTAACTAATGTTATAAAATCCTCTTGAGTTATAGGTTTTCTCTCTTCGCTCACAGGGTCGTCCTTCTTGCGTTGGGGGTGGGTTTCCCCTAGTCTAGCATGAAAATGCCGTCCCCTCTCCTAATTTTAGGAGAGGGAAGAGAACGTCCAAAGGACGTTCGAGGGTGAGGTTAAACTCACCACGGGCATCTAGGGTTTAACCGCCCCCTAACCCCCTCCTAAAATTAGGAGGGGGGACAAAACCAAAGCCCTCTCCTGATTTTAGGAGAGGGCTATAAAGAGGCGTTAAAAAAGTCAAAACCCTAAACGAACGCCTTGAGTTTTTCCACATTTTCAGCGACATCATTCACCGAAATGCTCAACGCCGCCTTTTCTTCAGCGGTGAGATCCAACTCAATGACCTGCAATAAGCCTTTGGCTCCTAACTTACAAGGCACGCCGACATACAAACCATCCACGCCATATTCACCTTGCAAATACGCCGCCGCTGGCAAAATGCGTTTCTTGTCTTTCACGATGCTTTCCACCATGTCTAACACAGACGCCGAAGGGGCATAAAACGCCGAACCCGTCTTCAAATGCTTGACGATTTCGGCTCCGCCATTTCTGGCACGTAAGACGATTTCATCCAACTTGTCTTGGGCAATAAACTTGTCGAGCGGAATGCCTGCAATCGAGCTATACCGTACCAACGGCACCATGCTATCGCCATGACCGCCAAGCACGAAGGCTTGAACATCTTTCACGGAAACATCGGCGGCTTCGGCAATGAAGGTGCGGAAGCGAGACGTATCCAAGACGCCCGCCATCCCGATGACACGCTCTTTGGGGAAGCCTGTGGCTTCAAGAGCCACGTGGCACATGACATCCAGCGGATTCGATACTACAATCACAATCGAATCAGGCGCCACACGCTTAATTTCTTGCGACACAGAACGAATAATTTTGGCGTTGGTTTCGAGCAAATCGTCGCGACTCATACCGGGTTTACGAGCGATCCCTGCGGTAATCACAACCAATTCAGCCCCTGCGACTTCATCGTAACCATTCGTGCCAATCATTTGCGTGTCATACCCATAAACAGGTCCACTTTGAGCGAGATCCAAGGCTTTACCTTGGGGAATGCCTTCAGCGACATCTACCAACACAACCGTTTTAGCGAGTTCAGCTTCAGCAAGGCGTTGAGCGGTGGTCGCACCGACGTTACCTGCTCCAATAACAGCGATTTTAGTGAACATGAGGGATCCCTTTTGGAATAAATTAAACAGTGCTTTCATTATACGTCTAATGTAAATAGCCTGCAAGGTTAAAAAAGATTAAAAAAAGCTTTATTCTTTTCGCATCCTTTGCTACAATAAGCAAACGTCACCTCTTTGAGTTATGAGAAAGATTTTTTCACAATGCCTATTCCGATGTTTGAACAAGCCGTGTTAACTGAGCAAAATAGTACGGATGCATCCAAAGACAATGCTGCAGGTCTAGCCGTCAGCGATGCGAAAAGCCAAGACGAGGCGGATCCCTTTGATTCTCTGGCTCAAGAGCTAAAAGCCTTGCAATCTAATGCGAAAAATATTGCCTTGATTGGCAGTCGTAACGTGCCGTTGCCACATCAGAACTTGGTCGAAGGCTTGGCGTATAGCTTGGTGAAAGACGGCAATACCTTGATTACATCGGGTGGTGCTTCGGGCATTAATGCGGCGGCGATTCGTGGGGCGATGAAGGCGAATCCCAACTTTTTGAAGGTGATTTTGCCTCAAACCATTGGGCATCAGCCGAGTGAAGTTCAGGACGAATTGATCGGAATTCCCAATATCGAAGAGCATCCTGAATGGGACAAGATGAAGTTGTCTGATGCGTCACGCTTGTGCAACCGAGCCATTGTCGATGCCTGCGATCAGCTCATCGTGTTTTTGTTTCACGATTCGACCACGCTTCAAAAGGCGATTGATTATGCGGAAGAAACGCATAAGATCGTCACGCGCTTTTACCTCGATTAATTCCATTAAGGCTTTATTGGATATTTTATAAATGGCTATTACAAAAGATCTTCAATCTTATTTGACTCTGATTGAAAAATATTATAATGACATTGATGCGGGTAATGTTGATAAAATTTTGAATCTGTTTTCACTATACGCCAAGTATAACCGAACAGGTGTAGAACTACTTTGTGGGTGGTCTGCCATTGAACACTTTTTTCGGGAGGTTCGTCAACTTCAGGGTAGGCATCTCATTCATAAAAAACGCGTGGAACAAAAAAAAGGGGGGGCTTGTTATCGTCTCTACACGGGGTCGCTTTGCAGGAACTTCGAAAGGTGAACCTGTTTCTCTTGGATTTAAAGATGTTTGGCATTTCCCTCAAAACCGATATTCTGCGAATTATAGAAGATCGGTTATTTGGAGGCTCCCCTTAAAATCTTAGTGGTCTAAATGATGGTTATTTGTCCCTTAAGGGTTGACACCCTTGCTTGATGCGGTATTCTTAAATTATTGATGTTGAGGGATTTGGTGAGTTTTTTCGTCAAGTTTTGATGCGTTTTTCTACCGTTTTTTAAGCTGGTGTAGCTCAATTGGTAGAGCAACGGTTTTGTAAACCGTAGGTTGTGGGTTCGATTCCTATCACCAGCAATTTGTACTTTTGAAATTTTAAATGGGTAGGTGCTCGAGTGGTTAATGAGGGTGGTCTGTAAAACCACTGCTTCGGCTACGTTGGTTCGAATCCAACCCTGCCCATTTTTCTTTTTTTATTTTCTTTGGTTGTTTTTGTTTGCCCACATGGCGCAGTGGTAGCGCACTCCCTTGGTAAGGGAGAGGCCACGAGTTCGAATCTCGTTGTGGGCATATCTTTATACCGTGTGATTGAGTGTTGTCGAAGGCTTTTCAACTTCTTTGGGTTGCTCGACTTTCTTACGATCGTGACGCTTCTTCCAATCCAAGAACCATCCCAAGCCGTAACCGACTGCTCCTGTGACCAAGATCCCTAAAAAGATATTTTTGCCGTAAGCTTTCTCTTCCTTAATTAAACCCGCTTTTAATTTGTTTACATAAGCCGGCACATCTTTCATGATGTTTTCAGTATCGGGTAACTGTTCTTTAAACAAAACAGGCAAGCCATTTAAGCCTTGTATTTTGGCGTTGTGGATGCAACCCTGCTCATTTAAATCCACGCGCAATAATGTGCCGTCTTTAACAAGAAGCTGGGCTGTTTCAGACCCTTGCCCGCTATGAAAGAAAACCAAAGACTTCATCACTGGGGACGTGGTACCTTCAAGTTGAATCGGTTTGTTTAAATCCAAATCAACTTTATGGGTCATTTTTTCTAACATACTCGGATTTTCTGTGGGATTTAGGGGTACTTCACACCACTCCCAAGCAGGCGACTCCACGCTAAGGGTGCTACGTCGTGCCAAGCCATGTTTTGTATACGTTGCCTCCTCATAAGCCAATTCTTTTAAGCCCTTGGCGTTAGTCGTGTAATAAGGGATTTTGGCTATATAGCCTTCGCCTTGGGCGCGAAAAACGGCACTGTCCGGCAGAAAACTTTTCTGTGTGGCATTGTTATTGCTGTCATAATGATCGTAACAGGCATAAGCCAAGGGCTTATTACCCTGCTTGCTATAATGAACTTTCAGACGTTTAGTTTCGCCATTGGCTTCCGTTTTTGAATACACATCAGGTTCTAGCTTTGTTTTAATCAAAGCACCCACCGCCCCTAAGGCAATTCCACTTGTGCCCAAAACAAAAGGATACGTCTTATAAGAAGGGGTATCTTCCTTGATTGGCGTGTTTAGATTAGAGCTTTGACTCGGCACACTCGATGCCGAAATAGTTTGAGCTGTATTAAGAGGAGAAGAGCTAGAAGCCATATAAAAATCCTATATTACTAAGGAATCGTAGATACATTCTTTAAAACATCAAAATAAAAAAGCATGCTAGACGCTTTTAATACGACGCAAAACCACGTACAAAATCAACAAAAGCACGATCGGTAAAAAAGCCGCAATGCCTCCATGAATGGCACCTGTACTGGCAAGCTGGGTTGCCAAAGGCTTAGCAACCAAGTACAAAAATAAGGCAAGCGTCGCCAAAGTCAAGGGTTGAATGCTTCGTTTGCGAGGCTCTTCTAACGCAATGGGAATCCCCAAAAGCATGAGCAATGGCACAGCAAGTGGCGTGGCAATGCGATCCCACAAGTGATTGTCCACCGTGCCGAGCATCTGCCATTGACGGTATTGACTTAACACCTTGCGAGCCTTCAGTAACACATCTACCGTTTGCCCTTTCGGCTCTTCACTCATCACGTCGAGCAAAGGCTTTAAAGAGGCAAAGCCATTCGCTTCAAGGGAAGCGTGACGATTCACATTAGAAACTTGTCCCCCCGCTTCAATCGTCACTTGACGATTATTTTGAAGGCTGGCGGTTTCTAAGGGGTTTATCTCTAGATGTTCCGACTTAGTCCAACGGCAAAGTTTTACGGATGAAGAGCCTTCCCCTTGGGTACAGAACTCCAGCCAAAGCAAGTCGTTGGCGTGATGATTGCTTTTTATATCCCCAATCAGCAAAAGATTGGGATGCGTGTTTTGGACGTTCGCATCCAGCGAGACCAAGGCACTAATCGGGGCTTTCGATTTAAGGTGATACTGCGTCTGCATTTTTTTAAGGGCAGGGAAACTCAAAGGCATTAACACGTTTTGAATAAAAATCATGCCTCCTAAAAGTAAAAGCCCGATGAAAATAAAGGGACGAATCACACGGTTCCACGGCACGCCTAGGGCAAAAAATGACACCCATTCTAAATCCTGATTCAAGCGACGCACCAAAAAAACGCTTGCCATCAGGCTTGCCATCGGCAAGGCTTGAATCATAATGTCAGGCACTTGTAAGAACAAGACATAAAGGCCTTCTTTTAGGGGGATATCCCCATTTTGAATGGCTTGCACGACTTTGAAAAAGGCTTCAGGTGCCATCCAAATCAAGGTGAAAATCAACACACCCAACAGGACATTCAGCACCAAGGGGCGAATTAAATAGCCTTCCACCTTTGAAATCAGCAGGATCATTAAATCGAAAACCCTTCGCCTAAGTAACTTTTACGCACCAAATCGCTTTGGGCGACTTCTTGGCTATTGCCGTGAAACATGACTTTGCCGTCAAACATCACGTAAGCACGAGAGACGATGTTGAGCGTCGCTTGCGGATTGTGATCCGTAATCAAAATGCCCAAGCCTCGTTCTTGCAAGTGAGCGATGAGCTTTTGCAATTCTTCAATGGTGATGGGGTCGATGCCTGTAAAGGGTTCGTCCAACAAAAGGTATTTGGGATTGGCGGCCAAAGCACGAGCAATTTCCAAACGGCGGCGTTCACCCCCTGAAAGCTTAATGGCAGGGGCATTTTTCAATTTTAGAATGCCAAACTCGTCGAGCAAGGCATCGCGCCTTTCGTCTCGTTCTTTTTTTGAAGCAGGCTGAAACTCCAGCACCAAGTCCAAGTTTTCGCCAACGCTAAGCCCTCTAAAAATGGAGGCTTCTTGGGGAAGGTAGCCCAAGCCGAGTGCGGCTCTTTCGTGGATCGCCAACTTTTCAACAGGGACTTTATCGATTGAAATCGAGCCTTCATCAGGACGGATCACGCCCACCACGGAATAAAAGCTGGTGGTTTTTCCTGCCCCGTTTGGACCAAGTAAGCCCACGACTTCACCAGGGTTCACCGTAAAACTCACGTCATCCACGACGTTGCGTTCACCGTATGATTTTTTCAAATGTTCAGCGACAAGGCTCATCATGTTTGATCCGCCTCGCCTGTTTCAAATTTCCCCAAATCAAAGGCTTTGGCGTCGTATTCGTCTTCTTCGGTGACAGGCTTGCCTTTTTTAGTGGAACTCGCCACACCGTTTTTCATACTTTTGCTGGTACGACTGGCGGATTGCGTCTTGGGCTTCTGCACGAGCTTGGTTTTCACATTCCCACGAGCGTCAAAGTGCCGAGGGTTCATCGTCACTTCAATGGTATCCGCAATGACTTGGCGGATTTTACCTTCATTAAGCGTGGGGCGTCCTGAAAAAACGGCTCGCTCCAAATCCATGCTCTTACCTTTAGTCATGTAGAACACGGCTTTAGGACCTCGTGCCTTATAATCTTCAAAGTCTAAATCCACGGAACCACTGGCAATCAACAAGCCCTGCTTACGATCAAACTGCTGGTATGCCGAACGCAAAATAATCGGCTTGGGGTTGCCTGCTTGAATGACTCGGGTAAAGGCATTGCCTTCCGCCATAAAGACGTCCTGCTTGGGGACGAGAATGATTTGATGGGCGTACACATCGGCATCTTTTTGGTGGAGCTTGGCATCGCCTGTAAAGGTAATGCGTTCTGCGGAATTATTGGCGCCTAAGACCAACAACGCCTGCCCGGCTGTGGCGTTGGCATCACTACTGGTGATGACCACATTGCCTGAAGCGAGCATTTGCGAGCGTTCTTTTAAGTATTGTTGCGTGCTAGATTGAATACGAACGGGCGATTTACCTTGAGGCGTAATGGACGTATCCACGCCTCCGCTGGCGGTGAAGGCTTCTTGTTTAAAATCAAAAACCAGCGTGCTAGATTTTAGCGAATCCTTGCCTTTTAGGACGCTGACACCCCCTTCAAAGCGAGCGACCGAAGGTTGAGCGTTGGCATCCATCAGCACTTTCCCACGAGGGGCTTTAATAACCGTTTCACCAGAACTAACAATCACATTGCCTTTAAAATAGCTGATGTTATTTTTTAAATCGACCGTTTGTTCATTGGCTTCAATCACAACCGTATTGCCCATGGCGAGAAACTGTTCCGCGGCCTGAACGTCTACAGGTGCTGAAGGAGGCAACATCAAACCCAGCGTCACAATGCCGTAAATCCCAATAAGGCTACTTGCCAATGCCATCCACGATTTTTTTAACAAACTCATACGCAAGGGTACCTCAAGGCTTCTCGAATCTATACCCTGCTATTTTATCACAGATACAAAATAAAAATACCTAATTCCCCGCTTCTACCAAGCGACGGGTTTCAGCATCCAACTGCGAAACAAGAGCTTCTTTTGCTCGCCCCGCTTGACTATGCCCCGACTGTTCGGCGAAACTTAACCAATAGTAGGCATCTTTCACGTTACGCACCACGCCCCAGCCCTTCATGTACATCAGCCCCAACTGATACTGCGATTCGGCATGACCCGCTTTGGCGGCATTGGTGAAAAGTACAACGGCTTTAGCCTTGTCTCCACTAGCGAAAGCTGTCTTGGCTTGGGAGTATGTACTTTCAAGGTTGATGAAGTCCGTTGCGGAAGCCGTGTTTTCAGGCAAGAAAAACAAGATCGCCAAAACGCTCAACACAAGGGTTGTCCCTAAAAGCCATTGAAATGGACTATTTTTCTTCGACATTATTGTGGGCTCCTTCAAAAATCATACTACATTGGTTGGGTATCTTATCTAATTGTAGACAATTCGAGTGTCGTTTGTCAAGACTTGGGCATTTTCTTTATAAATCTTACAACACACAGGGGAATGGTGTAGAATCGACACAATTATCAACGTTAGGCTCTTGAAGAAATATCGGTGAAAATCAACCCTGCGACTTCTGAAAGTACAGTCGCATTAATTGACGTTGACGTTTGTAGTCTGGGCAATAACGAGCCACCAACGCCCAAAAACGTTTGCTGTGGTTCGCTTCCTGAAAATGAGCCAGCTCGTGCAAAATCAAGTAGCGAAAGGCTTCGGCAGGGATCGCTTGCCCCAAGCAATAGCGAGACACGCTCATCACCCCTGTTCGCAAGTTCACCTGTGCCAGGTGAGAAACCTTAGAACGTCCCATTCGCACGCCCTTTAAAGGGGCTTGAAAGGTGCTTGCATTGAGTTGTTTCACATAAGCCGTAAGTTCGGCAAGGGTTTGAATGCAAAGGGTTTCGGCACCTTGGGCGAAATCTTCGTTTTGTAAGGCTTCCATGGTAGACAAAAAGCGTTGCTGTTTGAGGTGAGCGTGCGAAAGCTTAATCGTTAATTCTTCAATGGCGTGTTGTTTGACTCGTTTTGCCCAGTGCATCGGGAGCGTGATGACCGCCTGATTTTCCTTAATTCGGCCAGATGCTCGTTTGGCTCGGGTGGAGTCTTCTACGACCACAGGTAAGCCCGTTCTTAGTGTAAGCGACCCTGTTGAAACTTGCTGGATAGAGGCATCCTTTCGAGGTAGTAAAAAAGAAAGAAAAGATAGTTGCATGAGGCTCACACCCCCACAAACGATGGATTCAACGCTTCTTGCGGATGCGTTTCATGCCACGCACGAGCGGTTTCTACATCCTGCGTGATTTGCTGGATGAGAGCCTCCACGCTTTCAAAGCGGATCTCTTCTCGCAGACGATGATGAAAAACGACCTCAGTAGGCTCTTTCCACCAATTTTCATGGGGAAAATGCTCTAGCAAGTGAGACTCTATCTTCACAGACGCTTCGCCTTCACTCACGGTCGGAGCCACCCCCACATTCGTGACGCTGGGGTAAACACACCCATCTGTAATGGTATGCGTCACATAGACGCCGTTTTTGGGGATGATTTTTTGAGGCTCACTGGGTTGGATATTGAGCGTCGGAAAGCCAAGCGTTCTCCCCAATTGCCGACCCGCTTGCGTCGTGCCTGAAACGCTGTAAGCACGCCCCAATAAACGCCGAGCGTCTTCGACATCGCCTTTGCCAAGGGCATGACGGATCCACGTGCTGGAAATTGGTGCGGTGTTGCGGTCATCGGCTTGATGCATGGGGGGTAAGGCTTCGACGACTGTCACGCCAACGCCAAGGGATTCGGCGTTTTCAAGCAACCAATCCGCATTACCTTGACGCTGAAAACCAAAGTGAAAATCATGCCCTACGACCAAATGCACCGCTCCCAACTGTGTTTTCATCAAATCTTCGACAAAGGCGGTGGCACTTAAGCGACGAAAATCGTCGTTAAAGGGAGGCATCACCAAAACGTGTAGCCCAAAGGCGTGGCACAGGGCGATTTTCTCTTCCAAACTGGCGAGCAAATAAGGTTCCGTCGTCTTCTTGAAATACGCTTTCGGATGCGTCGAAAAACTAAAGACCCCTGCCCACGTTCCTAAACGCTGGGCTTCTTCCAACGTGCGAGCAAAGACCGCTTGATGCCCCAAATGCACACCATCAAAGACGCCTAAGGCATAAACGCCTCCGTGAGCCTTCAAGTCATCGGGCAAGTGAACGTCAGCGTCTAAGCAGGTGAAGGCTGGGTTTGACATTATAAAGGTTCCGCCACGAACTTGGTTAAGCCGTCGGCTTCTAAGCCCAAGGCATCCACAACAGCGACTGCCAGCGATTGAATCACCAACAGGAGCAGGACATCATCGGGCAAAGTGGTTTCGATCGCTAAATCGACTGTATTGCCCAAGTCTCGCAAGTCTTGAGGCAAGGGGGGCGTCGACGCATTGCGTATCCACAATTGCTTGAGGCGCTCAGCATGAAGGGCATCGACATGTTGAAGATGAAAACGAGCATCGGCGTAAAACTCGGGGGCATTGTCAAAAGGAGGCACATACACCAGCAACGCCCACGACGTCTGCTTGCGGTGCAAAATCGAGCGAGGCCCATGCTTAAAGCCTTCATGGTGATAGGTCAATACAGGACGGCTTAAGGTTTCCGTCCATTTTAAATGGACTTCATTGAGAACAGACATTACGGTTTCGGCACCAATCACGGCAATCGCCGTTTCTCGATCCGACTTCAGCAGATCCACGGCTTTTTCCCAAGCAGGATGCTCACTTAAGCTTGTTAAAACACGCCGTATTTCAGGCACTAACGTCTCTAGTTCAGTCGTTAATTCAGCAAGCTGGGTAGGCGTTTGACAAGCCAAGGCTTTGAGCGTAAAGCTTGTGGCGGTAAAGGTTTTGGTCGCTGCGATCGCCTCTTCTTTGCCTGCATTAAGGTAGAACGGCGTCAAGCCTTGCCAAGCAGGGACATCCAGCGTTTCAGGGCTGGCATTGGTGATTAAAAGTCCTTCAAGTTTCCCCCAAGCGGTCTTCGCTTTTTGAATTGAACGCAGTAAGGACGCTGTTTTGCCCGATTGCGACACCGCAATCACATAGGGGTACAAACCCACTTCTTCATTGGCGACGGCTTGCCATTCGCCAAGCGACGCTTCCAGTTCCCACGGATAAAAGAGGATGGCTCTTTGGTGGGGATGGGCTTGAATCAAGTTGGTGATTTGCCATTGCACCGCATTATAGCTTGAGCCTTCGGCGACGAAGATCCATGCCTGTAAGGGGTTTTTGGGAAGCTTCGGCAAATCCGCCAAGCGTTCTTGCAGGGCGTCTAAGACATCCGCTTGTGCCAAGACATCCAATGCTTCAATGAGCTTAGGGGGCTTCATTGGCGTCCCCTTGAGGCTCCGCTTGAGTCGATTCAGCAGGTGTGAATGGTGAACGTAAGTGCTTCAAGTAAATAAAGCTACTGGTGATTAAGCCCATGCCCACGCCGATGTTGACCAATCCACGAATAAACACATCCACATTAAAGACGGTCAAACTCAAGCTAATGAGCAACATCACGCCAATGACGATCCAGCTACGCAGTGGGTACACGTGGATCGGTTTTTGGGGTTCCGTTAGAGCTTCTAAACGAATAATATTACGGATCGATGACTTGTTGAGGATGAACTTGCCCTTCAACATACCAAGCAATAACGCTCCTAGCACGCTAAAGATCATGACGCTAAAGGGTTGATCCACTTGAGCAAAGAAGTCAACGCCTCGTTTACTCAGGATGATGCCGCCTGTCATCCAAATGGCGAAGGCGAGTCGCATCAAGGCGTAACGGTCGAGTTTAAAGGGAACAATGGCTAAAATCAAGGGAATGACGAGCATAATGGAAAGGCGAGTCAAGGTTTGAGCATCTAGGGGCATGGGGATGTTTCCTCTCTATATTGGGATGCTTTTATTATTCCACAAAAATAGAAATCGGACTATCTTCTGTGTGATGGCTCTGTGGAAGAGAAAAGCGTCTTGTTCCTCCTCCCTTAGGGAGGAGGCTAGGAGGAGGGACGCCAGCTAGGATGGGGCATCCCCGAATCCCTCACCAACCCTCTCCCTAAGGGAGAGGGAGTAAAGCCAATTCGCAGCATTTTCTCACAAGATGTAACAACCCTTCAATATACTCCCCTCTTCGGTCGATACCCATAAAAAAGGAGCCTGCCCCTATGGTCAACTTCAATAACGGCTTTCGCATCAACTTAGGTCCTTTAAAAGGCATCGACAACGACTTCAACCAAGCCGTTTCTAAAATCGATCCCAATTTGCCACAATGGCAACAAGACATCGGTGTGTACAATGCCGCCGCCTTGGATATGAGCAATAGTACTCTAAGCTATAGCTCCTTTTACGACCCCCAACGGCTCCACAAGGTTATGGGCAAAGTGGTCGACAATATGAGTTCGAGCTTTGCACCAGGACTCATGGATCAAATCTTCCCCAACAAACTCTTTAACCCCGCCACCAACAGCAGTTTTGACTTTCTAAGCGTCCCGATGGACAATTTCTTCCGAGTCCTCAACGATCCCGATTTTGGCAAAGATGTGAAAGTCCCTGTGCAACTTGACATCAACCCTGTGACAGGCGTAGCGATTCCGACCTTGCCCACCACGGGGGCAGAAGCCTTGAACTTTGCAGCGATCGGTAATTTGGCGCCATTTTATACGCAGGCGAATCCGTATCAGCCCTATGCAGGCATGTTTTACGGTAGTCCTCAGCAGACGTTGACGCAATTTCCCCTCAATCCCGGCTTGCCCAACCGTGGGGGCTTCATCGTGACGCAACCTTATAATAGTAGGCTTCGTGAGCAAAACTTTTTCAGAGGCATCGGAGCATACACGCCATTCCCCCAGAATCCGTTTCCGTTCCCTGCTTTGCCTGTGCAATATCAACCGCCTCGAAAAAGAGTGTGAGGGGGTTTATTCAGCTTGCATAAATTGACTATGTTTCACTTATAATAGAAAGACATACACGCAAACTTACAAGGATGCCTTTCTATGTCCACCTGCACCACAAGTTCCGCCCCTCTCACCGAAAAAGCCATTGCGGTGGCAAGCGAAAAACTCGCTGAAATCCAAGCCATCTATCATCAACCGTTTTTGCAACTCCTCTATCAAGCAGGCGATGTGCATCAAGCGAATCAACGGGTCGGCGAAGTGCAATTGGCGACACTCGCCAACATTAAAAGCGGAAAATGCCCCGAAGACTGCAAATACTGCCCGCAATCGTCACGATACAACACGGGCGTTGAAACCTACGACTTGCCAAGCTTAGACGAAATAAAATCGCAAGTCGCCCAAGCCAAAGCCAACGGCGCCAGTCGCTTCTGTATGGGAGCTGCATGGCGTACCCCCCCGAACGATGAAGCCTTTACCCATGTACTCGACATGGTTAAAGCGGTTAAAGCCGAAGGCTTAGAAGCCTGTGTGACCCTTGGCATGATTGACGCCAGCCAAGCCGAACGCCTGAAAGACGCTGGACTGACCGCCTATAATCACAATTTAGACACGTCGCCTCACTATTATAAGGAAGTCATCACGACGCGGAGTTATGAAGACCGCTTGCAAACGCTTCAAGCGGTGGGCAACGCCGGTTTGCAAGTCTGCTGTGGCGGTATTTTAGGCATGGGCGAAAGCGAAGATCAACGCCTTGAACTACTGGCTGCGTTGACGGCGTTGGAGCATCCACCTGAATCGATCCCCATTAACTGCTTGGTGGCGGTGGAAGGGACTCCGCTTGAAAATCAAGCCCCTGTGGATCCGCTTGAATTGGTGCGTTTAATTGCCACCACTCGACTTTTATTCCCCAAAGCGAAGGTGCGTTTGTCGGCAGGGCGTTTAAGCTTAAGCGACGAAGCCCAAGCCTTGTGCTTCTTGGCAGGGGCGAACTCCATTTTTAGCGGGGAAACACTACTTACGACCCCGAATCCCGAAGCCAGTCGGGATGCTCAACTGTTTGCCAAGCTTAAGCTCGTAGCAGTATAAGTAAGAAAAGACGGCTGTCTGCTTTAATCCGTCCCATCAATTCAGAAATGGAACAAGCGTTCATAGACTTTTCTTTCGCAATTTGTTACAATGCAGGCAAATGCTATGTAACATAAAAAGGAGCGTCGTTAACATGGAAGAGTTTAACATTATTAATTTAATCGTACAGGTCGTGATTGGCTTAACCGCCTTACGCATTTTGTTTAGCTGGTTACGCATTTTTAATGAATACGAACGTGGCGTCGTCTTTCGATTGGGGAAAGTACAGCCTCGTCCTTTAGGACCTGGAATCGGGATTGTGGTTCCCTTGCTCGATAAAATGGTGAAAGTCGATATGCGAACCGTTACGCTGGATGTGCCTCCGCAAGATGTAATTACGAAAGACAATATCACGGCTCGGGTGTCGGCGGTGGTCTACTATCGTGTGGCGGATCCCATTAAAGCGGTGGTTTCGATTGAAAATTATGCCTACGCCACCAGTCAATCGGCACAAAGTATTTTGCGTTCGATTATCGGGCAGTTTGAGCTAGACAACGTGCTTTCTAACCGTAAAGCCATTTCTGAACAGTTGGAACTGATTATTGATGATCAAACCGAGCCGTGGGGCATTAAGGTGATTAACGTCGATATTAAAGACGTTGAATTGCCTGCGGATATGCAACGCGCCATTGCCCGCCAAGCGGAAGCGGAGCGTGAGCGTCGTGCGAAAATCATCGGGGCGGACGCTGAGTTCCAAGCCGCTGAAAAACTTTGCCAAGCGGCTCAACTCATGGAACGCTACCCCATGGCGTTGCAAATGCGTTACTTGCAAACGCTGGCTGAAATCAGTACGGAAAACTCCAGTACCGTGGTCTTCCCCGTACCGATCGACATTCTTTCAGCATTTAAGGAACTTGCCATCAGCAATACAGGGAAGGGTCCGCTTTTGCCTGTGATTCAACAAACGCCTGTTAAGCAAGAACAAGAAAGTTTGTAGGTTTGCTTCAATAAATTACTTAAGCCCTTCCTTTTCTAAGGAGGGGCTTGAGAATAAAAAAGAGAAAACGCGCCCCGTAGGACTTGAACCCACGACATTCGGCTTTGGAGACCGACGTTCTACCAACTGAACTAGGGACGCATTTTAAATACGATGAAGCGTTACTTCGTTTCTTTGTGCAAAGTGTGCGAACGGCATTTGGGGCAGAATTTATTCATTTCCAAGCGTTCACGATGCACCTGCTGATTTTTCACCGTTTGGTAATTACGTTCTTGGCAATCATTACAGGCGAGCGTAATTTTGCGTTTTGCTTTCAAACCCATAATAGTAAGACTCCAGAATTAAAGAGGTAAAAAATAAACGGATTATACCTTACAGTATCACTCAAAAAAAGTCATGCGTCAAGCCGTCTATATAAAAGAAGCTCCCTAATATGATGTATTTTTAGTGAAGTCACCTAAAAAAAACTTGCAAATACCGTTTATGTGTTATGATATACACAAAGATTAAATGTTTGGGATGCCTTGAAACGCCCTTGTTTCGCTTTTCATCTGAAAAAGACCCTGCGGAAACAGGTTGTTTGCTCATCAAGACTCCCCCTTTAAAGAAAACGTTTTAGCCATGCCTTAAACGTTTGAAGATGATGTTTTCATTTTGCTGAATGTGACGTTTCTATCGTAAGCAACGAAGCCCTTTCGTTTGTGACGGCTTGAAACACGTTTGGCTTGGCACCTAAAAATACCTATATAATCGCTTGAAGGTTAAATCCCGCACTTTATGAATAAACAAGCCCTTTCTGCTCAACAAATGGCTCAAAAGCCACCCAAACAAGCCCAGCGTAAAAAGAAGAACGCCCCTAAACAAAAAGGCAACGCTCAAGGCAATCCCCAAAATCAAGGGAGCAAGTCCTCAAGGAATCAAGGGCAGAAGAATCAAGCGTCCCAGCAAAATTTGCCAAAAGATCCTATTCCGCATATTTCGCCTGTGTGGGTAAAAAATCAAGCCAAAGCAGGCAATTGGCGTCGTGGGTTGGAAATTCATCTTTCTGGCAATAAGATCATGAACATGGACTTGGAGCCATTCGGGATTGTGGCGCAAGTCAAGGGCAATTATAAATCGCATTACACGAGTGAAATGCGGTTTAATACCGCTGGCATCGACCCCCGATGCAACTGTGCCATTGAAGAAAAATGGTGTAAGCATGCGGTCGCCATCGCTTTGAGTATTGCGGAACAACGCCTGTGGGAAGTCTATTGGAACTTGCCCGAAGAAGACGCCGACTTAATGCCTGTGACCAAACCGATGGGCATTTTGAAAGTACAGCTACACTTGGGATACAACAAAAGCAAAGGCGTCGGCGTTCGCTTGATCGAGCGTGAACGAGACGCGTGGTGTGCGGATCCTGCGAAGTTGCTCAAGCGAGCGATGACGGCGGAATATCCTGACGGGACGCCGTGGCATCAAGTCAAGGAAGGGCGTGCCGATATTGCTGTTCTTCAATTTTTGGAAAAGCACCGCATTAAGCAAGTTTCGAATAACGGATGGCTTTTGGTACCCTTTGAAGCCTTCGACGAGTTTTTTGCCGCCTTAGGCGAGTGTGAAGAAGTGCTGGACGAAAAAGGCATGCGGATGCGTGTAGAAACGCTCCCCTTGATGCCGCTGCTAGAGGTGCATCAAAACACCAACGGTCAAACCACTTTGGCGATGCACTGGTGTCAATTTGAAACGGCGCCTGTGATTTCTGAAAAAGCAGAAGCGGTGACCAGCGAAAAAGCGAAAACCGTTCTTGCGCTTGAAGAACTTGAGTTGTTGGATCCTAATGCGACGTGGGGCAAGCATCTTCAGCGGATTTATCCGTTGCAAGCGGTTTTGGCGAAACTGCCTAAAGCCCTGAAAAAAAGCACGTTTACGGATGTCCCCATGCAAGACAGCGGGAACTTCCTCTTTGAAGTTCTCCCCAACTTGCGGAAGATTTTGCTGATTGACGATACGGCGGTTGCCGAATCGCTCAAAAAAATGTCGCAACCGCCCGCACCGTCTTTGAATGTGGAGATGTTGGATCAAGCCGCGATGCGTCTGCGTTTGGTGCTTCATTTTAACTACGACAAAACCCGTATTCCTTACGCCAAGCAGACCAAACAGCCTCCTTATTTGGCATCCACCAACAAAAAGAAAAATAAAACGACGTGGTACAAACGTGATTTTGCCTTTGAAGAAAAGGCGTATGAGCGGGTGAATCAGGTGTCGTCTCAACTCATGCAGGCCCATGCCTTGATGGCGGAAGGCGATGAAGCGGTGGATTTGTACAATGTTTACCTGCCTCGATGGGAAAAAGAAGGCTGGATTATCAACATGATTAATCCGCAGGATATGACGCTTTTGCAAGCGTCTCGCAACCCGTTGAACATTGTGGCTCGCCTAGAGTTTGATGAATCGGTGACGTTTTTTACCCTGAAATTAGAGGCTCGATTGGGCAATAAAAGTATTTCCATGACGGAAATCCAAAAGCACATGGTCGCTGGCAAAAAGTATTTTTATGTTCAGGGGACTGGTTTTGTTGAAGTGCCGTTGCATACCTTGCTTGCTGTGGGGCGAACGATTCAAGCCTTTGAACCTGAGATCCTCGAAGTGGATTTCTACAAAATCCCGACCTTTAAAGCAGGCTTGCTCATGGAGCTGGTCGACGCTAAAGTCAACTTGGATATGTCCAAAAAGTTCCAGCGTTTTTGGGATATTATGACCGCAGGCAAGCCCATGGAAGAGCTAAGCGTGCCAAGCAATGTGCATGCGGAACTGCGTCCCTATCAGGAGCGTGGCTTCCAGTGGCTGTGGTTCCTGTATTCTTACGGCTTAAACGGCATTTTGGCGGATGACATGGGTCTCGGTAAAACGCTACAAGCCCTTGTGGCGTTACAACAGGCTCGCAATAAGCATGGACAGTTCCCGTCGTTGATTGTTTGCCCGACGACCTTGGTGCGAAATTGGCAGAACGAAATCACCCGATTTACGCCTGAGCTCACGGTGCTAGATCTTACAGGTACGGATCGTTATGACAACTATCCGAAAATTAAAGAAGCCGATATTGTCATCACCAGCTACGCCATTTTACGCCGAGACATCAACGCCATTAAGGACTACGCCTTTCGCTTTGCGATTTTGGATGAATCCCAACAGATTAAAAACCTCAGCTCGCAGACGGCTCAAGCCGCCAAGCAATTGCAATCGCAACACCGTATCGCCCTTTCAGGCACCCCGATTGAAAACCGCTTGAGCGAATTATGGAGCGTCTTTGACTTCTTAATGCCAGGATTCTTGGAAGACTTCGACGATTTTCGACGTCGCTACATTCAGCCCATTGAAGAGCGTGGCAGCCTAGATGCTGGGCATCGCTTGAAAAAGCAGGTGTCGCCCTTTATTTTGCGTCGTATGAAGCGAGATGTCTTGAAGGATTTACCGCCAAAAATGGAGCAAGTCCTCTACTGCGATCTCACCGACAATCAACGCCAGTTGTACCTCGATGTGCTTGAAAAAGCTCGTGAAGAGTTGATTGAAGAAGCCATTGCTCGTGGCGGAAAAATCAACCAGCAACACGTTTTCTCTGCCTTGACGAAGTTACGCCAAGTCTGTAATCATCCGTCCTTGTTGAGTAGCGACCTTTCAGGTGGCTTGCACGAATCGGGCAAGTTTGAACTCTTGAAGGATTTGTTGGAAAATGCCATTGAAAACGGGCATCGTATTTTGGTCTTTAGTCAATTTGTGCAGATGCTTAAAATTGTCGAAGGACACCTCAAGAAAAAAGGCATTCGCTACGAGATTTTGACAGGACAAACCAAGCCTGAAGAACGTCAAACCAAGGTCGACGACTTTAATAAAGACGAATCGATTAAAATCTTTTTGGTGTCGCTCAAAGCAGGTGGCACGGGCTTGAACCTCACAGGCGCCGACATGGTCGTGCATTATGACCCATGGTGGAACCCTGCGGCTGAAGATCAAGCCACCGATCGGGTGCATCGTATTGGGCAAACCAAGAGCGTGTTTGTATACCGTCTCATTGCTCGCTCGACGGTGGAAGAGCGAATTATGCAGTTGAAGTCGCAGAAGCGTGACTTGGTGGACAGCGTCATTTCGGCGGATCGCACGATTATGAAAAAAATCAGCCTCGACGATCTGAAAGATATTTTGTCGTTGGATTAAACGTACATTTTAAGACGCCTTCCTTTCAAGTGAAAGGAAGGCGTCTTAAGTAAGATCAAATGACTAAAAACTAGACGTAAAGTCCTTCACGTATTTTTGACTGAAGGCTTTGGGCATTGTCTAATTGACGTCTTTCTGCCCAGTTAGAAAGAGGTTTAAGAAGTAGGGGTGCATTTGTAGACTGTAAAAGTTCTAACAATTTGTCTTCAAATCGATTGGAAAAAATACGAACACTAAGAGAATTGGCTTGTAATGTAGGCAGTTTCATGTTAAATCCTTTTTTATAGTTCAGTTTAACTAGTAATTCTTAAGAAAGAACACTTTACTATATATAATTATAAGCCTTCAAGCGAATTACACAAGCACAAAAAAAATGTTACATTCTGTAAAAAAATGCCTGCGCTTTTCAATACGTTTAAACCCTTTGTCAAATCCACAAAAGCGAGTATAATAAAGCCTGTACAGAGAATGCTCCCTCTAAAGAAAAGGCTCCACACTCATGCAAGACACCGAAAAAACCAGCGACTTTTGGGACGAATTTGATGAGTCCCCCTCCGCCGTTGAAGAAGCGGATTTAAAAGACGTCGTTGGGCGAGACGAAGACTTTCAAGCCTTTGAAGCCACGCAATCCGCCAAACCGTTGGTGATTGAAACTAAGAGAAAAGCCGTGAACACGGATGATGAAGACCCCCCCTGTCTAAAAGGCGAAATTGAAGCCCTGCTCTTTATGACCAGTCGTCCCCTGCACATGGAAGACATGGCGTTATTGTTGGAACAACCCTTAGATGCCGTGGTCGACGCCGTTTCAGAACTCTTGAGCGATTACAATTTCCGTGAAGATTCGTCACTTGAAATTGATGACAGTGAAGAAGGCTACATTTTACAAGTTCGCAAGCCTTACCAGCACTTGGTGAATAAGATGATCCCCATGGATATTAGCACCGCTGCCTTGCGAACCTTGAGCGTGATTGCGATCAAATCACCGCTCCTGCAAAAAGACTTGATTGAACTACGAGGGGCGACCGCCTATGATCACGTCAAGGAATTGTTGAGCCATAAATTGATTTCCAAAAACCGCAGTGGCGTGTCGTATCGCTTGAATGTTACGCCGACTTTTCACCAGCTCTTTAAGCTTTCGGGCGATAAAAAGGACTTGGATGTCTTGGTGGAAAGTGAGTTGGGGCTTGAAAAAGAACAGCGTCAACAGGCATTGAAGGCTCCGTTGGAAGACATCACGAGCTTGGATGATTTGGCTTTATCAGCGTCGTTGGATGATTAAAAGGCTTTTTGTAACTTGGCTATGTTCGTACTAAACTAGAACATAATAGATGAATTAAAAAAGGAAATATGCCGTGAAAACACTCGGAAAGTTTGGTCGCTTTGGCGGATGCTATGCCCCTGAATCCTTGATGCCTGCTCTAGAAGAATTGGAAGCTGCGTTTCTAGCAATTCAAAGCGATGACGCCTTTCAAGCTGAATTCCACGATTTATTGCAACACTATGCAGGACGTCCCACCGCAATGTACCATGCCAAAAACTTGAGCCAACAGCTCGGTGGGGCGCAAATCTGGTTCAAGCGTGAAGATCTTCTTCATGGAGGCGCCCATAAAACGAATAATGCCATCGGGCAAGCCTTGCTCGCCAAACGCATGGGCAAAACACGTCTCATTGCTGAAACAGGCGCAGGTCAACATGGGGTTGCCACCGCCATGGCAGGAGCCATGATGGGCATGCAAACGGAAATCTACATGGGAGCCGTCGATGTCAAACGTCAAGCCCCCAACGTCTTACGCATGGAACTGCTCGGGGCGAAAGTCCATGCGGTAGAAAGTGGCGGAAAAACCCTTAAAGACGCCATTAACGACGCCATGAGAGATTGGATCGCCAATACCCACAACACGCACTATTTAATCGGCACCGTGGCAGGACCTCATCCCTTTCCGCAAATGGTGAAGTACTTTCACCAAGTCATCGGGATTGAAGCTCGTGAGCAGATAATCGCTCAAGCAGGGCGTTTGCCTGATGCGGTGCTCGCCTGCGTCGGCGGAGGTTCCAATGCGATTGGGATTTTTCAAGGCTTTATGGACGATGCCGACGTTCAACTCATCGGCGTGGAACCAGCGGGTCACGGCGTGCATACCGATTTTCACGGAGCGGTTTTGGCGAAAGGCACCTTTGGCGTTTTGCAAGGCATGAAAAGCCTCATGCTTCAGACGGATGACGGTCAAGTCCTCAATACACACAGTATTTCCGCTGGGTTGGACTACCCTTCGGTTGGGCCAGAGCATGCGTACCTGCAAGAAATCGGTCGAGCCAGCTATGTTTCGGCTACCGATGAGGAAGCCCTAGAAGCCTTTAAAATCGTGAGCCGTTCAGAAGGGATTTTGCCTGCTTTAGAAAGCAGTCACGCCTTATGGGAAGCCATTCGCTTGGCACCGACCTTGCCGAAAGAGACGATTTTGCTTGTGAACTTGTCGGGTCGTGGGGACAAGGATCTCGCCACGGTTAAGGAAGCCTTGGGGGTTTAGGACTCTTGGTTTCTGGGCTTTTTGAGATTTTGGAATAACGCCTTCTTCACCACAGGCAGAGCCTCTTCTTCTTTAGAAGGTGCGATGTTTTGAAACGACATCGACAGTTGCTGATAAGCTTCCGTAGATAAGTTAGCCACCTGCCAGAGGCTTTGCTTGAGTAAAGCCAGTCGTTGCGGCTCATGCAAGTACCAAAAGCCCACAAGGGCTTCAAAACTGGTAGAAATGCGAGAAATCGCCTGCTGGTTCCGCCGATGGTTCGCCACCCCCACATTCCGCCCACGACGCAAAAGATCTTGCTCCGCTTCTGTCAATTGTGGCGAAAAAACCTGTAACAACGTCGCTTGAAAGCTCGCACACGCCAAACGGGTACTTTCTTGATGAATCACTTTCACCGACGCATTCGGAAACTTCAACAAAACCCACTCACGCAACAATAGCTCATAGACGCCATCGCCCAAGTGAGCCAAGACTCGCAGGGGCAAATCGCCTAAGTTTAAGTGAGCATCCACGGCGGTCTGTGGCAAAGACCGTCCCAAAAACGCAGGAGCGGCTTCCTTATTTTGAAAATTTGCGAGGAAAGACTGCTCGTCACCCATTAAGTCATGTCCGCCGTTGATGAGGCGGTCGTCCAGCCCCCTGCACGATCCACCAAGTGAAGCCCTTTCGCTTGCAAGGCGTTGCGAATGGCATCACTGCTGGCGAAATCTTTCGCCAATTTGGCTTGTCGACGGGCTTCTAACTGCGCTAAGACGTGGGCTTTTTCCGCAGGAGCCACACCATCCACCACATGAAACTCGCCTTCGGCAGGGGAATGGGCGTCTTCTAAATACGCCAACGCAGGCAGTAAATCAAAGCCCAAGACCCACGCTTCTTGCACCAGTGTATTCAATAAAGCCTTTGCCTTATCGGCGTCTTGGCTTTGTTTGAGGTCTTTAAAGGTTCTGCCCCATTCGGCTAAGGCTCGTGGCGTATTCATATCTTGAGCCAGCACCGTCACAAAATCAGGATGCTTTTCTTCTAAGCACGTCCATTTAGCAGAGTGAAGCACGGCTTCTTTCAACCACACGTCATTGACTTGTGCCAACTGCATGCCTTTGGCAAACTGTTGCAACAACTTATGCCATCGAGCTTTGGCGCCATTAAGGGCGTCTGGCGTGAAATCCACAGGCATGCGGTAATGATGCCCCAACATAAAATAACGCAAGGTATTGGCGTCATAATGTTCAAACAAGTCTCGCACGGTGGCAAAATTGCCGAGGCTTTTGCTCATTTTTTCGCCATCGACGTTAACAAAACCGTTGTGCATCCATGTTTTGACGAAGGGATGCCCTGAACAACATTCACTTTGGGCGATTTCATTTTCATGGTGTGGAAACATCAAGTCTGCCCCGCCTGCGTGAATGTCAATTTGTTGCCCCAAATTTTGAAAAATCATGGCGGAACATTCAATGTGCCAACCGGGTCTGCCAAATCCCCACGGAGACGCCCAACCATAGGCATCTGCGGATTCATCCACACGCTTCCACAGGGCAAAATCAGCGGAATGACGCTTCTGCGTGTTGACATCCACCCTCGCGCCTGCTTGTAAGGCGTCGAGTGGTTTGCGAGCGAGCTTACCATACGTGGGCATCGAAGGGGTATGGAAATACACGCCATCATCGGTGACGTAGGCGTGATCTTTCTCAATTAAGGTGGCAATCATGGCGTGCATGGCATCGATGTGTTCGGTGGCTTTCGGCTCAATCGTCGGCGAAAGCGTGTTCAGACGGGCTAAATCTTCATGAAAACGCTGGGTGTAGGTCGTGGCAATCGCTTCAGGGGTTGTACCTGTTTCAACCGCTCGTTGGATGATTTTATCGTCGACATCCGTCAAATTGCGAGCATACGTCACCTCATAGCCAAAAAACTGGAGCGTGCGAAATAAGACATCCCACGTGATGTAGCACCTTGCATGCCCCAAGTGAGCGTCGTTGTAAACAGTCGGTCCGCAGACATAGAGCTTGACCTTGCCTGCTTCAAGCGATTCAAAGGCTTCCACTTGACGGCTTTGTGAGTTGTAAAAGTGAAGGGGATACGTAGAAGACATCAAAGGGAGATCCTTTTAGGACGCAGGCAGGTTAACAGAAGGCGACGGCGTGGCTTTTTCATTCGGCAAAGGAACGCCGTTTAATCGCCAATTTAAAAACGGCATGGAAGGCTTGGCTTGCGAAGGAGCCACCACCACAGATTCCGTGGCAGGCAAGCTATACGGCTTTTTGGCAGGCAACACATCGCCAAACTGCTGCTGGACTTTCGGTTGCCACATGGCGACCATGGCATCGATCTTCGCCTTTTCTTCAGGGGGCAAATGCGTTTGAAGTTCCTGTAAACGCAAGCGGAGCGTTTTGTCTTGCTTGGGGGCGTCTTTCATGGCCATGCTTTGCTTTTCAGCGATGCGAAACCATTGGTACGCCAAAAGCGGATTCTTCCCCTTGAGGTAAAGCGTCGCCAATTCCTTTTGCGCATCCGTATTGCCTTGCTTGGCGGATTTTTCAAACCAATAGCGAGCCAGTGTTGCATCCGCATTACCGCCTTGCCCTGCGAGATACAAGCGCGCCAAGTACAGCTGGGCTTCAGGGTCGCCTTGTTTCGCCGATTGTTCCAGCCAATAGCGAGCCTGCACCTTGTCTTGCGGAATGTAGTCTTCATCTTGAGCGTTTTTGATTTTAATGCCTTCGTTAAACGCCATGCCCAAGAAGA
This sequence comes from Vampirovibrionales bacterium, assembly GCA_046341215.1. GTDB lineage: Bacteria > Cyanobacteriota > Vampirovibrionia > Vampirovibrionales > JAJTHC01 > JAJTHC01. The sequence continues at coordinate 25,776 of JBKDRU010000042.1, read as the reverse complement.
ATTGGGCTTTGACTTCGCCCCCTTTGGCGGAAGCGTCCAAACAGGCGAAGCCTTCACCGTATTGAGGCGTTTTATTGGGGGAAAAGAGCAGTTCCAAGCTACGTTGGTATTGATTTTCAGTGCCTTCGGCTTGGCAGTGATAGGCTAAATACGCAGGGGCTTTGGCAGGGACTTGTACATCAGAGGGATTCACGGCACTCGTGGGAAAGAGACTCATAAAAAGAGTCATTAGGCTCATGCCCATGTAATAGCATTCGTTCATGATGGAGTCGCCTCGAAATTGTGGGATGCAAGGTGTCTTACTCCCTCCCCTTTAAGGAGAGGGGACAGGACTTTTGCGGAGTCTTCTAGAGCCTTTATTATACGACAAAACACTGAAATAAGAAAGCAGGGCGATGTTAAATGACAATTGTAACAATTTATAAACAATCGTCAATTTTGTGGGTTTTGGATTGTTTATTAAGGCATAGAAAACATTCCCCCCTTGTTCAAAGATAATCCCCCCTATTTTACTCCCCTCTTTAAGATAGAAAGAAAGAAGAAATATCATGATTTTAAAAAGCAACTCGTTCCAGCCCATCTCCATGTTTAACAATAATACTAATATGGCACAAGACCCAATTAATGGAAATGTTGGAAGAAGTGCTGCTATGGCTCAAGCAGGAGCTCAAAAAGCTCGTCAAAGGGAGCAAGTACTTAATGGAGCCGTCAATACTACTAGACCCAAGGCATTAGCTAATTCTACTACTTTTGCTAAAACGCTAGATCTTCAAATAAATGGTATTGCACAATTGAAGGCTTCCTCTGCACCTAAACCTGGTTCACCATCAGGTGAAGCTCCTCCTAATATTTTTCAGCAACCTGCAGTAGGAGATGCTAGCTCAGTATTAAGTCAGGGCCCTCTCTCTGCCAAGGCAACGCCTCCTGTATTTGATGCTAAAAAAGCATTCGAAGGCTTACAGGGTGCTACTTTTTATACAGCGGGCACGCTTTTAGACACAGCGACGGGAGACCAAACTACAGCGACTGAAACGGCTGGTGCAACGCAAGACGCGTTGGCTGCATTGTCGGATGCTAGCGGTAGCTTTGGTGAATCTGGCGGTGGATTTTTAAGTGCTGCTGGAAAAATTCCTCCTGCTCTTGCTTTGTTAGCGGCTCCTGATCCAACAGGAATGACTAAAGTTGGAGCAATTGCGACCCTTGCCGCCGCTGCTGCAGAGGCTATGCAAGCTGGAGGTCTGGCTGGTCAAGGAGGGCAAGAAGCTGCCGCTGCTACACAAGAGGGTATCGCTGCTGATGCACAATACAAAACACTTACTGGTTCTATTAACAATACAGCCGCTCAACAAGCAGCCCTTGAAAATGCTCAAAGACTAGTCGCTGGGTTAACCAATCCCTTGGCTGGAACTCAACAACAAGTAGGGGATGTTGAAAGAGCAGCTGCACAAATAGACCCAAATATTGTAGCGCCTCAAGCTCAAGGTCAAGCTCAAGGTCAAGCTCAAGTAACTGGAGCTGGCGCTGGTCAAATTGGGGATCCAGCCACCCCCACCCCAACACAAACGGCTTCCGACTGGACTACGCCTGCCCCATCCGGAACGGCGACAACGCCAGACCAAACGGTGGCTTTAGATACGCCTTCCGAAAATCAAGATCCATCAAGCAATCTTGGAGCTAATACAGGAGCCAATACTGGCTTGGCATCGAATTTAGCCCAAAATCCCTTGACGCCTGCTGGTTCTAATCAGAAGGGCGGAGGTCCCTTGACGGCTGAAGAAGAAGCCTTGATTGCTCAGTATGATGCGGTAGTTCCTACAGTCGAAAAAGAAAATAATAATGCAGGCACTATAATTGGTAACGCCAGTGCCAGCTTACAAAATACGGCAGGTGCCGCCGCAGCCTTTGCAGGTTTAAAAGCCTCCCATCAAGTAGCCGGACCTTCTCAAGAGGTTGGGCAATTAGTTGCCCGATTGAAAGAAAAGAAACGCCTAGCTCAACAGTCACAAGAGCCACAACCGCAACTAGGTTTAGGTACAGCCTTCACAGGTAACGGCGTGAATCCACAAGATCCGAATGCTCCACAAGGTCAAGTAGCCACGGCTCAAGGTCAACAAGCTCCTGAAGGCGGACAAGCTCAACAAGGTCAAAATCTAGTAGCACAAGCTCCACAAGGCGATTGGTCTGCTCCAGCTACACCATCTACCCCAGCCACCCCTGCCAACACGGCAGCGGCTCCTCCTAGAACATTGACGATTCCTAAGTTGGCTCAAGCTCCAGCTGCTCAAGCTCCTCAACCAGCGGTCGCCTAAACTCCCTTTTCTCTTTATTTCTCTCTCTCTCTAAAACACATCGAATGTGGTTTCACCCGAAGCCACATTTTTTGTATAATAGAGGAAGCTATGCGAAAGTCTATTTTGCTCTGTCCCCCCTCCTGATTTTAGGAGAGGGGACAAGACTTTCGCAGAGGCTTCTATAAAAAAATCATAAGATATCTTAAAGCACGCATTGTTTTTAATTCGAAATACGTTTATGCTTATAAAGACAACAGACTCAACATAAGGATAATCCACTTGCTGCCGACGTCACCCACCCACCCCGAAAATCACCGCCACAGGGATGCCCTTGGGATGTCGCAACAACTTTTCCCGACCGAAGCCCTTAACGGCATGATGCCCCCGCAAGTCGCCCCTAACGGACGGATCATCCTACCCAGCGTGCCTGAAGGCCTGCCAGTGGAAACGTACATCCCCCTGCTTCACCTTTACACCAGCATTTTAGAAGCTGAACGCTTGATGCACCCCTTTCGTAAAAGCTTAAGTTTGCGTCCCAAGGAAATCGGCACTGCGGTGCTGTCTAATGCCGTCACCGCCCTAGAAGCAAGCCCATTGACGCCGAACTTGTATTTCAAGCGTGAAGATCAAACCATCATCAAAGCCTACAAAATGCGAGGGGCCTTTTGTGGTATGCGTCGAGCCATGCAGTCTTACGGAGAAACGCAGTTTATAGCCGTTTCAACAGGCAATCACGCCATGGGGATTTTGAAGGCGGCGGAATTGTTGCGTCCGAAATCGGTGCAAATTGTGGTGCCGAATAATACGTCTGAACTCAAGCTAAAGAACATCAATAGTAAGATTCTTGCCGTGCGTCACCGAGGCGTCGATGCCAGCGTGCTGTACATCGGCGATACCTTCGACGAAGCCCGTGCGTGGGCAATCGAGCAGAGCTTGGGCGGTGAAGGCTATTATTTGGATCCGTATAGCAACCCATGGGTGGTGGCGGGTCAAGGCACGATTGGGCTAGAGTTGTTTCGTCAACTCACGCCGATTTTGGCGAAAAACCCTGCGATTAAAGAAGTCGTGCTGATTTCTCCCATTGGGGGAGGGGGCTTGCTCGCTGGCACGGCAACCGCTCTTGCTATGGCCGCCGCGTGGGATGCCCGCTTTAAATCGATCGATTTAAAGTTCGTGGGCTTGCGACTTCAAAACATGTCCACCAAATACGGCGATGCGGTGTTGGTGAAAACGCCTGCGGAAGGCAATTTGTCGATTTTTAACGCCTTAAATGTGATTCCTGCGAAGATGAATGACGAGCAAATGGCGTGGGGCATGAAGGAAACGTTTCGTCACTTGGGCGACCGTGTGGAAGGGCCTTCGGGGGCGCCGTTGTTTATGGCGATGCACATTGATGCATGGAAGCCGACGGCTGAGCGCCTCGTGATTTGCATGGTTAGTGGGGGCAATGTCAGTGTGTTTCCTGCTTAGTTTTTATAGTACAGAATGCACGCACAAATTTTAATTGAGGGTGTTTTATAGAAATAGAGCTTCTTTTAGAGGCTTGTATTTTTTATTGTATCCCTTAATTAAATGGAGTCCTTATCAATGCGTTTTCCTCAAATGCCTCTTTTGCCAAGTTTGAAAAGTTTATTCAGCCCCCCACCAGAAGTACTCGAATTTCATAATGTGATGAAAGAGGCCAATAGACTACTCCATACTATGGAGAATTCTTCTACACTAGGGTTACCAACTTCTATATTTTCAACAAAAATAGTTCCTACAGATTCTGCAACTTACGACAAATTGCAAAGGTTAGCTATCAGGATTAATACTTTGTTATCTAGGCGCAATTCAGGCTTATCTCCAGAACAGCGGCAGGATTTATTGAGATACCAAATGGCAATAACAAGTGCTTTACAGCAGCCAAAGACTTAAAAATAATACTACGCTAAGTCTCATCAAAACTTCCCACGCAGAGTTTAAGGGTGAAACCCGATTTTGATTCTCTTTCTTAAAGATCACATAGGCTAAGCCGTTTTAGGTTAAGCCTTAGCCAAAATACCTTGGCGAAACTGCGTAGAAGCCTGACGTAAACGCTCTAGTAATAAGACTGGGGCGTCATTGGCATTGACTCGGGTTAAGTCAACTTCAGCCACTTGAAGCAGCAACTTAACATGGATTTTTTCACGATAGAGATGCGTCCCAAAGCGAGCGTCTTGGTGATTTAAAACCCCTAAAGCCGCCAACAAAATCTCTTCTGTGGTGGCGAATCGACTGGCGAGCATTTCTAAAGGCAAGCCTTCAGTCGGGGAAGCCTTAGTCAAGAGCATTTGCAAGCCTTGATTCATCGCTTTTAAGAACGTGGCCAAAGGCATTTCCAGTGCCACGTCTTGATATTTGGATCCAAATAGGTGAATTTGCTTGGCTTGACTAGCATTCAGCAATTCATCCAATAAGGCTTGGGAAGGCGGAATATCCCACAAAACTAAAGACTGGCAGGGCTTTATCGTCTGACGGGTCGTGTATTGGGACGCTTCCACAAAAGGAATGGGCGGTGTTTTACCTTCATTATAAATGAGGGTTTGATCTTTTTCAGACATCAATAATTGAGAGATGAATTCAGCTGGATTGGAACGTTTACGATGATCCACCCAAGTGAGCTCTTCCAAAACAGGGATGCTTGGACGGCTAAGGCTTAACGAAGAAGGCGAAACAAGGGCATCCAACTTTTCAAGTATTGAAAGGGGTTGTGAGGAGGATGCTTGTATTTCCTGCGTTTCGTGAACAAGCGCAGGACGCATGCCCCCTTCAACCGCGCCCACAACTTTTAAATCCTTAATCGTTAAGCGAACGGGGGTTCCCATGCCATAGGTATTTTTTTCAATCGTGCAAGCCACATGATAACGCTTCGTTGCATCCAACTTGAAGTTCACGCCACACTTCCACAACAGGGCTTCCACACTTTGGAGCTGCCCTTTAACGAATCCCTGACGCTCGGCGGGTTCAAACATCACTTTTAAGTGATTGGCGGTTGACCCCAAACTCCGTTGAGAGGCGACTTTCATGTCTTCCAGCACGAAAATCGGGCTAGGGTTTCGCATACCGTAGGGGGCCAGCGATTCAAGGGCATCCACAAAACCCACGTGCAAAGAATCAAAACCGACTTTGGCATCCACGTCAATCACAGGCCGAGTCATTTCATCATCCAAGACTTCTGTGGCAAGCTTCCACAAATCTTCTTTAAAGTTTTTAAGTTTTTCAAGCGGTAAAGCGAAGCCTGCTGCCCCTGCATGCCCCCCCATGTTCAAGAAATAAGGGTTCAATTTTTCTAAATGTTCGGTTAAATGAAAGCCTGAAATACTACGAGCCGAGCAACGCACCTTATTTTCAGCTTCTTCTACCACCATCATAAAGGTGGGCAGCTTATATTTTTCAATCAAACGGCTTGCCACAATACCAATCACGCCTGGATTCCAATCAGGCGACGTTAAAATAATCGCCTTACGCCCTTCAATCCCCCCCGATGCCTGCAAATGCTGTTCGGCTTCAATAAAGGTTTTGTCGCACAATTCTTGACGCTGACGGTTCAAACCTTCCAACAACAACGACAGTTCAGACGCTCGATCCGCATCCGTCGTGGTGAGGAACTCCACGCCTTCGGTGGCATTTTGCAAACGCCCCAACGCATTCAAACGTGGCCCAATCGTAAAGCCGATACTTTCCGCATTTAAGACGGCGTCTTCACCCACACCCGCATTTTTCAGTAAACGGCTAATGCCCAAACGCTGGCGTTTATTGAGCTGCTGCAAGCCCAATTGCACCAATAAACGGTTTTCACCCAATAAAGGCACCATATCCGCGACAAGCCCAATGGCACAAATATCGAGCAAAGCGTCGCTGGCTTCTTGAGCGTCTTGCATGGGTAAACGACGTTTTAGCAAGGCATCACACAATTTATAGGCGACGCCTGCGCCTGATAAATGACCCAAGCGATGCGTTTCTACGTCTTCTAAGCGTTGTGGGTTCACATTCGCCACCGCCAAAGGCAGATGTTCAGGCAATTCATGGTGATCTGTCACAATGGTGTCTACTTTTAGGCCGTTAAGCAAGGAAATTTCGTTAAAATTAGAAATACCTGTGTCAGTCGTAATCACCAGCTTCACTTGGCGAGACGACGTTAATCGTAACAAAGCCGACGCATGAAGTCCATGCCCTTCACTGGCACGATCAGGAATGTAAAAGCTCACATTGGCGTTAAGGCGATGGTGCAAGGTTTCATAGAAAATGGATGTGCCTGTGATGCCGTCGACATCAAAGTCGCCGTAAATCAGAATATGTTCGCCAGAATCGAGTGCCGATTCGATGCGTGTTAAGGCAAGTTCGGCATCGGGGAGCTCTTCCACAGGGCGAATATCGGCAGGATCAGCAGGCTTTAGAAAGGTCGCTGCTTCTTCAGGGCTTTGAATATTACGGTTGTATAAAAGGCGTGCGAGAACTTGTTGATCTTTTGTTGCTTCAAGCAAGAAGGCAGGCAGGTCGACGTCGGGGGAACCGCCTCGATATTGCCAAATGCTCGGTTTGTCGGTTAGAAGTGCTTGAGCCATGGTCGTGCCTTTGTGGATTGTGTTGCATTGACTCTAGTTTACCGCAAAAAAAGAGATTTGACAGAATCTAAATGGACTGTTATGATGAATTTTTTAGTTTTAAAGTGTTTTGCCACAATAGAGAGATTAAACTTTGAACCTTCAAGCTTTTATGTGCATGTGTAATCAAATGTTAAGTATGTGTTGTTGCATTTAGTCACCTCACCTACTTTATTGATTTACCTATATAGAAAGTTTAGCTTCCATGACAACACCCATAGAGCCTTTAAGGATCGTCAACCTCGCTCAAATGATGAGAGAGTTGAGACACTTAATTAAAAATGATGATGTACAATATCCTATTTTTCATGATGAAGCCCATGCTTTTTTCGGAGTATTACCAGAACCTGCAGGTGAAGTGTTTATTGCCATTGCTCAAAAGCTTTTAAAAAGTATAATCTCCCAAAAAACCTTTACAAAAGATGAAATCATTAAAACAGGGATGGGAACGATACGGGTGCTTGTAAAAAAAGGTTTACTGCAAGAAGACAGTATTTCTTACGAAGAGCTTTCTCAGGCGTACGATCGGGCGTATGGCTATATCCAAATTGCTTTAACACAATGGGGAAAACTACCTGAAAAACTAAAAGACTTCCCTGAACAACCCATTTTGGAAACCCCTAAAAGTTGGCTCGGTTAAAAAACTTACAACCAAGACAAGGTTAAGAAAATAAGAAAAGCTGGCAAACTTAAGCATAGGACAGTTAAAAACGTACCTTTAACATCTTGAATTAAAAAAGAAGACGGAGAACTAAACAACATAAAAAATTCATACCCTAATAACAGCTTCAATCACTCATAGGAAGCGTAAATCTATTAACATCATGCAATGTTTGAAGGAAACCTTTAAATCAATGTGGCTCCTCGAATATTTTTAATGTAAATCAAACAAAGTTCGCTGTGAATGCTTTTTTGATAGTATTTGTCTTTATAAAAACAAGTCTGTTGCAAGGTGCTCAACGATAGAAGGCATCGACATTTCCAGCATTTTGAAAGGCTAATATAGAGAACTTTTACTTCAAGCTCAAGATAAATCCGCCTGAAGGTGTATTATTTTCAAATTTTGCTTAAATGTCGATGCCTTATAAACCCGTTTAATCGAGTAAAGGGTATAAATTAAGCCAAAGCCCAATGAAAATACACCGCAAAAATAATGCCTAAAAGTCCACCCACCAAAACTTCAAACGGGGTATGCCCTAATAATTCACGAAGTCGCTCAGGCACATGACCTGTTTCATGGGTGTAAATGTCTTGAGTAATCTTATTTAAAATGCCTGCCATGCGACCAGCGGAACGACGAACGCCAGCCGCGTCATACATCACCACAAGGGCAGTTCCAACAGCAACAGCAAATATGGTGGAAGAAAAACCGTCTACCATACCCACCGCAGTCGCCAGTGCCGTCATTGAAGCACTGTGGCTAGAAGGCATACCGCCTGTTTCTACCAACAAGCGAAAATTAATTTCTCGTTTAAATAAGAGGGTGCCAATCAACTTAAACAATTGAGCCACAAAAGCACTAAACAGACTCGAGACAATAACTTCATAGCCTGAGTTATAAAACCCTGCAGGAAAGAGCGATGAGAAATGGGGACTAGCTAAAGACGAAGCTAAAACAGACATAGACACACGCTCGGCTCCAATAAATGATACAACACTATAACTATACGACAAAAAACAAACAATAGCTAGCGACTTATTCTTCGCCGAGCAAGTCTTCCATTTCTTCCATCATCGCCGTGGTTCGGTTTAATTCGGCACTTAACTCGTCTTCATCCCCTAGATCTGGTACGGGAATATCATTCTCTTCAAACGCAGCCACAAAGAACTCGTTCATGCCGATGCCCTGCTGTGTGGCGGCGTCCACCAATTCTTGCAAGTTAAAGCCAACCGTAATCGCCGTTTGAGCAAGCACGGGATGCAAGCCAATGCTACGACAATACGCGATAAGTTGTGGATCCATTTCGAGACTTTCGTTATCATCGTCGTTTTCGTCATCGTCGTCGTCGTCGCCTAACGAAGGACGACTAGCTATAGGAGACTCCTGTACAGCAACGCTTTGCGGAAGCTTTGTTCCAGATGCCAAAACGTTTGCCAACGGGGCTTCTGCCTCTCCCAATGGGGCTAGAGCGTGGGTATCTTCTTGCCCAGGTACTTTCGTCAACAAAACGCCAAACTTGTCCCCAACCACCACTAATTGACCGTAAGCAATGGTACTAGAATTGGTGACCAGCTGGATTTCATTATGTAATAAATCGCCTACTTCAATCAATAAGCCTTCACTCATGTGACGCAATTCTTGAATGGGGATTCGCAAGGGCTTGAATTCAGCGTGGACATCCACATGCAATTGATCCCACAAAGAGTTTTGGGCATCCGAAGGGACTTGGGTATGAGGGTACATCATAGTAGGGTTACTTTCATTGAATTGTAAGGGTACGGTATTATGAGGCGCGTGAGAAGACGCCGTCGGCACATTATTTAGCGCTTGTGGGGAACTGGCCCAAGCAGGATCAAACTGTTCTAGTTGACTATAGTCGGCATTAATCCCAAACGCTTGTAAAATATGACTTTTCGGATGTTTCAGGCCCAATCGATTAATATTACTATGTTCTAAAACGATCAAGTCTCCCGCTTCAAGCAGCTTGAGTTCACTTATTTTAAGCGTACTTAAGCCTGCCACAAGTGATGCAGGACTATAAAGGCAAGCCCCTTGCCCTTCATTCCAAGCAAGGAAGCTTTCCCATGAATGCTTAGGTAGGGGATCCACATGTTTGACCACAGATCGTAAAGCACTTAAAGGAACCTGCAGCATCAGTTTGCCAATAAAATCGGAACTAGACTTGAAATCAGAATGAGGCGTGAAAACATAGGTCATAAAGCCATCCATATGAACAGGACGTTCACTCGAAAGTTCCACCGTTTCAGGTATCAGGGTATTTAAAGCATGAGGCACCCATTGTTCTAAAAAATTACGCACTATAAAGGATTCAAGTGTGGTTAGCTGTGTGGCACGCTGAGTTTTGTGCTTACGCTCACCAAAACTAAACGTTAAAAGCCCTTCATAAAACGCATGATTCGCGTAAGCGGTATAAGGCATCGCAATAGTGTCATAACTATCATTCATTCGTGGCAGGCTACCAGCGACCGTGAGTAAGCCTTCTTTTTGCCATAATTTTGGGATACGGTGCCAAACGCCCTGAAAGTGCCAATCACTTTCAAGCCCCCAAAATTCAAGGATATCGCTTTGGATAATTTCGCAGAGCTGAACCCCTAAGCGTGAAAAAGCTTGACGATCTTCATGCGTCAAAGCAAGCGATACTTGACTAGCATCCCCGTCTGCACGTGTATGAGATTGTGACTCAAAAAAGGTAAACATAGGCTTTCCACACGTTTAAATGGTATGAGGACACGCCACTTTATTAAGCGTTTTGCAGCTCATTCATAAAATCAAGCTAAAAATCACCAAATTGTAACAGTACGTTACAAATAAAGTGATTATATAAAAACGCTTTATTCCTTATTATAACTAGATTTTGGGCATCGTAAGGAATAAATTATAAAAAAATTATAAAATTTCCACTAGACGAAGGAGCAAATACGATGTTTAATAAGTGTACTTGCAACACATACAGATGCGTTCACTATGATTAGCTGTTGAGTTCTACAGTCTCTCAAATTAGTTTACGACGTGTTTCCCTTCCCCTTACTGGAATCGTTGTCTTACAAGTTAAATTTAAAACCGTGATGCCTGATCCTACGCATCACGGTTTTTTGTTTTCCCGCTTGAATTTAGTGCTTGGCCGCCTGCTTGTGCAACCCTTTAAACATCATAACGGTAGAGTAAAATATCGATTTAGCTATATCTAGTGAGTATAAAAACACTACAAAAAGAAAAAGCCAACGAAATCGTTGGCCTAGTATAGCAAGTATCAATGCAAGTGGTCACGGACGCTTTCCTTAATAAAAAGGGAGCATCCACTCTAATAAAGAAATCTTAAAAAAGCATTGTGCCAATTTGTTACATTCATTTACTAATGTAACAGTTCTTGAAGAAATGACCGCATTCTCTCGAATTGAGAATATCCCGCCTCTCCAACCGAAAGGGCATCTTATGTTTTTGCGTTTCTTGCTTCTTTTATTATTCATCAGCTCTTTCTCTTTAAACTTTGCTGTTGCGGGTACTCAAGCCGAAGAACTTGCCAAGCGAGCCACGATGTATCTCAAACAAGGGCAAGTCAACATCGCTGAAAAATTGGCGAACGATGCTGTATCACAAAGCAATACCTTAGATGAACAAGCCCGTTCACAAGTCACACTGGCTTTAATTGAAGCAAAACTAGGCAAAACAACCAATGCCCAAAAACGCTTACAGGTGCTCTTGAAAAACTTACCGAACAACCATGCAATGCGTCCTATGGCAAGCCAAGCCATGACGATCGTATCTCAATCAGGGGTAATGAAGCAGTGGCAAGTCGCCAAACCAGCCACGCAAAAACCCGCTTCTAGTAACGATTACTTTGATTATGCGATTACACCGGGTAACATTATTCATTGGAACCTCGCCAGAATGCCTTTGAATGTATACATTCAATCTCCCCCTGCTGAATTCAAACAACGCATGCCTGATTATCAAAACTTTGTGCTTAAAGCGATTAACGAATGGAAAAAAGCCGAGCCACGCCTTCAGTTTCGTCTCGTTGCTAGCGAAAAACAATCTGATATTCGTGTGAAGTGGAAAACAACGCTAGAACATAACCGCATCGGCGAAAGCCCCAACATTGTGCTAGGCGGAAAGCTCGTTTTGGCGGATCTCGTCTTGGCAACGCACACCCCCAATGGTCAGATTTTAGACACCGAAACCTTATACTCCACCATTGTGCATGAGTTTGGACACGTCTTGGGTGTGCATGGGCATAGCCCCAATGAAGAAGATATTATGTATTGGCAAGCATCCAGCAAGCAAAAGCAATTAACCAGCCGTGATCTTGCCACGATGAAACGACTGTATCAGACCAAACCCACCTTCACCAACGACACATCCACCACCATGGCAAGTAGTCGAGCCGGTGCCGCGAATCTGTTGATGGCTCAACAGTTTTTCAAAAAACAGCAGTATCAAGAAGCCTTAGCTAAACTGGCCATCGTTATGGCGAACGATCCGAATAATTCGGAAGCGTATTTACTGGCAGGCTTGTGCAATGCGAAATTGCAGAATTATGAAAGAGCGGTGCCCTTGTATGAAAGAGCCGTAAAACCCAACGACAAAGACCCCTTGAAAGTCTATGACTTGGCGGTATTGACGCTCAAACGAGCCGAACAACGAGGGCAGTACCATAATACTTATAAAACGGACATCCAAAAGTCGCTTCAGCTTTTAACAGGTATTGAATACACGATTGAAGCCCAATACAAAGGCAATGTGACCGAAGCCATTCGCTTTTGTCAGCAGGAGCTGGAACGTCTTTCTTAATCGGATATTTTAAAGCTTAGTTGTCAAGCTTGATTTCATCCGCCTTTTTAGAGTTAAAGGCATCTTCTGTACGTTCACTGGTGACTATGCCGTATTTATCTAAATCAATATGGGGAAAATTAAACACACTCGCCACCATGCTACTGGGGAACAATGAGAGCTTCGTTGTGTACAGCCGTTTTTTGTCGATTAAAAGCTTTTGATTTTCTTCAAAAGAATCACGACCCGCTTCTACGGTTTCTTGAATGCGTTTGTATAAGGACGCATCAATGTTGGGATTCTGCTCCTTGAGGAATTGAAACACGGCTTGAGACCCCTTGTCTCCGTAACGACCTTCGATCGCACTTTTGTAGACTTTTTCAGTATCTTTAGCATACAACGCCGAAACCTGCACCGATTCTTTAAACTTCTTCCACATATTGTCGTAATTATTCTGATTCTGCTCGTATTGAGCAATGACGCCTTTTTCAAGGCTCACAAAACTGTTATAGGTTTCGATGGTGGAACCGACTAGCACAACGCCTAGAATCAAGGTCAATGCCACGGTAGCAATCATCCATTTTACATAAGCTTTCATCTTTACGATACTCCCTTATTAGACTTTATTGAACTGCTTGATTTATTATATACGAGATTTAATCAAAGTCAGCTATTTTGCTAAACGCTTTTTTCAAAGGAAAGACCTCTACTTTGTGGAAGAAGAATCCTAATCCGACTGAAACCACTAGGCTCACAATCGCCCCTAAAATCCATTGAAGCAACGTGGGCTTAAAGGACTCTTGTAGGTACTTAAACTCGCTCATTTCTCTAATTTTATAGTGAAATAAAATGGTGTCTCGAATTTTTGAGAAAAGGGCGGCATCCACCGTTTGATGATCTTGAATGACATTTCTCAATTTCACCTTAAAATCAGGATAGCTCAAGCCAATGACATCCACCCATTGAATGGCACTTTTTTCAACCCCCAAGACCACAATCACGTCATTCTGCTTGCCACCTTCCCACGCCCGTTGTAACTGTTTGGCATAATCTTTGGGTTTAGATGTGGCGTAAACAATCACATTCGCTTTAGTCTTTGCCCCAATGTCGGCATTGAGTTCGCTAAGCAACTGGTTGGCTTTAACTTTAGATTTAACATCATCCCCCAAAAAACGATCGAGCTTGTAATCATCATAAAGTTTATCAGGGTAGGGACTGAAGTCATCCTTTTTAATAGAAGACGCATCACTGGCAAACAGCGAATCAGGATCCGCCTTAATGTAATTTTCATACACAATGGGAACTGTCATGGGGTCCCCCTGTGAAAGCTTCGCCCAGTTGGGAGGGGTGTGTATGCCTCGTCTGTCAATAGGCTGAATATAAATGCGTTTCGGCAGATTCGTTTCCGCAAACCATACCACGTCATACGAGTGTTCATAACACGTGGAACAAGATCGTCCCCCACGGCGTGAGCTTCTACAATGGCATTGATAGGAATGCTTACAATGCACCTGATCCCTTGCTTTAGAAACCATTCGCCCTGTCAGATATTCACGATCTTCTAAGCTATTCAGCGTGATGAGAAAACACATCCCCAAAATCACGACGGTTTGGACGACAAATTGCGTAACGCATTCTTTCCAACAAATTTGTTTAGAAAACAACCAAAACCCCAGTAAAACGAGACTGGTTAGTACAAAATAAACCCCAAACATCAACATTTAAACTCATTTCCCCCGTGTCAACGCTTCTATTTGAGCAATCCGAGCCGCATCAGGTGGATGCGTACGTAAGAACTCAGGCGTTTTAACATTTTTGGTGCCTTTTTCAAGCAACTGAAAGACCTTCACCCCTGCATGAGCATCATAGTTCGACGCCTGCAACAACATCACCGCATAACGATCCGCCTCCAGCTCTTTGGCTTGACTGTGTTGCATGGAAGACACATTCAACAAACTGGTAATCGATCCCGAAAGTTGAGGAAACACAATCGCCGCAGGCATCAACAAGGTGGCATAAATCACGCTTTTACCCATGGCTTGAATCGCATGACGATGGTAGACATGCCCCATTTCATGAGCAATTACAAAGCGACGAGCATCCATATCATCCAGTTGACGCATTAAACCGTCGTACAATACGATTTTCCCACCAGGTAAGGCATAGGCGTTAATGGTATCCCCCAAGCCTTTATAAATTTGCATGTCTACCAAAGCGGGGCTAGGCAAGTGAGTTTTAAGATCTTTGAGCATTGCATCATAATCCGCATCAGTGGTGATGTGTTTTTTCTTGGTTTCTTGCTGGATGTATTGCGTCCCAATCGGGGTGAGCCATTGTTCCGACTCAGGGGGTAGGTTAGGCACCATATAGGTCACCCCTTCGGTTAAGGCCCAAAACAAAACCGCTACCCCAAACACAATGCTCAACACATATTTGGTGAACATCCACAAAGCAGATTCAGGTGTGGCGTTAATCGATTCAGGTATTGCCGTATATCCTGTTTTGTTCCGAGGCATCTCTGGCGTCAACGGAATACGTTCGCTCATAAAATCATATCCCCTTCAGGCAAGCGAACGACGTCTTGCGAATCCTGCGGAAACGAAGACTTCTTCAGGCGTATCGCCGTACCGTAAGCATAGACTGCCAAAGGACGAATCGGCATATTGGGAATGGACGGCTGCAGCGTATCCATCTGCAAACGCGTATTGACGATAATATCCGCCATCGGGGCAGATTCCTTCATTCTTAAAATCGCTTCTCGCCTCGCACGATCCACAATGCTTTCATACGACTTCACTTTACCACCTAAGACATCAAA
Source organism: Vampirovibrionales bacterium (assembly GCA_046341215.1). Lineage (GTDB taxonomy): Bacteria > Cyanobacteriota > Vampirovibrionia > Vampirovibrionales > JAJTHC01 > JAJTHC01. The sequence continues at coordinate 10,590 of JBKDRU010000042.1, read as the reverse complement.
AATCCCGCTCAAAAAATAACGAAAGTAATCAGGCGTAATAACAACCGAACCCACCACCATGCGCGCCGATTCCACTTGATCCCAGTGAGATTCAGGCACAAAAGACTTCAATTTCATGGTAACCGCAGGCAGTTTAAAGAAAAAAGCTTCACGTTCTTGAATCGAACGCAGGTGGTTACGTTGAAAAATTGTCCCCACAATGTAACCCACAATCAACAAAGCCGTCCCCACAACCAGTTCGTGATTTTGCAAGTACGCCGTGACCAAACCATTCATAAGGGGATTCTCTCTATCTTTCTAAACGACTTAAAATAGCTTAGCACTATTCCACAAAAACGGCTGTACCATACACATAGATTTCTGCGGCGCCTTGAGCAACATCCGATGTAGAAAAACGTACGTTGGTCACGGCATTGGCTCCCATAAACTCGGCTTGAGCAATCATGCGTTGAATGGCTTCATTACGTGTGGTGTTTAGTAAGCGTGTGTACATGGGCAGTTCACCGCCAATAATGCTTTTAAAACCTGCTGCCCAATCGGCAAAAATGTTCCGAGATCGCACGATGGAACCCGACACCAAACCGTAGTGATGCTTGATTTTCTTTCCAGGGATTTCTTCAAGGTTGGTGAGATTGAAATAGTGCTTGGGAATGCTCTCTTGGTCAATAGTCATCATAGGGGCGCGTCCTTTTTGGATAGGGATTTTCTTTCATAAGTGTAAAGCATTTTTAATAAAATCAGGGGATGCGTAAAAAAGCTCCTTTTTTAAGTGGATTTGTGATAGGCTGTAGGGGTTTACAAAAGACTTGTCCCCTCTCCTAATTTTAGGAGAGGGAAGAGAACGTCCAAAGGACGTTCGAGGGTGAGGTTAAACCCACAAACAGCGTCTAGGGTTTAACCGCCCCCTAACCCCCTCCTAAAATTAGGAGGGGGGACAGAGTAGATTCACAGAAAGTTTTTTATGCCTCAAGCCCGTTTAAACTCACCTTTTACACTTAGCCTGCTCACCTTATTAGCCGTGGCAATTGTTGTATGGGTTGCCATTCCTGCGTGGAAGCAGTGGCAAGCCCCAATGATAGATACCCCAACCCCAGCGGCCAAAGAAATTATGGTGGATTTAGAAACCGTAAGCCCCCTTTTAAAACCTGTTCTCACCCAATGGCAAGGCTATCTAACCGCCATTTTGGCAGGCGATGAAACGCTTACCTACGCCAAAGGCATTCAACTTGCCCTAAGTACTGTCGGTGAAAATACGTGGTTCATTAAAAGTGACGCAGGCATTTATGAAGATGCGTCTCAAAAACAGCTCCTTATGAAGGATGTTAAAGGTCGCTTAATCAGCAAAACGGGTGGGGCTTCTAAAAATGTGTTGAGCCTTGAATCTGCGTTTGCCGAATATAACGCCACAACCGAAGTCTTGGTTCTAAAAGGACGCTCCAAAGTCACGGTGTATCCTTAGAGAGGGGAATTTTATGTCGCATCAAGGATTTTGCAAGCGAATCATTCCCTGTTTGGATGTTGATTCTAACGGACGCACCGTCAAAGGCGTGAAGTTTCAAGGTCTGCGTGATATTGGAGATCCTGTCGAAATGGCGATCGCTTATGAAGCCCAAGGGGCGGATGAGCTGGTTTTCCTTGATATTTCAGCCAGTCACGAAGGGCGTAAAACCTTGGTAGACCTAGTGAAACGCATTTCCCACGACCTGCGTATTCCCTTTACCGTCGGCGGAGGCATCTCCTCGCTAGAGCAGGTCTTGGCTCTACTCGAAGCAGGTGCCGACAAGGTATCTATCAACAGTTCAGCGGTGAGAAATCCCCAGTTGATTGCGGACATTGCCAGCCATTGTGGGCGTCAATGCTGTGTTTTGGCGATTGACGCCAAACGTGCGGATCACCTCGTAGACGGCCGTGCCAGTTGGGATGTCCTCGTTAAAGGCGGTCGTGAAAAAACAGGCTTAGATGCCTTGAATTGGGCGAAACACGCCGTATCACTGGGTGCAGGCGAGATTTTGCTCACCTCATTCGATCGTGACGGTACGGGCGATGGCTTTGACAATGCCCTTAACCGCCAGCTTGCGGATGCCCTGCCTGTGCCGATTATCGCCAGTGGCGGGGCTTCTGGACCCGAAAGCTTCTTACATGCCTTTCAAGACGGCCATGCGGATGCAGCCTTAGCCGCGACCATTTTCCACGACGGGCATTGGCATATTCAAGATTTGAAACAAGCTTTATTGGCAGAAGGCATCCCTTTAAGAGTTTGAAAAGCGTTAATTTCTGACACACAAAACTCGATTTCTGACACACGAAATCCCCTTTTTCGACACACGAAACCCTCATTTCTGACACACAAAACTCGTTTTCCGACACACAAAACCCTCATTTCCGACACACAAAACCCTTATTTCCGACACACGAAAGTCGATTATTGACCCACGAAAGTCGAGCTTTCTATTCTGTTTTCAAAGAGCCACTCTTTTTCAGTATGACATCTTTTCAAACCCTAGCCCAGTCGCTAAAATAGACTATTTTTAAGATTTGCTCTATAATAAAAACATTCAATATAAAGAGAGATTACCGCTGTGTCTACTGCTCTGTCTAGCCTTTTAAGTCCTGCTTACACGCCTGATCCCCTTGCTCAAGAAGCCTTCGCCTTGACGAAGGCGGAAGGCTTTGCACTGGTGAAGTCCTTCATTCAACATACAGCAATGCCTCAACAAACAAGCTCTAGAGAACGACTAGATGCTCTACTAGCAAGTGATTACGGCTTAATCAACAAGCAACACGAATGGGGTATTTTAAGCAAAGCTTTATATGCCGGGCAAAGCAGAACCTTCTTGCTTTTGGGGGATGAAGGACTGGGCAAGACGAGCTTCATCAATGCCTATTTTAAAAGCCTTGCCGAAAATCGTGATCCTGAAGGGGACTATGCCCCTCATCAAGCGATTAAAATACAGCTTAGCCACTTACCTAAACCTCTTTGGGCGACATGGCAATTGGATGCCATTCTCCAAGAAGCCCTTGTTTCTTGGGTAAAGGACACCCTTGCCGCCATTCAAAACAATGCCAATCAACGTTTGCAGGAAGTGGGCATACGCATTAACGATGAGCAATTCAAGCTAATGTTGACTCAGTTTTCTAAGGAACCCAGTCGTGCTGCACGTTACGATCTGTGGCTCAATACCTTGAAGCACGCTTTGTCTAAAAAACAGAACCTTATTCAAAAATGGACGGCTCCTTCGCAACTGGTTTTAGAAGACGTGGCACGGATTTTGAACAATCCGTGGGCGGTGGTCGCATTTCAAACGAGCACATCTCTTGCGGACGATCCGGATGCCGATATTTCACAACGCTTAGTGGAAATGGCTCAGGGCGTTAAAGCCCATGTTTCTAACGTACAAAGCCCCGCCAGCTTTAGTCTTTTAATTGATGAATGGGACGTCATTCGCCTGCAAAATGCCAGCAGACGGGACGCTAACAATCAAAGCCTTCTTCGTCTTGTCAAGGCGATTCAAACGCAAAAACAAATCCCTCTATGCTTAACGCTCACAAGTCGAACGAATGCGTTGTCTCAACACTTGGGCGGCTCACTTTACGCATCCCTTCGAGACAAGCTCCTGCTTTCTTCTTATGGCGAAGAAGAGCTTCAAACCCTCGTTAAAACCTGCTCACTTTACCATGAAAAAAGCGCATTTTCAGTACCTAAAGAGGCATTGCCTTTATTGAGTACCTTAAGTGAAGGGCAAGGCTATAAGGCACTGGCGGTTTACCAAGCATGGGTCAAAAAAGCGGAACAATTAGGCGAAATGCAACTTTCTTTAGAAAGCTTGAATGCCCTTGCAATTGAAAAAGCGGATGAGTTAGAAGCCTTACTCTACGCCCGTTTACAGCTTGATGCCCTTAGTCACGGTGCGAGTTTCATCAATGCCCTTGAACTGGTTGTGGCTCATTTGGATCATACCCCCTTTACGGTGGAAGCCTTTATTTCAGAACGGCTTAAAACCGCTTCCACAGACATTTTAGCAAGTCACCTCGCCTTAGCCTTACGTAAGTTGTATCTTTACGGTATCGTTCAAAAATTAGAAACGCCAAGTGCTTCAGCATCGCCTCTTTACAATGTGCCGTCTCGTCATGCGTTAGAAAGTGTTTACCGCTTCTTTGTCGCCAAAAATGTGGAAGCTCTTTTCCAAAAAACACAAGGACTACTTTCGCCTAGCCACACACTCGAAAAAGAAGCGGAATCCAATGAAACTGATGAGAGCGAAGCGACGTTGTCTCGCACAGCCTTTTTAGAGCAGGGCGAAGCCTTGGTTCAGATTTTACCAAAAACCTTCAATGAAGGGGAACTTCCCCTTGAAAAACTGCAAAGTGTGTTGAGCTTTTTGAGTGGACTGCCTCGTGAAAATGCCCAGTACTTGCGAGAAAAAATTGCTCGCTTCTTAATTCAAGCGCTTGAACATCCTTTAGAAGCTCGTCGCCTAGAAGCCTTGTTATGTTTAGGCTACATTCCTTTGCTTGATGCGTTAGATGCCCTTGTGGATGCTTTAAATCATCCCAATAGTCTTGTGAAACAACAGGCCTTACAATCCTTGCGTCAATGGATTTCAACCGCCACAGAAGCCAAAATTCCTGTTCAAGACAAGGTTTTACCTGTGGTGGAAGCCCTTTTGATACAGCTCAACCCTCGGGAAGGCTTTCCTCGAAAAGATGATGCTTTAATTCAAAGCTTGGTCTTTGACGCCTTAAAGCAGTGGCATAAAGGCGAAGCTCGCACCGTGTTTAAAGGCGTGCATGCTTATGTGAAGGAACACCTCAATAACAACGATGACAGCTATTTAAGTGTCGGCTTCTTGGATTGCTTAGCCGTGCTATTAAAGCCGTTTGATCCCACTGATATTGAGCATCGTATGCCGTGGGTGTTCACGTTGATTGAAAAATCCTTCTGTGTGCCTCAGTTACAGGCTTCAGGCTTTACATTGTTGCGTTTATTGCCCGCTCAAATGCCTCAGGTTCAAGCGATTCTCAAGCAGATTCTGCAAGAACAAGCGTCCCCCACCTTGACGTTTGATGCCTTTGTCTACACGACTGAATTACTGGCTTTACCTGATTTTCAAACGGTATTTCCGTTATGGAAAGAAAGCTTACAAACGTATTTAGAACGACTTTATTTACCTAAGGCTTCTTATACGCAAGCGGCTTCTTTCACACCAGACGACGATCGTCAACAGCTGATTCAAGCGACGCTCCACTTGCTAAAAGTGGTGAAAAAATGGAATGCTCCTGAAAAAAGCCACCTTGCTAACGTTTTAGAAGAAGGTCTGACTTCTCCAGAATGGCAGGGTCACTTGGATTTATTGTGGGTTTTATTAAGGTTGCAGCAGCAATTGGCAGGAGAAACTGCCTTGAAAGACAGTACGGCTCGTTATTTGGGTCAGTTGAAGGCAACGCCGACATCTCACTTGCTTAAGCAGCTATTGACAAACGTGTAAGTCCCCGCACAGTTTTTTATTGATAGATCTTTATGTGTATAGTATGATTCCATCACACTGAAATACAGCACTGTTTAACAATAAGGTTTTTTGAATGAATCCCCAAATGCTTTACCAGTTACTGACGGCTCAACTCGCTTCACAACCCAATTTGGCTGAAATCCAAACCCCCGCTCCTTGCCCTGAATCATGGCCCTTATTTTTAAGCGAACTTGTGTTTGAACGTAAGCGTATGGTGGGATTTTACGTCGCCGATGCACAAGAGAATCGTGTTTTTTGTCGCTGTTCTATGGTGGATGTCTATGAAAAAATTATTGCCTTAGGTGAAGGGGCGATTATTCATTTAAGAGGAGCGTCCCCCGTCTACCTTAAACCCCTTAATGCCTATGGTTTGGATGTTGAGCAAGTGCTAAAGCTTAAAGAATATGATGATGAAGTCAATAATTTACAAAAGCAGCTTGCTAAGCGTGAAGCTCGTTTGCGTCAGCAAATGGAAAAAGAAGGCATTTTTAAAGACGAAAATGCGACACTTTAAACGATTTTTCTCATGCTTTCTATAAAAGGTAAATGCCCCAAAGGTCACGGTTTATGAGCGGTTTTTCGTCCTTATTTAAACGCTGGCGAAACAGTTTGGATTCATTTGCGGATGAGCCAGAGCTGGGCTTTAATTTGAATCCTTTGGTGCAGATTTATTATTTTGGGAGCTTTAATCCTGTTCATGTCGGGCATTTAAAGGTGGCTCAAGAAGCCTTGGCAACGCTGGCTAGCCAAGGCTTTGAAGAAGTGGTCTTTGTGCCTTCGCCGAATCCTCCCAATAAAATGCGAGCTCTATTGAATCGGCAGTACCCGATGATGCCGTTAAACATGCGTTTAAGGCTACTGCAACATGCCATTGATGATATGGGGGCAGGGAATTCCTTAAAAGTCTTGGCACTGGAAAAAGAACAAGATGATGCCCAGAAACCTACCTATACGGCGGAAACCTTACAATATTATTTCGCCGATTTTTTAAGGGATGCCCCTGAACAAAAGCTTTTTCTTCTTATGGGGGAAGAAACGCTAGAAACTCTGCCAGAGTGGGAACAGGCACCTTGGCTTATGCAGCATGTGCATTGCGTGGTGATGCCTCGTCCGTCACATCAGTCCTTGTATAAAAGTATTAAAACCCACGTGTTGATGGAAGAGCGTTATGGCTTGAGTTTGACTTGTTTGAAACCTGAGCATACCTTCCCGATGAATGCCACGAGCCTGCGTTCTAACAAGGCGTGTCATGAATCATGGCTGACCCCAAGCGTGGCCCAACGTCTTTCTTAACAAATTCGTTACAAAAGCCTTCTGAAATCGTGGGTTTTCTGCACGATTCACCACTAGAAAACCCTCAAAATCTTTGTTAAGCTAAGAACATAAGCAAACACATCACACCCCCCTTGTTTTTTCGCCAACCGACTGCCTCTCTTGCGTTGTTTTTGGATATTTCACATTCATCATCCCCATAAATCGGAAAGGAATCCCCCCGATGACCGCTGACTTTGCCGTGCCTGATTTTTCACCAACGCCTCGTGCCTTTGGCTTAAGCCAAGATGAGGAAAAAGCCTTTGTGCAAAGCGTTTTAGACGACATTAAAACCCGACGTGAACTTAGACAAGAGAAAGAAGCCACGTGGAAAGCCTGCTGGAAGGCGTATCACAGTGAAATGACCACCACTCGCACCAAGCAACAGTCTGACCGCAACCAAGTCGCTCGCCCCATTATCTTTCAAGCCGTTGAAAACCTCCACAACACCGTGATGAGCCAACTCTTCCCCAAGTCTGGACGCTTCTTCCACGTCTTTGGGCAAGGGCAAGCCGATCAAGAAGACGCCACACGCCTAGAAACCTTGTTGCATCACAAGCTCGCCACGCAAGATTTTCAATCCGCCTTTGGACTCTTTTTGAAGCAATTACTCGTCACTGGTAACAGTGTGATGATGATGCCGTGGCATTACGAACATGGCAAGCGTTTACGTCAAGTTCCCATTAAACGCTTGGGCTTGACGGTGGGTTACACCAACGAAGTGCAGGATGTTCTGCTCGAGCAAGGGCCTCGCTTTGAGGTGCTAAACATTCAAGATGTTTACATCGATGAGTCGCTCAAAGACTGGCGAGACGGTACGCTGATTCGCCGTATTTCCAAGCGCATGAGCCAAGTCTTGCAGGAACCTCGATACTTAAACACCGATGCGGTTGTCGTTCAACTCAAAGACCTCACGAAAGACGACCCCAAGCTCAACAAGCTTCCTTCCGCCGAACAACCCTTGACCCTGCTTGAAGTGTGGGGCGACCTGTGGATTCACGACACCTGCTACGAAAATTACGTGGCGGTGGTGGTGGAAGAAACAGGCACGCTGATTCGCTTTGAACCTCACGGACTTGAAACAGGGCAAGCCCCTTTCGTGTTTGCCAGTTTGATTCCTGTGCCGCACGAAGGCTACGGCATTGGGGCGGTGGAAAAATCGCTGGGGCTTCAACACGCCATTAACACGCTTACCAATCAAAAGCTTGATATTCTAAACTTGTGCATCAATTCGCCGTTTACTTACTTGCTTAACGACGATGTCTTTGATCCGCTGTCGATGGAATATCGCCCCGGTGCCTTGATTGCGGTGAAAAACCACGACACCTTGCGTCCTTTACCGTTGGTGGCTCAAAATATCAATCTGGCGTTTCAAGAAATTGAAGACCTCAAAATTGAAGTCATGGAAACCAGTGGTTCCCTGCGTTTGATGACTGGGGCTTTAGAAGGCAGCAATTCGACCCCTCGAACCGCCACCGAAGTGAATACCATCACTGAAAATGCGCATCGTAAGTACGACGGCATGCTCATGCAACTGGAACAAGATTGCTTAGAGCCTATGTTGCAGTTGGTTTACGAGCTTTCTAAGCAGTTTTGGATTTACCCTGAAGAGCTACGATTCATCGAGTCGGGCAGTCACACGGCACGGTATGAATCGGTGAGTCCTGATCTGTTTCAGCGGTCGTGTTGCGATATTCGAGTGCTGGGCAGTCGAGGGCAGTTGAAAGAAGAGCAGGAGCTGGAAAGTATTTTGTTCTTTTTGAAAACGATACAAGCCTTGCCTGAACTATTACCACGCCTGAACATGGATGCCATCGTCAAGCGAATCATCCGCAATTTAGGCTTTAAGGACGAGGAGTTGTTGCGTCCTGCGGATGAGCCACCTGCTTTGTAGTTCCTGTTCCTTCTCCCTTAGGGAGAAGGCTAGGATGAGGGAAACAAGATGCCCATTTGAAGCTGGTGTTTCCCTCACCCCAACCCTCTCCCTAAGGGAGAGGGGGTAAAACCCATACGTTATTTCCCAAAAAGAAAAGGAGACCCCCATGACCCCCAACGATCCCACGCCTGTTGATGTTTCGACACCCACAAGCACACCGAAGCCTGAAATGCCGAAGCCATCCCCCAAAGATGACCTCATTGCCTTCCAAAAAGACCCCGTCGCCTTCGTCCGAAATGAAATCGATCAAGCCATTAAAGCCCACCTGCTCGTGGCAAACGAAGGCGGTCAAGCCCAAGTCGCCATGCAAGCCTTCATCCAACAACACCCCGATGCACAACCTGTGATGAATTACATCCTTGATGAAGTGGCTCGCCTCATTGACAGTGACGACGACGGCGTGCTGGCTCCGTGGACGGATCTCTTCAACCAAGCCCTAGAAAACGTGGTCACCAAGTTTCACGGCAACTTGAAAAGTTCTACTCCCACAAAAGCCCCCAAAGAACCGATGAATCCTGTTTTGGAACAAGGCAAATTGCCCACCAAAAGCGTTTCGCCACGTTCCTTTACACGAGACGAAATCGGGCGTATGTCCCCCCAAGAATACCTCGCCAATGAAGCGAGTATTCGCCTAGCCTTTAAGGAGGGTCGCATTAAGTAAGGAAAGTCCCTCTCCTCAAGGAGAGGTATTAAAATCATCAATCAAACAACCAAAGGAGAAAACATCATGGCGTATGACAATTTTGTTCCCGAAATTTGGAGCCAAACCATCCTCAAAAGCTTCAATAAAAATAGCGTCATTGCAGGACTCGTCAATCGTGATTACGAAGGCGAAATTAAAAAATCGGGCGATGTCGTCCACATTCGTTCTTACGGCAGCGTCACCGTGCGTAACTATACACGAGACACTGCCATTACTTACGAAACCTTGACTGACCCCAAGCAAATGTTGACGATTAACCAACAACGTTACTTCGCCTTTCGTGTCGACGACCTAGACATGGCTCAAGCCGATATTCCTGTGATTGAAGGGTACACGCAACAAGCGGCGATCGCCGTGCGTGATATGGTTGATGCGTACTTGTACCAACATTACTTGGAAATTCCTGTGGCGAATATCATTGGCGGGGCGTCTACCACCATTGCCATCACCAAAACGAACATCTACGACAACATCACCTTGATGGCAGAAGCCTTGGATGCTCAAAACGTCCCACAAGAAGACCGTGTCTTGATTGTGAACCCTCGTTTTAAACGCCTCTTGCTTCAAAGTGATGCCTTTACACGTGCCACAGGCATGGGTGATCAAGCCATTCAAAACGGCTTTTTGGGCAACGTCGCTGGATTCAAAATCTATGTGTCCACCAACGTACCGACGCTTTCAGGTGGTGTCATCCCCATTCTCGCCTTCCACAAGGACTTCATTACCCTTGCGTCGCAAGTCAGCAATGTCGAAAATGTTCGCCCCACCGACATGTTCGCCAATGCCGTACGAGGCTTGTATCTCTTTGGATCCAAGGTCGTGCGTCCTGAAGCAGGGTCGTGGTTGCGTTGCACGATGGCTTAGTGGATTTTGGGGTTTTTCGTTCCCTGCTTTAGCTGGTGGTTGTCAGAGACCTTTGCTCCGCCAAAGGTCTCCAACACCTCTAAAGGCGCCTTAAGGGAGGGAGGGTCTTGGTCGCCCCCCTCCCTTAAGAATCCCACCCCTCTCGCTTTCCCTTCGCTCCTGCCGTCCGCAAAATGTCTCGGAAGCCTCGCATTTAGTGCGTTGTCGGCAAGCCTACTGTCCGTCATTGCGTGTTGATTTTTGACTCGTGGTTCGGGACGGGAGGGAGG
>JBKDRU010000041.1:0-6839 GCA_046341215.1 Vampirovibrionales bacterium | reverse complement strand
ACGAGGTGGGGATTCAGGGGGGATTTTCAAGGGGGGACGAAGGGGAGGAGAAACGCAATACGTCCTCCCCCGTCCCCCCTTGAACGCATTTAGAGGTGTCGGAGAACCTTTGTGCGTCCAAAGGTCTCTGACAGCACCAGCGCTAAAAGGAGCTAGCAATCTATTTAGCACTAGCACAAAAGATGAGGCTTTAGGTGTTTATGCTTTTGACAACTGTTTTTATAGTTTAACATATCTTAGGACGAAAAATGAGTAACACGAGTTCGGCTATCAATTTTGCAAACCAAGCAGCGTCTCAACAAGAGCTGTACGGGCAATACGCTAATGCGCAACGCCAAGCTTTAATGACACTTCCACAAATAGCCGAAAATCCGTATGCGGCCAATCCCGCCGCGTTGAATCCGTATATGCAACCCTTTCAAACGCCTTCGTGGCAACAACCTGTGACCCCAGCACCGCTGCCACCACCCGTCCCAAGTGCATCCGACACCCAACGCACAGGTAAAGAAAAGGCCTCTAAGTCCGATTTGGATGCAGAAAATACACAGCTACAAGCGTATTTCATCGCAGAAGCCCAAAAACTAGGGCTCGATGATACCATTCAAGCTGGACTTAAATATTATTTGAATAAGGGGTTTGAAGTTTCTAATATAGATGTTTCTAAAGCAGAAAACATCACCGAATTTACACCCCAAAACGCTGAAAACCTCAACCGTATGCTAAGGTTAGGCTTGGCGGAACTGCAAAGTTCACAGAGTGAAATTGAACGCAAAACCAAACTCGGGATTTTAGGCACATCGGGCGAAATGGCAGACTATGACCCCACAACGCAAAGCTATGTGACCTATTCGGCTGAAAAGCAAAGCAGTGTCGACCCTAAAGATCCCAAAAAAGCTAAAGAAAAAGGCAATAGTTTTGATCGCTACACCGTCAAGCAAAACGTCATTCGCTTTGACGGACAAGGGCGACCCCAAGTACAACAACGGCTTGTGCAGGCGAGTGAAGTGGATGCCCTTTCTACCAACTTCGACTTGGTGAATACCTCGACGACCAGCAGTAAACTCTCTGGTGATTCAGTCGTCTTAAAGCGTTTGAAATCGACCTTGATGTCGACAAGCTTTAAGACAGCGTCTGAAACGGCCGCTAAAAAAGCGGACTTTGGCAACCCTGATGCGGCGAAAATCACCCAAGCGCTTCAGCCCCTTCAAGACATGATTAGCAAGGCTTACGGCTTAGAAGGCGTCAAATTAGCGATTCAACCACAAGGTCCCGATGCCAATTCGACGATGGCACTGTACGATCCCGACAACAAAACGGTGAAAATCTTCTTACCTGCGATTCGCGGCAAGTTGATTGAAGGCACTCAAGCGGGCTTTAGTGGCGAAAAATTAAACCAATATGTCTTGGCTCATTTGTCGAAAACACTCGTGCATGAAAACGCCCACGCGAGACAGCTTGAAGCGATGAAAGATCCTGCTAAGTTTGGCGCGGTGACAGAAGCCGATAAAAAAACCCTTGAAAGTTTTAAGCTTAACAAGCAAGTGTATAACGTACCGAAAATCAATATCCTATTGAAAGGAGAGTTAAACGACTATCAAAATCAAGCTGTTGAAAAAGGTGTTAAAGCCTTTGAAGAAATGGCAGTAGACGTCTTATTGAAGCAGAATGGATTCGTAAGCGAATAATGTAACGAATTCGTAAAGACGCTAGCACAGAATAAACAGGTTTAGATTTAATGCTAGTATAGGTTTTTTGTTTAATGTAGAGTATTTACAAGATAATGTTTTGTGAACACTGGTTTATTTAGAAAAAATGTAACATCATAAGGAAGAAAATAATGATCGCTAACTCTCAATTAGGACAAGTAAGATACAATCCCAACTATGGCTCTGGCTATGCACGAACGGGAGCAGAACCCACTGGAACAGTGGATCCAACGCTTCAAGCAGATTCAGCCTTAGCAACCACTACTACTGGTGTTCCTGGCGACAGCTTTAACCCTTCGGCAACGACCTTGGCACCGACCTCGGCACAGACCTTGGCTCCTGCTGAACCTGAAAAGAAGAAAACCAACTGGTTGGCTTGGGGTGCAGCGGCTGCAGGTGGAGCTGCATTGATTACGTTTGGAGGTAAGAGTGCGGGCTGGTGGTTAAAAGAAGCCGTCAAAGAAGGTGCTGATGATCTTGCAAAAGCTGCTGATGATATTGTGGGCAAGTTTAATGGTTTCTCAAGAACAGATCTTGACGGTTTAAGTCGCGAGCAGTTAAACCAGATTCATGGTGCAGCTGACGAAGCGGCTGCGAAGAAACTGTTGGCTGAACTTAGAGCCGCTGCTCCATCGACACCGCAAGCGCCAAAGCCTACGGTACCCGCAAACGCAACCGTTGCTAAGGGCTTGGAAGGGATTGACCTTGAAAATAGTAGTGCTGTAGACATAAACCGTGCTTTAGCTGACAAAGCCCTAACCGTACAACGTGAAGCAGAAGATGCACAACGAGCATTAGAGATGACATTCGAAGATAATCAAGCCCAGATTAAAACACAAGTTGGTAATAGGTTTAATGTGTCCACACATTCTACTATTGGATATGGTACGAGATTACCTCGTACCAGTCAAATTGAAACAGAGAGTCAAACTGTTATAGACGAACTCGCCAGAACAGCCCAAAAGGGTGATGCTATTGACAAGGCGAAGGCTTCTTACCAATTGAACAATGGTTCTTATAAATTGGTTGGCTTTAATGGCTCACATCAACCTGTCTATAAGTTTGAAGCTAAGCCTCTCTATAGCGAAGCTGAAGAGCAAGTCCTCGGCTTGCACTATGCTGGTAGAACAGATGTTGCTGAAGCAGTCGCAAAGGCTAATAACTTAGAATATACAGCCGGTGGAACGACTTTAAAAGTAAAAGGTGGAACAAAGTCAATCGAACTGACAGATAATAGTATCGAGGGCTATGCAGAACTCGTTAATGGTGGCAGAGCGGTTGCTTTGAATGAACATGGACAAGTCATGACTAAAGAGCAAGTGGCAGAATATATTGCTGAATGTGCAAAAGAAACACCGAAGAAAACGCCTGACCTTGCAATGAGTGGTTTGTACTTTAAAGACGGTAATACTGAGATAAAACCTCGGATTATTGTTAACACAGGTGCTGATCAAGCTCCAAAACCGAGGTTTAGTATTTCAGGTTAATCACCTTTTTTAACTTAAACGAATAAAAAACCGCCTTGTGGATTACACCACGAGGCGGTTTTATAGAAAGCTTTCAAATCCTTAAACGCTGGCTTCTTCTTTTTCAGGCAGGACGAACTGCATGTAAAGATCGCCCAACTGCTGGCTATCTGGCAAGCTGGGTGATGAGGTCAACAAGCATTGCGCCGCATTGTTCTTCGGAAAGGCAATGACTTCTCGAATGCTATTCGCGTTCGTGAGCATCTGCACAATACGGTCCATGCCAAAGGCTAGCCCACCGTGAGGGGGTGCTCCAAAATCGAGGGCTTCCAACAAAAAGCCGAATTGGGCGTGAGCGTCTTCTTGGCTAAAGCCAATCATGCCGAGTAGCTTGGCTTGCAATTCGCTTTGGTGAATCCGAATGGAGCCCCCGCCGATTTCTGCGCCGTTATAAGCCAAGTCGTAGCCCAAGCTACGGACGCTGGCAGGGTTAGAATCCAAGAGATGCACATCATCGGGGTGTGGCGACGTAAAGGGATGGTGAGCGGGCGACAAAGCCCCTGTCGCTTCATCCACCTCAAACATGGGGAAATCCACGACCCACGTAATCTGGTGATTATTCGCATCAATCAAATTGTGACGCTTGGCAAAGTGGAGTCGAAAACGCCCCAAGACTTCGCATGCCTTGTTGAAGTTCGTGTCCGCCATAAAGAAGATGGCATCGCCTGTTTGCGCCTGCGTTTTTTCTAGCACGGCTTTGATTTCGGCTTCGTTGAAGAACTTGAGAATCGGGGATTTCAAGCCTTCGTCTTCACTTAACAAAATATACGCCAAGCCTTTCGCCCCATATTGACGCGCCTGCTTTTGCAGATCGTCCAATTCTTTACGGCTGTAGCTGGCGGCGTCTGGCACTCTTAACGCTAGCACGATGCCTTTGTTGGCGGCTTCTTTAAAGACGGCAAAGTCCGTGTCTTTAAAGACGTCGGTTAGATTCGTGAACTTGAGATCAAACCGCAAGTCAGGCTTGTCGCTACCGTAGGTTTCCATGGCGTCTCGCCACGTCAGGCGTGGAAACGGCGTTGGTAAAGACACATTCGCCTGCTTGAACATGTGATGAATCAAGCCTTCCATGGTCGCCATCACATCTTCTTGGGTGACAAAGCTCATTTCCATGTCGATCTGCGTAAACTCGGGCTGACGATCCGCACGCAAGTCTTCATCACGGAAGCAACGGGCGAGCTGATAGTAACGCTCCATGCCTGACATCATCAAAATCTGCTTAAAGAGCTGGGGCGACTGCGGTAAGGCATAGACGTGAGCCGGATTCACACGGCTTGGCACCAAGTAATCTCTCGCCCCTTCAGGCGTGGATTTAATCAAAATCGGCGTTTCAATTTCCAAAAAGCCTTCGCCGTTGAGGTAGTCTCGCATGGCTTGCACCAAACGATGACGCAATTCAATGTTCGCAAACATTTCAGGGCGTCGTAAATCGAGGTATCGGTGCTTCAAACGCAGGGCTTCATCCACGTGGTCGGCTTCATCGAGCGGGAAAGGCAGGGTCTTCGCACGGCTTAAGACGCTAACGCTTTCAGGATACATCTCGATCGTGCCAGTCGGCAATTTGGCGTTAATGGTTTCTTCAGGACGCAGGCTCACCACGCCAGTCACGCTAATGACGGATTCGCTTTTGAGCGTGCCTAAGACGGCGTGAACGGCTTGGTTGTGTTGAGGATCCGCCACGAGCTGGAACAACCCCGTGCGGTCACGCAATTCGATGAAGGTAA
This sequence comes from Vampirovibrionales bacterium, assembly GCA_046341215.1. Lineage (GTDB taxonomy): Bacteria > Cyanobacteriota > Vampirovibrionia > Vampirovibrionales > JAJTHC01 > JAJTHC01. The sequence continues at coordinate 1,883 of JBKDRU010000041.1, read as the reverse complement.
TGCCGCCGAGGTCACGGCTGACGGAAACCCATCCGTTGAGGGTGATGCGTTGACCCACGTCGCTTGGGCGGACGTCGCCTGCCCAATGGCTTCGTTTTTGGGCGGATTTAAACAATTCAAGCGTGTTTGTGGCGTTCATTAAGGCTACCTTTTTCCAATGCTAAACATATTTTTTCTATTGTACCGCAAACCTAAACAGGGGTCTAGAGAAAATAGACTTTTAATATAGACCTTATTGCGTTTTCAAAGAAGCTAACGCAGCTAAAGCGCGTTTACGCCCGAGCTGATGTTCCACCTGCGGCAATGGATAGCTTTGCCCCAAGACCACACCATACCCTTTTAATTCATGCTTGCCCAATTCCCATGGCGCGTGCAAATGTTCCGTCGGTACCTTCGCCAGTTCAGGCACCCACTGGCGAATATAATCCCCTTCACGATCAAACTTTTGCGATTGCATGATCGGGTTAAAGACCCTAAAATACGGCGACGCATCTGCCCCACAACCGCTAATCCATTGCCAGCCCATGGCGTTGCTGGCGACATCCGCATCAATCAAGGTATCCCAAAACCACGATTCGCCTGCCTGCCACGGTTGTAAAAAATGCTTCACCAGTAAACTGCCCACCACCATGCGAACACGGTTGTGCATCCAGCCACGACTCCACAATTCTCGCATACCCGCATCCACCAAGGGGTAGCCTGTTTGCCCGCTTTGCCAAGCCGTCAACAAATCATCGTTGGCTTGCCAAGGAAAGGCTTCAAACGACGCTTTTAATGGTTTTGACGGCATATGCGGATGAAAATATAAAAGATGATGAGCAAACTCTCGCCAACCCAGTTCCGAAAGAAAGGTATCAATCGACGCATCCGCCGATGCTCCAAAAGCCGATTGTTTCAACGCTAAAGCTTGCTTAAACACATCGGTGACGCTCATGACGCCAAAATGCAGGTAAGGCGACAAGCGAGACGTCCCTTCCACACTAGGTAAATTGCGCTCATCCGTATAGTTGGAAATCGCTTGATGCAAGAAGCGTTCGAGCAAGGCTTGACCGCCAGCTTCACTTAAATCCCATTCCGCTTGCATGGCAGTGTGCCATGCGATTTTAGGCATCAGTTCAAGCGTGTCAATCGATGTGGCTGGTAACGGCGTTTTAGGGGATGGCATACGCTTAGGCACGTCTAAGACCGGACGCAAGTTTTCTTGAAAACCCTTGACTTGTGCCTTCCAATACGGCGTAAACACGAGGTAAGGCGTCCCGTCGGATTTGGTGCCAGCACTGGCGGCTTGTAATAAACTGGCGTTATAACACTTGAGTTCAACGCCACGCTGAGCCAATGCTTCTTTGAGCTTCGCTTCCAAGAGGCATTCACCCTGTTCCCACCGATTTTCCGTATAAACGGCCGTTGCCCCCGTTTCTTCCACCAAGCGGAGCAAGCTAGCGAGCAGGTCATCCGTTTTTTCGACATAAAGCGATTGATTTTCAAAGCTGCTTTCAATACGTTTGGACAGGCTATTGAGGGCGTGATGCAAGGCCCATCGACTCGCCCCCCCTCGTGGACGTGCGAAGGTTGGGGCATTACTATACAAGTAAACCGCTTGGACGGCGTCTGCTTGTTCGCACGCGAAATAAAGCGGTGGATTGTCCTTGAGTCTTAGATTTTGGCGGAACCAAAGCAGTGCGATAGTCATTTCACAAGTTTAAGAGAGATTTTCTAAAAAAGCAATGGTGCTTTTTTATAGTGGTTTTTATATAAAAAAAATCGGGATGCTCAATTCGTTGCACAAGCCGACGTCCAAGCACTAAATCCGAGCGGGTGAGCGAATTGCGAATCCCCGAGCGATTTTGCGGACGTCCAGCGGGTAGCAAATGGAGCAAGCGAAG
>JBKDRU010000040.1:0-3870 GCA_046341215.1 Vampirovibrionales bacterium | reverse complement strand
TTGTCAGGCGGCTCTACCTTCACCAGCAACGGCGCCACCACCCAAGGCGGAGCCTTGTGGATTAACGGGTCTTCCACCCTCAACGGCGGATCCACCTTCACGAGCAACAATGCAAATTTAGGAGGAGCCATTTATAACGGGCATAACATTACTTTAAATGGGGGTTCGACTTTTAACAATAATACTGCTGGAACAAGCGGAGGGGCTATTTATCATATTACCGGAAACACATTTGATCTATCTGGGGGTTCAACCTTTAACAATAATACTGCTGGGACAAGCGGAGGGGCTATTTATCAACAAAATGGTACCATCAACCTGAATAATGGTGTGACATTCACCTCAAACACCGCAGGCGCCACAGGTGGTGGAGCCATCTATAAAACTAATGCTACCCTAACCATCACAGGGGCATCGACCTTTACCAGCAATAGCTCGACTGGCGGCGGGGGAGCGATCTCCAGCGTAGGTACAGGCACGACGACCCTCAACGGTACAGCGACCTTTACCTCCAACAGCTCGACATCCAGCGGCGGGGGAGCCATTCGAAATACCAGTACAGGCTTGCTCAGAGTCGATGGGCTCGCCACCTTCGGCAATAGCGGAAACAACACGCAAGGTAATTTTTCGATCTTTAGCGGGGGAGCCATCGATAACACCGGAGCTGGCGTGCGAATCGACCTCAATCAAGGCGCCGCCTTCTATAATAACCGTACGACAGGAGCTGGTCGTTCTGGTGGGGCGGTCTTCAACACAGGCAGCGCCACCTTCACGGTAGGCGCCACCAGTGGCAACTCCATCTTCACAGGCAATGGTAGGACCTCCGCCGGAGTCACCACCACCGTCAACGGGGGGGCGATCTATAACGACACGGGTTCAACTTTGACCTTGTCAGGCGGCTCTACCTTCACCAGCAACGGCGCCACTGCCAACGGCGGAGCTTTGTGGAATGGTGGAACTTCCACCCTCAACGGAGGCGCCACCTTCACCAGCAATAGTGGGACTAGTGGAGCAGGTATTTACAACAACGCCAGCACGACCACTGTCAACGGTTTAGCCACCTTCAACACCAACGCCGCCACCACTGCAGGCGGAGGAGCTTTTATCAACGGAGGCACGCTCGATCTAACAGGCGGAGCCACCTTCACCAGTAACACCGCAGGTTCGACAGGCGGAGGAGCCATCTATAAAGCGAATGCGGGTATACTCAATATCACAGGGGCTTCCACGTTTACCAGCAATAGCTCGACTGGCGGCGGGGGAGCCATTGAAACATTAGGCACAGGCACGACGACTTTAAACGGTACAGTGACCTTCAGGTCCAACAGCACGACATCCGCCACCGAAGGCGGGGGAGCCATTCGCAACACAAGCACAGGCTTGTTCCGTGTCGACGGGCTCGCCACCTTCGGCAATAGCGGAAACAACACGCAAGGTAATTTTTCGACCTTTAGCGGGGGAGCCATCGAAAACAGCGGAGCTGGCGTACGAATCGACCTCAATCAAGGCGCCGCCTTTTACAATAACCGCACGACAGGAGCTTCTAGGAATGGTGGGGCGGTCTTCAACACAGGGGGAGCCACCTTCACCGTAGGCGCCACCAGTGGGAACTCTATCTTCACAGGCAATGGTAGGACCTCCGCCGGAGTCAACACCACCATCAACGGGGGGGCGATTTATAACGATACCTCTTCAACAGTCACCCTATCTGGAGGCTCCACCTTCACCAGCAATGGCGTTACACAAAATGGGGGGGGGATTTATAACGATGGCACGACGACCCTCAACGGCTTGGCCATGTTTAATAATAACAGTGCTTCTAACTCCGGAGCAGGGATTTTCACGAATACCGGCACAACCACCCTCAACAACGGCGCCACGTTTAACAGCAATAGTGCCACCTTCTATGGCGGGGGGATGAGCAACTATGGCACGACGACGATTAACAACGGCGCCACCTTCACCAGTAACAGTGCCGGCCATTATGGGGGTGCGATTCTTAACTATGGCACCACGACGATCAACAACGGTGCCACCTTCACCAGTAACAGTGCCTCCAGCATTGGCGGGGGGATTTTTAACGGAGCAGGTACGACGATCATCAACGGTTTAGCTACCTTCACCAGTAACAGTGGCACCTTCTATGGCGGGGGGATTTACAACCAGACAGGCACGACGACCCTCAACGGCCTAGCCACCTTCACCACCAACACCGCTATCTCCGGCGGGGCAGCCTATCTTGATGGTGGTACACTCGCGCTAGCAGGGGGTGCGACTTTCACCTCCAATACCGCAGGTGCTTTAGGTGGTGGTGCGGTTTTCAAACAGAACGCAGGGATTTTAACCATCACAGGGGCCTCCACGTTTACGAGCAATAGCTCGACTGGCGGCGGGGGAGCCATTAAAACATTAGGTACAGGCACGACGACCTTAAACGGAGCCAGCACCTTTACCTCCAACAGTACAACATCCGCCACCGAAGGCGGGGGAGCCATTCGAAACACAGGGACAGGCTTGTTCCGTGTCGACGGGCTCGCCACCTTCGGCAATAGCGGAAACAACACGCAAGGCAACGTTTCGACCTTTAGCGGAGGGGCCATCGAAAACAGCGGGGCGGGCGGGCGAATCGACCTCAACAACGGCGTCGCCTTCTATAATAACCGCACGACAGGAAGTCTTACGAATGGTGGGGCGGTATTCAACACAGGGGGAGCCACCTTCACCGTAGGCGCCACCAGTGGTAACTCCATTTTCACTGGCAATGGGAAAACTTCTGCGGGAGTCACCACCACCACCAACGGCGGGGCGATTTATAACGACGTGTCATCTACACTTACGTTATCAGGTGGCTCCACCTTCACCAGCAACGGAGCCACCATCAACGGAGGCGCCTTGTGGAGTGGTGGAACATCCACCATCAACGGAGGCGCCACCTTCACCAGCAATAGTGGGATTTTGGGAGGAGCGATCTACAGTTACAGTAGCGTCGCCACCACGACCATCAATGGTCTGGCGACCTTCAACACCAACGCCGCCAGTGTCGCAGGGGGTGTAGCTTTCATCAACGGAGGTACCGTCGCGCTAGCAGGCGGAGCCACCTTCACCTCCAACACCGCAGGTACTTTAGGGGGTGGCGCCATCTATAAAGGGAATGATGGTATTTTAAACATCACAGGGGCATCGACCTTTACCTCTAACTCCTCCACAGGCGGCGGCGGAGCGATTCAAACCGCAGGCACTGGCACGACAACCCTCAACGGCGCCGCAACCTTTAGCTCCAACAGCACGACATCCGCCACCGAAGGCGGGGGAGCGATTCGCAACACTAGCACAGGCTTGTTTAGAGTCGACGGCTTGGCGACGTTTGGCAATAGCGGAAACAACATGCAAGGCAACGTTTCGACCTTTCACGGGGGGGCCATCGAAAACACTGGAGCAGGCGTGCGAATCGATCTCAATCAAGGCGCCGCCTTCTATAATAACCGTACGACAGGCGCCTCCTCTAACGGGGGAGCCGTCTTCAATAGTGGCGGTACCTTCACGGTGGGGGCTACCAGCGGGAACTCCATCTTCACTGGCAATGGTAGGACCTCCGCCGGAGTCAACACCACCATCAGCGGGGGGGCGATCTATAACGATACCTCTTCAACAGTTACCTTGTCAGGCGGCTCTACCTTCACCAGCAACGGCGCCACTACTAACGGCGGAGCTTTGTGGAATGGTGGAACTTCCACCCTCAACGGTGGAGCGAGCTTCACCAGCAATAGTGGGGCGAGTGGAGCAGGCATCTACAATAACACTGGCACCACGACCATCAACGGTCTAGCAACATTTAATAGCAACAGCGCCACCACTGCAGGCGGGGGAGCC
>JBKDRU010000039.1:0-4159 GCA_046341215.1 Vampirovibrionales bacterium | reverse complement strand
AGGGAGGGGGGGATGGGGGATTCTTAAGGGGGGCATACTGGGGGGAGGGAGGACGTAACACGTCCCTCCCCCCGCCGCCCCTTAAGCCGCTTTGGGGGTTTGGGGAGTCTTTGGCGGGACAAAGACCCCCAAGCACCAGCTCAAGAAACAAGCTAGCCAAAACTAGAAAGCAAAGGTCTCTGACAACGACCAGCTATAAAAACAAACGAGAAATCAAAAAAGAAAGAAGAATTATGATGAACACCCCGAAAAATGCACTCACTCTTGTCAATGACGTCCTGACCCGATGCGGTCAAAAAGCCGTCGGCACACTAGCCCTGCCCAATACCCCTGTCAAACAAACCGTCAGCTTCTTGAACCAAGTCTATGAAGATATTCGCCTAAGCATTACCCTACCCACGATTAAAGAACAAATCGAAATCCCTTACGCCATCGGCGTAAACAGCATCGATCTAAATTCGTACGACACTGCCCCAAGCCTGATTGCTTTGCAAACTGTGTGGGCGAAAAGTAGCACTGCCAATAATTGGACATCCCTGCGGTATGAGCCACAACGGCAACAATGGCTCGATTCTGAAACGGCGGACACCCCGTCGCAGTTCCACCTCACCCGAGATGCGATGATGCTCTACCCCACGCCTACCCAAGCAGGCGCCGTTCGCCTGATGGTCGAACCTGCCATGACACGCCTTGAAGCCAGCACGGATGTCCCTGTTTTACCCAACGGAGCTGAGTATCTGCTGGTCTTGGGGACGATGGCTCACCTGCAACAGTTTTTAGGCGAATTACAGGGGAGCTTGTTGAGTTTTCGCTTGTATGAAGAAGGGATGCTTCGTTTGAAGAAGACCTATCAACCCCTCTTTAGTGCCTTACGCCTTAAAGGTCCAAACACAGGCTATCAAGGGATTTAACCTCTCTCACCTGTCTCTATTGCTTTTTCCTTTATGAAAATAGTTATTTTCATCAAAAACGCAAAGACTTGCCGACAACGCACTAAATGCGAGGCTTCCGAGACATTTTGCGGACGGCAGGAGCGAAGGGAAAGCGAGAGGGGTGGGATTCTTAAGGGAGGGGGGCGACCAAGACCCTCCCTCCCTTAAGCCGCCTTTAGAGGTGTTGGAGACCTTTGGCGGAGCAAAGGTCTCTGACAACGACCAGCTAAAGAAAGAAACGAAAATCCAAAAAAACAAAAGAAAGGAAAGATCATGGGAAGCAAACGCATTCACGTCCCGAGCCTCGACGGAGGTATGGACACCCAAGCAAGCCCGATCTTGCTGAAAAACAATCAACAACGCCTGCTTGAAAACCTGCATTGGCAACAAGCCACAGGCTGGTCAACGCTGAACATCGGCTATGAAGCCAAGAACAGCACACCCCTCAATGACGGAGCCGTTATTCAAAGCATCACCACCTTTCAAGATGTCTCAGGCTTGGATCAAACGCTCGTGCAAGCAGGCGATACGCTCTTTCATGTGAATCCGCTTATTGGCACGGTCACCAAAACGCTGGGAACGACCTACAATAGCCCCAACCGATACGTTACGTTCTTAGGCTGGTGCTTTATCCTCAATAGTTCCGCAACGCCGAAACGCTGGAACGGCGTGAGCAATAGCTTTGAAAACATGGTTGGCTGGCCCTATACCGCCCCTGGAGAAACCGTCGGCAACCCAAGCTTGGGATGCGTTTATGCCAATCGTTTGGTGCTTTCTGGCGATGCGACCCGTCCGAATACGATTTACTTGTCTGCCCTTGAAGATCCTGAAGATTTCACACCTACGTCTTTGGAAGATTCCGCTGGTGCGATTCAGATCAGTCCAGGGGACGGTCAACGCATTACAGGCTTGATTCCCCTTTATGTACCGTATTCCAACGAACACGTCTTGCTCATCTTCAAAACCAAGAGCATCTATGCCTTGCGAGGGGCGGATGCGTCGAGCTTTCGGATTGAGCTGGTGTCGAATACGCTTGGCACGCAGTCGCCTCAAAGCCTTATGGCGGTGGGGCAGGATGTCTGGTTCTTGTCGAGTTCAGGCATCAATGCGTTAGGTCCGAATACGCAGTTGGGGATTCTAGCGGTGGGGAGCCTGTCTTCTGAAATGCAGGGGAGGATTCCGTCGCTCAATCAAGCCCAACTCGACAAAGCCTTTGCCTTGCATGACCCCATTCAAAAAGAATTGTGGTGGTGCTTGCCCACAGGAAGTTCAACCGTTTGCAACGAAGTGTGGGTGCAGAATTATAGCCAAAGTCCTCACAAATGGAGCCTTCGTACAGGCTTAAACATGACGTGTGGACATACCCTTCCCTTGGGGCAACTGCTCACAGCCGACACGTCAGGACGCTGGCATCAACAGCGAAAGGGAAATACCTATAACGGGGCGGCAATTCCGTGGCGGTTGATTTCTTCGACCTATTCGTTGGGCGATTTCAACACGCAGTCACGACTCACGACGATTGATGTGTATTTGGCAAGCATCAGTTCTAATAGCTTTAATGCGTCTGGGGCGTGGGAATTAGGCTATGACGGAGGCGACACGCTTACGCCATCGGTGACCCTTAGTGTTGGAGGCTCTGATAACTATGGCGTAGGCATCTTTAACACGGCTCGCTTTGGGGGTCAAGCCAAAGGCATTGCCCGCTTGTACCCTGACGGGAGCGGTCGCTTATTTGAACTGACGTTAAGTGGGGTAATTCCCTCGCAACCCATTGCGATAACTGGGTACAGTTTAACTTACATCGAAGGAGGAGACAGCAATTTATGACCAACATTCAACGACTTAAAAGTAACACGATTCAAAACGGTTTGTTGATTAACGCCGATGATTTCAACGTGGAATTGGATCAACTGCTCAACAAGGCGAATGAACTCGACGATGCCGTGTATCAAAACAAGACCTTTACAGGCAACAAAACCTTTAACGGCACCACCGCCTTTCAGCAAGATGTGACCGTCAACGGTACACTAAACTTAAGCGGTAACCGCCAATTGATTCAATGGGCAGGCACGGAAACAGGGGCAACCAAGCACATTTTTGAAGTGTCGCCGTCTTATGCCCCCACCCCTCTGCCTGATGGGTACACGGTTTCGTTTAAAATCAACGAAACCCCTGACGCTTGGCAACCCTTGAGCGTGAAAATCGGGACAAACACCGCTTTACCGCTCCTAAAAAAAGGCGGGCAACCTGTCGCTGGGCATACTGTAGTACATGGTGAAACCATTACGGTGCAGAAAATAGATTCCGCCTTTTACCAAGTCGGTGGAGCCATCCTCCCCCTTGGATACCTTAACACGCCCGTGCCTCAGTATGTGTCCGCTCGTACGATTAGCGTCAATGGGGATGCTGTGGCGCGTAGTGCCAATACCCTGCGAGACCTTGGCGTTACAGGTAACAACACCGTGAGCTTGGATGTTTCTGGTGTGAATGGGTTGTCTCCCACCGCTGTTTTGTCGCCGAATACATGGTATTACCTGTACATGATCGACACTGGTACCACCGTTTCAGGCGGCTACCTCTTCCATAATGCCCAAGGCGTGCAGACCTTTACCATTGCCACCGTGGTGCATCACGCTCGGCAATTGCCGTTGGCGATTAAAACCGATGCCAGTTCAAATATTCTGCCGTTTTACCTTGAACAGTGGACGGGACGTACAGCGACCATTCGCTATGCCACGACCTTTAATGTGTATACGGACATGCAAGCCACGCAAACCTTGGTTGGTTTGATTGCCAGTGTCACTTATGTGACCACGTCGCTTTCGGCGTATGTGCCTCCCACTAGTACGGTTGTGTCTATTTTGACCTTTGGCCGAGGCAGTGGTGCAGGCGTTTGGAGAGTCCCCGGTACTACCAATGAGTACATTTGGAACTTACTTGGGGCTGGGTATTCACTGAATTTAAACGTCATGCTTAACAGCAGTCAAGCCATTGATTTTAAAATAAATAGCAATGGGTTTGATGTTGCGGTGACAGGCTTTCGTTTTAGTGTTTAATGGATTTTATGGGTTTACTAGCTCCTTTTGTAGCTGGTGCTTGGGGGTCTTTGTGCCGCCAAAGACTCCCCAAACCCCCAAAGCGGCTTAAGGGGCGGCGGGGGGAGGGACGTGTTACGTCCTCCCTCCCCCCAGTATGCCCCCCTTAAGAATCCCCCATCCCCCCCTCCC
>JBKDRU010000038.1:0-59947 GCA_046341215.1 Vampirovibrionales bacterium | reverse complement strand
TTTATTTAATCGAAGCTACGGGAAAAGCCTTTCTCTAAGCTAGGTCTTATTTTTTTCCACCAGCGTACAGCCCTAAGTTTTCTCTAGAATCCACACACTCGAATCGCCACAATCTAACACACGATACAAGCTTGCCCAGTGATGAGTGATGACTTTTTCAAATACCACTTTTTCAGCATCGGTATTACCATGTTCCACAATCACCAATGCCCCGACTTGAAACGCCGACTGCGTCAAAATAGCCCCCAAAAGGCCTTCTAATTTCTCGTAGCCATAAGGGGGATCTAAAAACACCCAATCTAAAGACGCCACAAGCTCATCAGACTGCGTCTTCCACCACACTTCAAACGGTTTATTTTCTACAAGATACACATCTTGTGTAAGCTTTAAGGTATCTGCATTTTGTTGAATAATACGCCCATGCACAGGGTGCTTTTCAGTGGCATACACCTTGACTGCTCCACGGCTCAGGGCTTCAAAACCAATGGCTCCAGAACCTGCAAAGGCATCCACACCAATCGAATCTAGCCAATACGAGGCTAAAACGTCAAATACACGCTGACGCACTCGAGCGGTGGTGGGTCTGACGGCTTGACCCTTTGGCGTTTGAAGAATCCGACCTTTAAATTGCCCTGCGAGTATCTTAATCATGCGTCAGGTGCTTCTAAATCAGAACGAGTAAGATCATTCGCCCACAAAGGCGTTTCAAAAATAGAAGCGGGGGGTTGAAAGGCGTCTTTCACAAAACGAGGCAACTGTTGATAAAAATTCTGTAAAGCGACATGATAAATTGAAAAGCGAGCGAAGCCCAAGCAGACTTCCGCCAACCATAAACCCACTAAAGAAGGCAATACCCACCACCAAGGGAAAACAAGGGTAAACAAGTCTTTGACATTATAATGCCATAGAAGCCATACACTCAGGCTCCACCACAGCAGGTGAAGGAGCAATTTTAAGCCATACAACGGCCATGCCAAAAGTGTCTGTATGCTTAAGCGTTGGCATCGATTAAACAAAATCGGCTGGGGCTTCATAGGTTCACTGACAACCGCACACACGCCAAAGGTGGAACCTAAACTTTGCCAAACAGCATTCACTAAAGATGCCATAAACAACAGCCCCAAGGTCAGCATCCAAAAAATACCGACAATATAAACCACGGGCCACTTCATAAAGGGGGCTTCTAAAAAGGTGTTCAAAAACAGGAGTTGCAACCATAAGCTAAGTGCTATAGCCAGTCCCAAAAGCACAGGAACGGTGCCAATACGCAAGAAACGATAGAGCACCCAACGCCCTAAGGCATAAAGGCTATAAGGTTCAGCAGGGTGATAGTCCACATGCAGAGGATGGGGACGAGGAAATTGCTTAGCCCAGTGAGAGATATACGCCACATCCAGCCGTAAACGTAAAAGCAGTAAGCCTCCTCCACCGAGCAAGGTGAAGATCAGCATTTTAAGAATAAAGTGTAACGGAATGGTGATGCCTTTGCCTTGTGTGAGGGCTTCAGCTTGAAAGATGAGGGCTGGTATGAATTGTTTCGCTCCCAATAAGACGACAGGGTAAAAAATGAGAAACCCTAAGAGCAACCAGCCTGACATCGGAGGCAAGAGGGAAGGGGGCATCCAACTGTTTTGTTGACTTTTCTGGGACATGAGGAGCGTATCTTCTTTAATTCTTTACGTTTTACTTTAATATAGAAGCAACAAACTAAAAACACAACGTTACAATAGCCATGAAAAAGCATTGACAAGCTAGTATGCTTTGATTAAGCTAGTAAAGCTAATAGTAAACGGCGTATTGTTCCCCTTCCTTTTTTAAGCGGTTGCCGTGTAAAACTCTGAAACAGAAAATTACACAGAAACTTGAAAAATGGAAAGAGTTGCAAAAGCAATGCATCTTAACTATAGCGTGCTGACGTATTGTACCTAATTTAAAATTATTTTGAGGAGGTTTCCTCTGTGCCTACAATTGCACAATTGGTTCGTAGCGAACGTAAATCCATTATTAAAAAGACCAAATCCCCTGCTTTAGTGGCTTGCCCACAGCGTCGTGGGGTTTGTACTCGTGTGTATACCACAACACCTAAAAAGCCGAACTCCGCCTTGCGTAAGGTGGCTCGTGTTCGTTTGACTAGCGGCTTTGAAGTCACGTCTTACATTCCGGGTGTGGGTCATAACTTGCAAGAACACTCTGTGGTCTTGATTCGTGGCGGTCGTGTTAAAGATCTCCCCGGTGTACGTTACCACATTATTCGTGGAACTCTCGATTGTGAAGGCGTTAAAAACCGTAAACAATCCCGTTCTAAGTATGGTGTAAAGAAAAGTGGAGAAGTCGGCAAAAAGAAAAAGTAAGTCCCTTGTGGCTTAAGTCACACGCTGTGACGCCTTCTTTGAGTCGTTTCGATTCTTTTTCTTCTTATCCCTTAATTTTTAGGAGTTTTATCAAACATGCCTCGTCGTTATCGCCCCGAAAAACGGGTTCCTTTACCTGATTCTGTTTATAACAATGTTCGTGTGGCTAAGTTTATTAACCGCTTGATGCAAAAAGGCAAAAAAAGTACTGCTGAAGGTATTTTTTATGATGCCATTGAAATTTTAGACAACAAAGATTCCGAACAAAGTGGTGTGGAATTGTTCTTTACCGCTTTAGACAAAGCCCGTCCCTTGGTTCGTGTTAAATCACGCCGTGTGGGTGGTTCGACTTACCAAGTTCCTATGGAAGTGGATGATGCCATGGGTGAAGCCATTGCTAGTCGCTGGATCATCGGATTCTCTCGTAAGCGTGGTGGACGTTCCATGAGTGAGCGTTTGGCTGCTGAACTGTGGGAAATTTCTTCAGGTGGTGGTGCCACCATGAAGAAGCGTGATGAAACCCATCGTATGGCTGAAGCCAACAAAGCGTTTGCTCACTACCGCTACTAGATTTAGTCTTTAAAAGAAGAAGCCTCCGCAATTTGTGGAGGCTTTTTGGCTTTATACATAAAAAGCGTGATGTTTAAATCGTTACACATGCCGACGTCCAAGCACCAGCTCAAGACAAAAACGAGAAACCCAAACAATAGAGACTCTCAAATATCACTTCTTCATTAAAAAAGACTAAAGACGCTTGAAAAACATTGACGTTTACGTTAGACTTTAAGCATACTGAAATACAGGAGTTTATTTAATGGAAAGCACACAAAATGCTATTGTTCATGTGACGCCTTTGGCATTGCAAAAAATGAAGCAGTTATTGGAAGAACAAGGGCTTTCTGCGATTCGCTTAAGCGTCCTTGGCGGAGGCTGTGCAGGCTTACAATACGACATGCACCCCACCAACGATCGTTTAGAAGGTGATTTCGTGCAAGGTGTTGAAGAGATGGTCTTGTATATTCATCCTGTGGCCGTGGCATATTTAAAAGGTACGACCGTTGATTATTCAGAAGCGATGGTGGACGGCGGTTTTAAGTTCATCAACCCCAATGCCAGCAACACCTGCGGATGCGGAACATCGTTTGGCATTTAATGTATCAGGAATCAGTTATAAAGGAAAAGAAATATGGCCAGTTTAGTCGATTTAGTGAAGATTCAAGAAGTCTTAGATACGTTGCGTCCTTATTTGCAAGCCGATGGTGGGGATGTCGAACTAGTAGATGTTACTGATGAAGGCGTCGTACAAGTTCGCTTACAAGGGGCGTGTGGCACGTGTCCTTCTTCAACGTACACCCTTAAAATGGGGATTGAAGAGCAGTTAAAGGCTCATGTTCCTGGTGTAACAGAAGTGATTTCAGTAGCTTAACCATTAATGGGTATAAACGTAATCCAAACAAAAACACCGCCGAAAACGACGGTGTTTTGTTTAGCAAAAGGAAGTGACTACTTCTTTTTTGCCAATACTTTTTTTGCTGTTTTAGCAGTGTTGCCAGCAACTAAATCTTTGAACTTTTTACCAGCAGTGAAAGCAGGTACTTTTTTCGCAGCAATTCTGATTTCAGCACCTGTTTGAGGATTACGACCAGTGCGTTCTGCACGAGAGCGAGGCTCAAACGTACCGAATCCAACTAAAGTTACTTTGTTGTCTTGAGCAACAGAAGATTCAATCGATTCCAAGATAGCAGCCAAAATTTCAGAAACTTGCTTTTGAGAAGCGTTCGTTTTTTTGGACACGGATTGTACGAGTTCTTCTTTGTTTACCATGGTAAATCTCCTAAATAATCACGAAAAGGGTTACATATTAATGTGGTTTCCCACAAAAACATAAGAAGACCCCTGAACAGTTGAGTATTTAGGGGCTATGAGCCTATTATACACATGTTTCGCTTTTTTTGGCACGTTTTTTTTTATTTTTATTCACTTTTCTTATTTTTTTTCCACCCAATTGAGGATATTTCGCTGTTTTTGACGTGCAATCGCTAGACTACCTGTAGGCACGGTACTTGTAATAGTGCTACTTGCTGCCACTGCCGATCCTGCTTCCACCGTCACTGGGGCAATTAAAACACTATTGGCTCCCACCGTGGCATGGTTTCCAATAATGGTTTGCGACTTTTCACCAGTATAAGGATTAAAGTTTGCGGTAATCGTTCCTGCACCGATATTAACGTCGGAACCGACAGACGCATCCCCCACATATGACAAGTGAGAGACAAAGCTATTTTCACCGATGCTGGCGTTCTTGGTTTCCACAAAATTGCCAATCTTCACATTACGAGCAATCACCGAACCTGGTCGCAAATGGGCAAACGGCCCAATAAAACAATGCTCTCCTACGACAGCATCTTCCAAAAAGCTATGACGCACTTCAGTGCCTTCCCCAATAACGGTGTGACCCATTAATGTGCTAAAGGGCAAAATCTTAGCCCCCGCCTTAATAACCACACCGCTAGCGATGAAGCAGTAAGGAAAAATCTCAACGCCTTCTTCAATTTCAACCCCTTCTTCCACAACCGCTCCTTTATGAATGGTGGCATGTGGATAAATAGACATGAGTACATCACAGAGTTTCATCATTTAAGGTGTCTCCTTCTGAATTAAGTACGGCTTTTCTAACTATTATCTTTTCCTTGATATTACAAATCCCTCGTTTATCTGCATTGGCTACAAAGTCGATGAGATGTTGTACAACAGGACTCTTTAAGGTGTTTGATTCTTCCGCTTTTTGAAGGCGTTCTTTCAAAAGGCCTTTTTCGTAAAACAAGTGTTTAAAAGCTCGTTTAATGGCGGTGCGTGTTTCTGCATCAAAACCTGCACGACGCAAGCCTACGATGTTAATCCCGTTGATTTGAGCATCTTCTGCCCCAAAAATAAGCGAATACGGCGGAACGTTCTTACGAATACCAGAACAGCCACCAATCATGGCATAGCTACCGATATGAACGCCTTGATGACACGCCACCAATCCACCCACAACGATGTGATTGTCCATGACGACATGCCCTGCAATCTGTGCGGCATTCGCCACCGTATTATGATGGCCTATGGTGCTATTATGCCCGAAGTGGGCGTATGCCATAATATAGTTATGATCGCCCATAGTTGTGGAAAGCCCTTCGCCAGTGGCACGATGCAAGCTACTAAACTCACGAAAAGTGTTATGATCCCCAATACGCAACCAAGACGTTTCGCCTTTGTATTTGGCATCTTGCGGGTCGCCGCCTAGCACGACATTGCTATGCACAACATTGCCTTTACCTAGTGTGGTATGGCTCACCAAGCTAGCGTGATGATGCAACACGCACCCTTCACCCACTTCACAATAGGGCCCAATAAAGCAGTAGGCGCCGATTTCCGCGGTGGGGTGGACGCTTGCGGTGGCGTCAATAAAGGCGGTGGGGTGAATCAAGGTAGTAGTAGGGAGAGGGGAAGTCATGGGGTGGGTCTCCTTTTTGTAGGGGGGGAACTGTTTTTTAGTATACATCAAAAAGGAAGACTTCAAAAAATGTAAGCGTTTGGTCAAAAAACTTGACTTTAATATTTGAAGCGATAAAGTGGAAACATGAAATAAACGTCCCGCCCAAACGAAATGTTGTTTTCTTTCTTTTCTTTAGTTTGTTTTTTGAATCGCGTATTCTTTATTTATGCAGGAGGTTTTTTATGAAACTTGTGGCTTCATCTGTGGCACCCCCCACCCGCGCATCTTTTCAAACTCGCCCTTCCCCTCCACCCCAACATGCCAGAACAGGCAAATTGTATAGAAGTCTATTACCCTTGAATCAATTACATAACGAACGCTTTTATCTTGATCTAAAAAGTTTATGTTTTGAACAGTCCTCTCCAGTTTTTTTAAGGTTTTTAAATGAGTTCTTAACGAAAAACAAAGTATCCGAACAACAACTTCAAGAAATTATACAATCATTAGGCCCAGTGTTACCTTTTATCCAGCTTCTTACCAAACAGCATCTTATATTATCACCGAACAGCTTAACTTTGGACTTAGGGGATCGGACCATAAGGATCAAACTTTCGGGGAAAGCCATAAGAAATGTTTTAAATTGGCCAGCTGAAATAAGCGATCAAATACAATAGAAACCAAAGCCACGTAAGCCTTCTAAGCAATCTCAACCGCGTCAAGCGCCTGCGTGGCGAGGGCGTCTTCATACGTGGCGCCTACCCACAATTCTAGCAACGGCTGCCCTGCTTCAATGGCGTCGCCTTCACGGTGAAGCAACACCACCCCCACGCCGTAATCGAGGGCATCGGTTTTCACCGTACGCCCCCCGCCGAGGGCTTTAACGACTTTGGCAATGCCCAAGGCGTCAATCGAACGAATCACCCCTGTGGTGGGGCTCGCTACGGTGATTTTACGCAAGGGTTGAGCTAGCAAACTCGTATCGCTTAAGCTTGCCACATCACCCCCTTGAGCGTCTACCCATGCTTGAAATCGTGCAAAAGCCGAACCGTCTTGCAATAGACTTTTGACATAAACGGTGGCGGCTTCAAGGGAATCATATCGTTTCGCTGCGACCAACGCCATGGCGGTCAGCTTCACGCTTAAGGCTTCTAAATCGAGGCTGGCTCCCGTTGCCTTGCCTTGCAAGACTTCAATGGCTTCAATCACTTCCACCGTATGCCCAATGGCTTTACCCAAAGGGGCATTCATAGGGGAAATCGTGGTTTCAACCGCTTTACCAAAACGTATGCCGATTTTTCGACACAGGCTTGCCAAGGCTTCGGCGGCTTGAGCATCTTTCATAAAGGCGCCTTTACCTGCTTTGATGTCCAGCACAATAATATCCGCCCCTGCCGCGATTTTTTTAGACATCACCGAAGCCGCAATAAGGGACAGATTGTCCACAGTGGCAGTCACATCTCTTAAGGCGTAAAAAACGCCGTCGGCAGGAGTGAGCTTGGGTGTTTGAGACGACAACGCAAGGCCAATGCGTTGAATCTGCTCCACAAAAGCCGTTTCGCTCAATTCCACCTGAAAATTCGGGATGGCTTCAAGCTTGTCGATGGTTCCCCCTGTAAAGCCCAAGCCCCTACCTGACAATTTAGCCACTTTCAAGCCTGCCGCTGCCATTAAAGGCGCCACAATTAAGGTGGTTTTATCCCCCACACCGCCTGTAGAATGCTTGTCCACCGTGATGCCTTCAATACCCATGCCATGTAGATCTAAGACATCTCCGCTTTCGACGAAGGCTTTGGTGAGATAGAAGGTTTCCTCTTCATTTAAGCCGTTTAAGCACACCGCCATTAACCAAGCCGAAAGCTGATAGTCTTTCATCGTACCGTTCATCACGGCATGAACCAGATCGTTAATTTCGTTTTGGCTGTGGGCTTGCCCTTGCTTTTTCTGCTCGATCCAAACAGTGGGGTTTGTGGAAGTCATGGTAGGAAGTCTCCTTGAGTGAGTCTCCCCATTATACGAAAAACATAACAAGCGCTCAAGGCTCCTGTATTTATGCTATGATACAATGGTTTACCACGTTGACTAGGGAGCCCTTTGTCTTATGTCCACTTCATCCAAACCCTTTACAGGCACTGAAATTCGTGAAGCCTTCTTAGCCTTCTTTGAAGAAAAATGCGGACACAAACGCAAAGCGTCCGCCAGTTTGATTCCCATTAATAATCCCACGGTTTTATTGACCCCTGCAGGCATGCTCCCCTTTGTGCCGATATTCCTTGGCATTGAACCACGCCCCAATCCCCCAAGGCTTACCACGGCTCAAAAATGTGCGAGAGTCTCTGGCAAAGACAGCGATCTTGAAAATATCGGACGCACCCCCCGTCACCACACCTTTTTTGAAATGATGGGCAATTTCAGCTTCGGCGACTACTTCCGAGACGACGTCATTCCGTGGAGCTGGGAGTTCTGCACCGAAGTCTTGGGGCTGGATCCTGAACGCTTGTGGGTGTCTGTGTATGAAGAAGACGAAGAAAGCTACCGCATTTGGCATGAGGTCGTCGGTGTGCCAGCGTCTCGCTTATTCAAATGTGGCAAAAAAGACAACTTTTGGGGGCCTCCTGGAGCCTCAGGTCCTTGCGGACCTTGTACGGAAATCCACTATGATCTCACGCAAAACCCTGACGATGATTTAGAAACACGTCTGATTGAAATTTGGAACTTGGTGTTGATGGAGCTATTTCAAGACATCGACGGCACCATTACGCCACTGGAACATAAAAATGTGGACACGGGTGCAGGCCTTGAACGGTTGGCGATGGTCGTGCAAGGGGTCGACAATACCTTTGAAACCGACTTGTTTCAAAACATCGTAAAAGCGGTGACGGCTCATACGGGCGTGCCTTATAAGCAGTCCGAAGAAACGGATGTGGCGCTTAAAATCGTGGCGGATCACCTGCGTTTGCTCGCATTCACCATGGCGGACGGTGTCGTGCCGTCGAATGAAGGGCGTGGCTATATTATCCGCATGGTGCTGCGTCGAGCCGTGCGTTTTGGCAAGCGATTCTTAGGCATGGAAGCCCCCTTTTTACACGCCATTTTACCGATTATTAAAGCAGAATATGGGCATCAGTACCCTGAACTCATCGCACGTTTTGCGTACACGCAAAATACCTTGGAACGTGAAGAAGCCCGCTTCCTCGAAACGCTCGACAAAGGCAGTAAACGCTTGGAAGATTTGTTGGACGACTTAAACGGCTCCGTCTTAGACGGAGAAGAGGCCTTTAAGCTCTACGATACCTATGGATTCCCTGTCGAGTTAACCAAAGACATCGTGCAAGAACGTGGCTTGAGCTTGGATGAAGCAGGCTTTCATCAGGCGATGAAAACGGCGAAAGACTTGGCTCGATCCGCTCGTAAAAGCGTCGGCGTGGTGGACGATCAATTATTTACCGAACTCTATCAAGAAATCGGTGCCACTGAATTTGTCGGCTACGACAGGCTTAGTGAAGCAGTCACGGTGAAAGCCCTCATCCTAAATGGGGAGCGTGTTTCCACCGTTTCAGGTGTGAATACGCCCTTTCAATGCGTCTTAGACAAAACGCCCTTCTACGGCGAAAGTGGCGGACAAGTCGGCGATCAAGGGCAACTCCAGCTAGAAGCAGGACAGAAAGCCCTCACCGTTTTGGTGAAAGATGTTCAGAAAGTGGGCGATTTATTCGTGCATGATTGCGTTTACGATCAAGGCGACGGCATCAGCGAAGGCGACGTGTTGACGGCGGAAGTCGACGATGTACATCGGGCAAAAGTCACCTTGCATCATAGTGCGACGCATTTACTGCACGCTGCCTTAAAAAAAGTGCTAGGCGATGAAGTCGCTCAAGCAGGGAGCTATGTGTCGGCAGAATCCGCTCGCTTTGACTTTAGTTTCAATCGGGGTGTGACGCTTGATGAACTAAATCAAATCGAAGGCTTGGTGAATCAGTGGATTCAAGCAGGCGAAAATTCAAGTATGGTGGAAGCGAACATCGAAGAAGCGAAAGCATCAGGAGCCGTCATGATGTTTGGCGAAAAATATGGCGACACCGTGCGTGTCGTGGCGATCGGCTCGCATTCTAAAGAATTGTGCGGAGGCACCCACGTCGGCAATACCGCAAGCATCGGCGTGGTGAAAATCAACCAAGAATCAGCCTTAGCCGCTGGGGTTCGTCGTGTGGAGTTTGTCGCTGGCTATGAAGCGTATCGACAATTTAGGCAAGCCGACAATCAAGTCAAGCAATTGGCGACACATCTAAAAGTCCCCACTGGAGAAGTCTTTGCTCGCTTGCAAAAGTTGCAAGATGATGTGAAGCGTCTTGAAAAAACGATTACCTCCTTAGAAGAAAAAGCCTTGATGGGTCAAGTCGGTGACTTGGTCGACGCCTTTAACGCCTCGGCAGACGCCGTGCCACTGGTAAAGCATTTGATTCCCAATGCTGGCACAGATGCCTTAAAAGCGCTCGGTGAAGCGGTGATGAACCAAGCGAAACAGAAAGGCGTTCTCATTCTGGCGTCTGTTTCTAGCGAAGGGTCTGCTCTTATTTTAGCGTGGGTGGCAGATGCGGTGGTGAAAGCTCATGGCGTCAAGGCGGGCGACATCGTGAAGCAGTTGGCTCAAGCCTGTGGCGGTGGTGGCGGTGGCAAACCCACTTTTGCCCAAGCAGGGGGCAAAAATGGCGAAGCCTTAGCCGAAGCACTCAATACATTTACTCTTTCCTAAACCAAACACAAAGACGCCTCCTAAATGAAGGAGGCGTCTTGTTCAAGCAAAGAAAAACTTAACCTTGTAAGTTGAGCTTATTTGCACCTGCGGCCATTTTTGGCGTTAAGTTATTTGCTTGTTGAGCTTGAGCTTTAATTTGACTTTGAGCTTTTGCTTTCGCAATCTGACCTGCTCTTTGAGCCTGTTGGGCTTGAGCAGCTTTCATTTTGGCTTGAGCCATCATTGAAGCAGTATTACCGACATTGTTCATAAAGGGATCCTCCACATTAACACAAATAAAATACCTTTTAAACCCTTGAAGGAAGAGTTTTTTGAGGCATTTACAAGGACGATTGTAGCACTTTTACTACTACAATGCAAGCAATTGTTACAATACTGATATATTCTTTTTAAAGACAATCAATTCTTCGCAATTTGAGTGTGTTTTGGAGAAACAATGCTCTAGCGAGTTTCAGTCACCACCAATAAGTGGTAGCCGAATTGCGTTTTAATCGGTTCACTGATTTCGCCCACAGGTTGCGTAAAGGCCGCTTGATCAAATTCAGGGACCATGCGTCCACGACCGAAAAAGCCGAGGTCTCCGCCATTGCGACCCGAAGGACATTTAGAAACGGTTCTAGCCACTTCTGCAAACTCTTTACCAGCGACAATTTCTTCACGCAAGTTAGCGGCTTGCTCTTCAGAATCCACCAACAAGTGACTTGCACGAACTTCATTTACCATGAGGGTATCTCCTTAATCAAATTAAACTGTACCAAAATAAGCCCTTCAATTTTAACACAAATATCGTAAAATCAAGCCGTTTCTAGTAAGCCCAATTTACTACTTGTCAAGGCCTTATAAACTTCTTTAGCCACTCCCTCAAGCCCCTGACGATCTACCTCTGTGTCTTGAGCGTCTAAGAGTCCTAAAGTATCGAGACCAAAGTCTACCCAAGCAGCGAGAACCCTCTCAGAAAGCTCTAAGTTTGGCTCTTCCTGAAGTGCTTTTCGAATATGCTTTTCCATTTCTTCTTTAACAAATGGAGAATCAGGCCCCAGCTTCTGAAGAAAACTCCAAGCACTCCCTAGAGGCTCTTGCCCTTCTCGTTGCAAGTGAAAAGTGTCTTTTGTCGTGGGGTATTTGAATTTCAACGAAGGCGACTTTACTGAAAAACAAAACGAAGGCGTCTGTAAAACAGACCTTCGATCAGATTTTGAAATCAACATTAAGCCAGTTCCTTTCTTACCATTAAGCGTCTAAGGCTTCTTTGACCAACGCATTCACCGTTTCGGGATTCGCCCGCCCTTGCGTGGCTTTCATCGTCTGCCCCACAAAAAAGCCAAAGAGCTTGTCTTTACCGCTTTTGTACGCCGCCACATTGTCAGGGTTTTGAGCCACAATGCCGGCGATAATAGCTTTTAGCTCATCCACATTATCAAGCTGTTTAAGCCCTAGCGATTCAATCAAGGCAGAAGGCAAGCCCCCTTTTTCGAGCATCACGGGTAAAAGCTTTTTGGCTATCGCTGAACTCACGTCTTTTTGAGCCGTAAGATTGGCAAGTTCGGCGAGGGCTTCAGGCGTCAAAGCGGTTTCATCGATCGCTTTTTTCTCATTTTTCAGAATCCCTGTAATATCGCCTTGCAAGTAGTTCGACAAGATTTTATATTCGCTACTAAAGGCTGTTGCACTCAAAAAGTAGTCGCCCAATTCTTTAAATTCGGTTAGCACACTGGCATCATACTCAGAAAGCCCAAAGTCTTTCACCAAGCGAGCTTCACGCTCATGCGGCAGTTCGGGTTGAGTCGCACGAATCGCTTCAATCCAGCTTTCTTCAATATGCACGGGGGCAATATCAGGATCGGGGAAGTAGCGGTAATCGTGCGCTTCTTCTTTAGAACGCATGGAAACCGTTTCGCCTTTGGCTTCATTCCACAAGCGAGATTCTTGAATGACTTTGCCTCCACTTTCGACAATGACGATTTGGCGTTTGACTTCTGATTCAATGGCGCGTTCAATGGAACGGAAGCTATTCATGTTCTTGATTTCGGCTTTGGTGCCGTATTCGGCCTGCCCCCACGGACGCACACTCACGTTGGCGTCGCATCGCATGGAACCTTCTTCCAAGTTGCCGTCGCAAACGCCTAAGTAACGCACGACATTACGAATCATCATCATATATTCTTTGGCTTCTTGAGCCGAACGCATATCAGGTTCAGACACAATTTCAACCAAGGGGGATCCTGCACGGTTAAAGTCCACCAAAGAATGGGTGGACCCATCCAAGCCCGCAGAGCCCACATGAACGAGCTTGCCTGCGTCTTCTTCTAAGTGAGCGCGTAAGATGCGGACTTTGCGTCCATTAGAAAGCGTGATTTCACCCACACCACAGATCGGGAAGTCGAATTGTGAAATTTGGTAGGCTTTTGGTAAATCAGGGTAAAAGTACTGCTTACGGTCAAACTTGGTGTAACGAGCAATTTCGCATCCCAATCCCAATCCCACCCGAATTGCCGATTCAACCGCTTGGGCGTTTAAAACGGGTAAAGCTCCTGGTAAGGCATGGCAAACCACCGCCGTATTTTGGTTCGGTTCTGAACCAAACTTATTGGCAGCGGTACTAAAAAGCTTCGATGCCGTATTCAACTGAACATGAACTTCTAGCCCTAAAACAACTTCATATTTGGATTCAACGGCAACCGTATTCATGTAAACGTCCTTTTCATAAAACAGGGTGAACAACTATTCATAGCATACCATAAAATATAAACGCCCGATACAAAATCGAGCGTTTAAGGTTTCTATACAATAGATGTTAACGTTTTATTTCTTGCCTGCTAAGTAATCCGTAATCAATTTAAGTAGGGCGGCAATATCAATGCCCCCTGGATTAGGATTGGGCGTGGGCGTTGTTGGATTTCCTACTTTAGGATCCACAGAACCCCAGAATCCGCCATTAACACGATTCTTTGCAGTTGTCACTTCAGTGACATTTTCTTCAAAACCAGCAACCGTATCAAGCCCAACGTTTTTAGCCACTTGGTTTTGATTCAACCAGGCTTGAGCAATACCGTTTTGCTTCTTGGAATCAGCAATCAAGCGTTTGAATCCTGCGGTAGCTTCGTCTTTTTTCAAGCTGCCATCAGCCGTATTGGTGCCATTAGCATCCAATAACAATAAGGCGGCGGCTTGTTCACGAGCGGACAACAAGCCATCAGCTCCTGCAATACTTTCCCAAATCGCAAGACCATCTTTCGTGTTGAAGTCGATGTTTAAACCTGTAAGTCCTGTAAAGCCACCGGCTTTCATGACTTGTTCACGAGTAAGTCCTTTTGCTCCAGCAGTAAGTCCTGCGGTTTTTTGAAAATCTTTGGTGAACTGTTGAAGTCCCGCAAGGTCTTTAAAATTGTTTTGCTGTTTCGGATCACCCACGAAAATGGATGATAAGGCCGCTGGCGTAGTCCCTGTAACATTAATAGGCATAGGTTTTCTCCCCTAGTTTAACTCTTCTAAAACATATTGTTTCTCCCCAGAAACATGTCTTAATAAAAGAGGGCACTAGTGCAGAATTGCCTTGTTGAAACATATTGTTACAAAATGAAGACACAGAGAAAGCTCAAATGGCTAGAAGCCTGATTTCTGGGTATCCCAAAACTGAACAGGGCGAGCAGATTTTTCAAGTAAAGCCCCTTCTGCCATTACAATCACGCCGTTAATAACGGTGAAATTCACCCAACCCTTGACGGTTTTATTGTCGTAAGGACTCCAACCGACTTTGGACTCTATCCACGCATCGGTGATCGTGTGTTCGGCGTTTAAATCCACAATGGTAAAATCGGCGTCATAACCCAAAGCGATGCGTCCCTTGCCTTTGATGTTGAAAATGCGAGCCGCCCCTGCACTGGTGAGATCCACCAAACGAGCCAAGCTCAAACGTCCGTCATTGTAATGGTTCAACATCAACGGTACCAAGGTTTGAACCCCTGTCAACCCTGCAGGACTTTGCGGATAAGGCAACGCCTTTTCTTCACGGGTATGCGGGGCATGATCGCTTCCGATCACATCCACCACGCCACGATTCACGCCCCACCACAAGCCTTCACGATCCGTTTTACTACGAATCGGCGGATTCATTTGCACCAAGCTTCCCCAACGCTCGTAATCTTCGTCGCTCAAGGTCAAATGTTGAGGCGTGACTTCCACGGTGCAAACATCCTTTTGCGTCGCCAAATACGGCATTTCATCGGCCGAAGTAATGTGCAAAACGTGAATAGGCCGTTTGGTTTCTCGAGCCAAGCGTGTGATGCGTTTGGTCGCCAATAACGCCGATTCGCTGTCTCGCCACTGCGGATGCAAGCGTGGGTGCAAGTCCGCTTGAGCGTTCAGCCACGCCTTACGCTCTTCTAGGCGAAAATCGTCTTCGGCGTGAATCGCCATGCGACGCTTGCCGTGGTTCAAGACTCGGCGAATGGTGTCGTCATCTCTCACCAGCAAATCCCCTGTAGATGCCCCCATAAAGAGCTTGACGCCACAGACGCCTTGCATTTGCTCGAGCGTGGGCAGGTTTTCGACGTTGTCCGCCGCTGAACCCACGTAAAAGGCGTAGTTGCACCACGCCGTTGCTTTCGCACGATCCAACTTGTATTGCATGGCTTCGGTTGTGGTCGTGCTGGGCTTGGTATTAGGCATTTCAAAAATAGTGGTGACACCACCAGCGACGGCGCCTCGTGTGCCTGATTCGAGGTTTTCTTTGTGGTCTAAGCCCGGTTCTCTGAAATGGACTTGGCTGTCGATAACACCAGGTAAGGTGGTTAAGCCTTTGCCCGCGATGCGTTTAGTAGCCGTCCAGTTTTTGAGGGACGGTTCAATCGCCACAATTTTTCCGTCTAAGACGCCCACATCGACTTGTTCGAGTCCGTTGGGGGTGAAGACTTGGCTGTCTTCAATAATAAGATCCAGTGCTTGGTTTTTTAAGGCGTGTGGATTCGTAAACATGGGGACGTCCTTTCGGTTTAGTTGCAGTTTTACCCCCTCCCCTTTAAGGGTTGGATTGGGGTGGGGAGTAGATGTAAACAAGGGTTTCAGACATCCCCCCCCCTCTCCCTAGCGTAGCCCGCCATTGGCGAGGCGTGCTCCTCAAGGAGAGGGAACAGGATTTTTGCAGAGCTTTCTATAGAAGGCTTACCCTAATTTTACCTTCAAAACGTAATCTAGCCAAGATAATAAAGGAAGTAATTTATACGGCTTCGGCAAAAAGGATTGCGCCCCATGTATCAAGGCGTTTTCCACATCGTCGTGATTACACGTCGCTAAAAACACCGTATGCGGAGCCACGTCCTTCAAGCGACGCAACGCCTCCCACGGACTCGCTTCCCCCTCTTTCGATGCCTTGCTCGACGCATCCATATAAGGATCCACCACCATCGCCGCAGGCATACGCTGCTTAATAGCAATAAGGGCATCTGCCACACTAGGCATCACATCGACATCGATGCCGTTCATGCTAATGGTTTGTTCTAACAAAAAGGCGAGGGCCGCATCAGGTTCAATCACAATCACATAGGGAGCCATTTTAACTTGTGTGGGATGGCTCGCCCCGTCAGAGTCTTCAGGGGTAGAAAATAAGAAACGATCACTTAAAGACGCACTTTCATGCGACGGGATTTGAGCTAAGGCTTTTAACGCCAACTGCAAGCCTTTAGAAATAACAGGTGTTAAATGATTAAAGGGCGTCACATTTGTATACAAGACCCCTGCCCCCACTCGTAAAGAAGGAATACGGGTAAACAAAGAGTCCTGCTTCCAAATAAAGAAGCCTCGGGCTAAATCATCAGGCGATAAGAAATGTCCACAGCTGGCATCGAGCCGTTTCATCACAATCGGCAGAATCCGCTCCAACCGCTCGGGGGTCGACAAAACGACAAAGGTATTTTCTTCCACATGAAAGACCCAGTCAGGCACATGAAGCATTTGAGCCAAAACTGCCGCACAATGTTGCACGACCTTCATTTTTGCTTCCTGCCCATAGAGCAAGCCGTAGGTATTGAGCGAATCTAAGTGAAAAACAGCCAAAGCCCAATGTTGTTGGCTAATATGTTGAGGCGATTCTTCATGCAAAGCAGGAGCCGCTTCATTTTCCGCTAGTTCTTCAGGAGGACGCTGCACTTGCACGCCCAAGCCTTGCCGAATGCGACGGCTAAACATACGGTCTAACAATTCGCCATTGGGCTGACGGGTCAACGGCGATTGATATTGATCCAAGTGGCGACGAATGTGCGACAAGACCCGAATACAAAGCTCTTCACTCGACATGCCCGTGTCCAAAAGTTCATCCGCCCCTTGCACCAGCGATTGAATCCGTTCTTCTTCCACTTCACCGTGACTTAGGTTCAAAATAACCGTGCGAAAGCCTTCATTCACCGACCATTGACGAATGTGCCGAGTCATTTCTAAAGGAGACAAGACCTCTTCCATCTCTGGATTAAACAACGGACTCATCCGTTCAACAAAGTCTTCATCCGCACTTTGAGACACCGCTTCAAGCAAGTGGTAGCCAGGGGCATCGATTAAAACGGCATCAGGCAGGGTTTGAAAATACAGCAACCGCAAGGCTTCCATCGAAGCAGGATGCACCAAGCGCACCGCAATCACGTCGTCCCCTTGAATACCGGTGGTAAAGGTGTGCAAGTAGCGATGATAGCTTCCCCATTGAGCGTGGGCTTCATCGTCATTGGCCTGTTCTTCTAGCACTTCAAAGCAGGCCGCCGATGGCAACGCATCATCATCCACTTCATGGAAGGTAAAAGGCGTTAATACCAACAATTCTTGAAGTTTTTGAAAGTGCTGAATCGTGGTCACAGAGGGTTTTTCCTATTAAATAGAATGAGGGATACAGATATTTTTCTGATACGAGCAGATGTGGCATCGCCTGTGCGTTAGAAGTCCTCGTCGTCAGCCGCTTCACCACTTAGCAAAATGCTCTTACGGTACTGATTTTGCATTTCAAGGGTATTAAACGGCACAGTAAACCAAAAGCGAGACCCTTTACCCACTTCACTTTCCACGCCGATTTGTCCGCCCATGCGTTGCACAATCGTTTTGGTGATATACAAGCCCAAACCTGAGCCTTCCACCTGTTGCGTCATGTGATTCGCCGTACGGTAAAACTTGCTAAAGAGCTTGGTGAGCTGTTCTTCATTGATGCCGTCGCCTTCATCCGCCACCACGATTTTGACAAAACGTTTGGGGTCTTCACTAAAGCGTTCGGCGGAAACGGTAATCGTCTTAATTTCGGGGGAATATTTAACGGCATTGTCCATTAAATTAAGCAGGACTTGTTCAAGGCTATCGGGTTCTGCCCACAGGCTTTCGGTAGTGTCGATGTCTTTAAAAACAAAGCGTTTTTCGACATTAACCCCTTTACCTTGCAAGGCTCCGTTGACTTTAGAAACTAAGTCGCTCAACAACACAGGGCGAGCCTGCGGTTTTTTCTGCTCCTGCCCGAGCTTGGAAATAATCAAGATATTTTCCACCATGCGAGACAATCTATCCGACTGGTCACGAATGATTTTGATAAAGCGGGTTTGTTGTTCGGGGGCGAGTTTGGTGCCGTAATGAAGCATGGTATCCGCAAAACCACGGATGCTGGTGAGTGGCGTGCGGAACTCATGCGACATAATCGACACGAAATCGTGATGGGCTTGGGTGAGTGCCACATCTTCTTGAAAAAGGCTAATCACGCCTAGCACGTAGGGTTTACCGTCTAGCGTTAGGGCTTCTAGGGATATTTTATAACGTTCGTTTTTGAGGGAACGACACGTCACCGCAAGGGGTAGATTTTCTTGCAAAAGGCTTGCCCATTGGCGTTGCTTTTTGCCGCCTGAATTGTCGAGCGTAAAGATTTTGTCCAACGAAACGTGTTCTGTATTGGGGGTGCTTTCTTCTTCACCTGTGGCGAAAGGCAACAAGGCATCGTTGACAAAAACGGGCGACGTGACATCCGTAAACGTGCTAATAAACACAGGAAAAGGCAAGGCATTAAAGACAGGGCGTGCTTGTTCTAAGCTTATAGATTGTTCAGGCATGGGGGCTTCCTGTTTGTCTTTTTCTCAACATATCACAATATAGTTCCTAGTGTAGCACAACCATAATATAGATGTTTCTAGTATGGCGTATTTATACATCGGGTGAGAGGAATCTTTTTATTTTCTTAATAATTTAACGGGAAGATGAAGACGGATTTTCGACACACGAAATTCGATTTCTGACACACGAAACCCCTTTTTTCGACACATGAAACCCTCATTTCCGACACACAAAACCCCTTTTTTCGACACACACATTTCATCGAAAGAGAAGCAAAATCCCAATCAAAGATGAAGCCACTCTTTTTCAGCATGACAGCATTTTAGTCAATTAACCAGTCAATAAAACGCACTATTTTTTGGAAAAAGGATTTACTCTTCCAAATAATAGCGAACGGTCGTGACGACCTTACCCTTACGCAAGGTCAACAAGGTTTTAATCAACAACGCACTTTGGTTGTGCAAGACATTGTGCCAGAACTTTTTCGTCACAAACTCAGGAATGATAATCGTCACCAAATTATGTTCATGACGCTTTTCCACTTCGTCAATGTAGTCCAACAAAGGCCCCGTAATCGAACGGTACGGCGAAGGCAGAATCGTCAACGGCACACCGCAACCCCACGCCTGCCACTGATCTTTCAAGTTCTGCGTCCCCACATCATTCAACGTGACATGCACGGCTTCCACCTGAGCCGACAGGGTGCGGGCGTATTCTAACGCAGGGATCGTCCCACGATGCAGGCTCGACACCAAGACCAAGACCGTATGCTCGATCGGGCGAGGCTCATAAGTACCTTCTTTAATCGGCAAGGCCAATTGACGAGACACGCTTAAGTAATGCTGCTTAATCGAGGTGAATCCCCACACAATCAGCGGAATCCCCACACAAACCAGCCATGCCCCTTCAGTAAACTTTTCAACGGTAAGAATAATCGTCGCTGCAAAGGTGACGACCGCCCCAAAGGCGTTGACAAAAAGACTGTTTTGCCAATGCTTGTGCTTGTTCTTAAGATGATGTACGCACATCCCTGCTTGAGCCAAGGTAAAGGACAAGAAAACCCCTACCGCATACATGGGAATTAAACCATGGGTATCCGCTTTGTAGATCAAGACCAAAATTGCTGAAATCAAGCCTAAAAAGACAATCCCATTGCTGAACACGAGTCGGTCGCCCATGTTCATGAATTGACGAGGCAAGTAACCGTCATTGGCAAGCAAGGAACCCAAACGAGGGAAGCCTGCAAAGCTGGTATTGGCGGCGAACACCAAAATAATCGCCGTGAAAATTTGTAAGGTGTTATATAAGAAGCTGGCATCGCCAAAAACGGCACGCCCCACTTGGGACACCGTCGTTTCATGTTCGGTGGGTAATAAGCCAAAGACAAACGCCAATGCCGTTAAACCTAAGAAAATAGTTGCCAAAATAACACCCATTAGCACCATCGTTTTATTCGCATTACTGGCAACAGGTTCTTTAAAGGCTTTCACACCGTTTGAAATGGCTTCAATCCCTGTCAACGCCGAACAACCATGACTAAAGGCTTTAATCAGAATCAACAGTAAACTCGTATTCCATAAGGACGCCCACACATCAGGCGTCACGCCAATGGCATGGTTCAAACCATGCGAAAAATCAAGGGGGACTTGCCCCGTAAACGCCATGTAAGCCCCCTTGCCAATAAGGGTGAACATCACGCCGATGAAAATATAAGCAGGTACACTAAAAACGAGTCCTGTGTCCCGAACGCCACGCAGGTTGATGAGGGTAATGAGTCCTAAAAACGCTAACGCTGTAGGCACTTTTAAGCTTAGGGGGATCCAGTGGGCGGATGTCAAGGCATCCACCGCAGCAGAGGTCGACACCGCCGCGGTTAGGACGTAGTCAATCAACAAGGCTGCTCCAGCCACATGGCTTGCTGTTAAACCCAAGTGTTCACGTGCGACTTGGTAGGAGCCTCCGCCATTGTCGTAGACTTTAATGACTTGTCGGTAAGAAACGACAATAATCGCCAAAACAAGGGTAATAAACAAGGCAACAGGGATCGACAAAAAGCTCACGAGCAAAGGATACGTCCGTAACATTTCCACATTCAGAGACATCAAAATCTCTTGCGTGCCGTATGCGGTGGAAGACAAGGCATCGCTAGCGAAGATAGACAGGGCAATCGGAATCGCCATGCGTTCGTGCTTTTCTCGGGCGGAAGCGAGCGGCTCACCAATCATAATGCGTTTAAAGTTAGACCACAACATAGGAAAGCATCCTTTGAAGCAAAATAAAAAGACTTTATAAAAAAATATCACTTTATAATGAACCCATGTTACCATTAAAACTATAAAAGTGAATCCTCTGAAAGGAATTTTCAAATGTCTCCTCAAGAACCTCGTGCAGGTAGTGTAGTGGTTGCGGAAACCCCATGGTTGGCTCGTATGACCGACAAAGCTCGTCTCGAAGCTGAAGGTACGATTAAGACCTTTGACTTGAAGTTCCCTTGCCCTATGGATCAACAATGCCTCAGTCGCATTGGTTTAGATGCCAAGACTTTTCAGTCGCTAGCGATGGAACATCCTAGTGATGAAACGCTCATTCCTGCCTTGCGTGAAGCAGGGGCGAAATTGGGTTAGTGCTTTTACTTCCTTATGCTTAGGAAAATAGCGATAAGACCTACATATTAAAGCGCTTCGTCATAAGGGCTATGGATAATTGTCAACGGGGCATCCAAACGAATACGGATGAGTTGCCCTGGTCTGAGGCGTTGATGTTCCCCCATGGCACGAGGTCCTTCAGGCATCACGCGGTTAATTATACCGATGCCCATGATTTCATAACGTACCAAACGACCGTTCATCGGTTGGGTGACTTTGCCTCCTATTGAGCCTGCATCTTCCATGCTGGTAAACAAGGTCGCTTCTAGGGGCATTTCTTGACCTTCCAGTGCCTCAAGGGCGTGAGCCTTTATTTTCATAATAGCGTCTCGTCCCTGCATGGGGGCCAGCACGTCTTCAATATGCCCATACACCCGAGTCCCCTTGGGTAACACCTTCTGATTGTTCACCCACACATCGTGGATGATGCGCATGCTGAAGCTGTCATTAGGCTGATTATACTGGGTATTGAGCATGGCTTCTAAACTACTTATAAAAGTGGTACCCGCCGCAAGAGTGTATTGGCTGGTTTTGGCATTAATCACTTTAACGGTCGCGGGGGGAGCAGACTTGCGTTTGTCCTTATCATCATCGGCGTTGGCATTTAGTGGGTTACCCAGCATACCATACAATAGACCAAGTATAAGAAGACTGGAGGATTTCAACACGTTCATAACATGACCTTTTTCCCTAAAATCGACCTGCTTTCAAACACCGTAAACCCCCTTCATCTAAATAGAGGAGCCGTGTCGAGAAACGCCACACACCCACCGAAACATCCACAAGAGAGAGTCCCTGTTTTGTGGAGAAACGCCTTATGTTAAACCCGACGACCTACACGAATTCCTATTCTAGTCCCTATCCTGTGCTGTCAAACCTCAATCCCAAAGCCAAAAACTTGAGCTTGCCTCAAATAAGCTTGGATGAAGAGCGTCAAGGCTCTTCGCAAAACACGAGCGTCGAAGATGAGCAGGAAGGCGCCTTACCACGATTCAATTCAAACGACGCCGTTCCGCGTTCTTTTGTGAACCCTAGCTTGCAAGATGCCCTAGGCTTGGACGATTTAGAGACGCCTGTTCAAACCAAAAATACTTCCAACACTTTCAATACAAACGTTTCCACAGAACGCTTACCCGATGAAGTGATGCTTGACACAGTACGTAAGCGTCAAGCCAACTTGGCGATTAGTACGCAAGACGTCTATAACGATTTTAAAAAAACGGCTCAATTGCTGGGGGTAGACGGTTCTTTTGACGACTTATTACAGAGCCATTTTACGCTCGTGAACCAAGAAGCCACACAAGCCGTACCTGATGACAAGTGGATTAAAACTGTCTTGACTCGCCTTGCCAAGTATTTGGACAATAAAGTTTCTAGCACACTGGATGAAAAATCGAATGTGGTGGGCGAATGGTTAGACGCCCTTTTCACCCAACCCATTCAATGGGTGCCTATGGATTTAGGTGCTTCTACGAAAAACGCTTTCTATGCTCCATCTACAAAAGAAAATTCGCCAGAAGCACCTATTAACAAAGCGGTCGTAAAGGTCAATCGTGTCAATCATTTGGTCATGAAAGACGGCTTAGAACGGGTGTATAACGCCCTTCAATCCAAGCAGTGGGATGTCGCTGAAAACGTCATTGCCGATGTGTTTAAAAGCGTTCCGCCTGATGCCATGACCTTAAGCCAACGTCAACAATGGCAAGGCTTACAGTTTAAGCTCTGGCAAAAACAAGGCAAGTACGAAAATATTTTAAGTGAAGCGTTACAAGTTCCAACAAATGAACAGCGCCCTGAACTCATTCGTTTAACAGCGGAAGCCTACGCCAAAACAGGTGATTACAAAGAAGCCATTCGCACCTTGCACCCTCTGCTTGCTATGCCGACAGACACCGAAAAATTGGATGCCAAAACCGCTTTAAAATCATGGGAGCGTTTGTCGTCATGGGCAAAGGAACTTCAAAACCCTGCTCTTGAACATAAAATGTTGGAAGGCTACTATAAAGCCTCAAAAGCAGGGGTGGAGCCTCGTGATATTGCGTTAGACACAATTAAGCGATTGCAGATCTTAGAACAGCTTCGGGGCAAGGATGCCCATGCCTTAAAGCTGGCTCAAGAACGGGTTAACCTAGCAAAAGCCCAACGCAATAAGGCGGGATACAATTCGGCGTTACAGGATGTCGCCGCCTTATTTTTAAGCCAAGGCGAAAACAACAAGGCACAGAAGGTCTTGGCACTACTCTAATACCATACGATATTTAATCGCTTAAATGGTATAAAGTCGCCTAAAAGAGAAACTGTAAATCGCTTTGAACGGTCGAAAAAGGGGATGAGTCCACCAAAGGGGATTCTTGTAAAGCAATCTCAGGAGCAATCCACCCCAAATGAGCCAGTAAATGCCACGCAAACGAATCTCGTGCAGCGGAATCTCCTGCCAAGCTTTTAATCACAAGCGTTTCACGCGTTTCTAAATGCCACAAGACCACTAAGCCTTCGGCTCCGCCTTTGGAAATAATCGGCACAGGCATTTGCCCCAAAACCGTGTCAAATCGATGCGACCCCGCCACCAATAGCGGATGGGTCTTCATCCATTTTAGCATCATATCACCCAAGCTTCCTTGAGCAAAACTGTGCATAAAGCAAAGGGCTTCTTCTAAAGAAAGATAAGGCGTCGGTAATTGACAACCATCCGTTCCCCATATATGCGTGGCATGAATGGGCGTATGCAAGTGCATAAAGCTCAAAACATCTTGAAACAAAGGATGTTCAGGCATATGATAGTTCCGCATAGGTAAGTTCAAACGCTTAGAAAGCGAAAGCATCATGGCATGTTGCCCTGAACAGTTGTGATGTAAAACGCTCACGTCTTCTTCAATAGCTTGCAAGGCCCCATACAAAGGGGGATGCACCCCACACACCAAGCACACCGACGCTTCTTCGCTTGAAATACTGGCATCATTCAACCACCAATGAACCCACTGCTGATGAACCGCTTCCCCCGAATGCGATGACGAGGCAATCACCCAAGCTTCTGTAGGAATCTCCAACAAATGTTCAGGGGCAGCTTGGGCAAGGGCGTGAAATAAGGCGGTGCTTTGCACAGGCTTAAACACCGACCGCAAGTAAGTAGAAATTGTGGGAAAGTCATTACTTCCCACGATCTTGCCGTGCAAGTCAATTTTGCACCATTCAATGGGCTTTTGGGCTTCAACACGCCGTTGTCTGGTTTTTAAAATGCCTGAAAACATGTGCGCTTTTCCGTTAATCAAAGGAACTTTAATCTACAGTAGCACAAAACTAGATTGACGGTGTTTTATGTAATTGAAATCATCCCATGGATGTGCTATAAAAAGCATACAACAATTTCTCTCTCATTAACCTTTAAGGATTTACTCATGGCTTCTTTCAATCCCGCCCCGTCCGCATTTCCTCGTCAAGCGGTTGTCGCTTCGGCGACTTTGCCTCCACAAGCCCCTGCCCCTAGCTTCTTCGGAGGAAATACGGCAGATGCTAACCCTTCCGCCCCTGTTGTGGATCCTGCACCACCAGCGGATACCTTTACCGCAACAGCTCCTGCTCCTGTCGCAACGACGGCTGCTGAAGCAACGGACGCCAAAAAAGCAGAAGCCGCTAAAACAGAAAATGGCTTCGTGAAATTTGCAAAATCACCTTGGGGCATCGGCACAGGAGTCCTTTTAGCTGGAAGTGCTGTTACTGCGTTGGTTTTGAAAATAAGACAAGGTGGCAGTCCCCTTGAAAAACTTGAAAAAGTCGTGAAAGATCTAGGCATAGACGATTTAGATCCTGAACATAAAAATAACTTACTCCAACAATTTGCGGAACATTTACAGGGTTTAACCGCAAATACCACCGAACATACGCCCGAAACGTGGGACAAATTGTCGTCTGCAATTGTAGACGTTCATGCCAAACATGGTGGTCACGGAGATGGACAAATAGCCTTGCTACACGGCTTGGGTGGTACCATGCCTGATGATCTGACAAGCTTAAGCAGTAACGCCCGTCAAGCGATCCATGCAACGTCTGAATCGTTTGTTGAAGGACTTGGCAATGAAACGATTAAGGCTGAAGAAGGGACGGGTTATGCGCAAATTCTTCAAAATGCCCTCAAATGGCTGGTTCATCCTCATGGGGACGAGTCGTTCGGGATTAAAGATGAAGCGGGCTTAGTCAAAACGTCTGCAAACATCGTCAAAGCCTTAGGCAAGGTTGACCCTAAACAAGAGCATTTATATCCTATTCTCCACAATAGCTTGAGTGCCTTTACCTTGTCAAATAAAGACTTCCCTGTGGCGAAAAAAGGAGACACCCTTCCTGAAGTAGATCTCACCAAAATCACGGATGTCATTTCCGCAGGAACACAGTTACACAATGCTCGATTAAAAGGACCAAAAGAGACGGAAGAAGTCTTAGCCCATTTGAATGCTCAGGGCATCGATGAAGGGTATGGTGCCCTCTCCAAACCTGATGGCTTCAAAGATCTTGAAACACGCCTCTTGCCTAAACCTGAACCCACAGCTAAGGATAGGGCCTTCAATGCGCTTAAGCGGTTCTGGGCTTGGTCTTCACAACCTTGGGGTAAACATAAAAACGAAACCCCTTAGTTTTTTTAAATTTAACCGATTACTTACATTCCCCTTTATTTCACAATGGAGGGGATTTTCTACAGATAGGGTACCGTCACACTCGCCGTCGCCTTCAAAAAGCAAGCTAAGTCACCTTCATAGACCACTTGACCGCCTAGCTCGTCGGCTTCTGGGCCCATGTCCACCACCCAATCCGACGCTTCTGCGATAAACTGCGTATTATGCTCGATCACGATCACCGTATGCCCCACGTTTACCAAGCGTTGCAAGGCATTCACCAACACAGGCACATCGCTCATATGCAAGCCACGGGTCGGCTCATCAAACAAAAAGAGCGAAGTCTTTGAAACGGCTTTATCATCCATAGGCAGATACGGAGCGAGCTTCAAACGCTGGGCTTCGCCTCCTGAAAGCGTCGCCGTGGCCTGCCCCATGGGGAGGTATCCCAAGCCCAAATCCACCAAGCACTGCAAGCGTTTACGCACTTTTGGCGCCGTCTTGAAAAATTGCATAGCTTCATCCACGCTCATGCACAGCACATCATAAACCGTGCGACCAAATAAATCCACGGAAAGCACGCTGTCTTGAAAACGTTTGCCGTTACAATCGGCACAAGGCATCGTCATATTCGCCATAAACTGCATGTCAATGGTGACTTCGCCTAAGCCTTCACAGGTTTCACAGCGTCCCCCCTTGCTATTGAAGGAAAAATGCCCTGCGGTCAAACCCAAGGCTTTCGCTTTCACCGATTCGCTAAAGAGCTTGCGGATTTCATCATAGGCTTTGACGACCGTTGCGGGATTCGATCGTGATGAGCGTGACGGCGTGGATTGATCCACCCACACCACGCCACCTGTAAAGTGTTCTAGCCCGTCAATGCCGCCGCACGGCAAAACATCAAAAGACGGTAGTTCCCCTTGCGAATTTAACACATGCCCGTACAAGGTTTGTACGATTAAGCTAGACTTGCCAGCCCCACTCACGCCTGTCACACAAGTCAACTGCCCCACAGGGAATCGAGCCGTGACGTTTTTAAGATTATAGCCTGTAGCCTCGTAAATGCTCAAATAATGCTTGGCAGCTTCAAGGGGAGCCGTTTTATAGCGTTTGGGTGCCAACAAATTTTGAGCCGTCTTCGTTTTGCTTTTTAGAAGCGATGGGAAGTCCCCTTGAAAAAGGATGCTTCCGCCGTGCTTACCGCTCCCCACGCCCATGTCGATGACTTGATCCGCCTGCTTCATCACTTCAGGGTCATGTTCGACCAAGACCACCGTATTGCCTAAGTCCTTGAGTTGTTTCAAGACATCCATGAGGCGTTCGGTATCTCGTGGATGCAAGCCCACGGTGGGTTCATCCAACACATAAAGCGTTTCGGTGAGTTCACTGCCAATCGAAGAAATCAACTGCACCCGATGAGCCTCCCCCGAAGAAAGGCTTCTTAACGGACGCAATAAGGGCAAGTAGCCTAAGCCGACGGCATCGAGCCATTGGAGCCGTTGCAAGAGCGAATCCCACGCATCCACCGCCAAACGAGGCAAGCTGGCTGGCACAGGATTATCCGCATTTTTAAAGCGTTTAAGCAGATCTTGAACAGGCGTCTGTAACCAGCGTTCATAGCTCATGCCTTGCATTTGCGTGCTTCGAGCCAGTGGGTTGAGGCGACTGCCTCCACACGCCGTACATTCAAAATAACCCCGATATTTGGCGAGGTGCATGCGGACGTGCATTTTATAACGCTTGGTTTCTAAATACGCAAAAAACGGACGAATCCCCACAAAGGCACCAAAGCCGTCCCATAGTTTGCGTTGATCTTCAGGGCTTAAGGCATCATACGGCACATTGAGCGGAATGCCGTGACGCTTGGCTTCTTGTTCCAAGCTCAACTGCAATTCCAAGTAAGACGGCGTTTGAAAGGCATGCACCGCACCGCCTCGCAGGGTTTCCTTCTTATTGGGGATGATGCGTGCTTCATCCAAGCCCATGACTCGCCCGTAGCCCTCGCAAGTCGAGCAGGCGCCTTGCGGATGCATATAGTGAAAGTGGTGCGGACTCAAGGGCGGAATGCTCTGCCCACAGTCGAAGCATCCGTTACTGGTGAGCAAGATCTTTGTGGTAATGGTGTCGCCTGTTTTGAGATGAGCCACCCACGCAATCCCCTTGTCGCTTCCTAAAAGCTCCAAACTTTGATTCACTCGGTTGATGACATCATTAAAGCGATTGAGCAAGGCATCGTCGAGCGTGCCTTTGTATTTAAAACGATCCAACAAAAAGCAGAGCTGTTGCTTTTCATGCACATAATCGTTTTTCCACGTGGGCATAGATTCGCTTAGCATCACGGGTTTAAGATCGACATCTAGGATTCGGTCATAGCCCAAGCCAAATAACACCGTATACAAGGTTTTCATTAACTTTTTAGGCACTTGCAAGCTCAAGTAGACGGCAGTATCTTCAGGTAAATCGGCAAATAGATAGGTGGGCAAGTCTTCAGCCAAATTCTGCACCAAGCGATGCGATCCGCAATGAGGGCAAGTCTTTTCGCCCAAGTAGTAAAACAATTGCGACAGGTAATCAATGGCATCGATGCTCACCCCGACGGTGGCTCGTGCATTGGTGACGGGATTATGTTGCGACAAACCCACGGCGGGTGGGATGTTATGGACTTCTTCCACACGAGCCTTTTGGAACTTTTCAATAAATTGCCGAGCGTAAGACGACAACGATTCCATGAAACGACGCTTGCCTTCAGCGTAAAGCGTGTCAAAGGCAAGCGAGGACTTTCCACAGCCTGAAGGCCCTGTAATGACGGTGAGCTGGTTGAGGGGAATATCGACATTCAGATGCTTGAGGTTATGCTCATACGCCCCACGAATACGGATGCTTTCTTCGCTTAAAGCATTCTCTGTTTGCGTTGCCAAAGATTCAAAAGAAGCAGTTTCCACAGACACAGATTTACCCTTTGTATGGTTTATGTGTGGTTTAGCGACCATTACATTGTTTACTAAATGTAAGCCTAGGCTTCAAAGCGTTTGATGATAAGGCAACTGTTGTGACCGCCAAAACCAAAGGAGTTAGACATCGCATAGTCGAAGTTTTCCACCTTACGAGCCGTGTGAGGCACATAGTCTAAATCACAGCCTTCATCGGGATTATCCAAGTTAATGGTGGGCGGAACCGTCTGATGCAACAACGCTTCAATACAGATAATCGCTTCAATGGCACCTGTGGCTCCTAACATGTGACCATGCATACTTTTGGTCGAAGAAACGAGCAATCCGTTATGGGCGTATTCGCCAAAAACACGCTTAATGGCGATGGTTTCCGCCAAATCACCTAAAGGGGTTGAGGTTCCATGAGCATTGATGTAATCAATATCTTCAGGCTCAAGCTCCGCTGAACGTAAAGCCGCCGTCATCGCACGAGAGGCGCCCAAGCCTTCTTTATGAGGCATCACAATGTCAAAGGCATCGGAAGAGCGACCATAGCCCACGATTTCCGCATAGATTTTGGCGCCTCGGGCTTTAGCGATCTCATAATCTTCTAAAATCAAAATGCCTGCCCCTTCAGAAATGACAAAGCCATCACGGTCTTTGTCAAAGGGTCGGCTGGCATGTTCAGGGTCGTCATTACGACCTGTTAAAGCTTTCATGTTGTTAAAGCCTGCTACGGCGACTGCGGTTAAGGGGGCTTCTGCTCCACCAGCGACAACGGCATCACATTCGCCTGTTTGAATCATTTTAACGGCTTGACCAATACAATCGGTTCCTGTCGCACAAGCCGTCACCAAAGCGAAGTTAGGGCCTGTAATGCCGAGTTCAATGGAAATGCGTCCGCATGCCATGTCAGGAATCATCATGGGTACGAGAAAAGGCGAGGCTTTGCCGTAACCCTTTTGCATGCTGGAAATCACGGTGTCTTCCATGGTAATCAAACCACCTGAGCCTGTACCGACGACCACGCCCATCCGATGCTTTTCCACATGCCCTTCAATGCCTGAATCTTCATAAGCTTGAATAGCCGCAACCAATCCGAGTTGCGAGAAACGATCCATACGACGGGCTTTTTTCTTGTCCATATGGTCTTCAGGATTAAAGCCCACAATTTCCCCAGCGACTTTACAGGTGCGTCTTTCTTCGGGGATGACTTCAATAAAGCGAATGCCACTACGGCCTGCTTCTAAGTTTTCCCATAGTTCAGCATTATTTTTGCCCATTGGCGAAACACTGCCCATTCCAGTTACAACGACACGTTTTTGACTCATCATCAGGGGATCCACATAGTTTAATTTTGACGTAAATAAGGGGGTCGAAGGTCTTCTTTAAGAAGACCTTCCATAAAACAGAGACGAAACCTACTGGTTACGCTCGACGTAGTTGACGGCATCCTGAATGGTTGCGATTTTTTCAGCATCTTCATCAGGGATTTCGCATCCAAACTCTTCTTCCAACGCCATGACGAGTTCAACGGTATCCAAGGAATCCGCACCCAAGTCTTGCTGAAAGTTTGCTTCAGGCTTCACTTGATCTTCTTCGACATTCAACTGTTCGATGACGACTTTTTTAACACGATCTAATACGCTAGACATAGTTTTCATTCTCCAATTTAAATATAGGGCCATTTGCCCACTTCCTATAATGACGTATCAAGCTTAAAATACAAGCCCACCGTCCACACCAATGACTTGCCCTGTAATATAGTGCCCTTTGGTGGCTAAAAATAGCACCGTATTGGCTATATCGTCAGGACTGCCAAACCGTTTTAAGGGAATTGCATTGAGCAATTGATCCTTGTGAGGCAAATCGCCTGTCATATCCGTTTCAATAAAACCGGGGGCAATGGCGTTACAGGTCACGCCTCTGGCACCGAGTTCTTTGGCGACTGTTTTGGTCAAACCAATCAAACCTGCTTTGGCGGCGGCGTAATTGACTTGCCCAGCATTTCCGTAAACGCCGACCACGCTTGAAATGTTGATAATCACGCCCTTGCGTTGCTTCATCATGACTTTACCTGCGGCACGAGTGGTATGAAAAACACCTGTAAGATTCGTTTGAATCACGGCATCCCAATCTTCATCCTTCATGCGAATCATCAGCGTGTCTCGTGTGATGCCTGCATTGTTGACCAGCACATCCACCGAGCCAAAGTCTGCTGCAACATCATCAATCAAGGCTTGACAGGCTTTGGCATCGCCAGCATCGGATTGATAGGCTTTGAGTGTTTGCCCTGTTTCTGCTGTAAGGCTTGCGACCAATTCATCGGCTTTCGCACTGCTTGAATGGTAAGTAAAGGCGACATCAAAACCAGCACGAGCAAGCGTTTCAACGCAAGCTTTACCAATGCCTCGTGAGCCTCCTGTAACAATAGCGACTTGTTTTTGTGCGTTCATGTAAGATCCTTCTCTAATTAAAGGGTTTAAGATAACACAGGGCTACCTTGAAAAACACCTGCGACTTCAGCGAGTGAAGCCGTATCATACACATTGTAAATCTGAACATCAGGATACGTTTTTTTCATTAAACCTGTCAAAACTTTACCAGGTCCAAACTCAATCACGGTATCCACGCCAAGGGTTTCAACCAACGTCTTCATCGTGCTTGTCCATTGCACGCTAGAAGGCATTTGTAAAATAGACGCTGTTTTCAGATCTTTGGCAGAGGTCTTGGCTTGAGCATCCACATTGCTAATCACAGGGATCTGGGCGTCTTGAAACACTGTGGATTCAAGCAAAGACGCAAAGGCTTCTGCTGGCTCGTCCATTAAAGGCGAATGAAAGGCTCCGCCGACAGGCAAGGGAATCACTCGTTTGGCGCCTGCCTCTTTAAGGGCAGGGCTGGCTAACTCGATGCCTTTAATTGTGCCTGAAATCACGATTTGCGTCGGGCTATTGTCATTCGCCACCACCGCAATTTCACCGTTTAGATCTAAACTTGTTAAAGTCTGCTTGACGACATCCGCCGACAAACCCAAAACCGCTGCCATCGTCCCTGCTGGAGCCGTTTCCATGAGGCTGGCTCGTTTTTCGACGATCGGCACAACTGCATCAATGCTTAAAGCACCTGAAGCCACCAGTGCTGAAAACTCACCCAAGCTATGCCCAGCCACCGCCACAGGCGTAAGTTGGACTTCGGCTTGAAAGGCTTCATAAGCCGCTAAAGACACCGCTAGAATAGACGGTTGTGTATAAATAGTTCGGTTCAATTCTTCACTCGATCCTTTAAAGGTAATTTCTAGCAAAGATTGCCCTGCTTCATTAGGCGTCACCAAAGCATCAATTTGGTCAAATAAGGCTTTAAGACGGACACTGGATTCATAAAAATCCTGCCCCATGCCGACCACTTGAGAGCCTTGCCCTGGGAATAAAAACGCCACTTTTTTTGAATTGTTCAACGTCATTAGGCACGTCCTCCTTCTTGAGCAGGTTGGATGTAGGCAATTTTTTCAAAGCTGGGGCCTGACCATATAAAGTAGCTCGATGCCCATGCCAAACCACCGCCGAAACCACAGGTCATTACTCGACTACCGTTTTGAATCTGACCGTTACGCACGGCTTCATCCAACGCCAAAGGAACCGAAGCCGCAGACGTATTGCCGTATTTGTCAAGGTTAATAATCATTTTTTCACGAGGAATACCCAAGCGTTCGTTCATGGCATCCATAATACGGATATTCGCTTGGTGAAGCACCAGAACATCAATATCATCAAGCGTATCGCCTGCATTTTCAAGGGTTTGACGAATCGAAGAAGGCACAACACCTACCGCAAATTTAAAGACTTCCCGACCGTTCATTTGAACGTAAGGGTTGCGAGGCGTGGGTTGTGGCAGAATCGGACAGTTCACCAATTTGTAATCGGCATGCAATTCATCTGCCTTACTACCGTCTAGGTTGCCGTCATTCGCCAAGAAACCGTCAAAGTCTTCACTGGCTTCTAAAACCACCGCTCCAGCCGCATCGCCAAATAAAACGCAGGTATTACGATCAGTCCAGTCCATGACACGAGAATGGGCATCCGCTCCAATCACCAAGGCTTTTTTTGCCATGCCTGAACGCAGAAATTGCTCTGCTGTAATTAAGGCCGCTACAAAACCTGTACAGGCTAACGCCAAATCAAAACCAAAGGACTTGGTCGAACCGATTGCCGTTTGAATGCGAGACGCCATCGCAGGGTAACGCTCATCGGGCGTGGTGGTTGCCACAATAATCAGATCAATCCCCGCCCCGTCGATGCCTGCCATGGCCAAAGCTTGCTTAGACGCTTCAATACCCAAATCCGTCAGCAGTTCATCCCCACTCAAGACATGGCGTGTACGGATGCCCGTGCGTGTTTGAATCCATTCATCGGTGGTTTCCACCATTTTCGCCATATCATCGTTGCTTAAAACCGTTGGCGGAACGGATGAGCCGACGCCGATAATTTTGACGCCATACTGCTTCGCTGCTTGTTTAAGATTGCTTACCACGTTTTTTCCTCACTATACCGCACTAATTTCAGATGCTTCACTGTCCTGCTCAACAGTTACCGCCGCATCCACATTCAAACGAGAGGCTTCCACCATTTTACGCATCACATCGCCTTTGACTCCTGCCACTGCCAAGCGAATGGCATTTTCAATTGCTAAAGCAGAACTGCCCCCATGAGCAATAATACAAATGCCGTTAATGCCCAAAAGTAAAGCACCCCCCACATATTCATGATGAATATGCTTACGAGCCTTTTCTAAAATAGGCTTTACCAGCAGAGCCACGAGTTTTGTCCAAATATTTCTCGTGAGTTCCTGCTTAATTAAACGACCAAACAAGGTCGCCATGCCTTCAGCTGATTTCAAGGCAACATTGCCTGAAAAGCCGTCAGACACAATCACATCAAACTCACTAATGAAAAAATCACGTCCTTCGGCGTTACCTGCAAAGCTCAAGTCAGTCGCCGCTTTCAACAAAGTAAAGGCTTCTTTTGAAAAGGCGTTACCCTTACCTT
Organism: Vampirovibrionales bacterium; assembly: GCA_046341215.1. Lineage (GTDB taxonomy): Bacteria > Cyanobacteriota > Vampirovibrionia > Vampirovibrionales > JAJTHC01 > JAJTHC01. The sequence continues at coordinate 26,077 of JBKDRU010000038.1, read as the reverse complement.
CTTCAGAACCGATATTCAACAAACCCACTTTCGGATGCTCAATCCCATAAACGCCTTGCACATAAGCACGACCCAAGCGAGCAAACTGCACCAAGAGTTCAGGCGTACAATCGGCGTTCGCCCCGCCATCAATCATCAACGTTGGCGTGCGTTGAGACGGCAACGCCACCCCAATCGCAGGTCTGTCGACGCCTTTGATTCGCCCGATATTAAACAAGGTTGCTGCCAAAGCCGCCCCTGTCGATCCCGCTGCGACCATGGCATCCGCATGACCTTCTTTGACTCGACGAGCCGTGACTGCAATAGAGGCATTCTTCTTTTTTCGCAAGGCAACCGTCGGCACTTCATCCATGCCGATTTCATCGAGTGCTTCAACGATGCGTAAATCCAAGCCACGGGTGTCATACTTGTCCAACTCGGCTTGAATCACCGAAGGATTGCCCACCAATTCAACGGCAACACCATAGACTTTCGCCCCTTGAATGGCACCTTTGACTGTTTCAACGGGGGCGTAATCACCACCCATTGCATCTAATGCAATTACGATTGGCTTATTTGCCATGAACGACTCCCTCAATTAGGAAAAACCAACGTCTTTTAACTATGCTTAAGGCAAGCAAACGTCTCGGAAGACGCCAAGCAATTACTCGCTAGCGTCTTCTTCTTTTTTCGCATCAACATCAACAACATCCGTCTCAACAGCAGTTGCCTTGGCGTCCACGGCTTTTGTTTCAACATCTACGACGTCATGCGAATGATCGTGTGCGTGATCATGTCCGTAATTTTCGTCATGCACATGCTCTTCAATGCCGTTTTGCATTTGAGATTGAACTTGATCGAATCCACTTTTCTTAGCAAAACGAGGAGACACGATGCGTCCGTTATAAAAACCACAAATGGTGCAAACCGCATGGGTTAATTTTGGGCTTCCGCAATTGGTGCAGAAGGTCACGGCGGTTGGGAGTGCCTTCCAGTTAGCGCGACGGGCGCGTTTGTCGGCTTTACCACGGCGTTGCTTAGGTACTGGCATGTTTGAAATCCTTTATAGTTGCTACGTTTTCCGCCTAAAAGACGTTGATACCTATAGAGTTTCCATTAAACATACTTGAATTGCAAGTTTCTTTTTCATAACGTAACAAAATGAAAACGTCCTTTAGATTGTTTGAGGGAAATCTTCACGCAAAGGCTTGACTCCCTCGTCTGTTCATCGTACATTAAGGGGTGTGAGGCTAATCTAAATACGTGTTCTATTCTCGTTTTAGATTAACTGTATAAAACCTTAAAGGGTTTTCCATATTTGTATGATGGGGTATCGCCAAGCGGTAAGGCATCTGGTTTTGGTCCAGACATCCGGAGGTTCGAATCCTTCTACCCCAGTTTAAACCCTCTTTCCACATGGACAGAGGGTTTTGTTTTATAGAAAGCTTTGCGAGAGTCTAAAACACACCGTCATTGCGAGCGTAGCGTGGCAATCTTCTTGCCATAGCCTAGTCAACATCAGTAGCAACAAAGGTGACCAAAGCACTGAGCATAAACAAAAAGGGCAACATAATCGGCGGACGGTACAAGACGGTGTCAAAAAAGCCATGCCCCATAAATGCCAATAACGCCACAGAAAGACTCAAAACGCTCAATTTTGGAGCCAACGCCTTCCTCTCATCAAATAGATGTTGCACCATTTGTTGAAACACGCTCCCCACGATGCCTAAAAAGACACTAAAGCCGAGAACCCCTTGCTCAACGAGGATTTCCAACGGCACCGAATACGCCCCTAAGGCGTTGAAACCAGGGGTCATGTAATAGCCATAGACTTTTTTAAAAACCGTGTTAGAAGGCCCAATGCCAAAGAGCCAATTGTCGCAAAACATACGCCATGCACTGATATACACGTTCAAACGGTACGAAATAGAAGAATCCCCACGAAAGGCGAAAATGCTGGTGACGCGGTGCATGAGCTTTTCACTGCTGAATAAAACCCCCGCAACCGCCACAATTGCCAAAACCGCTGAAGCCACCCACGCCGAAGCGAGCCATTTCACTTCTTTTAAGGTGGTGTCGGTTTTCAGCAATGGAAAACTCAACATAAAAAGAGCCAGCATCGACACAAAAACACCCAAATACGCCCCACGACAACCCGTCATCACGACGCCATACAAGACCAACGCAGTCAAGCCTAAAATCACCAAAAGCCACGGAAAGACAAAGCGAAAGGGCTTGGTGGCGACTTGTAAAAGCGTCCACAAGCCTGCACCGCTACTGGCGACGAAAAAAGCCGCTAGCAAGTTGGGATTGTAAGGCTTGAGCGTACCGTAGACACGGTTCAACTTGAGTTCTTCGGGGGTATTGACATCCGTCCAGCCTGCGAGTTCACCCGCATAGCCATGCACTTGCAACCAGCCGATTACGGCTTGAATACCACCCAAAACCAAGAGCAAGGGGAATCCCCAACGCAGGAGGGAGGGGGTATGATGCCATGTGGATCGAAACGACAGATACGCCACCAAAAAAATCGACTGCTTGATGAAACCGATAAAGGCTTGCGGTTGAAGGCTTGAAAAACAGGCAGAAACGACGTAAGTGAGAAAAAATAAAATGATTAAAGCATCCAGTAAGTGGGGATGTTTGACCCATGCGTTACGACCGCTTACGACACTAGCAACCAAGATGAATCCGCCCAAAGCGAGAACCGCTGCCCCCAAGATGCCTGTGCCTAAAAACGTGACCCCGATTAAAATCCCGAGTATCGCCATAGCTGGCAAGATGCCTAGCCACAAAGCGTCGTGACTCGTGTCGGCATCTTCCACGTTTCGAGCCAATGCTTGAATACAAAAACGTCCGAAAAGCGAGCTTTCCCAACCTGAAACAAGCCACCGATGCAAGCAAACCTGCCCCGCAACACCTGCTTGAAACACTTTAGATTCCCCTAGAAAGGGAGGAAAGGAGACGTCAGTCGCAGACATTAATCTTCACCAATCGCTTCTGCAACACGGCGAACATCCACAATCCCACCATGCACAAAGTACTTAAAGCCTTCTAAGTCCACAGGCACGCCGACTTTAATTTTCACGCCTTCAGCGACATAGCCTTCTTTGGTGATTGTGGCGTGATCTCGAAGCGTGACCCAGTAGCTTTGCACGTTCTTTTGAGTGGTATCGGTCACGGCGGTGGGCTTGCCGTTAACGGCGAGCATCACTTGTACGGGGGCCTTTTGGACATCCAATATTTTTACTTCACCACGAGGCTGGTTGCGAATGGTGATGTTCGTTTTTTCGCCTGCTTTAAGCAATTGGGCATCTTCACTACGAAGGGTGAACATAATGCGAATATCGATATCCGTTTCGCCTTGCACCATGGCTTTTGAAGTGGCGTGCAAGTTGCTTTGCACCAAGAACACGCCCAAGGCTCCGATGGCAAGCAGCAAGACGAGTCCTGCATCCAAGACGTTAAATTTTCCGAACAAGCGACCGTTTGTATCTAAAAGGGGCATAAGGGGTTCCTTTATGTTTGTGGGTTAAAAGTTAAGATCTAAAAGTTGCGTTTCAATCGCGTGCAGTAAGGCGCCATCCAGCGTGTGCAAGCTTTTGAGCAATTCGTCTTGAGAGGTCACGGCGGATCCAAAAATACGCACCACCAAGCTAGCGGCGAGGTTACCCAAGACCGCCGCTTCCAACGCCGTTGCTCCACTGGCGTATGCCACCAACCACGTCGCCACAACGGTATCGCCTGCCCCTGTCACATCAAAGACCTCTTGCTTGTTAAAGGCAGGAATAAAGGACACGCAGGCGTTTTCAGCGTCAAATAACGCCATGCCGTCTTGCCCAAGGGTAATCAACACATGCTGGGCTTGAGCCTTTTCAAGCAAAAGCTTACCTGCTTTGATAATAGCGTCTTTGGAATCTAGGGCAAAGCCCACGTTTTTTTCGGCTTCCGGCTGATTCGGCGTAAGGATGCTGGCGCCTTTAAATCGACTCAAATCGCCTTGACTGTCCACCACCACAGGAAGCTTCAACGCCTTCGCTTTTGCGAGTACATACGCAATCGTTTCGGGATTCACCACCCCTAAGTCGTAATCCGACAATAAAATGCCGTTGACTTGAGGCAATAACACCTCTAATTGGTTTTTGAGTTGCTGATTCAAGTCAGCAGACAACGGTTCACGAGATTCTCTGTCTAAACGCAACATTTGTTGCGTCACAGAAAAGTTCACCATGCCCGACAACCTCGTTTTCGTTGTGGTGGGACGGCTGGCATCAGTGACCATGCCTTCGGTGTGAATGCCTGCTTTTTGCATCACCGCTTCGAGTTGCGGGGCATAATAATCGTCTCCCCAAACGCCTAGGGCGTAGGTGCTTGCTCCGTAAGCGGCGACATTATGCACGGCGTTGGCTCCGCCACCCATCACGACATCGGTTTTATGGTGACGCAAAATAATCACAGGGGCTTCACGACTAAGCCTGTCCACATGCCCATAGACCATTTCATCAATAACCATATCGCCCAATACGGCATGCGTCTTAGATGAAATTTTCTGAATGATCTTAGAAAGACCTTCTTTTGAAACAGGCATTGAATGTATTCACCCAATTTAAATCAGAACAGTACAAGCTTAATCTTCATACAAACATGAGAAAAAAACAATGCCTAAACAAGGGTTGGATTCAATTGCTCATATCCCACAACGAATCGTCCTTTAAAGGTGAAATCACAGGTACGGGTAAAGCCCAGTTTCTGAGCAATAACTGCTGATTTAGCATTGTCGTCATAGTGAGCCATGACAATTCTAGGCAAACGAAGTTCTTCAAAGCCGTATTGTAAAACCGCACGAGACCCTTCCGTGGCGTAGCCTTGGCTCCAAAAATCAGGATGAATGGCTACACGCATTTCGTATTCACGCGCTTCACGTTCAGGATTCCAAATACGGTATTGCAAGCCCATACGACCCACAAAACGACCGCTTTCTTTTTCGCTGGCATACAATTGAGAAATCCCCAAACGACTGTATTCTTCAATGTATTCGTTGAGTTCTTCAAGCACACGCAGATCATCGCTAAAGCCCGTAAAGGTACTGACCGCCACATCGGGGTGTTGATGCAAAGATTTCAAGGCGTCGAAATCGCCTTCATTAAAGGCTCTATACGCCAAGCGTTCAGAGGTAAAAAGAGGTTTGCTTTGCGTGTCGAGACGAGTCATGAGAGCGTGTCCTTATACAAATAGTTCCCCCCTAATTAAAGCACTTTGTGCCTATTTTTTCTAGTCCTTCACCAAATTAGTTACAATCGTTACGATGGATTCTCCCCTTTTTCAGGAGGAGCTTTTATTTGTGACTTGTTTCTTTTGCAAAATGCCGTTAAACTAATAACATATATATAAACGTGGGGATCTTGTGCCTACAAATCTGCCTCGTCGATTGTTTGTGAAGGAATACACTATTATGATGTTTGAACGCTTTACTGAAAAAGCCATTAAAGTCATTATGTTGGCACAAGAAGAAGCTCGTCGCTTGGGGCATAACTTCGTAGGAACGGAGCAAATTTTATTAGGACTCGTCGGCGAAGGCACAGGCATTGCCGCCAAAACCCTTAAAGGCATGGGCATCAATCTTAAAGAAGCACGAGCCGAAGTTGAAAAAATCATCGGGCGTGGGAGCGGTTTTGTCGCCGTTGAAATCCCCTTTACCCCTCGTGCCAAGCGTGTTTTGGAACTTTCTTGGGATGAAGCTCGTCAACTCGGGCATAATTATATTGGAACAGAACATCTCTTGTTGGGCTTGATTCGTGAAGGCGAAGGCGTCGCAGCCAAAGTGCTTGAAAGCTTAGGCGTAGACCTCACCAAGTTGCGTGGCAATTTGATTCGTATGTTGGGCGAAACCCGCGGCAGTGCCTCTGCAGGCAGTGGCGGTGGTTCAGGATCATCCTCCAGCTCGGGCGGTTCCAGCGGAGGCAAAACCAAAACGCCTACCTTAGACGAATTCTCGCAAAACTTGACGCTCGCTGCCGAAGAATTGCGCTTGGATCCTGTCATCGGGCGTGAAGTTGAAATCGAGCGTATGGTGCAGATTTTGGGTCGTCGTACGAAAAACAACCCTGTGCTTATTGGTGAACCTGGTGTGGGTAAAACCGCCTTAGCCGAAGGCTTGGCTCAACGCATCGTCAATAGCGACGTGCCTGAAATGTTGAGAGACAAAAAAATCATTCAGTTGGATATGGGCTTATTAGTCGCAGGTACCAAGTATCGTGGCGAATTTGAAGAACGCCTTAAAAAAGTGATGGATGAAATCCGCCAAGCCAACAACATTATTTTGGTGATTGATGAAATGCACACCCTGATTGGTGCAGGCGCTGCGGAAGGGGCGATTGATGCCGCCAACATCCTCAAGCCGTCCTTGAGTCGTGGCGAATTGCAGGTCATTGGAGCCACCACGATTTCAGAATACCGTAAGCACATTGAAAAAGATGCCGCCTTAGAACGTCGTTTTCAGCCTGTTTTTGTGGATCAACCGACGCTTTCTGAAGCCGTTGAAATCATTCGTGGTTTGCGTGAAAAGTATGAAGATCATCACAAACTCACCATTAGTGATGAAGCCATCGATGCCGCCGTTACCCTGTCGGATCGCTATATTTCAGATCGCTTCTTGCCTGACAAAGCCATCGATCTCATCGATGAAGCCGCCTCTCGTGTGCGTTTGAATAACAGTGCCTTGCCTGAAGACGGCAAGAAATTGGAGCGTGAAATTAAAGCCTTGGTGCGTCAAAAAGAAGAAGCCATTCGGGCTCAAGAGTTTGACAAAGCCACTGAATTGCGTGACAAAGAAGCGGAAATGCGTGAAGGCTTGCGTGAAATCGCCGATGCTCACAAAAAGACGCTGGATCCTAAAAATATTACCGTCACCGTTGAAGATATTGCCAGTGTCGTTTCACAATGGACGGGTATTCCTGTTTCCAAATTAACCGAAAGCGAAAGCGACAAGTTAATGAAAATGGAAGACACCTTGCATGAACAAGTCATTGGTCAGCATGAAGCGGTTGTCGCCATTTCTAAAGCCATTCGTCGAGCGAGAGTCGGCTTGAAAAGCCCTGATCGCCCGATCGGTTCCTTCATTTTCTGCGGACCTACAGGGGTTGGTAAAACGGAACTAGCGAAGACTTTGGCTCAATATTTCTTCGGATCCGTTGACAATATGATTCGCTTAGATATGTCCGAATTCATGGAACGCCATACGGTTTCCAAATTGATCGGGTCGCCCCCTGGATACGTGGGCTACAACGAAGGCGGTCAGTTGACGGAAGCCATTCGTCGTAAGCCTTACAGCGTATTGCTTTTTGACGAAGTCGAAAAAGCTCACCCTGATGTCTTTAACATTCTCTTGCAGATTTTGGATGACGGTCGTTTGTCCGATTCTAAAGGGCGTGTGGTCGACTTTAAAAACACGATCGTGATTTTAACGTCGAACGTGGGAGCTTCTGGCATTGAAAATCCCTCAAGCATTGGCTTTGGTGGCAGTGAAAAAGAAGAAGCCGCTGCTCGTTATGCCAAAATTAAAGACCGTGTGAAAGATGCGATGAAACAAGTGTTTCGCCCTGAATTCATTAACCGTTTGGACGATACCATCATCTTTGAACCGCTCAAGAAAGAAGAAATTCGCTTGATTGTGGATATTATGATGAAGGAATTGCTCAAACGTCTCAACGACCGTAAGCTTAAACTGGAACTCACCGATGAAGTCAAAGACTTCTTGGCAGAAGAAGGCTACGATCCTACGTATGGGGCAAGACCGTTGCGTCGAGTCTTACAGCGTCGTTTGGAAGATCCGTTGAGTGAAGCCTTGTTGATGAGTGAGTATAAGGAAGGCAACGTCATCGAAGCGTCCTTAAAAATCACGGAAGAGGTTAAGGATGGCGAAGACGGTGAAGAAATCGTCACCAAGAAGAAGGAAGTCGTCTTTAAAGTCACAGGTGATTTACCGCTGGATTCCTTTGAAATTCGGGTGCAATCCAAAGCCAAAGGGCAGATGCCTAAGCTCACAGGCGATGCGCCTACGGGTGGTCGCAAAGGCGGCGGTGGCGGAAAAGCCAAAGAACTCGAAGCTTAATTCATAGTGGTTTTCTAGCTCCATTTTTAGCTGGTGACGTCAGAGACCTTTGCTCGCACAAAGGTTCTCCGACACCTCTAAATGCGTTCAAGGGGGGACGGGGAAGGACGTATTGCGTTTCTCCTCCCCTTCGTCCCCCCTTGAAAATCCCCCCTGAATCCCCACCTCCTCGCATCATTCCTTTGCACGACGTCCGCAAAATCGCTCGGGGATTCGCAGTTGGCTCACCCGCTCGGATTTAGTGCTTGGACGTCTGCTTGTGCAACCATGTAAACATCACAATTTTTATCTAAAAACCACTATAGCCGAGTTTAGAGTTTTCTGTACAGTAGGCTAGACGAGGAGCTTAGATTATTTTGTGAGGGCGTGTAGACAGACCTACATAACTGAACAAAATAATCGTAGCGACAATGTATAGACACGGTACAGGAAACTCTAAACTCGGCTATATCACACCCGATGCGTGAGGGCATCCCACACCTTGAGCAGGTGTTCGGAAGGGGGTAATTCAAAATGCTTGGCTTCTCGTGTAATCGGGTGAATGAACCGCAAGGCATAGGCTTGCAAAGCCTGCCCTGCTTCAGGCATCAGCTCCTTCCACTGCAACGCCAAACCTGTGCCATACAACGGATCCCCCACTAGCGGATGCCCAATATACGCCATATGCACCCGAATTTGATGCGTTCGCCCTGTTTCCAACTGGCATTGCACCCACGTAAACTTGTCGTTCAGCGTCTCTTTCACATGGTAATGCGTTACAGCCGTTTTACCCGTCCAATCGGCTTGCATTTTATTGCGTTGCTGGGAATGCCTGCCAATCCCAATCCGCACCGTGCCATTCAAATCCTGCACATGCCCTTGCACAATCGCATTATAACGACGGTACATGGTCTTGTCTTGCAATTGTTCCGCCAAACCATGATGGGCTTGATCGGATTTTGCCACCACAATCAAGCCTTCGGTGTCACGATCCAAACGATGCACAATGCCTGGACGCTCGACACCGTTGATGCCCGAGAGTTGCCCTTTGCAATGATGCAAGACCGCATTGACCAAGGTATCAGGCTGTTGCAAGCCTGTCGGATGCGTCAACATGCCCGCAGGTTTGTTAATCACCAGCAAATGCTCATCTTCAAAAATAACGTCTAAAGGCACGTCCCATGCAGGCATTTCAAGCGTTTGCAGTTCAGGCTCTACCACATGGATGACTTGGCCCAGTTTGACCCGAAAGCTCGATTTATTCCATACTTGCCCGTCTTTATGGATGTTTCCGCCCTTAATGAGGGCTTGAATCCGCTCCCGAGAATAGGTTTCGCCCAAGTGCTTGGCGAGAAACTTGTCGAGCCGTTCTTCGGCATCAGGGGCTTGCACAACCAAGTGAATGACGTTATCATCTTCTAAACTTAAATCAACGCTTATATCAGAAAGATCAAAAATTTCTACAGAAGTAGAAGGTTTAGGCTTCATATTAAGTCGCCTTGCTGGCGGATGCATCACAGTTGCCCCAAAGGTAGTGATAGAAAATGAGAATGGCACCGATGAAGATCATGGCATCCGACAAGTTGAAGATGGGTAAATGTAGAAGGGGCAGGTGGATGTAATCGGTGACGGCACCTGTGAGTAGACGGTCGAGGGCGTTGTTGAGTCCTCCGCCGATGACAAAACCAAAGCCTAAGGCTTGAGTTTTGTTAATCATCTTTTGCTTTAGAACCAACACAATAAGCGTGACGAGCAAAGCCCCACTCAACAAACTAGCGACTTGAGGCTGGTTTTTCAGAAAACTAAACGCCACGCCTGTATTTTCAACGTGATGGAGGTTAAATACATTCGGCACAATGGCCAACACGTGCCCAATGGGTTCTTGCGAAGAGACCCACTTAAGGGCAGCATCCACCATGAGCACGTCAAAGATCGCCATAAACAAGAGTAGCTTAGGCGACAACACCCGATGCGTGACGCAAGGCTGGTCACTTTGAGTATTGGGTGCATTTTCTTCGAGATTTAATGAATCGTCTTGGTTCATGTGTGGGGCTCCTTTTACATATTGAGGCGTAATCATGCTTTAGTGTATCACAAAAACAACATAGACAAAAAGAGAAGGCGTTTAAACCTTCTCCTTTTAAGTCTAAAAAAACAATCCGACTACGCCGAAAGCTGACTGAGATATTGCTTGCCTTCTGCATCCAAGGCTTGAAAGCCTTCTTGAACCAAGCCCTTCAAATACAGCTTGTTGTAAAGAAAGCACAAAACAAGCTGACCTAGACCCAGCGTAAATAAATTAATCGCAAAGCTAATGCCTGCCCACTTCCAATCACCACGAAGCAAGGGCACCATAAAGCCAAAGAAAAAATACGTCCAAGAAAAGCCCATTGGGACTTCTTTTTGTTCTTGGGTTTGAGGGTTCAACAGTTTAATACTGGTCATCATATAATCCTTCTAAAATCACTAGGGATACATAGGCTTTATTCAAAAGCTCCTCAATACTTTCGACCATAAACCCCACGCCCTTCTAAAGCCGTTACAAACTGTTACCTCAACGTACCCATGTTTTAGGTACAATGGGGCGAAACACCCTTTAACCGATGAGGAATCCCACACATGACCCCTAAAGTTTTAGTCCTCGGCAGTGGCGGACGCGAACACGCCCTTTTAGAAGCCCTAAGTCGCAGCCCGCAAGCCCCCGAACTCTTTGTCGCCCCTGGTAATGCAGGATGCTACAATCTCGCCACAGGCGTGGATATTCAAGCGGATGACGTGCCAGCCGTCCTAGACTTTGTGCAAGCCGAAGACATCGATTTTGTCGTGGTAGGGCCTGAAGCGCCGCTGGTGGCTGGGGTTGTCGATGCCCTCGACGCTCAAGGCGTGCTTGTTTTTGGCCCCTCTCAAGCGGCGGCTCAACTAGAAGCATCCAAGCATTATGCCAAGCAAATCATGGCAAAGGCAGGCGTCCCCACCGCAGGATTCGCCTATTGTAAGACCCGTCAAGACGCCGAAATCGCCTTGTCACAATTTAAAGCCCCTTATGTGATTAAAGAAGACGGCTTAGCGGCTGGAAAAGGCGTGACCGTGGCGGAAACGCTGGCGGATGCTCATGCAGCCCTCGCTCGTGCCGAAGCGAAGCATAGCCCTGTGGTGATTGAAGAATTCCTCGAAGGTGTGGAATTAAGCGTGTTGGCGATTGCCGACGGGTCGCACGCCATCCCCCTGATTTCCGCCCAAGATTTTAAGCGTGTCGGCGACAACGATACAGGCGAAAACACAGGTGGTATGGGAGCCTATGCCCCTGTCCCTTTTGTGGATGACGCGCTGCTTGCCACGATTCAAGCCACCATTTTAGACCCCATGATGAAGACCATGCAAGCCGAAAACGCCCCCTTTAAAGGGATTTTGTATGCAGGCTTGATGATTCACCCCAACGGCAAGCCCTTTGTGGTGGAGTTTAACGTGCGTTTTGGGGATCCTGAAACGCAGGTGGTGTTGCCGTTATTGCAAGACCGCATCGATGTGTTGGCCTTACTCATAGATTCAGCGAAGGGTGATTTGTCGCCGTGGCAAGGCAATCGTGCCTTGCAAGAACCGACGCAAAAGGCGGTGACGGTCGTCGTGGCGGCGGAAGGGTATCCGCAGGCGTATATGAGTGGGCAGGTGATTAGCTTGCCTGATGCCTTGCCGAAAGGTGTAAACGTTTTTCATGCTGGCACGAAACGCCAGCCTTCTGGGGAGCTAATTTCGGTGGGCGGACGAGTCTTGACGGTGACGGCCGTGGCGAATTCGCTGGCGGATGCTCGAACGCTGGCGTATGGTGCGATTGACACGATCAATTTCCCGCAGAGCTTTACCCGATCCGACATTGCCTTAAAAGCCAGCGAATCAACCAGCCTTGTGGGGTAGGAAATGGGTATTTATAGTGTCCGCATACCCCCTCCTAAAATCAGGAGGGTGGACAGAAAAATAGTGCCATTTAGGCACTAGGCGAGGCATTAAAAAGCTGTCATACTGAAAAAGAGTGGCTCCTTGAAAACAGTATAGAAAGCTTTGCTTTGTCACCCCTCCTAAAATTAGGAGAGGGGTCAAAAAACCGACTTTCATGGCCAGAAATCGGACTTTTGTGGCCAAAAAACAGACTTTCGTGGACAGAAAACTGACTTTTGTGGCCAGAAAAACGACTTTTGTGGCCAGAAATCGGACTTTCGTGGCCAGAAAAACGACTTTCGTGGCCAGAAATCGGACTTTCGTGGGTCGAAAAGTACGGCTTTTTTTATCTTTAAAGACATTTGTGCTAAAATGAAACAACAGTTTTATTTATAGAAGGAGATGACCCATGGCAAAAGATGCAAGCTTTGATGTGGTGTCCGAATTTGACGCCCAAGAACTCACCAACGCGGTGGATCAAGCCAGTCGAGACATTAACGCTCGATTCGACCTGAAAGACACGGCAACCGAACTCGTGCTAAACAAAGAAGACATCACGATTACCACCGCCAATGACTTTGCCTTGCAAAACGTTTTGCAGATTTTGGAAGAAAAAATCATCAAACGTAGCCTAAGTCCCTTTTTGTTGGACGCCCAAAGCAACGCCATTGAACACGCCCTAGGCAACCGTGTGCGTCAAGTGGTGAAGCTCAATTCGGGGATTGACAAGGAACTTGCCAAAAAAATCGTGAGCGAAATTAAAGAAACCAAGCTCAAGGTGCAAGCCTCAATTCAAGGCGAACAAGTGCGGGTCAACGGCAAAAATCGAGACGATTTGCAAGCGGTCATCACCCACTTGAAGCAAAAATCCAGCGAGTGGGAAAAGCCCCTACAGTTCCAAAACTTCAGATAAACCTGCTAAAAAGGATGCGTCCATGAACGTGATCGCCCCACCCACGCCTGTGTTACAGGTGGAATCTCTATCGATTTCCTTTCCTCATCCTGACAGCAAGGGGCTGGTGCCGTTGGTGCAGAACGTGGACTTTAGCATCGCTGAGGGGGAGATTATGGGCTTGGTCGGCGAAAGCGGATGCGGTAAAAGCCTTACTAGCCTAGCGATACTCGGTTTGCTGCCTCGCCCTGGTGTGATGAGTGGCGGAACGATCGCCCTAAACGGGCTTTCGCTCCAATCGCTAGACGCTGAAAGTTACCGCCGTCTGCGAGGCAAAGCGATGGCGCTCATCCCGCAAGATCCGCTGTCTGCCTTGAATCCTGTGTACACGATTGGCAACCAGCTCGAAGAGATTTTGACCACTCACACGGATTTGGACTCGTCCCAGCGTCAGCAACGGATGCGTGAACTCTTGGATGCCGTGCGTATTTCAAACCCTGAACAACGTCTAAAAGCCTATCCTCACGAGTTTTCAGGGGGTATGCGTCAACGGGTGTTGATTGCGATGGCTCTCGCCTGTACGCCGAAGCTCTTGATTGCGGATGAACCCACCACCGCCTTAGATGTCACCGTGCAAGCCGATATTTTAAGCTTGATTCAAGAACTTTGCAAAGACTTCAACATGGCAACGCTACTGATTACGCACGATATGGGTGTTGTGGCGGAAATCTGCCATAAGGTTGCCGTCATGTACGCAGGGCATTTGGTGGAAACGGCGTTGGTGGAAGACTTGTTCGCCTCGCCCCAACACCCTTATACGATAGGCTTGTTGCAAAGCATTCCTCGCCCGAATGTGAAGCACTTACATTCCATCGAAGGCACACCGCCTTCGATTTTGAGCATGCCTGACGTCGGTTGTCGCTTTATTGAGCGATGCCCCCAAGCGGAAGCTTCCCTTTGTGCGACGCCTGAAGCCCTTGTTTTTAGGAGCCTTTCGCCCACCCACCAGCATCGGTGTGTGAAGGCATAATGACAAAACAAAAATCTTTGCTATAATATACGTATATCCACAATTTGAAAAGGATGCTCCACCATGGTAGATCTTTATCCGCTTATTACCCTTGTTACCTGCGTTATTGTGTCAGGCGTCTTCTATTTCGTGATTGGTTTACTCAACCACATGGGCTAAATTTAAAAGCCCGACGCTTTTAACCCGTTTCACTACCACCCCCTGCGGAAGGACTAAAACTGCTGTATGGGGAAGCCCCCCCTAAGTCAGCTATATCTCGAGAGCCTGAAGCGGCTTCTTTCATGCGTGCTAACGCTTTTGCATTTTTTGTTTGTTGTGTAGAACCTAAAATACCGCTTAGGTCTTGGTCTCCTCCAGCGAGTTTAAAGTCGTCTGGTGTGATTTTACCTTGATCAAGCAGTTCCTTTAGCTTCAGACGAGCCTGTATTTTTGCTGTTGCACTTTCTACCGTTGTTTTCTTCGCCCAAGTGCCGTCAGGGAGTTGTACACTGCCCCCCGTTTCCTTTCCTGCTTGATACATCGCCAAGACTTGAGCTTCTGGCATCCATTGCAATTGACCTTGTGGGTTCCGCCATAAAATATTCCCTTGACCATCACTTTGCCCCACTTGTGGAGCTGTCTGTTGGGGTTGCGACTGTGGATTGGCGTTTGTTGATGAGGAAGCTGTTGTGGGTGGTACCGTCGTCATTTGTTGTTGTTCTTGGGCTTGAACCACTTGGCCAGTAACCGTTTGCCCCAGAGGCGTGGTCGCAGGTAGCACTTGCTGTGCTGGCGAAACAACTTGAGGCGCCACCGCAGGGGCGACGGCTTGTGTCTGTTGTGCCTGTGCCTGTGCTTGTTGTGCAATTAAGACATCGGCTGCCCTTGAAGCATTCGCCACCCAGCTGTTGATGTCACCAGGTGTTGACAAGTTTGACTGACCTAGTGGATCCACAGGAGCGGTTGGCATGGCCGTCGGTGGGATTTGGTTCACATATTGTTGTTGTATCTGTTGGAGTTGAGGAGGAGTTGTTGTATTGAGTGGTGGGGACTGTTGCAAAGAATTGGCTTGAGACATGACCGCTGAATTCGTTGCATTGCCTGCTGTGGGGGCCACTGCTTGCACAGGTTGTTGAGCATAACTATAATTCATATAACTGGGTGGTATCGTAGTCATTTGATTGTCCTTGTCGCGTGTTCTTTTAAAATTGATCGTGTGTTTCTAAACAAACCACTGGCTTTGAAAGCCTGTGGGAATGCCGTTTGTGGCAGCAGGTGCCAAGTTAAACGGGGCAGAATAGACGTCTCCTGCCGTGACGTAACCGGTGGGTTCAAATTTTTTCTGCGGAAACAAGGGAGCATTGCTCACGCCAAAGAGGGCTTGCCCCATGGGTGAAAGCTGTGTACTGCCTAAATCTCCGGGATTGTGTGAGTACGCCGTGCGGTCAAACGAGCGAATCGTGCGAGGATCCGCCCCTGAAAGGGTAATCGCCGTAGGCACAATACCGTAGGATTCGATTGCGTTGGCTTCTTGTAAGAGTTGGTTAACGCCGGTGTTAGTCGTTAAATTGCCTTGCTCAATATTCAGGCCAAACACTTGATTATACTTCGGACTCATGCGAAGCCAATAATCATTAGCGGTTTGCGATTGTTGTAAGGCATCAAAAACCATTGCCGTTTGTCCTTTGTCCTAAAAAATGTGCTTGTTTGCTGGATTGTTCTCAAAAAAGAAGATGTCTCAAAAGCATAAAACCCGTTTAGGAGTGTTCTTGTGCTAGAATGGAGCTATGTTTTCATTTGCTCAACATATTTTCATCGAAGTGCCCACTCGCCTGATTTTTAGAATCGGGCAAGCGGTGGTGATTTATTTCGATGCCCTCAAATGGGTGCCACAAGGACGCATCCGCTGGCAGGCGAGCTTTGAGCAGTCGGCTCGAGTGGGGGTGGAATCCATCCCGATGGTCGTGATTTTAGCCGTCATTGGCGGAGGCGTCTTATCCCTTCAGCTTTGTCACAACCTTGGCTCTTCAGGGGGGGATGCTTATGTCGGGGCGTTAGTCGCTTTGGCAACCGTGCGAGAAATCGCCCCGATTTTCACGGCATTGGCGTTGACGGCTCGAAATGGCACGGCAATTGCGAGCGAGTTGGCTCACATGAATATTAGCGATCAAGTGGATGCGATGAAAGTTTTGCAAGTTTGCCCGAGCCGTTACTTGGTTTTGCCTAGAGTCTTGGCGTGTTTGTTGATGACGCCCTTGCTTTCGGTGATTGCGGCGACAACAGCGATTATTAGCGGTATGGTGGTGGCGAAAATCGATGTGGACATGCACTATAGTTTCTTTATGACGTCTGTTTACAATTATTTGAAGCCTGAAGACTTGGGGCAGATGATGGTGAAGGGTTTGGTCTTTGGCTTGCTTTTGGGCATGGTGAGCGTGCAGTACGGCATGACGGCAAAAGGTGGTTCCCAAGATGTGGGCTTGGCTGCGATGAAAACGGCGGTCTGGGTTTCGGTGACGGTGTTACTAGCGGATTTGGGTTTGACCTGGATTTTTAGAACCTTGTCTTAATTTTTCAAAATACAACGGCTAATGGAGCCTATCAACGAAAAAGCTTGTCATACTAAATAGTATGATGAAAAACGCCTTCCAACTCCCCGACTCCTCTACGTCCTTCTCGTTTAGCCCCCTTCCCACGAAGGAGGCTCCAGCGTCTTCGCTTTTTGAAGAAGGATCTACCAAGCTCAGCAAGCCTCTCACCAAAACCTTGAATCTACTCGACACCCAAACCACCGACGGACTCTCGGTTCACTTGCAATCCCCTGCCCTAAAGCGTCGCTATTGGCAACGCCAACATGCGAAAGAATATGACCGCCTCAACGCCCTTGCCCCCCACGCCGACTGGATCCGCCAAACGCTAGACGCTCGTGGATGCCATAGCTTGAAAAATAGTTTTGACAGGGATATGTTGCACTTAGAACAACTTCACAGCATGTACAATCGCTT
Source organism: Vampirovibrionales bacterium (assembly GCA_046341215.1). Lineage (GTDB taxonomy): Bacteria > Cyanobacteriota > Vampirovibrionia > Vampirovibrionales > JAJTHC01 > JAJTHC01. Next base: position 9,170 of record JBKDRU010000038.1, on the reverse strand, counting down.
GCAAGCCCAAGAAGAACGCTTGTTGAATCCCTTTGAAACGTGGTTGTTTCAGCAAGAACGTGCCTTTCAAAATCAGTTTAAAGCCGTGCGTTTGGGCCTAGAAAACGCCTTTTCTTCATTGGTGAGTCGTGGTGAAACGGGGATCGATGTGCAAGGGCAACGCCTCTTACAGCAATGGGTGTTTCAATTGTGCCAGCGCAACAGGCAAAAGGGCTTGTCGCCTGATCTCGTGCAGGATGTTTACATCCTTCAACAAAGTCAAGCACATTAAGTGGTTTTTGGTGTATGCTAGAAATGTTACATTATAGAAAATGAGACCCTCTTGATTCACGGATTCTCCCCCCCCGATGTCTTTAGCCTTTCATTTGGCACGCTCAGTGGGCATTTGCCCCTGTCCTTTCGTACTCTAAATGTGGCACAGTTGATTCATCTCTTTGATCACGCCCTGCGGTTTAAGTCGCCTCAACATTTTGATGAGCAAGTGGCTCGCCCCCTTTTAATGAAGCAGTACCAGCCCACGCTCAACGCTCGTCAAGACCGCCATTTCCTCAAGGAATGTCCTGTACTTTGGGTGCAGTATGCTCTGTATGCCTTGATTGAAGCGGGTCTTCCCCACATGGAAGACCCTAGCCTAATCGCTCGATGCCATACGTTGAGCGTGCAACTTGAAGAACAACGTTTTTCCCAATGGGCACCGCATTTTGTGGAAGCATACTGGATCGAATCGACGCTGAATTTTAGTGAAGCGATGGTCAAGCATCCTGATGGCGTTACCCATCTTTCACAGCTGGAAGATGTGTTGGATCTAGGCCTGACGCCTGTTGATTTAAAAGGGCAGGAAGAAAGCCCTTTAGCATATGCCTTGCATCTAGGGCTACTCGCCCCGTGGGGACGATTGTGCCATTATTTACGGGTGCATACCGATGCGTATCAGCGTTTTGGCAATCCGCAATTTAAAGAAGTCCCCCAAGCACTCGCCTTGGCAGACAGTTATTTTTCGGATGACGACACAAGCGTCGTACCCAATTGGATTCATACGCTTGTGTTGGTGGAAGGCATGACCGAAGAAGTCTTGTTGCCTGCCTTGCTCAACATTGCAGGGGCGTCTAGTGGGATTCGTGTGCAAAGTTGCGGCGGTAAAACGGCGATGTTGAGCCACTATCAACGCATTCGTCCGTGGTTTAGTGGACGCATCCGCTTGGTGCTAGACGCTGATGCCACGGACATCGACACCCCCTTGCAAAAAAGCCTGCATCCGCAAGATGCCTTGTACCTTATTCCACAAGGGGCGATTGAAGATTGCTATGAACTGCCCCTGTTTTTAAATGCCTTGAACCAAGTACGGGAGGGCTTTTCGCCCCTTAGTGCGGAAGACTTTCAGGACTGGTGTGCGACGCAGAAGGTTTCCAAACGCAGTCGATCTCAAGTGTATCATCGTTTTTGGGTGGCTCATGGTTTGGAAGGTTTTGACAAGACCTTTTTGGCTCATCGTATTGCGGATGCTTTAAAACGAGACAGTCACGCCCTTGAACAATTACCGAAGGGTTTACTCGCTTTGCTTGATTTTGTGCTAAAATAAGAAAACACTTACGTAAAAAGTCCCATTCGGCGAACATTTCTGTAAGTTCTAAATATTATGGAATTAAACTGTAGGATGTTGCCTAAATCATGCCCAAGCCCAAAAGCACCCCTAGCCTAACAAAAAAGAAGACGGCATCCCCTAAAAAAGAGACGTCCAAAGCCTCTGTAGAAAAAGCCGAAAAGCCTGTTTCGGGGTCGAAAGAAACGAAAAAGACGGTTGAAAAAGCCCCTGCTAAAGTCGCCAAAACTTCCGTGAAAGAAAGTGGCAAAGCCAGCACCAAAACCACCGCCCAAGCAAAAGATACCAAAAAATCGACGGCAAAAACAGCAACCGTTAAAGCAAGCCCTAAATCGGAAGCGGTTAAGGCGACGCCTGCTAAAGCCGTCAAAAGCAAAACAGCCAAGCCTAAAGTGATTTTGCCTGCTGAAAGCGTTAAAGTCACCGTGCTTAAAGAATTAAGAGAACAATTGAGCCAAGCAGGCTTAATTGGCATGGGCCGCCCCCCACGAGTCGTGGTCGCCTTTTCAGGCGGAAGCGATTCCACTGCCTTATTGCACGCCCTTGCCCAATTGCGAGACACCGAAGGGCTAGAAGCTTTAGCCGTTTACTATCATCACAATTGGAGAGGCACACCTGCCCCCGAACTCCCACGAGTCCACAAAAACTGCCAACGCCTGCGGATCCCCCTCGTCTTTGCTCCGCCTCACCCTGATGAAGAAAAAAGCGAAGTGTCCGCACGCCATTTTCGCTATGAGCGTTTGATTGATGTGGCGACTCAATTTAAAGCCGAAGCGGTTTTAACCGCTCATCATCAAGATGATCAAATTGAAACGATTCTCTTCCGCATTTTTAGAGGCACAGGTCCTGATGGGCTTGAAGGCATCCAACGAGCCTTGTTCTTCAAAAAGCAGGGCGAAGACCGCCCCAGTCACATCCCGATTTTGCGTCCATTTTTAGGTTTGAGCGAACGAGTGCTTTCGGCGTACACGGAATCGAACGAACTCCTGTTTTTTAAAGATCCGTCTAACACCAATACACGCTACGCTCGAAATGCGATTCGTCACACGCTTTTACCTGTGATTAAGGCTCAATTCCCCACTTATGAAAAAGCGGTTTTGAAATTGTCTCACCTCGTTGAAGGCGATGTCAGTATTTTGGATCACATCACCCAGACCCAGTGGGACGCCCTTGAGCTAAAGGGAGCCAGTCCCAGTGTCTTTCAATTTGGTGCCAAGCGTTCCACGACCTTGTTTTGCCAGTTAAATGTGCCGTATCAACGTCGTTTGGTGCGACATTTGTTGCAACAGTTTAATATCGAAAGTGATTTTGAAGACACGCAACGGCTCATTGGCTTTTTGACGCAGGATTTACACACCTTGCACTTACATAAAAAGGACAAGCACGGCGTTTTAAAAAAGCCAAAGGCTTCTGTGAAAATGTCATTGGGTACGACTCGAGAAGGCGACTTGCGTTTCTTGTTACGGTCGAATTCGGCGTTTTGGGTGGAAGTGCATCCTCGTCGAGATGAAGCATACCGTCATTTGATTGCTCAAAGTGTTGCGGTTCCTTTAGGTGGTGGTGTTGTTACGCTTCCTTGGGATGCTGGTCAAGCCTTGCGTGTGGAACCCTTTCCCAAGCGGGCGGGGATGTTTGACGTGCGTAAGTTGACGTCCGCCAAATCGAAAGATATTTTGGTGAACTTAAGCGATTATGCAGGGCAAGGCGTCGTGTTGCGGACTCGGCAAGCAGGCGATTGGCTTAAACCGCTCGGCATGAAGGGCAAGCGAATGAAGCTTAAAGCCTTCTTTATCGCACAACGTATTCCTCAAGAATTGCGTGCTGAATGGCCTGTTGTGGCGTGTGGCGACGAAGTCTTGTGGGTACCCGGTATTGGCGTGAGCGAAGCCTTGCGGGTGACGATGAAAGTCCCCCCCACCCACACATGGATGCTGGGCGACACCGAAGAAGTCACGCAATTGCGGACGCTTCGTTTCTTGGAAGATCCCACGACATCGATTGCGGAACAAGAAGAAGCCGCCCTTGAAGCAGGGTTAGAAGACGTTTTAGACGAGTCTTTAGAAGAAGGTTTAGTCGATACGTTAGATGATGACAACGATGGCTTTGATGAAGTCAACCATATCAAAAGTGTTGAGCGTTTGATGCTCGAACATGATTTGGATCCCGATGAGATTGACGTCATTGACTTGGAAGAAGTCTTAGAGTTGGATGACGATGAAATCGAAGGGGTTGAATCATGATTGCCGAAACCACGCCCTTGAGCTACGAACACGTCTGTAAAAACTTGGAACTTTACATCGACAAAGCCCAGCTGAATGCCCGCATTCAAGAGCTGGCGATGGCGATAAACGAGCGTTATGCGGGCGTTGAAGAACTCACGATTTTGTGCGTGCTAAAAGGCAGTTTCATGTTCGCTAGTGATTTAGTCAAATACCTAAACGTCCCTTGTCAGCTGGAATTCATTCGCTTGGCGAGCTACGGCGATAGCATGCACAGCAGTGGCGAAGTAAAGTCCGTCAACCTGACTTTGCCTAATTTGGCGGACAAACACGTCTTGGTGCTGGAAGATATTATCGACACGGGCTTGACCTTGTCGTTTTTGATGAATTACCTGCGAAACCTTCACCATACCAAGTCTTTAGCCTTGGCGGTCTTACTGGACAAAGCCGAATGTCGCAAGCCTGAAGCGAAAGACATCATCTGTGATTTTGTGGGCTTTCAAATCGACAATGACTTTGTGGTGGGCTATGGTCTCGATTTTGCGGGATACTTCCGCAATTTGCCAGAAATCTACCGTTATAGTATTTTAAATAAATAACCATACGTTGTCTCTTCGTTGTCGCTACGATTTTTTGTTCAGTTATGTACGTTTATGTACACGCCTTCACAAAAAATCTAGGCTCCTAGAATAGCCTAACGTCTGCTTAATTCTTAAAACACTATCTATATTGGAGTTTAATTTTAATGAAGGGGCATCCTGATTTTACGGTCGCCATGGTCATTCCCACAGGGGTTGGGGCGAGTCAAGGCGGTTACGGGGGCGATGCCACCGTGTGGATGAATCTCCTGGCTTCCGTTTGCGATACGCTGGTGACGCATCCGAATGTGGCGAATGCGGCAGCCTTTCAAGCCTTGCCAAGTAACGCCTTATATGTAGAAGGTTACGGGCTGGATGCTTTTTTTAAAGGCGATTGGGGCTTGCGTCCTGTTTTGGCTCAACGCATCGGGGTAATTGTGGATGCAGGGCTTGAAGCAGGGATGAAAACCCTTCATTATAATGTCATCAATGCCGTTCAAGCCACTTATGGCGTGCCGATTGTGGCGATCGCCGAAACAACGGAGCCTCTTGAGTTGAACTTGTCGCTCACTAAAGCAGGCATTTCGGTGGGAGCGTGGCAGAATCCGCAAGCGGTGCTAAGTGTGGCGAAAGGCTTGATAGAAAGCCATGGCATCACGGCTTTGGCGTTGGTGACTCGCCTAGAAGAACCACCTGAAAGTGTTTACAAATCGGGCGTGGGGGTGGATCCCATTGGGGGGCTGGAAGCGATATTGTCGCACACCTTGGTAGAAGCCCTCGGCATACCTGTGGCAAACGCCCCCTGCTTTGATTGGGAAGAGGCGCAACCCCGTCGGGATGCCTTGGTGCATCCCTTTACGGCGTCGGAGTATACGACGGCAAGCTTCTTACCGTGCGTCTTGCGAGGCTTGCATCACGCCCCTGATTTTGTGCCGTTAAACCATGCCGATGCCTACGCTAAGCTCTTAAGCGTTCACGATTTAAACGCCGTTGTACTGCCTTATGATTGCATGGGAGGCGTACCGTTTTTGTCGGCTGTTGAACGAGGCATTCCTGTGATTGCGGTGAAGTCGAACCAAACGGTTTTGGCGTTGACGGCGGAAGTTCTGTTGGGTCGTGAAGCGGTGGAGCGTCTTGTGGTTCGGGGGCTGTATTTTGAAGCCACCAGCTACGACGAAGCCGTGGGCATCTTACAACGCTTGAAGCTCGGTTTGGTGGCGCCTGATGCCTTGGGTGTCGCTAGGGTTTAACGGCCGTCGCTTCAGCATCAATAGGATCCAATCAGACTTTTTCTATCTTTTTGTTGATATAGTGTTTTAAACGACTAATACCAATTCTTTGATTAAATAGCGTATAATAAAGGGTTTACTGTTTATTTGCAAGACCCTTCCCCCCATGTTGAGCCAAGAAGACGTACTCACCCTTGAAAAAGTGGTGGAGGTTAGCGGATTCGAACCGCTGGCCTTCTCAATGCCATTGAGACGCGCTACCAACTGCGCCAAACCCCCACTTATTGGTGTTCGCTTTTAATCATAACGCTTCAATTTTAGAACGCAAGTAGTTTCATCAATATGTCTTTGAAGCTTACAGCTCTCTCGCTTGTCTTTCACCCCGTTTTGTGAGATATTGATTGATAAACATACGTTTAAAATGTAAGGACGTTCTATCGTGACAAGTTCAAACCCTCAAACTGAAGAAATCAACTATAAAGACAGCCTTCGCCTGCCTCAAACCAGCTTCCCTATGCGAGCAGGTGCAGCGACTCGTGAACCTGAAATTCAAGCGTTTTGGGAAAGTGAAGGCGTCTATGAAGCGAATTTGGCGTCTAAAAACAAGACGAAACGCTTTGTCTTGCATGATGGTCCTCCCTATTTATCCAGCGACAAAATCCACATTGGTACAGCCTTGAATAAAATCCTTAAAGATATTGTGGTGCGTTATAAGACGCAACAAGGCTTTTACGCCCCTTATGTGCCGGGGTATGACGGTCACGGCTTACCGATTGAAGCGGCGGTGGAAAAGAAAATCAAAGGCGGACGTAAATCCATTACCGCTCTAGAATTGCGTGAAAAATGCCGAACCTTTGCTCTTGGCAACCTCAAAGGGCAAGAAGAAAACTTCAAACGCTTGGGCGTTATGGGTAATTGGAATGAACCGTATATCACCATTGACGGACATTTTGAAGCCAAGCAAATCGAATTATTCGCCGAAATGGTAGAAAAAGGCTATGTGTACAAAGGCTTAAAACCTGTGCATTGGTGCCCCATTAGTGAATCGGCGATGGCGGAAGCGGAAATTGAGTACGAAGACCATGAAAGCCATAGTATTTATGTCGCCTTTGGCTTGCCCAGCCTTGAAAAACGCTACGATGCGTCCGTCCCTGCGGAACTCGCAACCCACTTAAAAGATGCCTCGCTTGTGATTTGGACGACCACCCCTTGGACGCTCCCTGCCAACGTCGCCATTGCTGTTCATGAGCAAGTGGACTATGCCATTGTTGAAACGCCCAAACAGGGTAAAGTGGTTGTAGCTGTTGATTTACTCGCTGCTTTAGGCTCAAAATTTGGCGTGGAAGAGGGTCAAACCTTAACGCCTTTAATCACCTTTAAAGGAAGCGTTTTGCGTGGATTGGTCGCCAAGCATCCGTTTATTGAGCGTGATTCGGTTGTGATTTCAGCCGATTTTGTCACCACTGAAACAGGGACAGGCTTGGTGCATATCGCAGGCGGTCACGGGCCTGACGACTTTTTTGCGGTGAAAGCCTATAACCGCAACGAGTTGAAGGAGCATCCCTTACCCATTATTTCGCCTGTTGACGGGCAAGGCAAGTTTAAAGATGAAGACGGCGTGCCTGCGGAAGTCGTCGGCATGTTTTACGAAAAGGCCAACTGGGTTTTGCTAGAAACACTAAAATCCGCCAATGCGTTGGTGTGGAACGGCACCTTTAAGCATAGCTTCCCCCATAGCTGGCGGAGCCACGCCCCCGTTATTTTCAGAGCCACGGAACAGTGGTTCATTCAAGTCGATGCCTTTCGTGACACGGCGTTGAGCGAAATTAAAAACGTCCAATGGGTGCCAGCTCGTGGCGAATCTCGCATCACCACAATGGTGGCGAACCGTCCTGAATGGTGTATTAGTCGGCAACGAGTCTGGGGTGTGCCGATTCCGGCCTTTTATTGCGACAAATGCGGAACCGCTCATCTCACCAAAGAAACGACTTCGTGGGTAGCCGATGTCTTTCGTGCGGAAACCAGCGACGCATGGGCTAAATACGACGCGGATCACTTCTTAAAAGGACGCCTCACTTGCACGAATTGTGGCAACGGCTCCTTCAAAAAAGAAGAAGACGTGATGGATGTGTGGTTTGATTCAGGCGTAAGCCATACCACCGTTGTCGAAGCTCGCCACGAAGAACTCGGGCATTTGCCTGTGGATCTGTACTTGGAAGGTAGCGATCAGCATCGGGGTTGGTTTCAATCGTCTTTGTTAACGAGCGTCATGTTGTCTGACAAAGCCCCTTATAAAGCCGTGTTGACGCATGGTTTTGTGCTGGATGAAAACGGTCGTAAAATGAGCAAATCGCTCGGCAATGTCATCGATCCCAATACCGTCATGCGTGAATACGGCGCGGATGTCCTGCGTTTGTGGGTGGCTTCGGTGGATTATACCAACGATGTCAAAATCGGCGGTGGCACGCTCAAACAATTGAGCGATATTTACCGTAAAATCCGTAACACGTGTCGCTTTTTAATCGGCAATTTAAATGGGTTCGATCCGAAAAACGACACCGTGCCGTATGCTCAACTTAGTTCGTTGGACACTTACGTCTTGCACCGTCTAAGTATCGTTACCGAAGCGTTAGAACAAGCCTTTGAACGCTATGAGTTTCACCGTTTTTATCAGTTGTTGCAAAATCTTTGCGTGGTGGAATTGTCGTCGCTTTACTTTGATGTGGTGAAAGATGTCTTGTACTGCAACAGTGAAAAAGATTCTCGTCGTTTGGCGGTGCAAACGGTCTTGTATCATATTTTAAGTACCCTAAGCCGTGTGATTATTCCTGTCATGCCCCATATGGCGGAAGATATTTGGAGTCATTGGCCAGAGGCTCAAAAACCTAATTTTGGCTTGGCGGATGGCATCCCTGCTTCTATTTTGTTGGCTCCTTGGCCAGAATTGCCTGCCGAATGGCGATTGGATGAGGTGAAGGCGAAATCCTTTGAAGCCTTGTTAATGTTGCGTGAAAGCGTCAATGCAGGACTGGAACAGGCTCGTTCGCAAGAAGAGATTGGCTCGTCTTTAGAAGCGAATGTGTTGATTCAGCCGTTGTCTTCGTCGTGGAACTTTTTGAAAGATTTGAATACGGACGTTTTAGAGCTGTTGTTTTTAGTGTCAGGCATTGAAATTTTGGCTCCTGAAGGGGCGGGTGATTTGTACACCAGTCATGCCGTTTTGGCGGAAGAAGAGGTCGACGGCGAATACAAGGTGACCATCGTGCGAGCGGTGGGCGACAAGTGCCAGCGATGCTGGCAGTACAAGGAAACCGTCGGGGCGTATGTGGATCATCCGCACCTTTGCACCCGATGCCATACGGCGGTGGTCGCTTAGTTTTTTGGGTTTTCTAGATCCCTTTTATAGCTGGTGCTTGGGGGTCTTTGTGCCGCCAAAGACTCCCCAAACCCCCAAAGCGGCTTAAGGGGCGGCGGGGGGAGGGACGTGTTACGTCCTCCCTCCCCCCAGTATGCCCCCCTTAAGAATCCCCCATCCCCCCCTCCC
>JBKDRU010000037.1:0-4830 GCA_046341215.1 Vampirovibrionales bacterium | reverse complement strand
GGATGGGGGATTCTTAAGGGGGGCATACTGGGGGGAGGGAGGACGTAACACGTCCCTCCCCCCGCCGCCCCTTAAGCCGCTTTGGGGGTTTGGGGAGTCTTTGGCGGGACAAAGACCCCCAAGCACCAGCGTTAAAAGGAGATAGAAACCCAAGCACCAGCGTTAAAAGGAACAAAAATCCGCAAAAAACGATACAGACAAATAAGCCCTTGTACTCCTGCTGTGTTTTGCGTAAAATAAAAAAAGTTCACGGATAAACTCGTGAGTCTTCTTTAATCTAAAAAGGATTCCTTATTATGAAAGCTGGTATTCACCCTGATTATCAACAAGTTGAAGTGGTTTGCGTTTGTGGCAATAGCTTCTTGGTTGGTTCAACCTCCAAAGTCATTCGTGTGGAAATTTGTTCCGCCTGTCACCCTGTTTATAGCGGAGACGGTTCTCGCATCGTCGATACTGAAGGTCGTGTGGAACGCTTCAAACGTCGTTACACCAAAGCCAACGGTTAAACAACGTATTGCTTGACAAAGGGAATGGCGTCATGCTATTCCCTTGACTATTTTCTGTATTTTTTACGAATGAAAGTGCTTCTTTATGGATATTAAATTTGTTCGTCAGCTGGAAACCATTGAATCCACTTACGCACAATTGGGCGATGAGTTGATGGATCCGGCTGTTTTGACCTCGCCGTCAAAAATGAAAGACTTGGGCAAAAAGCGTGCCAGTCTTCAAGAAACCATTGATTCTTTTGAAGCATGGAAGACACTCACGGCAAGCATTAGCGATTGCCAAGTTTGCTTGAAAGAAGAAAAAGATCAGGAAATGCGAGATTTTCTCAGCGAAGAACTGGCTGAAAACAAAGCCAAGCTGGAAGTCTTAGAAGCTGCCATTGAAGTCTTGTTATTGCCGAAAGATCCCAATGACACGAAAGACATTGTGCTTGAAATTCGTGGTAGTGCAGGGGGCGATGAAGCCAACATTTTCGCAGGCGACTTAATGCGGATGTATCTGCGGTTTGCCAGTCGCAAGGGCTGGAAAACGGAGATCGTTACCATTAACGAATCGGATCAAGGCGGCGTTTCTGAAGTCATTATGAACGTCAGCGGAGACAACGTTTACGGGCAGTTGAAATATGAATCAGGCGTGCATCGGGTGCAACGTGTGCCGACGACTGAATCGCAAGGGCGTGTGCATACGTCGACGGCAACGGTTGCCGTTATGCCTGAAGTGGACGATGTTTCCATTACCATTAACCCAGCGGATATTGAGATTCAAACCATTCGCTCGGGTGGAGCAGGTGGGCAAAACGTCAACAAGGTGGAAACGGCGGTTCGTTTGTTTCACAAGCCTTCAGGCATTCAAATTCACTGTACGGCTGAACGGAGCCAGCATCAAAACCGAGAAGTGGCGATGCAACTGTTGAAGTCTAAATTGTACGATTTAGAGCTTCAAAAGCAGAATAAAGAACTCAGTGATTTGCGTCGTTCGCAGGTCGGTTCAGGCGATCGTTCTGAACGAATTCGCACCTACAATTTCCCCCAAGACAGATTGACAGAGCATCGTATTGGGCAGAACTTCCCGTTAACGCCTGCCATCGGTGAAGGTGAGCTCGAAGACGTAATTTCATCGCTGATGATTGCGGATCAAAAAGCCAAGATGGAAAAGCTTTCTCAATTTGGTGACGCTTAACATATATAGTGTTCGATAGTGGGTTTTAAGCACTAGGCAAAAGGTCAAAAAGATGTCATTCTAAAAAAGAGTGGCTCTTTGAAAATTATGGCGAAAGAAGGTGGTAAATGCCTAAATCCTTCAAAACGCCTTAATTCCGTGGCCAGAAATGGGACTTTTGTGGCCAGAAATCGGACTTTCGTGGCCAGAAATCGGACTTTTGTGGCCAGAAAACAGACTTTCGTGGCCAGAAATCGGACTTTCGTGGCCAGAAATCGGACTTTCGTGGCCAGAAATCGGACTTTCGTGGGTCGAAAAGTCGACTTTTGTGGGTCGAAAATACCCCACTCCTAAAATCAAAAATGGGTATACAGAAGCTTCTCTAAATCTCGATTAACCCTGCCACTCTTCAGACGCAATAATCGTACCGAGCGTTTGCCCTTGCAATAAGCCTGAAATAGCATTTTCGGCGTTGAAATCAAAGCAAATAATCGGCAATTTGGTTTCTTTACACAAGGAAATGGCGGTTTGATCCATGACTTTAAGGTTGCGACGCAAGACTTCGTCATAGGTCAGGCGATCGAATTTTACCGCATCAGGGTTGGTTTTAGGGTCTTTGTCGTACACGCCATCGACGCCATTTTTCGCCATTAAAATGACTTCGGCGTTGATTTCAGCCGCTCTTAGAGCAGAAGTGGTGTCGGTTGAAAAGAAGGGGTTGCCTGTGCCGCCGCCAAAAACCACGACACGTCCCTTTTCCAAGTGACGAATGGCACGCTTGCGGATATAAGGTTCCGCCACGCGATCCATGCCAATGGCAGTCATCATGCGGTTTTCGACTTTTTTGTTTTGTAAAACCCCTTGTAAGACAAGGGCATTCATAATGGTGGCGGTCATCCCGACGTAATCGGCAGCAGCTCTGTCCATGCCGAGCTTGGTGCTGTTTTGCACGCCTCTGAAGATGTTGCCCCCCCCCACAACGATGGCGATGTCCACGCCGAGTTCGTGGGCTTGTTTGACTTCTTCGCAGATTTTACCCACGACTTCAGGCTTAATGCCAAAGCCTTGATCGCCCATAAGGGCTTCACCGCTAATTTTTAGTAAGATTCGTTTAAAGCGTGGGGCTGTGGTCATCATTGATTATCCTTATAAGTAAGCAAAACTAATTTTTATAAGGATAGCATAAACACGAAAATTCAAACCCTTTAAAATGCAAAAGCCCTAGAGTCTGAGACTTTGTAACAAAACGTTGCGATTTCAACAGAATAGCCGCCAAAGTGGTTTTATTCTTTATAGGATTGTACAATCATTATTAAAGGGATTTGATGACTCATGACTTCTGGAAACTTTTTCGATTCTGAACCCAGTTTAGCTTTTACAGCGATGCCAAACCTGCCGACGCTTAAGCCTAGCGTCCTTCACAGTGTGCAGACGCAGACCACTCGCAAGAACCAAATGAGCCGTGCTTGGTTGCTCTTATGGATGCTCCCGATTATTCACCTCGGTTTGGGTAGCTTGCTTTCCTTAAACGTCGCTATGGCGGATTCCATTGTGCCAACCATGGCAGACAAAGAAGCCCACAGCAACGTGCGTTTGATCCGCATGGTGATGGACGCTGATGTGAGAGAATCTTCAAGCAAAAACGTCGCCCCTGAACAAGAACAGTGGATGGCAGACACCAGCCAAAGTGCAGACGATTACGATGAAGTTGATGTCGCTCAATACCTACCGCTCCTGCAAAGTCCAGACGCCACCGAAACGGTTATTAACAAAGAAAAGACGCTTTTAGAAGCCGCTCAAAAAAAAAAGAACCCTTTCACCTTAGGCCAAGCCAAAGAAACTAAACGTATTTGGACAAAGCCACGCGTTAGCGTCAAACACAATAAAACGCCCTGGCTTAATGCCCACAACCCTTTTGCTTTTAAGCAACCGTTGGCTCGTTTACAAATGACGTCTCGCTATGGGATGCGTTGGGGACGGATGCACAAAGGCATCGATTTAGCAGCGTCGCAAGGCACGCCTATTCGCTCAGCGAAAGCAGGAACGGTTGTGATCGCTGAAGACGCAGGCAATTATGGCTTGCTCGTTAAGGTGGATCACGGCAACGGACTTCAAACACAGTACGCCCATTGCGCTAAGACGTATGTTGAAGTCGGTCAACGTGTAGAAGCAGGCGAAACCATTGCCTTAGTAGGCAGTTCAGGTAATAGCACGGGGCCTCACTTGCATTTTGAAGTGATTTCTGAAGGACAAAACCAAAACCCCGAACGCTATTTGTAAACTTTTGTAACGTTTTGTTTTTGTAGACTTGCAATACATAGAATCTACTATATGATAATCCTTACAAATGAGTTAATCATTTTCCCACAGCCATTTCAACCCGCCATTGGTGTCGATTCACCCCAGCTGGTTTTCTCGAAATTGTTGCGAGGCTCCTAGTGCTTTTAAGCATTACGATTCGTAGCGAAATAGGAAAACTATTGCCATGTTTACATCATTCAATTCAAACGCAGCTAGCGTTTCTTCTCGTCCTCAACTTTGGTTTCCCCAAGAACGTGTCGGTACTCAAGAAAAACAACAAGTTCAAAAGCCTTTAGCTCGTCAACTTGAGCCTACATTGTCTTCTAAACCTTCAAGAATAGTGAAAACACCTGCGGGTGATGCTTTTCAGTCCAGTGTTCCTGCGTCTGTTAAGCCTAAAGCAAGTAACCAGTTAACCGAAGAATCCACTCCAGATGATATTCCTACAACGGCTTTTGTCAAATTAGGTTCTTCTGTGGGTACGGTTTTCGATATTCAATTTTAGATTTTTAAAATACAAAACACAAAACACGAATTAAGAGTAGAATAATGAGTCTTCCTTTTGAAAAAAGGGAGGGCTCGTTGTTTTTTTTATAGTGTTTGATAGATATAGTGTTTTACATTTTGAAATTCTCTGTTTTTTTGGATTTTCTAGCTCCTTTTATAGCTGGTCGGTCGTCAGAGACCTTTGCATCCTCGTTTTGGCTAGCTCCGTTTAGAGCTGGTGCTTGGATTTTTATCTCCTTTTATCGCTGGTTGGTCGTCAGAGACCTTTGCTCCGCCAAAGGTCTCCAACACCTCTAAAGGCGGTTCAGCGGGGGGGGGGGGGGGGGGGGGGTGGGGGTGTAGGCGCCGACGACGGCC
>JBKDRU010000036.1:0-20283 GCA_046341215.1 Vampirovibrionales bacterium | reverse complement strand
CAAGCACTAAATCCGAGCGGGTGAGCGAACTGCGAATCCCCGAGCGATTTTGCGGACGTCGTGCAAGGGAATGATGCGAGGAGGTGGGTCAAAAGGGGGAGGATTTTCAAGGAGGGGGAAATGAGGGAGGAGAAACGCAATACGTCCTCCCTTTCCCCTCCTTGAACGCATTTAGAGGTGTCGGAGAACCTTTGTGCGAGCAAAGGTCTCTGACGTCACCAGCGTTAAACGAAGCTAGAAATCCCAAAAAACAGGACTTTTAAGAAGATTACATTCTTTAATATAAAACAGCCAAATTGGTATAAGGCGGTTTCATGTTTATGTTAGACTAGGGACTCACTCATACCATTTAAACGATTAAATCCCGTGTTGTCTCTTCGTTGTCGCTACGATTTTTTTGTTTGGTTATGTAGGTCTGTCTACACGCCCGCACAAAAAAATCTAGGCTCCTAGAATAGCCTAACACGCTATTCATTCGTTTAAATGGCATCACAAAAGAAAAAAGAAACACTATGATCAACAACCTCCCCCAAGAACAAGAGTTTCAACTCCATTGGTACCCCGGTCACATGGCGAAATGGGACAGAGAGTTCAACCAGCATCTGCAAACGGTGGATGTCGTCGTGGAAGTGCTAGATGCTCGTATGCCGTTGATGAGCCGTCACCCTGATATTCGCCAGCGTGTGGTGGATCGCCAAAAGCCTTTGGTCACTGTGCTCAACAAGCGAGACCTCGCTGACCCCAGCCTGCTAGATGCGTGGATGGATTACTTTAAAGACTTGGGCGAACATGTGTTAAGTGTGGATGCTCAACGAGATGCTCACGCCAAAAAAGCCTTGGTTCAAGCTATTTTGGCCGAAGGTGCCGTCGCTCAAGCCCGTTGGGTCGCCAAAGGCTTAAAACCTCGCCCCATTCGCACCATGATTATGGGCATGCCGAATGTGGGTAAATCCAGCTTGATTAACGGCTTAATCGGCAAGAAAAAGGTGCATACAGGTCATAAGGCAGGGGTGACTCGGCAAACGCAGTGGGTTAGGGTGCATCCGCAAGTGGAATTGTTGGACAGCCCTGGTATTTTACCGCCGAAATTGGAGCGTCAAGAAGATGCGCATTGGTTGGCGTTGGTTTCTTCCATTGGCGAAAAAAGCTTTGATGATGAAGAAATTGCTCGATTTTGCTTAGGTTACTTTGACGAGCATTACCCACACTTGCTACGTCAAAAATACGGTGTCCCTTCTGCGGAAGACGCCCAAAACGCTTGGAGCCTTGAACGTATCGCCACCTTAAGCAACCTTCTTCAAAAAGGCGGTGTGGCGGATATTCAACGAGCCGCCCATCGTTTGATTGTGGATGTAAGGCAAGGGCAACTGGGAGGACTCTGCTTTGAAGTCCCGCCTGCTCACTAAGGAAAGCTCCCTTAACACAAAGGAATCCACCGAAGCCCGCTTAACGCGGATGCTCGCCTTTGACGAAGCTTTACGTCAGGAATTGGCGTCAAATACCGTGTTGATTGGGTGCGATGAGGTCGGGCGAGGTAGCCTTATTGGCAATGTGGTCGCCTCCGCCGTTTCGTGGAAGTCCAGCGATTCGCCTAAACACGCAGAAGTTCTTCAATCGTTAATCGGCATCAATGATTCCAAAAAACTCACGGCGAAACAGCGTGAAGCCTTGTTGCCAGAAATTTTAGATCTGTGTCATGTCGGTATTGGGCAAGCCAGCCCTGAAGAAATCGCTGAGCATAATATCATAGGGGCTTCGATGCTTGCCGTGCAACGTGCGATCGACGCATTGTTTGGTCACCTAAAAGAAGAGGAAATGCTCCACTGTCATTATTTAATGGACGGCCGAGACCGCATCCCCACGATTGATTCTCATCAGCAAAGTCCGATTGTCAAAGGGGATGCTCAAAGTGCCTTAATCGCCATGGCATCCATTGTCGCCAAAGAGCATCGGGACGGGTGGGTGCGTTCGGTGGCAGAAGATTTTTCGGATTACGGCTGGGCAAGCAATATGGGCTATGCCACGGCAAAGCATCGTGAAGCGCTTCGGCGATTGGGCGCTACGCCTCATCACCGCCCGAGTTACAATGTATAGAACCCTCTGTGAATTCCTGTCCCCTCTCCTAATTTTAGGAGAGGGAAGAGAACGTCTTTAGACGTTCGAGGGTGAGGTTAAACCCTAGACTTCGTTTGTGAGTTTAACCGCCCCCTAACCCCCTCCTAAAATTAGGAGGGGGGACAAAACAAAAACATATTTCGCAGATCCTTCTAATGGTTCTGTAACAATTCTTAAGGACGTTGAAGAAAGAGGGGTACTTGTTCGATACTTGCCATGATTCAATTCTAAAAGGAAATTCGTTTCATGCCACAAACTTTTTTCAAACAACGCCAGCAAGCCCTAACATTAGTCGAAATACTAGTGAGTTTAAGTATCATTGGCTTCTTAAGCCTGTTAATGGGTGTGGTTGTTCGAGCGATGGATGACATGCGAGCCACAGGATCCAACAAAGTCGTACAAGCCAGTATTTACGATATTCAAAAAGCCAATACCAAG
Source organism: Vampirovibrionales bacterium (assembly GCA_046341215.1). GTDB lineage: Bacteria > Cyanobacteriota > Vampirovibrionia > Vampirovibrionales > JAJTHC01 > JAJTHC01. Next base: position 17,730 of record JBKDRU010000036.1, on the reverse strand, counting down.
TTTTTGTCTGAAGGCGGGTGGATTAGCACTGACACGCACATCACCCAAATCATGAACAACCTTGATGTCACCGATGTGATTACGGTCGCTGGCGACCCAGCTGTCCAAATCAATGGGTTTAATGCAGGTACCCCTTTAACCTGCGGAGGCGACTTTACTTGCTATAGACTAAACAGTGGTGGCACGGTTGCCGTTCAAAGCTTTTCCACAGGAGATCGTGTTGGTACCAATGGCTTTTTTGCCCCTTCCGCAGGGAATGCCACTGAAGTCAATGGGCATACCACCTTGCCTGTACTGATTGATCCTGACGGCATCTATAAGGCAAACGATCCGGGTTCAGCATCGACTCAACTAACGCTTGATGGACTTGGACGTTTAACACCTCGCCCCACGGGGATATCGACCATTGCGGGCATTACGGCGACGCAAGCCCCTTATTTCAACTTGCAACAATAAAAATGCCTTCAAACATTACAAAAAAGAAGTCCTTTGTTACAAGGGCTTTTTTTTTGTGTCTAATTGTGGTGTAATGATTTAGGAAAGTACATTCAATTGGAAGGGCATCGCCATGATTAACAACACCGTTATTGTAGGACGCTTAGGGCAAGATCCTGAACTACGTTACTTTGAAGCAGGATCCTGTAAAAGTCGATTTAGCCTTGCTGTAGACAGACCGGGTGGTTCACGAGAAAACAAAATCACCGATTGGTTTAACATCGAAGCATGGGGCAAGCTCGCGGAATTTTCAGGTGAATACCTGAAAAAAGGCATGATGGTTTCCGTGCAAGGGAGCATTGAAGTCGATGTGTGGACAGATCAAACAGGCAATGTGCGTGAAAATCCTTCGATTAAAGCGTCTGCCATTAACTTTATCGGTTCCAAACGAGACAACGAACAGTACCGTCAACAAGGCGGTGGTGGGCAGGCGTCTTACAATAATGATGCCGTCGTACCGTTTTAAGCACGATGTTATAGCCTTCTTTAGAGTTTTCTGTACAGTAGGCTAGACGAGGAGCCTAGATTATTTTGTGAGGGCGTGTAGAGTGACCTACATAACTGAACAAAATAATCGTAGCGACATAGTATAGACACGGTACAGGAAATTAAAAAGATGGCTATCGTTTTGGCGGATGACCTGACAGGGGCGGCGGATTGTGCCACGGTGCTAGGTGTGCATAGTCAGAATGCTAGCCTTTGCTTGGATGTAAACGCCTTGAATGAAGCGTCTGATGCCTATAGTGTGAACTTAGGGACGCGATCGTGTGAAGCGCCTCAAACGGTTTATGATGTCACGAAAAAAGCCTTAGAAGGCCTCCTCCAGCACGAGGCTCTTCCCTATTTCAAAGTCGATTCCACATGGCGAAGCGATGCTGTAGCAATAGCGTTGGCGGGCATGGATACCTTAAAGGCTCCCTTTGTTCTGCTTTGCCCTGCTTTTCCTCAAGAAGGACGCACGATTATAGAGAGCATCGCTTATTTGCATGGCGTGCCGTTGCATGAAACATCGCTCAAAAACGATCCGCAAGATCCCATTAAACGCTCGGATGTCCAAGCTTTAATGCAAACACAAGCCCGTGCCTTAAGTCGAAGTATTCACATTTTAAGTGGCTCAAACATCAGTGTTAAAGAAATTGAAGACGCGTTAAGTCAAGATCCCAAAACGCCATTATTTGTAGTGCCTGATGTAGAAAGCACGACGGATTTAAAAACGCTTGCAGAACTGGTGGCATCATTGAAGCAAGCCCCCTTGTGTATGGGTTCCGCAGGCTTATTGGATGCGTTGGTGGCTCAGACTCTCTCCCCCTTTGGGGAATCTTGTTTCCCTCATCCTAACCTTCTCCCTAAGGGAGAAGGGACAGGAGAAATAGGAAAAATCCAAGTCATTAGCGGAAGCCTGAATCCCACGACGATCGAGCAAATTCAACGCTTACAAGAAGAGCATCCTGAACTAAAGGTACTCAACACCGCAAGCTGGGGCAAGGTTTTGGATTGGTCAAAACGACTGAAACAAAGCGTCGTGACGTTACAGGAAGAACCCAGTCTCGTCACTATTTTATGCGGAGGAAGCACCGCTGAAGCCGTGTTAGCTCAAGCAGGGGTCAAGCAACTCCACTGGGTAAAAGCCTTAAGTCGTACTTGTTCGCTATGGCAAGCGGTGGAAGATAGAAAAGATTCTCGGTATTGGGTGCTAAAATCAGGTAATATGGGAGAAGCCGACTTACTGCTTCAACTCGTGAAAGAACTGTCGCATGCCTTTCAGATACCGCCTACAAAACATCTATAACCTGCGTGAACGCAAGAAAAAAGAACAAGAGCAAGTCGTCAATGAGGCTCAAAATGCGGTGCGAAAAGTACAGGTTCGCCTAGATGCTAAAGTGGCTGAACGTGAAGACATCAGGCATCAACGCAAAACAATCAACCCCATGATGTTAGACAACATCGACAAACTCTTGGTGCGTTATGCAGAACAAATCCTTGAAATTAAAACGGAATTGGACGAAGCCAACCGCATTTTAAAAGAAGAAGAAGAAAAACTGACCCTGTGTCGGCAGGAACTAGAAGCCCTTGAAAAGCATCGAGATCGGGCGAGAGAAGAATGGCTAGAAGAAGAAGAGCAAGCGGAAATGAAGATGCTAGACGAAGTGGCCAGCCAACGCTATTTCAGGCAAATGGTGGAGTCAGCTCAAGAAGCGATTGAATTGGGCGAAGACGATTAAGTCTACTATGTTTCCTTTCAGCTATATGTGAAAGGACTTACGCTTATTTTAGTCAAGGACCCTTCTTATGAACTTCAATCTAACCAATTTAGCCATGCTGTCCTATACCCCACAGGGCAAGTCGTCCTTGCAGGCTAGCCAACAGGGAGGAGACTCTTTTATGAACCTGTTGATGCTTCAAAATCTAAGTTCCTTTTTAGAAGATTACGACACATGGCAAATCACGACGGATGCTCAAGGCGAAGCCTTAAATAAAACCGATCAAAATACAGAAGTCAAACAAGCGCCCCCATCAAACAAAAATACAAAGTCTAAAAGAAAAACATCTATCAATAAAGCCAACACCGCTAAACAAAGCATTGACACTCAAGACGCTACACTCGAATTAAAAAACAAAGCCACGATTGAAAATACGGTCAAAGCGGTTAAATCCTTACAAGACATTCAAGAATTTAAAGCGATTGAAGGCACGGAAGCCCCTCGCCTAAAACCTCCTGCGGATTTGGATTTCTTAACGCCTCAACAACAAATCTGGGTCCAGCAATGGATACAACAGTTCCCTCAACAGGTGGCTCATGGGGCAAAAAAGCCCGCTGGACTTGAAGACGGTCGTTCTCTTTCTGGTGCATCTCAAAAACCATTTGCTGAAGAAGCCCTTAATGAAACAGGAAAAGGCAAAGCCCCCACCGCAACGGAACGCATGGAGTTTTTAAAGTTTTTACAAGCTCAAATGGAAGAAGCCCACAAAAAAGGTAAGCCCTTTCGTGTGGATGTGGATGGTGAAACCAGTGTCGTTTTAAGTCTCAAAAAAGACGGGGTGAGTGCGACTTTTTTAGTGAAAGAAGTCAATCCTGACAAAATCAAGCAGGTGCATCAACAATTAAAAGCCTTGCAAGAATCCCTTCAGGCTCGTAAATTGCCTGTTAAAACACTAACGGTGGAAAGCGAACCTGTTCAAATCAAACCGTATAAAATCCTAGAAACCATTCAACATTACCAAGAACTCGCTGAAAAAAAGAAAGCTAAATCTCCATCGAAGAAACAGAAACCGTCTAAATAAAGGACGGCAATGGACAGAGACCATTAGCGTCCGAAACACCTAGCATTCACCCAAGCAATCACAGAAACTCGAAAGGAAGCCACGATAATGTTTGATCCTTATATTATGGCCGTCAACAATAACCGTGCAGCTCGTGCGTGGATGGAAGCGACATCCATGAATTTGGGCAACATCTACACACCAGGGTATCGTCAAGAAAACGTGCGTTTTGAAGACTTTATTTATGGCGTCCGTACGGATGAAGTAAGCTACCGAGATGAACAAGGCAAGTCTCATCCAGGTAAGGGCCCGACGAACCTGATGATTGAAGGCAGTGGATGGTTCAGCGTTCGTAATAAAGAAGGTGAGTTACGCTACACCCGAACCGGAGATTTTAAGTTTAACGGTGAAGGTGTGCTGGTGAATGAAGCGGGTAATATCGTACAAGGCTTTTTGCTAGATGAAAGCGGAAAACCCCTGAATACCTTAGATTCTACCAACGGCAAAGCAGATGTTGCCTTAAACCCCAACCAAGCTCGAGGCGGCACGGGGCATATTCCCACGACAGAAATTGCCATGTGGGTAGACCCCACCAATGGCAAGTTTTTTGGGAAGTACGATGAGTATAAAATTCGCAGTGATGGCACCGTCGTGGGTGTGGCGAAAGAAGGCAAGGAAACCGTGCCCTTATACAAAATTGCCTTAAGCAACTTTGCTAACCCTTCAGGCTTAAGCCAAGTGGGTATGCTGGAGTTTCTACCGTCTGAAATGAGCGGGGAACCCATTGAAGGCACGGGAGAAATCCGTAGTGGTTTGGTGGAACTGTCGAATGTGTCTTTGAAGGATCAGGTGGACAACCTCCAGCAAGCCAAGACCTTGATGAGCATTAGCACCAAAATGATTCAACAAAACAAGGCGTTGCTTGAAGAAGCGCTTGGTTTATTGAGATAGTATCCGCTAGATAAAACGTGTGATGCTTAAATCGTTTCAGAAGCAGGCGTCCAAGCACTAAATCCGAGCGGGTGAGCGAACTGCGAATCCCCGAGCGATTTTGCGGACGTCGTGCAAGGGAATGATGCGACGAGGTGGGTCAAAAGGGGGAGGATTTTTAAGGAGGGGGAAATGAGGGAGGAGAAACGCAATACGTCCTCACTTCCCCCTCCTTAAACCGCCTTTGGGGGTTTGGGGAGTCTTTGGCGGCACAAAGACCCCCAAGCACCAGCGTTAAACAGAGCTAACAAACCCCAAAAAACAGGTTGTTTTGAAATGCCACTTCTTAAATAGAAAACACTATAATCTATCGGATACTATAAATAAAGCAACCGCCTTCTCATAAGAGAAGACGGTTGACTTGAATCAATTTAAACAACGGTTTATTGAGGGATCAACACGGTGTCAATCGCATGAATCGTACCGTTTGTGGTGGCGACATCAGGAATGATGACTTTAGCACCTTCAACGGTGATGTTACCCAAAACATTTCTTTCTACTTCAACGGCTTCGCCTTGAAGGGTATTGACATGGGTTTCGCCACGTTGGATGTCTTTAGAAGGCACATTGCCTTGAAGTACATGGTACTTCAACACTTCTTGAAGCTGAGCTTTGTTTTCAGGCTTCAACAAGTTTTCAAGCGTACCAGCAGGCAATTTGGCAAACGCAGCGTTCGTAGGAGCAAACACCGTGAAAGGACCATCGCCTTTTAAGGCATCAACCAAGCCAGCGGCTTTCAAAGCGGCAACCAATGTTGAGAAGTTAGGGTTGTTAACGGCAGTACCCACGATGTCCATTTTAGCAGGCACGGTTTGATTCATGCTCATGCCACACTTGGTCGTCGTCACGGTACTTTTCGAAGAAGACGTGGTGTTAGACCAGCTGTCATTCGCCAAGGCAAGTACAGAGTTACTGGCAACAGCCACCAAAATAAATAGAGGGACTAGTTTTTTTAACATTCTAAAGATGTCCTTATAATTAACTAATTAAACGAGATTTTATTGTGTTTACAAAAAGAAAAATAAAATCTACTTGTTCAGTAAAGCATATATTAGATATATAGTTCAATAGCTTAAATGCTATTATAATAAAGAATTAAGACCTCTTAATAAATAATTAAGAGGTCTTAAAAATACGTTTTCCTAGATGAATAAAGGGCTACAAGCTGAGAGCTGTCGCTTCATAACATCCATCGACTTGAGTCAAGGCTTGAATGACATCGGCTTCAACGGGACTGTCTAAGTTGAACAGCATGATGCTCTTGTCGCCCGCATCGCTTTTTTCGCTTTTGCCAACCTGCAAAGCCGAAATGTTGATGTTCGCATCGCCTAAAATCGTCCCGATTTTGGCAATCATACCGGGTTTGTCTTGGTGAGGTACCATCAACATATAAGGCGTGGGCTTTAAAGACGTCTTAAAGCCTTCAATATCCACAATTCTTAGGACATCCGTTGTCATTAGCGTGCCTGAAAGGGTCAGCGTTTTACCTGCATCGGTGGTGATATTAATCTTAAGTAAATTCGGCAGGCTTCCTTTGGCGGTGGATTTGCTTTCTTGCACCGCAATACCGAGTTCTTTGGCAATTGAGCTGGCGTTAATGTAGTTCACGCCTTCACGGTTGACACTAAACAAGCCTTTTAATACGGCTAAACTCAAGGGGGCGATATTCTCTTCCGCTAAAGTCCCTTTGGCGATGAGTTCCACCTGCTTAATGCCGCCTTTGGTGAGTTGCCGAGCGATGCGTCCCATGGCTTCGCCCAAGGGCAAGAAGGGTCGAATGGGATCCATCACTTCAGAACGCAATAAGGGCGAGTTCACCACTGAACTCAAGGCACCTGTTGTGAAAAAGTCTCGTAATTGCTCAGCGACATCTAACGCCACATTTACTTGAGCTTCTTCGGTGGAAGCCCCTAAGTGAGGCGTTAAAACGACTTTGCTTCTCAAGTCTTCCGCCAAGAGTGGACTGCTTGGATTTAGCGGCTCTTCGCTGTAAACGTCCAACCCAGCCCCTCCGACATGACCGCTACGCAAGGCTTCCGCCAGATCGGCTTCATTGATGATGCCCCCTCTCGCACAGTTGATGATTCGCACGCCCGCCTTACATTTTTTGAGCGTTTCTGCATTCAAAAGATTCACCGTGTCTTTGGTTTTAGGCACGTGTACAGTGATGAAATCGGCTTGCGACCAAATGACGTTTAAGTCGGTGGTATGGGTGGCTCCGATGGCTTCTGGCACGTCTTTCGAAATGTAAGGGTCGTAAACAATCACCTTCATGCCAACGGCTTTGGCGACTTTGGCGACTCGTGAACCGATTTTTCCAAAGCCGATGAGTCCCAGCGTTTTATTGAAAAGTTCAATGCCTGTCAACGATTTACGATCCCAGCGTCCTGCTTTAAGGCTAGCGTCGCCTTGGGGAATGTGACGAGCGAGGGCAAACATCAAGCCTGTGGTATGTTCCGCAGCCGCAACCGTATTGCCTTCGGGCGAATTAACGACCACGATGCCTCGACGGTTGGCTTCAGCGAGATCGACATTGTCCACACCCACGCCTGCTCTGCCGATGATTTGCAAGTTGGGGGCTTTTGCCATGACTTCAGGGGTGAGGGTCGACGCACTGCGGATCATAATGCCGTCAAAGGCGTGGATTTGTTCCAATAGCTCTTCGGGGCTTAACTTAGCAATAAAGCTGACTTCGCAGGCACTTTGCAGGATTTCAACGGCTTTTTCGTTAATTTGATCAGTAACCAGCACTTTCGGCATTAGGGGGGACTCCTTTGTTTATACCAATTAAACGATTAAATATCGTATGGCGTCTTCGTTGTCGCTCGGGTTCTCGATGTGCTTATGTACTTCTCTGTACACCTCACACATCTGCGAGTCTAGGCTCCTAGAATCCACCTATACGCTTTTCAATCGTTTAAATGGTATAGGGGTGAAGCAGATGCTTTTAGTTTCTCACAAATAAGAGAGTGTTTCAAATGCTTATAATGATGTATGCTTGCCAAGAAAAATGCGTAAAGCTTTTTCTGTTTGAAGAATGGGGGTCTTCTAGCTTCCTTTATATAGTGTTTTAAATAATTTCCCCTACAGTGTCTATACTTTGTCGCTACGATTATTTTGTTCAGTCATGTAGGTCTATCTACACTTCTTCACAAAATAATCTAGGCTCCTCGTCTAGCCTACTGTAAGGAAAACTCTTTAAAGCACTATAGCTGGTGCGTTTGAGGTATAATAAATCCTAATTAATAAAATACGACGCTTGCGATTAAGGATTTTCACATGTTTGACACCCTAAGCACCTCGCTCACAGGCATGAGCTCACTGTTTAAAGGCAACGCCAAAACGCTTGATGAAACTAGTGTTCAAGACGCCTGCCAAGTCCTGCGAAACGCCCTCTTGGAAGCGGATGTGAGCTTTCGAGTCGCGCGGCAATTCGTCAAGCGTGTGCGTGAAAAAGCCCTTTCCGCCAAACAACTCGACGGGTGGGATGCGGAAGAACAGTTCATGGGACTCATGCACCAAGAACTCCGAGACCTGCTGGGTGATGCTCAAAGCCCGCTTAAGGCCGTGTCTGAAGAAAAACGAGACCATTTTACGCCTGAAAATCCTGCTATTTTGCTGATGTGTGGCTTGCAAGGGGCGGGTAAAACCACGACATCCGCCAAGTTAGCGCTGTGGCTAAAGTCGCAAGAAATCGACTTACCCTCTCCCTTAGGGAGAGGGCAGGGTGAGGGAAACACCAGCCTCCCCCTTGAAAAACCAAGTATAGTCCCCTTCCTGATTGCGGCGGATACCGTTCGTCCAGCGGCGATGGAACAGCTCGCCATTTTGGGAGACTCACTAGGCATAGGCGTTTACAAGGATGAATCCGCCACTTCGATGCTCGATGTGGTCGTCACTGGGCTTCAAAAGGCGAAAGAAGCAGGGGCGACGCATGTTTTGATCGACACCGCAGGGCGTTTACAGGCCGATACCGACACCATGGCGGACTTGCTGATTTTAAAGCATCGCTATAAACCCACCGATATTTTGCTCGTCGTGGATGCGATGATCGGGCAGGAATCGGTGAACGTGGTGGAAGCCTTCCACATGCAAATCGGCTTGAGCGGCTGCGTGTTGTCTAAAATGGACGGCGACACCAAGGGCGGTGCCATGCTATCGATTCGGGAAGCCACAGGCATTCCTATTCAATTTTTAGGCACAGGCGAAACCCCCGAAGATTTAGAGCCGTTTCACCCTGATCGTATGGCGCAACGCCTTATGGGCATGGGCGATTTGGCGACCTTGTTTGAAAAAGCCATGGCATCGCAGCAAGAAGCGAGCATGGCAAGCGTCATGGAACGTGTGATGAAGGGCGAATTGAGCTTTCGGGATTATCTCAACTTGCAAGAAAGCATCCAAAAAATGGGGGGCATGGGAACGATTTTGGCCATGTTGCCCATGATGCAAATGAACGCCAAAGACCGCAACAGCCTAGGGGCGGATCACAAGCAGAAATTGCGTCAATGGAAGGCGTTGCTGGCTTCAATGAAGGCGAAAGAAGTCCAAAACCCAAGCCTAGTGCTGGATTCCGCCAGTCGGCAAGATCGCTTGTTTAAGGGGGCAGGGCTTTCTAGCGAAGCGGGAAAGGCACTTTTAGACGAATTTTCACAACTGTTTCAGATGGCTCAAGGGCTGAAAGCCTTTTCAGGCTTTTTTGGTAGCTCTTCTAATGATGACGCTAAAACGATTGATATGACTGCGTCTTCGCCAGAAGAGGCGGTGGTGGATCCTGATGACCCGATGGGGTGGGGGGACTTTTTTGGCTCTTTTGGAGGGGGTGACGCGTCTTCGCTGTTTGCACCCGTGCCTAAATCGAGCAAAAAATCCGCTAAAAAGAAGTCGAATTCACCCTTTCCTTGGGGCTAGTTTTCGACACACGAAACCCTCGTTTCTGACACACGAAACCCTCGTTTCTGACACACGAAGCCCTCGTTTCTGACACACGAAACCCTCGTTTCTGACACACGAAACCCTCGTTTCCGACACACGAAACCCTCGTTTCCGACACACGAAACCCTCGTTTCTGTCACACGAAACCCTCGTTTCCGACACACGCATTGAAGTAAACTAGTAGAAAATATCTTCAAAAAAGCTAAATCTGCCCAGGTTTTCAAAGAGCCACTCTTCTTCATAATGACATCTTTTTAACCCGTTTCCTAGTGCCAAAATACCACGGTTTTTTGAAACGTGCTTAACACAAAAAAAAGATTTCTTGGTTTTATCTGAATGTCGTACTATAATAGCTAGTATCTGCTTATCTCACTCTATTTACGCTATTTCAAAAGGCAATATCTCATGTCTATCTCAACCCATTCAAGTCCTTCTTTAAACCTTATGGATCCACGTTCTGAAATCAAGGCGTCTAAATCGAATGCCCAGCGAAGCGGTTACCAAGTAGACCCCTATGACGGCGCCTACCCCATGATGGGACGCATCGTTACAACTCCTAACCCTTATGACGGCTTAGGGCTTCGGCTTTTTGGTATGGGCTTGATTCGCCCTTTCACACAAGGCATTAATGCTGGGATTAGAACCGTCGACTATGTTACATCCAGCGTGAATCAAGCCTTTATCACCTTGCTAGGGGCGGGGGGAGTGGCATTGTTGATTAAAGCCTTTAGAGAAAAAGCCGCCCTAAGACCTGCTTTAGGCCTAGTCGCTTTGGGGGCAGCGACCTATTTTGGGGTCAAAACCTTGGTTAAAGGCGTTGACGGTCAACGTACGCAACTTCAAGACGGCGATTGGCAGTACCGCTTAGGCACGGCCGCCACTTATGGAGCAGGTGCCGCTGTTTTACTAAGGCTTTTTAATGGCGGTAATATCGGTCCCATCATTAAAGGCGCCGCTGACGAAGCATGGCAAGGCACAGCGAACATCCCCAAAACCGCCGTGGAAGTCATTAAAAAGATATTTTCAGCGTTTAAGTAAGCCTTACTCCTCCAGCTAGAGGAGCTCCCAAAAGAAGATCTGCACTTGGTCGAAACCCTCTTCAGAGAGACCCCTTAACAGCGATGCCTGTTCAATGAAGAGAGAGATACAAAAGCCATGCCTTTACAATTCATCAACACCAATTTAAATGCGATTCGTTCCTTGCAAACCTTGCGACTTAACACGGATCGTACCGACAGAGCCGCTCAGCATATTGCCAGTGGTAAAAAAATCAACAGCAGTGCGGATGATGCCAGTGGTTACGCCATTAGCCAACGTTTGACCGTGGATATTTTAACAGGCCAACGGGCGGATCAAAACATCCAAGACGGGCTTTCCATGTTGCAAGTTACCGAAGGCAGTATTAGCGTCATGAGTGATAATTTACAACGTGTTCGTGAACTTGCGGTTCAAATGGCCAACGATGTAAATGGGACGGATCAGCGTAACAGCTTAGCGAAAGAAATGCGTGCCTTATTGGACGATACCAATCGCTTGAGTATCGCTTCTCAATTCAACGGCATGAATGTGCTAGACGGTTCCTTGACGGATGCCAAAGTGCAGATCGCTGGCGGTTCCAACCTTTCCACCAATACGATTGATATTTTAGGGGCGTTTGCCCAGTTAGACACCACAACCATGGGGCTTGAAGGCGTGGTGGCTCCCCCCCGTTGGACGCCTGCGACCTTAAACGACATTTTCGATGGCACGACCACTCAGTTGAATAGTTCAGATCGTGTGCTTTCTTATTTAGGCGATATTGACAACGCTTTACAGTTTTTAAATGGACAACGTTCCACCATTGGTGCGTTGAGCAATCAGTTAGAGCGTGCGGGGAACTTTTCTGGTTTGAGTACCTTGAACATTCAAGCCTCTCGTAGTCGTATTGTGGACACGGATATTGCTAAGGCTTCGGCGGAATATACGCAGGCACAGGTGTTGCAGAATGCAGCGGTGAGCATTTTACAGCAGGCCAATATGAGCAATCAAGCGGCGTTGCGGTTGTTGGATGCCTAGCATCTTTTATAAGATATAAAGAAGGTTTAAACGTCTTTTTTTGAAATGCTTGTTCTATAATAAGATCAGCTCATACCATTTAAACGAGTGAATAGCGTGTTAGGCTATTCTAAGAGCCTAGATTTTTTTGTGCGGGCGTGTAGTGAGACCTACATAACCAAACAAAAAAATCGTAGCGACAACGAAGAGGCAACACGACATTTAATCGTTTAAATCGTATCATTTGAAAAGGACGCCCCACCCTAATGCCTAAAACACTCAAAACCATTCCCCTCGTCAAACCCTTTCAATCCTACGCCCTTCCCACCCCTGACGCTAAAATCGGCATACTCTTCTTCAACCTCGGTGGGCCTGACGATCAAGCCAGCGTCCAGCCCTTCTTGCAAAACCTCTTTAAAGACAACGACATTATTCAACTGCCCGTACCACAATGGGTGCAAAATCTCTTTGCGTGGCGAGTGTCTCGTAAACGCAAGAAAGAAGCGCAAGAAAATTACGCCAAAATCGGGGGAGGCTCCCCTATTTTAAGGCTGACGAAAGAACAAATGCACTTGGTGCAGGAACAGCTAACGCCTGCCTTTCAAGCCAAAGGCTTTACGGCTCCTAAAACGTATTTGGCGATGCGGTATTGGCATCCGTTTTTGGAAGAAGCCCTCGCCCAAATCCAAGCAGACGGCATTACGCACTTGATGTTGATGCCTTTATATCCCCATTATTGCTTGGCGACGACAGGTTCTAGCTTACGTGAGTTTTCACAATTATTGAGTCAACCCAAGTGGCATTCTTTAGCAAATTCGCTCAATATCGCTACAGTCTGTAGCTATTATAAAGAACCTCGTTTTTTAGAAGCGGTGGCATCCACCATTCAAAAAGCCTTTGACGAAAAAAGCTGGAATGCTCCCTTAGAAGCCCGTCACGTGGTGTTTTCCGCTCACGGCATTCCCAAAGACTACGCCCAACAGAATAAGGATCCTTACCCGACGCAGATCCGTGAATCGTGCGAGCTTTTGATGCAACAGTATTTCCCCCATAATTCGTGGGAAATCTGCTGGCAAAGTCGAGTGGGCCCCCTAGAATGGTTGAAGCCTTATACGGAAGATTTGGCCGAAGACTTGGCTCAAGCAGGGCGAGACAATGTGCTGATGGTGCCGATTAGCTTTGTGAGCGATCACATTGAAACGCTTTTTGAAATGGATATGCTATATGTGCCTGTGGGGGAAAAATACGGCTTAGCTCATTGGCATCGGGCGGAAAGTTTGAATGAGCATCCGATTTTTGTGGATTTATTGAGTGAGCTGTGCTTGCGTTTGCTCGATTCGCCACTGTTGTGCAAGGTGCAATTCCCTGACGATTTGACGGTTGCTAAGGCGCCAAAAATCTGTGCGACTTTACATAGTCGAAAAATAGATTTTTAAGGCTTGTATTGCCGATACCTTTCGTTTATAGTTGAATCTGTTAAACACTTTAGTTTGCCGTTTCTACTTATTTTCTTCTCTGTTCTTTTTGGTATCAATGTAAATCGTGGAGAAATCCGCCCATGTGGCTTAACTCAACTGCCTTTTCTTTCAATCCCACACCTTATGCTTCAAAACACTTAGAAGAAAAGAATCGTCTTCAGGCACCTTGCCCTCGTAAAAATCTGCTGCATTTGGACAGCTTCCGCCAGCAACGGCAGGGGGAAATGCCCATTTCAGAAGCACTACAATTTGCAATGAAAAAGATGAATTACGGCTTTACCTTGATTCGTCCCGATCAAGAAGCGTCTTTGCTTGAGCATTTGCATCCTCAAAAGGCTTTAGAACACTTGCAGAATGCGGAAACCGTCGTTTTTGGAGATAGTCACGGCAATGGGCTGATGTTTATTGAAAATATGCTGATGTTCGGCATGCTTAAAGTCAAAAATAAAGAAGCCTATGAAGCCTTTTTAAAGGCTTATAAAGACTTAGAAAAACATAACCGTCCTTCGTATCAAATGTTTATTAAAACGAGGAATAAAAAAGATTATACCTATACCGAAGAAATGAAACGGCTCGATCAAGAGTGGCTAGACGCAGAAGGAGAGCTCGACCAAGCCAAAGGCTTGATTAAAGCGATAGGCCATTTAAAAGACGCCATCGAAGTCGATACAATAGCAGTCAAAAAGAAAAAAGCGATTTGCGTGGGTGATGATCTAAAAGATCGAGGTCTCAGCGACTTGCTCTTACTAGTTGCCATTAAGATGATCCGTGCAGAGAATCCGAATGCATTGGTCTTCAATCTAAGTAATCATGCCACAGGATATTTTTATTTAGGACCTAAAAGTGTGGCTAAAGATTTGGTAACTTTAGCTAGGGAACGAAAAGAAATTTTAAATGATCCTATTCGTACAAAAAATGGAATCAAAAGTCTTTATACCACCCGTTCCATGGGGGATACCTACTGCTGGATTAACGCTTTGCCTGACGGTGACGTAAAAACAAAACTGTTTGAGGAATATCAAGATTTACTCAGGAAGCAGTACGCATCCCACACGCTTATTCACCAAGAAGGTCATGTGGTTATCACGCACGCCTTTGTTTCGCAAGCGACGGAAAAGGCATGGCGAGACTTCCTACACAGCCTGGATGCTCAAGCCTTTACGGATAAAGACACGCCTTTGCATCTGCAATCAGGTGAAGCGTACCAAAAAACGATCGCCAGAATAAACGACCTAACGCATGATTATTTAGTCTATCAAATGGGGAATGAGAAAACAGGCACTTTAAGCAATTTACCGAATGAAAAGCTGAACGAATTAGGTGATTTGATATTCCACACGGCTGATGAACGAGAAAAGCCGTTTCACCCACCGATGATTCACGGAGGCTTTAGAAGTCTTGAAGAAGCAGGCTTTGTACCCCCTGCCGACTTATGCAAGGACGAATCCGGCAACTACAAAACGCCTCACCGTATTTATGGGCATACAGGCAAAAAGAATGAACCCGCCAACAATCGCTTGGATTTAGTGCGTAGTGAAGAACCTTCTTCCTTAAAGACGCTGTTGGTGTCTTGTCTCAATCATACGGTGCGTAAATATGAGACATTGAAAAACCTGTTCAAGATGAAAATAGGAGTAGATGAAAAGCCTCACAAAGAAAATCCTGTGGTAATTATCAACTAAGTGTCATAAAAAGGGAATCGTGTTAAACTAGAGCTATCATTTAATTGGTATGAGGTAATTTTCTATGACCCTGCAACAAAGTTTCGTCGCACTTAAGCCTGATGCTGTTCAACGAGGGCTAACATCCGATATTATTCATCGCTTTGAACAAAAAGGCTTGAAGCTGGTGGCTCTTAAAATGGTGAAGGTGGACGAAGCCTTAGCGGCTAAACATTACGCCGAACACATCGGCAAAGATTTTTACCCCAGCTTAGTCAATTTCATTACCAGTGGGCCTGTCATTGCCATGGTGTGGGAAGGGCGAGATGCCATTGCCGTTTGTCGCCGTGTCATTGGTAATACGGATCCCGAAAAAGCGGAACCTGGTACCATTCGCTTTGATTTTGGGCAGGCGCCTCAGCGTAACATCATTCACGGATGCGATTCGCCTGAAAGTGCCTTGCGTGAAATTGCCCTGTACTTCAAACCTGAAGAGATTTTAAGCGGTTGGTCTCGTGATATTGACAAGTGGATCGTACCGGGTGTCTTATAGGCACCATTTTAGGGCTATAGAATCTTTTAGGGACTAGTATTATGGCATTTTTTCCGCCGAATGTAGAATTACTCTTGAAGCTTGCCCTAGAAGAAGACTTGGGGCAGGGCGATGTTTTGGGTGAATCGCTTCAAGACAGCTTGGGGGACGTTAATAGGCGGTTTCAAATTGTGCCTCGTCAAGCGTGCGTGGTCAGTGGTTTAAAAGCGGTTGAAGCCCTCATTCGTCTAGGCGATTTCGATGTGCAATTGACCCCCTTTTTTACAGACGGCTCCGTCCTTTCTGCCTTTATTCCGATAGCAGAATTAGAAGGCAAGCTTTTGGATGTCCTTGCTCTAGAACGCAGTGCCTTAAACGTTTTACAACACCTTAGTGGTGTAGCGACGTTGACGCACGCCTTTGTTCAAGCGGTGAAGGGAACACCGACGAAGATTACACATACCCGAAAAACGCTGGCGGGTTGGCGTTTCTTGCAACAGCAAGCCGTCTTGCATGGAGGGGGCTTTCCGCATCGTTATAACTTGAGCCATACCGCGATGCTGAAAGACAACCTCATTCAATCTTTGGAAATGCCACTGGAAGCCGTCACCGACTTGGTGCGTCAACGTTTGGCTCATACGGCGAAACTTGAAATCGAATGCGATCACCTTGATCAAATCCCCCTTGCGTTAAAGGCGCAGGCTCAAGTGATTTTGCTGGACAATATGACCTTGGACGACGTCCAAGCGGCGGTGAACTTGATTGCAGGGCAAGCGGTGGTGGAAGTATCTGGAGGCATTACACTGGCTAACGTGAAAGCCTATGCTCAAACGGGGGTGGATGTGATTTCCACCAGTCAAATCACGCTAGCGGCTCCTCCTATTGATATTGGTTTGGATACTGTTTAATCGTTTATATCAAGCAGTTGGCGTTTAAATCTGGTAAGGGCTTAGCCAGCGACGCATCAAAGGGGGCTTGATCCAACATCGTGTCAATGTAGCCTCCGCCGAGCAATTCTCGAAAATCCGCGTCATAAATGGCGGCAATTTGACCTGGCGTCACCGCCTGCTGGGGCTTTGCCAACTCCACCACATAATCTTCACCCTGCGTCCCTGTGGGGTCCTGCACCAAACGCCCAAGCGTGGGTTCCCCTGCGTAACGCACCTTGATTTTGAGTTCCTGCATCGCTGACTCAGAGGGTTGATGCAACCAATTCATGCGTTTGACCTTAAAATATAGCGTTTCCAACAGGTTTTTGGCTCCCACAAAAACGGTGTTGCTCTTGGCATCCGTTTTAATGACGTAAAGGGGATGCTCGTACGCCACGCCCAAGCCCTTGCGTTGCCCTCGGGTGTAAAGCCAATGTCCGTCATGTTCGCCGACGACTTTGCCTGACTCCATCTCGACAATCTCACCTTTTTTGATGCCCAAAACGCCCTTGAGGTAATTCGCTTGACCGTCTAATACAAAGCACACATCGACGCTTTCTTTATAACTCTGCTGAATAATGCCTCGTTCACGAGCGTATGCCAGCACGTCTTCTTTTTGCCACAAACCCAAGGGAAATAGGGCGTGTTGTAAGTCTTTGGGAAAGACACGAGCGAGCATGTAGGTTTGATCCTTACGCTCATCAACGGCTCGGTGGATGTGGAAATCGCCGTCGGCTCCTTGAGGGCGGATCAGGCTTAAATAATGCCCTGTGGCGACATATTCGCAATCTAAAGCTTCACGCGCATAATCCACGAGCCGTTCCCACTTGACATAGCGGTTGCATTCCACGCACGGATTCGGCGTGATGCCGGCTTGATAGCTTTTTTCGTAATAGTCCATCACATAGTGATGAAATTCGGCTCGCAGGTCGACGGTGTCGAAGTCGCATCCGAGTTCTTCGCAGACCCTGCCCGCATTCACGAGGGCATCATTACAGCAAGTCCCTGGTCCGTTCAGCGTCCAAGCGGTGAGTCCCACGACGTCATGCCCCATTTCTTTGAGCATGTAGGCAATGGCGGAAGAATCGACACCGCCTGACATGCCCACCGCAATGCGACTGGGCTTTTCAGGCAACCAGTTCAAGTCATTGTGAGCATAGGGGATAAACTGCTTAGGCATGGGGCATCACTTTTTTGTTGGGATTGATGCTATTAGTAAAGCACAAAAAAGACGCTATAGAAAGACTATGGTGCTTTGATTTTCGTTTCCTTTTAACGCTGGTGCTTGGGGGTCTTTGTCCCGCCAAAGACTCCCCAAACCCCCAAAGCGGCTTAAGGGGCGGCGGGGGGAGGGACGTGTTACGTCCTCCCTCCCCCCAGTATGCCCCCCTTAAGAATCCCCCATCCCCCCCTCCCTC
>JBKDRU010000035.1:0-7925 GCA_046341215.1 Vampirovibrionales bacterium | reverse complement strand
AGCTTCGACTTTAGCTTGAGCGGCTTTGGCGTCATCAACCGCTTTTTTAAGAGCCGCTTTTTCAGCATCGGTTTTGGTAACCGTTGAAGCTTGAGCATCCAATGCTTTTTGCGTGGCGGCTTGAGCATCTGTTAAAGACTTAGTTAAGGCAACCTTGTCTGCATCAGCTTTTTCGGCAGCGGCTTTCGCATCCGCCAAGACTTGTGTCGTTTTAGTTTGAGCATCCGCTAAGGCTTGTTGAAGAACAGCGCGTTCTTTAGCGGCGGCACTTTCAAGGGCAGCTTTTTCAGCGGCGGCTTTTTCGGCAGCCACTTTGGCATCCGCAGTGGCTTTATCCGCAGCGATTTGGGCGTCGGCTTTTGCCTTAAGCTCAGCAGCTTTGGCGTCATCAATCGCTTTTTGCAAGTTGGCTTTGTCAAGGGTGGCTTTGTCTTCAGCCGCTTTTTTCTCGGCTTCGACTTTAGCTTGAGCAGCTTTGGCATCGTCGACGGCTTTTTGAAGGGCTGCTTTTTCAGCATCCGTCTTCGTAACCGTTGAAGCTTGTGCGTCAAGGGCTTTTTGCGTGGCCGCTTGAGCATCCGTTAAAGATTTGGTTAAGGCCACTTTGTCGCTATCCGCTTTGTCCGAAGCGACTTTCGCATCAGCGAGTGCTTTCGTTGTCGCTGCTTGAGCATCGGTGACCGCTTTTTGTAACGTTGCTTTTTCAGCATCTGCCTTGGCTTGAAGATCAGCTTTTTCAGCAGTGGCTTTATCCGCCGCTGCTTTAGCATCCGCCGCCGCTTTATCCGCCGCCGCTTTAGCATCTGCCGCCGCTTTGTCCGCCGCAATTTTCGCATCCGCAATGGCTTTATCTGTAGCAGCTTTAGCATCGGCAACGGCTTTTTCAAGGGCGACTTTCGTTTCAGCCGCTTTTTTATCAGCATCGGCTTTTTCAGCACTTAGCTTGGTTTGAGCGGTTTTGGCATCGTCGACTGCTTTTGTTAAGACTGCTTTTTCAGCATTGGCTTTAGCAATGGCGTCATCTTTTTCTTTAATTAGCTTTGCTTCATTCGCTTTAGCATCGGTAATGGCTTGCGTAAGTTCAGCTGTTTTTGTAGCCAATTTCTTTTCAAGATCCGCTTTTTCAGCGGCGGCTTTGTCCGCAGCGGTTTTCGCATCCGTATTGGCTTTAGTTTCAGCGGCTTTCGCATCATCAATCGCTTTTTGTAAGGTCACTTTTTCAGCCGCTGCCTTGGCTTCTGCTGCTTTTTTGTCAGCTTCGACTTTAGCTTGAGCCGCTTTAGCGTCATCGACGGCTTTTTGAAGGGCTGCTTTTTCAGCATCCGTTTTGGCAACGGTCGATGCTTGTAAGTCAAGGGCTTTTTGAGTGGTTGCCTGAGCATCCGTTACAGATTTAGTTAAAGCCGCTTTTTCAGCATCTGCTTTAGCTGCGGCATCTTTGGCATCATTAAGGGCTTTAGTCGTTGCCGCTTGAGCATCTGTGATCGCTTTTTGTAAAGTGGCTTTTTCAGCGGCGGTTTTTTCAGCCAATGCTTTGGCATCTGCCGTTGCTTGGTCCGCAGCAACTTGAGCATCAGCTTTAGCTTTAGCCGTTTCTGCTTTAGCTGCATCAATCGCTTTATTAGCATCTTCTAATTTTTTATTCGCTTCTGCGATTTGCTTAGTCAGTGCGGCATTGTCCGCAATAAGTTTATCTTTAGCTGCTTTTTCAGCCGCTGCTTTTTCAGCCGCTGCTTTTTCGGCCGCTGCTTTTTCGGCTGCTGCTTTTTCAGCCGCTGCCTTTTCAGCTGCCGCTTTTTCAGCTGCCGCTTTTTCGGCCGCTGCTTTAGCTGCTTTTTCAGCCGCTTCTTTTTCAGCCGCAATTTGAGCCGCTTTAGCAGCAGTCACAGCGGGATCTTCAGTAATAACTGTAAGCCCTGAAGAATTAGAAGTTCCCGTTGTCGTTGTGGTACCTGTTGTTGCCGCTAATAAAGCAGCCACTAACGTTGCGGTCGATGATGAACTTGAAGAACTGTTAACACTAGTAGGGGTAGGGGAAACCGTTGAAGCGGTGGTGTAAGAAGGTATTGAAATGCTACTGGTAGTAGGGAATCCTAACTTTGCGAGGGCTTGATCTAAAATATAGGCCGGCAAATTGGCTGCTTTTAAAGCTGTGGCCATGGTGGCAGCATCCATTTTTACGGTACTGGGGGTGTTTATTACTGTTGAGGTTTTAGCCACAGACGTGGGGATGGCTTGTCTGCTCTTAATCAAAGACGCCAAACGACGCTCAGCGATTTTATAATCCACAGAACCTGGGGAAAGCGTGTTTAATTTTTCCGTATTAATGGCGATAAGATTGTCTAATCTACTGATTGCATTGCTTAGGTCAGCAGGGGCTTCAGTCGAAGTAGAAATAAAGTTGAAGTTGCCTGCTGTGAGGCTTTTGGTTTGCGTTTTCGCAGTTATGGATGCAGATGAAAGGAAGTTAAATACCATGATGTTTTGTCTCTCGTTTCTCTCAATGTGTTAAAGTGGATAAAATCTTAATGATAGGCGCTTAAAAGTCGTTGATTATGTCGTGCGAAAAATACTGTGGTCTAAAAATGCCAAGCCACATAGTTCATGTATTAAATTTTCGCTAAAACAATAAACGCCTACTCTTCTTAAGAATTGTTTAATATATTCAATTATTTACATTTTGTTACGCTTGAAAAATAAACTGTTTGAATCATAATGAACAAGTAGATGAAAATCTACAGTATTAGGCTCTACACCCTTGCGGAAAAAAAGAAAGGAAATGACCCCATGACGGCATTTACCATTGAAGCCCAAGAGCGGGATACGAGCCGTAACCCACGCCAATTGCGTGCGGCCGGCTTAACTCCAGCAACGATTTACGGGAATAACATTGAACCTAAATCGATTCAGTTGCCTGCCCATGCGTTTCGTCAAGCGTATTTAAAAGGCAATGAAGTTTTTGAATTAAATGGTGTTGGCGTAACCGCTAAAGCTCATCAAATTCAGATTCACGCCGTTTCAAGAGAAATCTTAAACGTTGAATTCTTAGTCACTGCTAAGTAATTCAAACCTTAATTCTGATTTTCAAACCAAAGGGGATGCCTTCATAAGCATCCCCTTTTTTCAGTCTATTTTGATCATTACCCCCACTAGTCGATGTATTTCTAAAACAAATCCCTTACATTAGAAGAGCCTCATCCTTTATAGTGATGTCATAAGTACGTATCCCTACGTCTTTTACATTTTAATTAGACTACCTTACCCACTGAGGAGATGCCCCAATCATGATGAGTACTCAAAACGAGCTTTACAACACACGCCAAGAAAAAAACGTCAATGTGATTGATGTAAACATCGAAAGCTTTGACCACCGCTTCATCGACGACTTCAAACAAGCCATTAACAGCAGCATCAACGGCAACAACGAAGTGTTGTTGAACCTTGAAACCGTTAACTTTATGGATTCCGCTGGTTTAGGCGTTATTCTTTACGGTCAACGTGCCTTAGCTGAAGCTGGCGGTAAATTTGCGGTTTGCCAAGCACAAGGTTATGTGAACAAGTTGTTCAACTTAACAGGTGTGAACAAAGCGGTTCGTGTGTTCGGTAGCGAACAGGAAGCTTTAGAAAACGCCTAGTTTTCGAAAGATCTAATTTTTTAAGGGGCGTGAGAAATCACGCCCTTTTTGGGCTTTATAAATTAAAAAGTAGGGATGCTCAAATCGTTGCACAAACAGACGTCCAAGCACTAAATCCGAGCGGGTGAGCGAACTGCGAATCCCCGAGCGATTTTGCGGACGTCGTTCAAAGGAATGATGCGAGGAGGTGGGTCAAAAGGGGGAGGATTTTCAAGGAGGGGGAAATGAGGGAGGATTTTCAAGGAGGGGGAAATGAGGGAGGAGAAACGCAATGCGTCCTTCCTTCCCCCTCCTTGAACCGCCTTTAGAGGTATCGGAGACCTTTGGCGGAGCAAAGGTCTCTGATGACGACCAGCTTTAAACGAAGCTAGAAATCCAAAAAACGAACATCTTCATAAATAAGGGGCTTAGCTAGAGAAACACGGATTCATTAACCTGTTGTATTTTTAAACGCCCCAGCGGTAAAAAGACCGCCCCCTATGGCAGAATAAAGGTATCGTAGCGTTTTTGATTGAATGATAGAAATATAAGGTCTTTATATGAACATCCTAACCAACTTACTTACCCGATTTAATGCCTTGCCCCTTTCTAAAAAAATACCGTCCTTATTCGTTTTGACGGTTCTAAGTACCTGCATGATTTCTTCTTCCATTACGATGTTTCAAGCGTCTGGCGTGTTAAAAGAAGAAAACCGCCTAAAACAAGAAGCCTTGCTTGAACAGCAAAGTGCAAGTCTTTATGAATACCTTAACAGTATCGTCAATGACATGAAGGTTATGACGAAGGACAGTTCCCTACTAAACGCGTTACGAGATCTCAATACCGCTTATAAAGGCATTGCTCAACAGGGTAAAAATCCCGTCACTTACTTGCAAAACACCTATATTCAGAACAACCCAAACCCAACAGGGTCCAAGCATTTGTTGGTGAAGGCGAAAGACGGTTCTGCGTATTCCAACATTCATGCCAAATACCACCCTTGGTTTAAAGCCTTGGTGGATGAGCGTGGCTATTACGACGTTTTTCTCGTAAACATGTCAGGAGATGTCGTTTACACCGTATTTAAAGAATTGGATTATGCGTCTAACCTCAAGCACGGCAAGTGGAAAGACACCGACCTTGCCTTTGTTTACAAGGACGTCCTAAAAAAAGCCACAAGCCAAGCCAAAGACGCCGACGTTTCCTTCAGCGATTTTCAAGCCTACGCCCCTTCTTTCGGGGTACCCGCAAGCTTCATGTCTCGAGTCATTCGCAATGCGAGTGGCAAGGTCGAAGGCGTTCTCATCTTCCAAATGCCGATTGGTCGCATAAACACAATCATGCAAAGCAAAGCAGGCATGGGCAAAACAGGCGAAAGTTTCTTGATTGGGCAGGATTTAAAGTATCGTAGTGATTCACGCTTCACCAAAAAAGGCGACACCGATATTTTAAAAACCACCTTGCCTGCCATTTATCAACAAGGGATTAAAAGTGAAACATCCTTTGAAGGAAAGAATCATGGCTATGGCACCCAAGCATTCAGTAAGCCTTTTAGTTTTAAGGGTGTGAACTGGACGTTTATTTCTGAAAAAAGCACGAATGAAATCAATGAAGACATTAATACCCTTAATATAACGGCTATCATCGTGAGTATTTTACTTTCAGGCCTATTAGGCGCCTTAGGAATTGCCATTGGTTTAAGTGTTTCTAAACCCATTACAGGCTTAACAAAAACCATGAAAGACTTAGCCGAAGGTGACGAAAAAACAGACGTGCCGTTTAAAGAGCGTTTGGATGAATTGGGTGAAATGGCTCAAACCGTTGAAATATTCAAGCAAAACTTGATTGAAAAAAATAAGCTTGACAGGCACCTTGTGGAAATGGCAAAGCGTCTTGAGGATGAAATTAACCACCGTATGGGTGGCATTAAAGGAGAAATCAAACATTTGACGCAAACGATGTCGGCCATGGAACAAGAGGCTAAGGAAACGTCTGACAACATTAAAGACATGAGCTATGCGACCAGTCAAATGACGGAAGCGGCGAATGAAATCAATGTACAAATTAGTCAGTCTTATAGCATCACATCCACCGCGGCGGAACGTACCAAAAGCTCAAGTGCTGAAATTGCTCACCTTAACGAAACTACCCACACCATTGAAAAGGTGGTCAGTTTAATTAGAGCCATTATGGAACGTACCAATTTGCTGGCGTTAAATGCCACCATTGAAGCCGCTAATGCTGGGGAAGCGGGCAAAAGCTTCACGGTGGTAGCGACTCAAGTTAAAGAACTGGCTAATCAAACGGCCCAAGCCACCGATGAAATCGTTAAGCAAATTCGTTCTGTGCAAGACGAAGCCAGCCAAGGTAAAACGAGCATTGAAGCGGTTTCAGATATGTTAGGAGAGGTCTTTATGGCATCAGGTAGCATAGCGGCTTCAGTGGAAGAGCAAACGGCAACCTTGAAAGATATTAGCCAAAATATGAACAACATCCACAAAAACACGGATCACTTTATGGGGCAAGTCCGCAACGTGAATGCCACCGTGGAAAGTGTTGAAAAGCAGGTGGGTGTGGTTGAAGACGGCTTACGCAACTTCTTGCGTGAAATGGCTAAGAAGTAAGTCTTTTTCGTTTAAATTACCTATTTTTTGGATGTCTAGCTTCGTTTTCAGCTGGTCGTCATCAGAGACCTTTGCTCCGCCAAACCGCCATAATGGCGGTCTGTATGTTAGTTGGTCTATAAATGGGGTGATTACTCATACCTCTAAAGGCGGTTTAAGGAGGGGGAAGGAAGGACGCATTGCGTTTCTCCTCCCTCATTTCCCCCTCCTTAAAAATCCACCCCCTTTTGACCCACCTCGTCGCATCATTCCTTTGCACGACGTCCGCAAAATCGCTCGGGGATTCGCAGTGCGCTCACCCGCTCGGATTTAGTGCTTGGACGCCTGCTGGTGCAACGAGTTAAACATCACACCTTTCATCTGAAAAAGACTATAAAAGTTGTTGGACGTTCTCTAAGACTTCCACCACCGCCAAACCATTCTGGTCATCTGATTGCGGTTGCCAACCGCCTAAAAGTGCATTGACAAAATGTTGACATTCCAAACGCAACGGCTCTAAAGGCAAGTAGTCCACCACCTGCTCATGCCGATGCCCTGCTTCATCGAAATGCACTTGCACCAAGCGATTCGCTAAAGGCAGGGTGTCATCCAAAATTAAAGAGGCTTTCGTTCCCACCACCAGCAATTGCACTTGCTTTTTCGGGTACATCCAACTGGTTTGTAAATGAGCCATCACCCCATTTTTAAATTGAAAAGACGCTTGAACGAGATCGATTTTATCATCGACCGCTGAGGTGTTTTGAGCGGTGACCGCTTTAACGTGTGGCACTTCACCGTTCATTAAGTAGATCAATACGGAAAGATCATGCGGGGCTAAATCCCAAAAAACGTTGCGGTCGTTGCGTCCGTGATTGTAGTTTAAGCGATCGCTTTGAATGTAGCGTAAATCACCTAAAACGCCTGAATCGATGACTTGTTTGACTCGGTTAATCGCAGGGTGATACATGAGCAAATGCCCGACCATCAGCGTTTTTTGATGGGCTTGTGCCACTTGCACCAAGTCTTGAGCATCCGCAAGCGTGGTAGCGAGGGGTTTTTCGACATACAGATGCTTACCTGCTTCAAGGACTTGCTTGCCTAAAGGGTAGTGCGTTAAAGACGGCGTCGCGAGAACGACGGCATCAATGTCAGGGTTAGCCAGCACGGCATCAAAGGACAGTTCACCTGTAATATGGGGGTATTCGGCTTGGAAGTGAGCCAGTGCATCAGGACGGGCATCACAAATGGTATGCAGATGCCCAAGGGCGTCAAAGTTGCGAATGAGGTTTTTGCCCCAATAGCCTGCACCCACAACAGCCAAGCGTATAGGGGGTGTTGGACTAGCGTGCATAGATGTTCCTTTAGATTTTAACGACCTTTTTAGTATAGTGCAAACATCCAAAAATGGGAAAACTTATAGTGTTTTCTATTTAAGAAGTGGCATTTCAAAACAACCTGTTTTTTGGGGTTTGTTAGCTCCGTTTATAGCTGGTGCTTGGGGGTCTTTGTGCCGCCAAAGACTCCCCAAACCCCCAAAGGCGGTTCAAGGAGGGGGAAGGAAGGACGCATTGCGTTTCTCCTCCCTCATTTCCCCCTCCTTGAAAATCCTCCCCCTTTTGACCCACCTCCTCGCATCATTCCCTTGCACGACGTCCGCAAAATCGCTCGGGGATTCGCAGTTCGCTCACCCGCTCGGATTTAGTGCTTG
>JBKDRU010000034.1:0-2752 GCA_046341215.1 Vampirovibrionales bacterium | reverse complement strand
CGTTTCTCCTCCCTCATTTCCCCCTCCTTGAAAATCCTCCCCCTTTTGACCCACCTCCTCGCATCATTCCCTTGCACGACGTCCGCAAAATCGCTCGGGGATTCGCAGTTCGCTCACCCGCTCGGATTTAGTGCTTGGACGTCTGCTTGCGCAACGATTTTAAGCATCACCACTTGAAATCGTGCTATCCTCTTCAGCAGCCGTCTTAATGCAGTAGAGCCCTTGATAAAAATAAGTATTTCACCCATAATAGAAAGGATTATCTCTAATCTTGTAGAAAGTGGTTATGTCAGACTTATCGCCTCTCACTAGTTCTGAAACGGAAACGACTCGCAATTTGGCGTTATTGCAACGCTTGAGCCTTGCCGTGAATACCAGCGTCTTGCAAGACGACATCTTCGATGCCATTGGCTTAGTCTTACGAGACTTCTTTCAGTTTGACGGTTTAACGCTCGCCATTCTCGCCCCGAACTTGCAAGGCATCGGCAGAGTCATTCACATCGACAGCGACGGCTTTGCGGACACGCAAAGCGAGCATCATCGCTACACAGGCACCGACCCCCTGCTTGAACCCTTGTTGAGCTACCGCAACACCCCGTTTTTCCTCAAACCTGAAGACAATCCAGCAAGCGTCTTGCTGCCCAACTATCGATGCCACGCTTTAGTCTACCCTGTGTTCACCAAACGTCAGCCTGTGGGCATTTTGGTGATGAACCGCCAAGAACGCTTTGAAGCCTTCACCCCTGAAGAGCAAGCCTTGCTTGAAGTGGGCTTGCCTTTGCTGGCACTTGCCCTTGAACAAGCCCGTTTGTACAGCGATATGCAAATTTTAATGGGTCGTCAATTTTTGATGAATCACTTGAGTGTGAAGATTCGTCAAAGCTTAGAGTTAACGCAGATTTTGAAAACTGCCGCCAATGAAGTGGGGCAAGTCTTGGGCGTCAGCCGATGCACCATTCACGCCTTTAATGAACCGATCCCCCTCAATCAAGCACTGGATGCGTCTCAAACCAAGATTCCTGAAAGCACACCCTATGTCTATACCTTAACAGGGACAGGAGCGTATCGGGCTAATCCACATTACACGCATCCTTATGGGTTTGAATGGCAGGTCTTAACCCGCCAAACCATCCCTGAAGAGGTCTTGCACAATCAACTCAAGCCCTTTTTCTTCTTTCAAGACGGCAAACCCTTCCACGAAGGCTGGATGGCAAGCAAAGCCTTTTATGATGAAAATCAGTTGCAGTCCTTGGCGGTTGTGCCGATTGTCACGAATAAGGAATGGGTCGGTTCGATTAGCTTGCATCAGTGTAACAAGGTACGAGTTTGGTTGACGGAAGACAAGGAGATGCTGTCCGCCTTAAGCGAGCAACTCGGTTTGGCGATGACGCAAGCTCAATTGTTTAGTAAAATCAACGCCCAAAAAGATGCCCTCACTCACACGCTTGATGAATTGCAACAAACGCAGATGCACCTCGTACAATCTGAAAAAATGGCGATGTTGGGTCAATTTGTCGCGGGGATTGCTCACGAAGTGAATACGCCTTTAGGCACGATTATGGCGAATACGCAGACCATGGAAAAGGTTTTAGATAAGTTCAATACGGAAACCTTGCCAGAAGCCAAGTATCTGAAAATGGCGAGCGATATTTTAAGTTTGAACCGTTTGGCAGGCGAACGCATTAAAGACACGGTGGTGAACCTCCGCAATTTTGCCCGCTTGGATGAAAGCGAACTCAAAACGGTGGACATCCACGAAGGGCTGGAAAGCACTTTGCTGCTGATGAAGCATTCCTTGCAGGATCACCTCATCATTGAACGAGCTTACGATCGTGAAAATGCCTTTTTGAAGTGCTTCCCTGGCTTGTTGAACCAAGTGTTTATGAACCTGATGGTGAATGCCACGCATGCCCTTGAAGGGCGAGACAATCCCATTTTACGGATTGAAACACAGGTGGTGGAAGATGTAGCCTTAGGCGATTGCTTGCAAGTTTCTGTGGTGGACAACGGCAAGGGCATTCTTGAAGAAAACCTCAGCAAGTTGTTTGATCCCGGCTTTACG
Source organism: Vampirovibrionales bacterium (assembly GCA_046341215.1). Lineage (GTDB taxonomy): Bacteria > Cyanobacteriota > Vampirovibrionia > Vampirovibrionales > JAJTHC01 > JAJTHC01. Next base: position 690 of record JBKDRU010000034.1, on the reverse strand, counting down.
ACCAAGAGTCGTGGGGTGGGAACGGGCTTGGGGCTGGCGTTGTGCTTCCGCATTGTGGAAAAGCATCGGGGGCGAATTGATGTGCATAGTAGCGTGAACGTCGGCACACGCTTTGATGTGATTATCCCTCGTACTTAATAGCCTGTTTCATCTAGCAAACAGTATATTTAACTGGCTTTATGAATCTTGAAACTATCTACTGCATAGCCTACTGCTTTTAATTCGGTTTCAATGCGATATACCAACCACATTTCAGGCACCGCTCCTAAGCCTTCCGCAAGCCGTATGGTTTGTTCTACGCTCGGCAGTTTTTTGCCTGTTTCGTATTGATGCAAGGCTTGTCGACTAATGCCTAGTTTTTGTGCGGCTTGTTCAAGGCTCCACGCTTCGCATTCTCGCCACGTTCTAATTTCTGAACCCAGTGTGCGGTTCAAGACCCACGCCTGTTGTTCAGGGGTGGCATCAAAGTCGATAATGGAGTTGTCTTCATTAGTATTCATGTGGGGTTACCTCCAAAATAGTATAGCGGACTCTTGTTCCTTTTATAGCTGGTCGTCGTCAGAGACCTTTGCTCCGCCAAAGGTCTCCAACACCTCTAAAGGCGGTTCAAGGGGGGACGGGGGAGGACGTATTGCGTTTCTCCTCCCCTTCGTCCCCCCTTGAAAATCCCCCCTGAAACCCCACCTCGTC
>JBKDRU010000033.1:0-4515 GCA_046341215.1 Vampirovibrionales bacterium | reverse complement strand
CACTGTCGGCTTGTCGTGCATCAGCATCCGTAGCCTTGGCATCGGCAGCCGCTTAGGCCTCGGCAGCCGCATTGGCATCTGCAGCCGCGGTATCTGACATGGCTTTGGCATCGGCAGCCGCCTTGGCATCGGCAGCGGCTTTAGCATCAGCAACAGCTTTAGCATCAGCAGCGGCTTTAGCATCAGCAGCTGCTTTAGCATCAGCAGCGGCTTTTTCCGCAGCAAGTTTGTCTAAACGTGCCATTTCAGCGGCAATGGCTTGTTCATCAGCCACATTACCATTTTGACTTTGTACAATAACCGCATGAACAGCATTCAGTCCGACCAAACTAAAGCTCATGGCGAGGACAAATGTCAAAGCTTGTTTTGAAAAAAGTGCTTTCATGATATCGATTCCTTATGGTCTCTCTTGGGAAACTTTTTTGAATTTTAAGACTGCTCATCATTCAAATTAAGATTGGGCTTCTCATTTCTATCGGTACATTGTCATCAAAGCTTTAGAGACTGTTACAAAATGTTAACTTTCTTAAATGCCATAAAAAACCCCTCCTTCTCTATAGACGAGAAGAAGGGGTTTTTAAATTAAAGACTAAACTATTGAGGTCTAGCGGTTTGACGCTGTTGGAACTGTTGTTGACGAGCTTGCATCTGTTGTTGACGCTGGGCTTGTTTCCCTTGCATTTCATTCATTTTCGCTTGACGTTCTTGACTTCTTTGCTCAAACTGCTGTTGACGAGCCTGCATTTCTTGCTGACGCTGGGCTTGTTGAGCTTGTCTTTCTTGTTGTTTGGCTTGCATTTGAGCTTGACGTTCCGCACGTTGCTGTTCCATTTGAGCCTTCATCGATTCACGCTGGGCTTGCATTTGTTGACGCTGGGCTTGACCCGCTTGCTTCTGCTGTTCCCACTGAGCTTTTTGCTGTTGCATTTGAGCCTGATTCGACTCACGTTGTTGTTGCCATTGGGCTTGATTACTTTGACGTTGCTGTTGCATTTGCTGACGTTGGGCTTGGTACTGCCCTCCTCCGCCTTCGGCAAAGGCAGGTAAGCCTGCCGTCACAAGCGTAATGGCTAAAGCAAACGCAGAAAATTGGGTAATGGATACATGTTTCATCGTTAGATCCTTTATCTTCATAGTAATGGAATTCTTTGAACCCTCTACCTATTATAATAGAGTAACATCAAAAAAGGCAAAACACCCTATCTCGAAAGAAACAGGGTGTTTAAGAATAATAAACTTACTTGCCTTTTGAAGCATCTGGGTGTTCAGCGTGATTCGCTCCACCATGTTCACTACCATGGGTGTTGCCATGTTCAGCAGGATGTTTGTCTTGATGTTCATTAGAAGCGGTGGCTTCCACCCCACCATGTGAAGCAGGATGCTCTTCTGCAAAAGCATTGCTGGCATTCACGCCTAAAGTGAGTAGTAACGAAAGGCTTGCGATTTGAACCAATTTTAAAAGTGACATAGGAGTATTTCCTTCTCTCTTACAGGTTAATGGTGACGATGCACCAAGATTTCACACACGCTAAGCGATAAGGGGGTCACTTGCGTTAAGTTTAACATCGGCACCTATGAAGAAAACCCTAACGCTTTGTTACAAAACGTTAGGGTTTTTCTATACATCACTAATTTTAAAGGACTACGCTTCTAAATTGAGAACTTGACCATTGGCAGGGGCTTTGGTTTCTTCCGTCGCCGTCGCTTCGTTTAAGGCTTGCCCGACAGGTCGCTCTTCACCGTCTTTTAAAACAGGCAATTCCCCAGGTTTAATAATTTGCTGTGCTGCAACAAAATTCTGTTCTTTCTTCCCAGTGAATTTGGCAACGCTCACCGCGCCATCCGCCGTAATCGAATAAAGATCATGACTACCATCAATGTATTTCTTCACAAGATCAAGCCCACCTTCTGGAACTTTTTGATACCCCACTTCAAGAGAAAGTTTAGGGATTTCTTCTTGAGGCTTGGCTTCGGCGATAAGTTGTTCAACTTCTTCAATCACCTTAGGATCGGTGGCAGGTTCTTTAATGTCTAAAGTGCCGTCTACGATATAAGGGTTAGGCGTGACACAAACTTCGCCCTTGTCCGTGATTTGATATCTGGCACCTTCCACATTTAGATTGTAATTCGGTTCAAGGTAAATTAGCCCGTCAGCATCAACGTTTTTTGTGTAAGGAGCTTTGGCTTTCTCTTCAAAAGTGGGAACAGACGCTTGCTCATACAAGTCTTTAACCAAATTTAAAATTTCTTGTGGATCTTGAGGGACTTCAATTCGGTGTTTGGTTTGCCTATTCAACGGCACATAAGCCGTAGGGCTAGTAGCAGGTGTATTGACTAAACTTGTTGGATTTAATGACATAATAGTTCCTTTTTTCACACTGAAATAATATAAAACGTACGATAAGTTCGACGACTTACAAGCAAAAACGTTTGTACGAGTTACAATGGTGCTAGTGACACTGAATTTGTAACAATCGAATATAATGAATGTACAGAAAAAGAGCCTATGACGCCTCCCCCCTTTGATTGGACAAGTGAACTCAAACGCATCCCCGCAAAACCGGGGGTGTATCGCATGCTGGATGCCAACGGCGAAGTGCTGTACATCGGTAAAGCCAAGGTGCTGAAAAACCGCTTGAAAAGCTATTTCAACAAAAACGGGGGGCATAGCCCCAAAACCAAAATGATGATTCCGCTGATTAAGCAGTTTAATTACATCGTCACCAATACCGAAGTCGAAGCCCTGATTTTAGAAGACAGCCTCGTCAAACAGCACCAACCCAAGTACAACATCCTGCTCAAAGACGACAAACGCTTCCCGTGGATCGGCATTAGCGACGACGACTACCCACGTCTTTTTGTGGCACGTTCCACCAAAAAGCCCACGCATCACAAGGGTAAAAACACTCGCTTTTTTGGTCCTTACACGAATTCATCTGAATTGTATGCCTTGTTAAAATTGTTGCAAAAGCATTTTCCCTTACGCAAACGCCCCACGCCGTTGTTTAAAGACCGGCCGTGCATGAATCACACGCTCGGGCTTTGTGCGGGGCCGTGTCAAGGGCTGGTTTCCCCAAAAGACTACCAAGATATTGTCAATCAAGCGGTGCTGGTCTTGAAAGGTAAAACCCACGACTTAGAAGCCAAGCTCAAGCAAGAAATCCAAAAAGCCAGCGATGTCATGCAATACGAACGAGCGAAAGCCTTGCTCGAACGCCTTGAAGCCGTCGAACGCATTGGGCAGAAACAGGTGATTGTGTCTGAAGATATGACCAAGCATCAAGATGTGATTGCCCTTGCCAGCGATGCCTTTCAAGCGTCGATGCAGGTTTTGGTGATTCGCTACGGCAAGGTCGTGGCATCCAAACCCTTTGTGATTCCCTTGAGTTTTGGGGAATCGGCGGAAGAGGTCTATAATAGCTTTTTATTGCAATATTACAGGCGTTTAGAAGCCGACGATCTGCCCGATGAAGTCATTGTCGAATACCCGATTTACGATGCCGATGTCGTTGAAGACTGGTTGAGCCATGTGCATCAAAAGAAGGTGAGCTTGGTGCATCCGCAGAAGGGGGGCAAGTTTGACCTGTTAAAGCTGGCTCAAGTCAACGCCCAAAGTGGGCTGGAACAAGCTCAACTCTATGAAGCGTCGAAGTTGAGGAATGATCCGACCAAGGCTTTGTTGGATTTGCAAGAACGTTTGCGTTTACCGATTTTCCCTAGACGCATGGAATGCTACGATATTTCTCACTTTCAAGGCAGTCAAACCGTCGCCAGCATGACGGTTTTTGTCGACGGGGTACCAGCGAAAGACGAGTATCGTCGTTTTAAGATTCAGTCCGCCGAAGGCAAGCCCGATGACTTTATTTCCATGCACGAAGTGATTACCCGTCGTAGCAGGCATCGTGACGATTGGGCAAGACCTGATTTGTTGATTATCGACGGAGGCAAGGGGCAACTAAACGCCGCCTTACGAGCCACCCACGAGCAAGACTGGCAAGGCATCCCGATGGTGTCGCTTGCCAAGCGGTTTGAAGAGATTTTCATCGCTGGGGAAGATTACCCTGTGGTGATCCCGCATTCGGCGCCTGCTTTGCAAGTGGTGCAACGCATTCGAGACGAAGCCCACCGCTTTGCGATTAGCTACCACCGTCAATTGCGAGGCAAGCAGGCGTTAAAGCATCCGCTGGATGGCGTGGCTGGTGTGGGTGAAAAACGCAAGCAAAAGCTTCTTAATGCGTTTGGCACATGGGCGATGATTCAATCCGCCAGCGTGGATGATTTACAGCGTGTGTTAGGCGTGTCACTTACGGTGGCGGAACGGCTCCATGAAGCCATTGCAACTCGTGTATAGTGTTTTTTAGATTTTGGTTCTCATTTATAGCTGGTCGTCGTCAGAGACCTTTGCTCCGCCAAAGGTCTCCAACACCTCTAAAGGCGGTTCAAGGGGGGACGGGGGAGGACGTATTGCGTTTCTCCTCCCCTTCGTCCCCCCTTGAAAATCCCCCCTGAATCCCC
>JBKDRU010000032.1:0-2404 GCA_046341215.1 Vampirovibrionales bacterium | reverse complement strand
CCACGTTTACGACCAACTCCGCCACCAACGGCGCAGGGATTTATACTAACGCTGGCACCACGACCTTGACAGGTCTGGCGACCTTCAACGGTAACACGGCATCGGCATCAGGCGGTGGGGCGTATGTCAATGGGGGCACGTTGGCTTTAAGTAATAACGGCGTTTTCTCCAACAACACGGCAAGCTCCACCAGTGGGGGAGCCTTGTATAACCTCGGGACAACCACCATCGCAGGGACGTCTTCTTTCACCAGTAACACGGCTGGCGTCAGTGGCGGAGCCTTGTATAGCAGTGGTGGTACTACGAGCTTAGGCGGCGATAGTACTTTTACGACCAACACCGCCACCAGCGGATCGGGCGGGGCGATTAACAATATCGCCAGCTCAAGCTTGAGCATTACAGGAGCTACCACCTTTACCAGTAACACCGCCTCTTTAAACGGGGGAGCCATCAACAACTTAAACTCGACCTTGAATCTAACCGGCAATACCACCTTCACAGGCAACAGCTCCAGCACTGGCTCAGGTGGAGCGATCTTTAACGATCCTGGAACCGTCGTCATTACAGGAAACGGCACCTTTAACAATAACAGCGCCGCCCTAAACGGCGGAGCGATCGCCAACGTGATTAGCTCGACGCTTAGAATCACAGGCAACGGGACCTTCGGCTCGAACAGCTCCACCACAGGCAGTGGTGGTGCCATCACCACTGAAGATAATTCTCATACGGTCATTGGCGCTTATGGCAGCTTTACGAACAACACCGCTGCGGTTAATGGCGGAGCCGTGAATGTCAATAACTCCAGCTTCAATGTGTTGGATGGTGCCACCTTCAGCGGAAACGTGGCGACTTCAGGCAGTGGAGGAGCCCTCTATCTCAATAATAACGCCACAGCCACTTTAGTCGCCAACACGCAGAATGTGACGTTTACAGGCAATACCGCCAATGGGGTTAATAATGGCGTGGGCTTTGGAAGCAATAGCACCTTAAACGCCAATGCCAGTTATGGGGGAGGCGAAGTCATCTTCCTAGACAAAATCACGTCAAGCGGGGGAAATAACGTGATTCACTTAAACCGTACAGGCACATGGAACACCACCGCTTCACCCAATACACCCACAGGCAATGGCATTCCCACGAGCGCTCCGACGAATGGAACGATTCGTCTAAATGCCGATATGAGTGGCTTTAGTGGCACTAGTAATACCGTGAATCTGTATGGCGGGAGCTTGTATTTGGGTTCAGCAGGCACCTTCTTCAATAATATAAACTTTAATGCCTCCAATAACGCCACCTTAAATCTCATCAACAATAAAATCGATACGATTGCACTCAACAACGCAAGTGTCGACAACCTCAACCTTCATGTGGATATCGACCTCGCCAATAAACTCGTCGACAACATTAACGCCACCAGCATGGGAGCCAATGACACCGTCACCATTAAAAGCATTAACCTCTGGAATGACGGCCCCTCAGGCGTCGTGTTTGTGAACAACTCGTACCAATTGAAATTAACCGTGGATCCTGCCGTTCAACAAGTCACAGGACCCGTCCACATTTACAACGTTCTCGTACCTGATCAAACGGTACCGGGTGGTAACGACACACCCTTTGCCAATAGTGCCTTATTGTTACTCAGAACCGATGAAGTAAACCCTTATGTGAAATCCTCTTCCACCGTTAAACAAGGGACACAATTAGGTATTCTTGACAACACACGAATGGTCATGAACCGCTCAGATGAAGTCATGAGCTTTATGGATACCGTCTTGTACCAAACAGGCGTAGACTATGACAAAGTCAACAAAGTCGCCCTACTCGAAGGATTCCCTGAATATAGCGGCATGTACGATCGTTTAGAGCGTGGTGGGGTTTGGTACAGACCGTTTTCTAGCTTTGAAAAAGTGTCGTTTAGTAATTTGAACGGGCGTATTAACAATACAGGCTACGGCATGTTAGTGGGATATGATACCGCCTTGAAACGCAGAGCCTTTGGCTTTAAAAATATGACCACCTATTATGCCGGCTATAACGGAGCCAATCAAGGCTATAACGACGTCAATAATACCATTACAGCAGGCTTTGCAGGCGTCATGGAATCTTTATACAAAGGCAACTTCTACCTCAGTGCCATGGTGCAAGGCGGAGGAGCCAGTGTGCGAGAAAGAATCGCCAATTATGGTAGCTCTACTTACGGCATGGTCAATGGAAGTGTTTCAGTAAAAACAGGCTATAATATTCACCTCCCCAAGCAAACGGTGCTTCAAATACACGGACAAGCCGTGTATACCCTGTTGCAAAGTAGTACCTATACCAATGGACAAGGGGTGCAAATTCAACCTGATTTGTTAAGCAGTCTGCAAATCGCACCCGGTGTCAGAATAACCAAGAATATTAAAGG
>JBKDRU010000031.1:0-3341 GCA_046341215.1 Vampirovibrionales bacterium | reverse complement strand
TCATGTCGTGACGGATGACATCGATTCAGGCCCCGTGTTGGGGCAACGCACCGTGCCTGTTTTGGAAGAAGACACGGTGGAACGCCTTGCCTTGCGTGTGCAGGCGGAAGAACATGAACTTTACCCAGCCGTGCTTGATTCATTTATTAACCAAGCACAGCTTGTTTTTTAGTGTAATTTAGTAGTTGTAATTTTCAATGTCCATATTATTGAAACTCGACCAACCGGCGGTACCGCCCTCGGTTTTAGCTTCAAATAGCGTGAGTAGTTTTGTGTTCAAAAGAGTTTCATAGTCTTCAACACCCCTCACTTTTTCGAGGACAACCGGCACACCCTTGGCTTCCATTTGGGTCTTTAACCATTGAACACGTTCATGTAAGCGTGGGTACTGATCGTTATGCACCACCAATACATAAGTGATTTTACCTTTAAAGGGGTCACCCGTCGGTGCAAAGGCACCGTCAATGTTATCAGGGATCATGACTTCTAAGTTGTTTATCAAATCAGTATTGGGAGTGGTATCCAACACACCGGTATCAGATTTAGCGGGATTGACCACAGCCGAACCACCTGACATATCACTAGGGAAGTAGATAATATTGACATAGTGGTCATACCCTAAATGCTCTTTCCATGTTGCCTCCTCGTCACAGGGGGCGGGCGCGGGTGATAAAATCAAAGGCGACATGTTATTGTCTTGTTGGCATTTTAATTGAGCCGTGCTTTTCAACATTTCTCTAAAATCTTCAATCGACTTCTTGACATCAAACTGGCTCCTATTCGCCAAGTGACGATAGTTGGCAGAACCCGCATTCGTAAAAGTAGGTCCAAACCCAGATGGAGGAGTGACAGAACCCAACAAACGGTTCATGCCATACAAGTGCTTCATCACTTCTTTAAATTGAAATTGGTCTGTATCGCCTATCTTTCCCTTCGTTAATTTTTGTTCGGTGCTACTAGAATCATGAGGGTATTCTTTGTAAGTCGTGCCATCTATATCGCTAGTAGTGGCTGTAGGGTCATTAAGCATTACGGAAACTTCAAATTTTTCTCGGTCCTCTAGATTTTGATCGAGCAGTCTAAATATCGTCATCAATGCCGCAGACCGTTGAAACTCCACACCGGAAATCCAGCGATCCTTTTCGAGTGCCCCATCCTCCGAAGTATAAACGGGTTCCATGTCTCTTAGAGAGCTACCTGTCTTAAATTGATCGGAGCTGTTTCCAATATAACCCAAATCTGAAGTGATGGCCATACGAGCCGCTTCTAGGTTCACGAATGTCTGTCCACCAAAGTTCCCCCCGTTTTGTCTCACAAAAAAACGAGAAAAGGCGGTTTGTTTGGTATTAAAAGGAAAGGTGGTGAGCATAGTTGTTTCGATAGTAGAATAAGTAGAACTCCCCGAAGTATCATTCGTAGGGGTAACCCATCCAAGGTTGTAACCTGAACACATGCGTTGCATCCAAGGTACAGTTGGGTCAATGCTGTTAGGACCAAAGAAATCAGACGCCCAAAAAACTAGAGCTGGAGGACTACCCATCGTTTTTTGGGCTCCAAGACTACTTTTACCAGCCCCACCTAAAGCAGTAGACGCGTAACTCATGCAACGGATATAGTTTAAGGCGTTCTTGTCAAAGTCTCCATCGGGAAAATTTCGAGTAGGCGCAGAAGTCAATTTTGGAATCCTTAACGTATAGTTGCCACTAGAAGGCATGGAAGAATACATACCTTCCGTAGGAATAGCATACGAGCTACCACTTACTCTCCAGGTAGCATGGCCCATAGCGGTGCCTGGTAACGATGTCACAGATTCCTTGTTCGCGTCTAGCCCTGCCCCATTCGTCCAAAACAGTTGGCCGCCGGTGTCCTCTTTATTATAATAAATGTCGTACCACGTAGGTTTCAAAGCACCCCCACTAGTAGAAACCAATCCGTCATTCCAAGGCGAGGACGAGGGAGAATTATTGGTAGAAGGTGCAAAATAAGGGGCACAAAGCAGTCCTTTCCCTGAGTCATAAGAAATATTCCTTAGCTGTGCCAAGGTCGCCGAATTCCAGGTCAAACGTCTGGAATATTGACTCGTGGCTGGGGAATAGCAAGCCCCTCGGCTCATATCAAAGGTAAAGTTAATCAAGACTCTAGGGATTTTTGTTTTAATGTCTTGCACCAGTGCTTCGTTTCGAACATTAAAGTGGGTGGTTTTATTCCTTGGCGCAGTAGCTATAGCGACCGTAGCCGTGTCGCTTTGAGCGACAGGGGAAGGAATGTCATAGATCTGTAATTCGGCACGCACGAAGTAAGTCCCTGAACTGGTATTTTGATTTTCATCATTGTTATTAGACGATTGATCTCTAAACTCCCAGTTATACGTAAAAATAGGTACATACTTACCATTGGATGTTTCTAAGAAAAAGGTTTTTTGATCTGTTGGAATCATTTCACCAGGGACAAGAGGCAATTTATATTCATACTTATACTGTCCGCTTCCACCTGTGTCGTTAAAAAAGGTGCTCAACGTATTTAAATAATTGCCCTGCGTGGTCGCCAGCGGGTCGTAAAGGGCCTCCTTTGAAGTGACGTCTTTGTCTACGATTTTAGCCCCCGCCGCTAAGTCCATCATCGCCTCAGTAATTTCTTCCACAAACTCTTCTTTTTTAGAGGGGTTTGATAAAACTCCTAGCAATTCTGTATCGGTTAAATTGTTATTTTCTAAGGATTGCAGTTGCAGATTGTCTAACTTACTTTGAGCATTTTGGTTCAAAACAATAGGAATAATGACGGCACCCACTACCAACATCACGACGCTTACTTCTACTAGAGAAAAGCCTGCTTTTATACCAGATTTAATTCTTTTTTTAGCCTGTTGAATCATGTTAAGTTTGCCTCATCATTAGGTGATTTGCCCTTTTCTAAAAAAAGCGTGCACATCTACTATCTCTGGCGTATCGACAGGGTCGCTTTAAGTCTGAAGGGTGCTTTACAAATTAGACTAAAGAGTGGAAATAAGTTTCTGATAAAGCTTCCAATATTGTTCTGCAACGGATTCAAGGCTCATCGCCTTAAGTAGCGCGACATTTCTCAAAAAGGGGATGCCCGCCATCTGGTTCAAACACGCTTCAACCAAGTCTGGGCTCGATGCAATGAGGCTCGAAGCGGACGTTTGCCACGCCGCTTGAAATAAAACGACTAAGCCTTGCACTGTTCATGTCGTGACGGATGACATCGATTCAGGCCCCGTGTTGGGGCAACGCACCGTGCCTGTTTTGGAAGAAGACACGGTGGAACGCCTTGCCTTGCGTGTGCAGGCGGAAGAACATGAACTTTACCCAGCCGTGCTTGAT
>JBKDRU010000030.1:0-1529 GCA_046341215.1 Vampirovibrionales bacterium | reverse complement strand
GCATAAGAGATCGCAAGCCTGCCACTTTCTAGATAGACTTCATCATATTCAAAGGCTAAGTCGCCTCCTTGCACTTGCAGGAGCTGCCCCACATAATTGTCATAAAAAAAGACGTTCAGTCGTCGTTCAATGGGCTTCACGACTCGGTTCCCTTAATGAAAATCTCTACACCCAAGGCTTTTAAGACATTTAAGGTCTTTCCCAAATGGCAGGATGCCTTGCCTTCTTCGAGTTCTCGCACAAAGCGAATTCCCACACCACTTGCGGCAGCGAGTGCTTCTTGTGTTAAGCCTTGGACTTTTCGTCCTAATTTAATGTGACAGCCAAGTGAAATACTGTCTTCAATCTTAAACATAAAAAACCCCTTTCGGGACGATTATAGCATAATGGAAGGCGTTTGTGTACAAATCATCCCGATCGGGATTTTTTATGTTTTTTAGACTTGAAACAAGCCAAATCATCCCGTTCGGGATTGTTTTGTATAGCCATTGGGTCTGGTAAACTTTAGAGAGGATTTTTCCTCAATTCCTTTAACAGAATAGCATAGATATTTTGAGTTCTCAAATTAAATCGCCACTCACATTCTTTCAAATGCAAATAGAATGTTTGGTCGCTTAATCCATTAAATTGAGCAAGCCTTCTTTTTGCAAAACTCCAAAAACTTTCAATGCCATTAACATGACATTTCCCACGAGCAAATTCATTTTGGCTATGAAAAACGCGGTAGTGATCATACCCGTTCAAAATGAGTCCGTCGTACGCCTTCCAGCCGTCTGTATGAATGGTACTGCCTTCTAGTATTTTCCCTTGTATAATAGGTATTAAAGCACTTTTAGAACAGTTTTGAACAATCTCAACATGTACATTTCCGTTGCGTTTTAATAGACCAAATACAGGGGTTTTTCCTGCTGCTCCTCGCCCTCTTTTGCCTCGTACACGCTTGGCTCCAAAGTAGCTTTCATCTAGCTCGTAAACGCCATCGCTTGCAAGCTCATCTACACTTTGCTTTACGATACGAAGGCGTAGCTTCGTGTAGATGAGCTTGCAGCTAACATGAGAAATCCCTGTCAATTGACTGCTTTCTTTGGCGTTTAAATCTAATGCAAAACACCGCAATAATTCCCGAAATTTACGTTCAGAAATGTGCGACTGTTTATAATACTTGTTTTTGCCTGTAGTCATAATGCTTTAGCCTATCATAAAATTAGCTAAAGTTTACCAGACCCTAATAGAAATGCGGGCAAGTCGTTTGCCACTAATGTTTTCTATAAGACGACAGCCTTTCGGACTATACCCATAGTCTCGATAAATGGCTCCGTCAAAGCCACATTCGTCTATATAAATCAAGGACATTGGATCTTTTTTAAGTAAGATATGGTTAAATGCCTTGCGAATTTCTTCGTTTCTCTCGTCGTAAAGCGTCATTTTTTTTTCGGGTAAAGCCGAGTTGCTTGAGTCCCTTGCCAATACTGGTGGTACTGACATTGAAGTGTTTGGCTCGCTCGTCGTGATATAAATCAGGTTCTGCC
>JBKDRU010000029.1:0-17388 GCA_046341215.1 Vampirovibrionales bacterium | reverse complement strand
TCATGTCGTGACGGATGACATCGATTCAGGCCCCGTGTTGGGGCAACGCACCGTGCCTGTTTTGGAAGAAGACACGGTGGAACGCCTTGCCTTGCGTGTGCAGGCGGAAGAACATGAACTTTACCCAGCCGTGCTTGATTCCTTTATTAACCAAGCACAGCTTGTTTTTTAGTGTAATTTAGTAGACGTAATCATCGGGTTTCATGTTGTTGAATTTCGACCAACCGGCTTTACCACCCACGGCTTTATCTGTAAATAGCGTGAATAGATCTGTGTTCAAATAAGTTTCATAGTCTTCAGGACCCTCCACTTTTTTGAGGACAACATCCACACCGCTTGCTTCCATTTCGTCCCTTAACCATTCAACACGCTCATGTAAGCGGTTAACCGGGGTGTTGGTCGTATACGTATCGTTATGCACCACCAATACATAAGTAATTTTACCATTAAACCAGTCTGTTTCCCCCGATGGGTAACGCACGGCATCGGCCATGATGGTATCAGGGATCATGCATTTTAACTTCTCTTGCAAGTTATCATCGGCAGCAGTATTCAACACACCGAAACTATCTTTAGCGGGATTGACCACAGTCGAATCACCCGACATGTCACTAGGGAAGTAGATAACATTGACATAGTGGTCATGCCCTAAATACTTTCCCCATTCAGGCCCGAGATGACAGGGATCGCCTGAGCTTGTGGGTACGACTAAAGTCGAGCCCTTGTCTTGTTGACATTTTAATTGAGCCGTTTCTTTCAACATTGTTCTAAAATTTATAATCGCATCCTTAAGCTTGAAATATTTTTCATTCGCCAAGTGACGATAGTTGGCAGAACCCGCATTCGTAAAATTAGTTCCAAACCCAGATGGAGGAATACCAGAACCCAACAAACGGTTCATGCCATACAAGTGCTTCATCACTTCTTTAAATTGAAATTGGTCTGTATCGCCAATCGTTCCCTTCGTTAATTTCTCATTGAAGCTTGAAGAATCATGAGGATACGCTTTGTAAGTCGTGCCCCCAGAATCGTCAGTATTAGTGCTGGGATTATTAAGCGTTACGGAAACTTCAAATTTTTGTCGGGTCTCTGGAACTTGACTGAGCAGTTTAAATATCGTCATTAACGCCGCAGACCGTTGAAACTCCACACCGGAAATCCAGCGAGCCTCTTCGTCTGCCCCATCCTGGCCACTACTAACTTTGTCCATGGTTCTTACTCCTCCGTCTGCCCAAAATTTCTGGCTGGACTCATAAATAGCACTCTCATTTGAAGTGATGGCCATGCGAGCCGCTTCTAGAGTCACGAATGTATTTCCACCAAAGTTCCCCCCGTTTTGTCTCACCCAAAAACGAGAAAACGCGCGTTTCTTGCTACTAAAAGGAAAGGTGGTGAGCATAGTTGTGACGATATCATAATAAGTAGAACTCGTCAAAGTATTATTCGAAGGGGTAACCCACGACGAGTTGTAATCTTTACACATGCGTTGCATCCACAAATCTGGACTAGGGCTTGCAAGGTTAGGACCATAGAATCTACCCGCCCAAGGAGATCCAGCCAAATCTAGGGCTGTCGCACTACTTTTACCAGAGAAACTCATGCAACGGATATAGTTTAAGGCGTGCTTGTCAAAGTCTCCATCGGGAAAATTTCGAGTAGGCGCAGAAGTCAATTTTGGAATCCTTAATGTATAGGAGTTACCACTATCAGGCATGGAATACATTAAAGCAAGGGGATTCTCCGTAGGATTCTTCCAAGCGCCCCCTGAAGTCCTAAAGGTAGCATGGCCCATAGAGATGCCAGGTTGCGGTGTCTCAGTTTCCTTGTACGCGGCGGGTCCTGCCCCATTCGTCCAAAACAGTTGACCGTCGGGGTCCTGTTTATTATAATAAATGTCGTACCACTCAGGTTTCAAAGCACCCCCACTAGTAGAAACCAATCCGTCATTCCAAGGCGAGGACGAGGGAGAATTATTGGTAGAAGGTGCAAAATAAGGGGCACAAAGCAGTCCTTTCCCTGAGTTATAAGAAATCCAGGATAGCTTTGCCCAATCCGTCGAACCGCCGGTCAAACGTCTGGAATATTGACTCGTGGCTGGGGAATAGCAAGCCCCTCGGCTCATATCAAAGGTAAAGTTAATCAAGACTCTAGGGGTTTGTGCTTTAATTTTTTGCACCAGTGGTTCGTTTCGAACATTAAAGTGGGTGGTTTTATTCCTTGGCGTAGAAGCTACAGCGACCGTAGCCGTGTCGGTTTGAGCGACAGGGGAAGGAATGTCATATATCTTTAATTCGGCACGCACGAAGTAAGTCCCTGTACTGGTATTTTGAGTTTCATCATTGTTATTAGACGATTGATCTCTAAACTGCCATTTATACGTAAAAACAGGTACATACTTACCATTGGATGTTTCTAAGAAAAAGGTTTTTTGAGTTGTTTCAATCTTTGGATCAGATAATGATATTATTGGCAATACATAGAATTTATAGTCATACTTATATTGTCCGCTTCCACCTGTGTCGTTAAAAAAGGTGCTCAACGTATTTAAATAATTGCCCTGCGTGGTCGCTAGCGGGTCGTAAAGGGCCTCCTTTGAAGTGACGTCATTGTCTACGATTTTAGCCCCCGCCGCCAAGTCCATCATCACGTCAGTAATTTCTTCCACAAACTCTGCTTTTTTAGCGGGGCTTGCTAAAAGTGCTAGCAATTCTGTATCGGTTAAATTGAGATTTTCTAAGGATTGCACTTGCAGATTGTCTAACTTACTTTGAGCATTTTGGTTCAAAACAATAGGAATAATGACGGCACCCACTAATAACATCACGAAGCTTACTTCTACTAGAGAAAAGCCTGCTTTTATACCAGATTTAATTCTTTTTTTAGCCTGTTGAATCATGTTAAGTTTACCTCATCATTAGATGATTCGCCCTTTTCTAAAAAAACGTGCACATCTACTATCTCTAGCGTATCGACAGGATCGCTTTAAATCTGAAGGGTGCTTTACAAATTAGACTAAAGAGAGGAAATCAGTTTCTGAAAAAGCTTCCAATATTGTCCCGCAACGGATTCAAGGCTCATCGCCTTAAGTAGCGCGACATTCCTCAAAAAGGGGATGCCCGCCATGTGGTTCAAACACGCTTCAACCAAGTCTGGGCTCGATGCAACCAGGCTCGAAGTGGACGTTTGCCATGCCTCTTGAAATAAAACGACTAAGCCTTGCACCGTTTCACTTTCAGCGGGTAAAAAGAGTGGTTTGCCTGCTTGTAACACTTTGTAAACACTTTCTTGTAAATCATCACTTTGGTGGCGATGTGCCACATAAACCGCATCGCACAAATTTAAATAGGTGACTTCTTCTTCCGCTTGCACCGCCCCCGTGATTAACACACGATGCCCCAAATCATGAGTCTCAATCGCTTCAAGCAATGCTTGTTCCCATCTAAACGCAGGGCGTTGGGCATGGCTTCCCCCCATGACCAATAAAACCACCTGCTTCGGCAAATTCAACAAAGCCTCCTTCAGGCATGGAATACTTTCATTGTCTTCATCATTCGGGATGAAGCCGACGATATAAAGAGGGGTTTCAGGTGATTCTAAGTTTGATGTAAACGTCGATTGGTGTTTTTGCCACTGTTTAAAGCGTTGTTTTACCAAGTGAAATAAATGGGGCTGAATCGGAAAAGTCGTTTGTTTTTCTTCCAAGTGAAGGAGTTTCGGCAAGGTCAGGAGCTTTTCTTCAGGGAAGCCGACATCCAACCACGCCTTTTTCATGCTAGGTTGATGCAAAACCAAGTAATGAGCGGGGGTTTCCCTAAAGTGTTCACACCATTGTTGCCAACGGGTACCTTCCTTCACCATTAAGGGATTGCTTAAAAAAGTGGGGGCTTCATGCCCAAAAAGGAGAAGGGGCTTGTCCCTCAAAAGTTGGAACAGGTGCATCCATAAGCCCATGGCTTGGTGTTGAGAAAAGCGGCCCAAATAACAGAACCAGTCCAAATGCAGATGCACCACATCCGCCAAATAAGCGTCTTGCACCAAGTCCAGCATCAAGGCTTCGGCGTCTTTAAGGCTCAAGCGTTTAAAGGCACGAGAACTAAAGCGTTTAAACTGGGCTTTAAACTGGGGGCATTTGGCTTGCAACACACGAAGGACAGCGTCTTGCGTTTCTGAAGAAGGCACATAATCCATTTGCGGAGCCAGACTAAAAAGGCTCATCCCCAAAGCGGGCTGAAACACGGGTGCGTCTATCGTTACATTTTGAAGGGGACTGCTCAAACGCTAAAGCTCCTTAGAAAAACACATCTATCTCTTCATTGTATCGCAAACATATATCGGATTACACCCATTTGTGCTAGACTCTTTATGTCTTGTTTCTTCTCCCTTAGGGAGAGGGAGTAAATCCCATCTCTTTAATCAAAGAAAGTTCCCGCCATGACGACGATGCACGCCCAAGAAGGCAAAACCAAGATTCTCACCCCCCAAGCCGATGGTACCCTACTGGTTCAGTTCAAATCCGATGCCACCGCCTTTAACGGGGTAAAAAAAGCCTTCATTGAAGGCAAAGGCGAGCTGAATGCTCGTATTTCTGCCTTGTTGTTTCGTTACCTGCACACGCAAGGCATTGAAAGTTGCTTTATCGGCAATGCGAGTCGCGCTGACACCTTGATCTATCAACCCCTGACGATGCTTCCTGTCGAAATCATCGTGCGAAATGTCGCCTATGGAAGCTTCTGCAAACGCTTTCCCTTTGTGGAAGCAGGCACGGTATTCAAAAGCCCCTTGGTGGAGTTTTGCTTGAAAGACGACGCCTTGGGCGATCCGCCTCTGCCTGACGATGCCTTGGTGGTGCTGGATTATGTCCCTGCCCCTTACCGTGTACAAGATTTAAAAACCCTTGCTTTAGCGGTGAACACGGCCTTTGTCGCCTTGTTTTCCGCACGAAGCATCACCTGTGCGGATTTCAAACTAGAACTGGGCATCGATGCTGAGGGGGTCTTGCGTCTAGGGGATGAACTCAGCCCCGACAACTTCCGCCTAAGAGACAGCGAATCAGGCACAATTTTGGATAAAGACGTCTTTCGTTTAGATTGCGGAGATCTCAAAAGCGTGTACAGCGAAGTTCTGCGTCGTTTAGAAGAAGTTTAGCTTTAGTGGTTAATGCCTTGAGGTGTGATTGAGCTTCTTTCACACGCGACGCAAGGCGTTCTATCCTTCAAGCGGGCTTTTGAGGGAAAGTTCAAGGGCATGAACAGGACCTTGCATTTCTTCCTTTAAAACGGCGTGCACCATACGATGCCGCTTTAAAGTCGAAACACCTTCAAACACAGCGCTCACCATACGAATATCAAGATGGCTTCCGCCCATCGTGTTGCCCGCATGCCCGGCGTGTTGCCAGCTATTGTCAATGAGTTCAAAGGCATGGGGCGTAAAGGCGTCTTTCAATTTTTGGGTCACGACTTCAACGGTTTTAGAGGTCATAGCAGGCTCCTTCATCTTCGTTTTAATGGATCCAATCCATAATAACATCAAAATAGTTTGAGCGTGTTTTAAGCTTACATTGTATTGAGTTTCAAACCGACAGGTCTTCCACCTTATAGAATCCGCTTCAACAGACCCCTAAGCCTGCTAAAAAGCTTGTTTTTGTAAAGTGATTATGCTATCCTAAAAACCTACAATGTGTTACACGCTCACCCATAAAAGGAACCCCCTATGAAAATTTCGACGATGGCAACTCTTCCTTCTCTTCCGCCTCGCAGTCACACCACTGCCCCCAAGAACACCCAACGAGACGGGGGGTTTCGTTTGAATATTAAGCCTGAAGACAAGACTGACATTAGTTTAATGCTTACTTATATAGCAAGTTCCCTTCGCGAATTATTACCCCATGATATTACACCACAGGAACTCCAAACAGGTTCAGATCGTCTTACAGGTAATTCTAGCCTTTGGGAAAGTATTCGAGACTTACTTCAAGAGAAGGGCGTTGCTTTCGTATTTACCCCTCATGATGCTATAACCTTTAATGAATAGACATTTACACCTTGAAAACACTGGCTTTTACCCCGACCTCACAAACTCGACTCTCTCCAAAAGGTGCTATGGCTTCGCCGTCGCATCGTCAGGGGGGGCTTATTCTCTATAATGAGGGCGATTTTTTTAAAAAGCCGGAGACTCTAACAGAACTGCAGGCCTTAGTAGAAAAGCATTTAAACTTCAAGAGCCCAGTATTTCTGGATGCCCTTAGATTAATGGCCTATGAAGTTCCTGGACAGAAACTTCAAGTGCTTAACCGAGCCATGAGTACAAGGACAAGACCTCAGGTAAGCCCTTTTGATTCAATGAGGCCTTTTCATACCGAAGTAGATGATAAAAGAAAAAGGCGTCTCATTCCCCGTTGTAACTTAGAATTGTGTGAAAATTATAAAGAACTAAGTGTATTGACACGTGAATTGGATCATTTGGTTTTGAACTGTTTGAATATTTTCTTTCGTATACCTAGCGAAGTGACCCGTGAGCTTGATCTTAGTTCCATAAAGGCCGTAAATCAACGTCGAAATAGTGTTCTCACTGCTGAGGAACATGCTATGATGAATACGCTATTACTTTGACAGGCAAGCCTAAAAAAAGACCCTAAAAACGGAGCAAGTCATGAGCGCCCCCCTCTTCCATCACTGCGTGGCGTGTTTTGCCAGTTCAGTCGACGGCAAAATCACCGCCCCCCCCGAACAAAGCGCCCCCGATGCATGGGTGAAGCTCGGCACACCCGCCGATCTCAACCGCTTGTTTCGCTTGAGAGATTCCGCCGAAGTGCTCTGCTTTGGGGCATCCACCTTTCGGGCATGGGCCAGCGTCCGACGTGGTTTGACGCATCAAGCCGATCTGTCCCTCGCTCCGCCTGTGCCTGTGGTGTTTACGCAGTCTTGGGCAATCGACTGGCAGGCACCCTGCTTTGTGGAATGGCAGGCTCATCAAGCCCAGTGGCCACCCTTTTTTGTGGCTTCGACGAACCTTCCTCCAGCGGATGTCCCCACAGAGATTTTGGCCTTTCTACACCCCATTCTTTTGGACGCCACCCAGACCCCCCGCCAACAGCTTCACGCGGTGAAGCGCGCCGTCAGTCCCAGCCTAAACAATCCTGCCACCGCCACATGGATGCTTGAAGGGGGCGGTCAGTTGTTTGACTTTTTCTTGCAGGCTCACGCCGTGGATGAACTTCATTTAACCTTGACGCCTCAACTCATTGGGGGCAGCAGGACCCCTGCTTTGGTGGGGGGGGCGGGCTTTTCACCCGAATCGTGGGCAAGCGTCGTGTGGAGCTTGGTGGAACATCATCCGCCCGAGCTATTTTTGGTGGGCGATGTGGTGTATCCGTCTAACTGATAAAAGTGTTGATTTAAAGATTCTTTGTTTTTTGGATTTTTAGCTCCGTTTATAGCTGGTGCTGTCAGAGACCTTTGCTCCGCCAAACCGCCATAATGACGGCATACATTATATAGCAAAGCTTCTAATTTTATGAACAGTTTCATGTCATTCTGCGCGTAGTCGCAGAATGACGAAACCTAATGTCTTGCCACGACGTCCGCAAAATCGCTCGGGGATTCGCAGTTCGCTCACCCGCTCGGATTTAGTGCTTGGACGTCTGCTGGTGCTTCCAGTCAAAATACTTTTGTCTCTCTCGTCTGAAATATTGGGGATACCACTCCCTACCTTTAGGCAAGCCGTTCAAATTTTCGAAGAGAGTATTTAAGATCCGGGATAATTCAGGGTGTTTCTCTGCCAGTGCATTGAGTCTACCTGTCGTTTTGGTTGAACCTTGTTGGATCAAAAATGAATCTTTGTCGCTAGACAATAAAGCATCAAAAATCCAATCCAATGCCTTTGGCAGAGCTACGCTTGTCTCAGGGTTAGAAAATTCCTGTTTCCAAAACCCCATGCGGTCTCTATCAATTACGTTAAATCTATCTTCAGGTAAAAACTCAATTACATGTACATGCGGAGGGGCTATTCTTCTCCTTTGTTCTCCATTTCCGTGAAAAAAAGGCGGTTGCCAATGGTTAATTGTGATCCGATCTTCCTCATTTTCGAGGAGTTCAAATAAAGGACGTATAAGTTCGCCGAGTCTTTTTCCTTCTGCTGGTAAAGCCATTAGGTATAAATGCAAATGGGAAGAGGCTGGTTCATTTAAAATGGGGCAGGGAACGCGGAGGATGTTGGAAAATACTCGTGTCATGATGGGGGTCTTTAAAGATTAGAGTTCAAGCATAAAAATCCGCATAGAATTTAATTCTACACATTCGTATTTTAATTCAAGCATTAGCATAATACAAGCACTATTTTTAAAATAGTTTTACGCCAACAAAGGCTTCCGATACATTTTGCCACGCCGTCCGCTAGGAAGCCTTGCGTTTTTGCGTTGTCGGCAAGCCTGTTCACCCAAGCCTGTTTGCAGAAGCCTTTTCTCTCTCACGACTTGCATATTCCGGATACCACAACCTACCTGGAGGCAACTTGTTCAAAGCTTGGTAGACACCCTCCAACACATTGAATAATTCAGGGTGTTTTTTTTGCAAATTAGAGAGTTTATCACCCGTTTTTCTGTCACCTTCTTTGAACCAAAAAGAATCCTTTTTTCTAGAACGATAAGCACTATAAAACCACTGCACTGCCCTTGAAAACCATTCGCTTGTAGTAATGTCCTCATTTTTACATAAGTGATACGTTCCAATTCCTGGGACCTCTCTATCTATTAGACTAAATTTCCCTTGAGGTAAAATCAAAAGTGAATGAGCATGAGAAGGAACTGTTTTTATAAGTTTTCTTTTCCTTTTGGCATACTCAGGGCGTTGCCAATGGTTAATTTCGAGCCTATCTCCCTCATCTCCAGGGAGTCTAAATAAAGGACTTACAAGGTCGACGAGCGCTGGTTTTCTTTCTGGGAAAGCGCGTAGGTATGCGTACAAATGGCAAGCCGCTGGTTCTTGTGGGTTAGGTTTGGAAATGGGAAGAATTCTAGGATACACTCGTGGCATGATGGGGATCCTTAAAGATTAGAGTTCAAGCATAAAAAATCGAATAGAATTTAATTCTACACATTCGTATTTTAATTCAAGCATTAGCATAATGCAATCACTATTTTTAAAATAGTTTTACGCAAACAAAGGCTTCCGAGACATTTTGCCACGCCGTCCGCTAGGAAGCCTCGCGTTTTTGCGTTGTCGGCAAGTCTGTGCTTTGTCCGTCATTGCGTGTTGATTTTTGACTCGTTGCACAGGCAGACGTCCAAGCACTAAATCCGAGCGGGTGAGCGCACTGCGAATCCCCGAGCGATTTTGCGGACGTCGTGGCAAGGAATGATGCGAGGAGGTGGGTCAAAAGGGGGTGGATTTTCAAGGAGGGGGAAATGAGGGAGGAGAAACGCAATGCGTCCTTCCTTCCCCCTCCTTGAACGCATTTAGAGGTGTCGGAGAACCTTTGTGCGAGCAAAGGTCTCTGACGTCACCAGCTATAAACGGAGCTAGCTAAAACTACAAAGCAAAGCCCCCCAAGTACCAGCTACAAAAGGGAACTAAAAACCCAAAAAATGGCAATATTATCAAAACTTCTACCTAAAACAGTCTCTAACGATTCAACCAAAATCGAGCGAGAGCAAGGTCTTCAGGCGTGGTGATTTTTAGATTGCGTTGACTGCATGGCAATAAACATAAGCCACTCTTCATCCCCAAATGACGTTCAATAAGCTCAGCATCATCGGTGATGCTCGCATCCAACGGCACGGCTTGATGAGCGTCCCACAACGCTTGCCAGCGAAAGACTTGCGGGGTCTGCACCGCCCATAGCGCCTCGCGAGCGACCGTGCCTTCAACTAAAACGCTGTCGTCCGTGACGTTCGCCCGTTTAATCGTGTCACGCATTGGATGCCCCGCAATGATGCCGTTTCTATCCGCCGAAGCACCTAAGTGCTGCATCGCCACGGGTAAAAAATCTAGGGGAAGCAGTGGCCTTGCCCCGTCGTGAATCACCACCACATCAGGTGCATCACCCGCTAAAGCCTTCACATGAGTGAGTCCTGCGTAAACAGATGCCCGCCTGTCGCACCCACCTTCTACAAGAAACAACGGCGTATGCGCAAACGCTGCTTGCAGCGCTTCCACAATCACTTGAAAGTCAAGCATCGCAGACGATGAAGCCGTGATTACGACGCCTTCAAAGGGCATAGACCCCAGCAACGCCCGAAGACTATGGGCCAGCACAGGCTGAGCGTCCAACAGGCTTAAGAGTTTGTTGGAAGGAAGCGTCATGCCTTGGCTTTCGGCGTCTGCTTGAAAACGCTGACTTTGCCCGCCCGCCGTGAGTACCGCCCATGTTTTCAAGGGAATGGGGTTCATGTGGGCGTCTCTGTCGCTTGAAAATGCTGGAAACTTTTTTCTTCAAAGAGCCCTTGACGAAAGCCATCTTGCCACTGAACGGACGCATAAGGCGCTTGATTGACGCAAGCTTCCACCACGCCAATGTCATAGAAGCCCACCGCTTCTAAAGCACTTTTATGCGTCAGCCAAGCCGCTTGAGGGACGGTTGCCACGAGATGAAAATCTTCACCGCCATAAAAGAGCAAGTCTAATGTATCGACTTCTTCAAAATAGATTTCCGCCACCAAAAGTTCAGAAGACACCACAATTTTAGAACCGTCCACGGCAAAGTGCGTGCCACTGGCTTTGGCACACTTAACAAGGGCATCCGCCAAGCCGTCGCTGGTGTCCATTAAAGACGCTTGGGGAATGAGTTTGGCCAAGCATTGCCCTGCCTGAAGCTGAGCGGTAGGCCGTTTAAAGTGTTGAATGGCTTCTGGAAAGGATGCAATATCCTTACCCAGACTGAGCAATTGGCACCCCAAGCCAGCCAGTCCTGAATGCCCCGTGGTTAAAATCACATGGCCTACCTGTGCTTGACTTCGTGTAAGTGTCACATCCGCCGCAACTTGCCCGATGACACTTAGGCTAATCACCCATTGTGAGCCTCGCGTCGTATCGCCTCCCCATAAAGCGAGTTCAGGTGCCATGGCTTGCGTGGCCATGTGGAGCCCTTCGTAAAAGGCATCCACCTCTTTTTGTGTCACATTTTCAGGCAGGGTAAGGCCAACCAAATAACTAAGCGGTGTGCCACCACAGGCGGCCAGATCACTTAAGCTTGCCGCAAGGCATCGCCACGCAATACTTTGAAGCGACTGCCATTTTAAATCAAAATGTGTGCCTTCCACAAAGGTATCAAGGCTATACAGACGCTTGAGTTTAGGGCTAATGACTTCATGGAAGCAGTCGTCGTTTTGAGCGAGGGGGGGCATCAAGGATTGAGCGGCTTGCCACACATCAGCTTCTTTAATCATGGGGATTCCCTTTTTTCGTATACGTTTCATTATAATACAGAACAGCGCAAAAAGACGACCCTTCCCCCAAAAGAGAAAAACACGCTTATCCCTTAATTGTAACAAGGCTTAAAGTTTTTACGCCGGCTGTTCGAAAGAAGAGTCATCGCAAGATCCTATAGTATTTTAAATAATCAACCATACAGTGCCTCTTCGTTGTCGCTCGGGTTCTCGATGTGCTTATGTACGTCTCTGTACACTTCACACATCTGCGAGTCTAGGCTCCTAGAATAGCCTACTGCCTGCTTAATTATTTTAAACACTATATATTAAATTTACCCCGACCTTCTCATTCGTTTAAATATATGAAGGAATTCCCTGTTATGGCTAACGCTTCGGCTAAGTTAAATCAACGTCGCTTAGAAGCCCTTGAACTAAAATGGCTGACGCAACCGCTTGAAACGTATTCCCTAAAAGAACAGCAACAGTGTAAATCTGACTTTTTAGATGCCATGACCCCTTATGTGCAAAGCGTTGTGCAAAGTATGGCACGCCGCCATAGTGACCCGACAGAAGACTTGCTTCAAATGGGAGCGATTGGTGTACTAAAAGCCCTTGCCCATTACGACCCCAGCAAAGGCAGTTCTTTTAAAAGCTATGCCAGTTATTACGTCACGGGCGAAATCCGCCGATATTTACGGGAACAATCCCTTTTGTTTAAGGCGCCTCGTGCCTTACAGGAATTGCATTACCGCATGCTGAATATCAGCAAAAACTTTCAAGCCCAAAACGGACGTGAACCTAGCGACCTTGAACTGTTGAACGCCCTGCAATGTGAACCCAACACCTTACACGAATTGCGTCACCTAGAACGTCGTTCGGCTGCCTTTTCCTTTGAAGACAGCTTGCATGCGTTCGATGAAGAAAATTTGCAATCTGCGGGGACCTTAAATGATGCCCTTTTCCCGCTACAGGAGACCCCTTTTTATTTTGAAAGCTTTTCAGAATTGCAAGACACGGGCGGTCTGACTGAAACGGAAGATAAGTTGATGCTGAAAAAAGCCATCGGACGTTTAGCCCCTGAACTACGGGATGTCGTGACCTTGAGCTTTTTTGAAGAAATGCCCCAGCAAAAAATTGCGGAACGCAACGGTGTTTCCCAAATGCAGGTAAGCCGTCGCCTTAAAAAGGCCTTGCAGGAACTTAATCGCTATTTATAAGAGGGGCAAGCATCCGCTTGAAACAAACGAAGCGGGTTCTTGAAAATGAGCGGTAACTACCCACGACTCATATAGAAATAGCCCTTAATGCAATCTTCCGTTAGTGTAGGCAAAAATTCCCGGAACTTGTATTCCAAGTCTTCAGGGGGTTGCTTCTTGAGCAAATCTAAAACCAGTGTTTTGACATCCATAACTTGGTGGATGTTTTTACCTTCAAGCAACGTTTCGAGTTCTTCAGGCGTCATTTAACGAGCCCCCTTGGTGAAAATAACAATATTCTCAGTTTAGCACAGCACTTGAAACTTGGCATCTTTCGTTTTTTTTGGCTGGTCGTTTTGGCTAGCTCCATTTTGAGCTGGTGCTGTCAGAGACCTTTGGACGCACAAAGGTTCTCCGACACCTCTAAATGCGTTCAAGGGAGGGTCTTGGTCGCCCCCCTTCCATCGAAAAAGTCTCTGACTTTTTCTCTTGGGAAAGAAAACCGTTGGTTTCCTCTCCCAACATCTCCTTCCTAAAGGTGAAGATTCACTGCGTGAATGAGTTTATCCCACCCCTCTCGCTTTCCCTTTGTTCCTGCCGTCCGCTAGGAAGCCTCGCGTTTTTGCGTTGACGGCAAGATGTTTAGAAACCAACTTGTTCACCATGCTAAATGATAACATGTTGATTCTTGGCTCGTTGCATAAGCAGGCGTCCAAGCACTAAATCCGAGCGGGTGAGCGAACTGCGAATCCCCGAGTGATTTTGCGGACGTCGTGCAAAGGAATGATGCGAGGAGGTGGGTCAAAAGGGGGTGGATTTTTAAGGAGGGGGAAATGAGGGAGGAGAAACGCAATACGTCCTCCCTTCCCCCTCCTTAAACCGCCTTTAGAGGTGTTGGAGACCTTTGGCGGAGCAAAGGTCTCTGACGACCGACCAGCTATAAAAGGAGCTAGAAACCCAAGCATCAGCTAAAAATGGAGCTAGAAATCCAAGCATCAGCTATAAAAGGAGCTAGAAATCCAAGCATCAGCTATAAAAGGAGCTAGAAACCCAAGCATCAGCTAAAAACGGAGCTAGAAACCCAAGCATCAGCTATAAAAGGAGCTAGAAACCCAAGCATCAGCTATAAAAGAGAACTAAAAATCCCTAGTTAATGGAAAAAGTCACGTTTACCACGCTGGTGACTTTCTTTTCTCGGGTGGATGTGTCGTACTGACCGTAGTCGCTGACATCCGTGCTGTTGGGGGCGGTAATCTGAAACACCCCGCTAGACGCCGTCAATAGGCTACCCACTTGATTGCCTGTTACTTTTGCCATGGTGGTGGCACGATCCTTGGCATTTTTGGTGGCTTGGGCGATGAGATTAAGTTTCAAATCATCCAACTTACTGTATAAATACTGTGGCGCCGTAATATCCACCCCTAAACCATTGCCCACCAAGCCTTCAAGCTTTTTGGCGACTAAATCAACTGCATCAATTTTAGCGGTCCGCACCACAAGCGCCTTGCTTAGGGTGTAACCGTCAATGTCTGCGGTGTCGTAACCATTGTAGTTTTTTTTGTAATTGGTGGTGACATACAAGGTGTTTTCGTTGATGTCTTTCGCTTCAATGCCGTTGGCATTCAGGACTTTTTTCAGCGTGCCTAAATCTTGGTTGAGCTTTTTGTAGGCATTGGCTTTAACCTTGTTAAAGGCAGTAATGGTAAGCGTCCACTCGGCGACGTCTGATTTAACGAGGGTTTCGGCATACCCTGTGACCGCGAGCTTGGATTGTTCAAGTTCTTTGAACTTCACCAGCCCACCAGCGAGTATGCTGGTGCCGATGATGACAGAAGCCAAAATAACGGTGGCTAAAGCGGTTTTACCGTGTGTTTCAATCCAATTTGACATAGAAGGGTTCCCCTAAACGCGAATAAAATAATCGTTTAGCTTAATTATACCCTATTTACTGTCCTTGTCCAGCTCTCGCAGCTAAGAATTTTTTTATTTTTTCTTGGGATCTTTGCCATGCTGTTCTGATTAGTAATGGCAGTATAGTATAAGGATTTTTAACCTGACGTAACTGTCTCAAAGTGCACCCTAAAGGTACACCAAAAATCAACTCCATTTGAGCTCCCCTCAAGTCAGCCCCCTGCAATTGAGCCCCCTGCAATTGAGCCCCAAACAAGTCAGCCCCCTGCAATTGAGCCCCCTGCAATTGAGCCCCCTGCAAGTCAGGCCTGTCAAATTGAGCTCCCCTCAAGTCAGCCCCCTGCAATTGAGCCCAACGTAAGTCAGCCACTATAAAATCAAGACCCACCAAATAAGCCCCTTGACCCGTGTAATTTCCAGTGTCTAACTGGCTTTGTAGAATCTCTAGTTGTGCTTGTAGATTTGCTTTATGCGTCTGAAAGGCTTGTTGAGGGGTATGCCCAAACTCATCCCTAAAGACTTCTTTGAGTCGCCCCCAAAGCTCGGGACTTTCTGTAAGCTTTTCTAAATGCGTCTCAATCGCTTTAATTGCTTGGTATACTTGGGTTTCATCTTTAAACCCCTGCCGTTGGATGCGTCCACTGGGCGGCGTAAAGGCCTCCGCTTTTTGGGGAGCCACGTTTGCGGTAGAAGCTTGAGCCTGAAGCCCTGCCATACGAGGGGTTGAGTAAGTCGGAGTCGAGAGAGAAGCGAAACGCATGATTTTTTCCTTATCGTATTAAAAAGAGAAGAGTCGTAGAAAAGAGTACACCCTAAATATACTTTAAATACCCACTGTGTCAATACCAATAAAAGCGACGCTGCGTGTGCCGAGGGTTTCTCAACGCGAATAAAGGGTCGTTTCGATTGATTTTACCCTAAGCCAAGCAATGCTCTAACGTTCGCTTGTCGCTCTTGCTCTAACTTTTGATATTTCATCCGGTATTTGGGATTCCAGTAATTTCTCATAAAGTCTCCTAATAAATCAGTATTCTTAGCCCCCTCCAACATTCTAGACTTGAGACCGTGAACATAACCAAAAGCCCCCTTCAAGTCAGCGTCTTTTAAGGGATTCCCCAGAAAGGGAATCTGCAGCAAGTCAGCATCCTGCAAGTTAGCCCCCTCCAAAGAAGCAGCTTGGAACCTAGCAAACCACAATTTCGCCTTCCGCAAGTCAGCCAAGTCCAAAATAGCCCCCTGCAATTGAGCCCAACGTAAGTCAGCCTTACGCAATATAGCCCCCCTCAAGTCAGCCCCTTGCAATTTAGCCCCCTTCAATTTAGCCCCCTGCAATTGAGCCCAACGTAAGTCAGCCTTACGCAAGTCCGCATTCCGCAAATCAAGACCCACCAAATAAGCCCCTACAACCGTGTAGTTTCCAGTGGCTAACTGATATTCTAGAGTCGCTACTTCTTCTGCTAGATTTTCGCAATGTTCTAAGAGGCCCCCTACTAAAGCATCCGCATCCACAGCCTCCGCTAAATACGTATCAATCGCGTCAATTAACATCTCTACATGTTTTCTCGTTGTCTCCCCCTGCCGTTGGAGGCGTCCACTGGGCGTAAAGGCCTCCGCTTTTTGGGATTGAGCCATGTTTGTCGTAGAAGCTTGAGCCTGAAGCCCTGCCGTACGAGGGGTTGAGTAAGTCGGAGTCGAGAGAGTAGCGAAACGCATGATTTTTTCCTTATCGTATTAAAAAGAGAAGAGTCGTAGAAAAGAGCACACCCTAACTATACTTTAAATACCCATCGTGTCAATACCAATAAAAGCGACGTTGCGTGTGTCGAGGTTTTCTCAACGTAAATAAAGGGTCGTTTCGATTGATTTTACCCTAAGCCAAGCAATGCTCTAACTTTCGCTTGTCGCCTTTCCTCTAGATCTCCATATATTTCAAATAAGGTGTTAACTGAGGGCCTTGTCCTAAAGTCTTCTAAGACCTTAGTATTTCTAGCAGTCGCCAGCATTTCAGGCGTGAGACCGTCAACTAAACCAAAAGCCCCCTCCAAGTTAGTGCCCCGTAAGGGATCCACTAAAGACTTCACCAGCTTCAAGCTAGCCGAATTCAAGTTAACCCCCCTCAAAGAAGCATTTTGGAAGTCAGCCCCCCGCAAGTCAGTCCACCCCAAATTTGCCCAGTCCAATTGAGTCCCCTGCAATTGAGCCCCCTGCAATTGAGCCCCAAACAAGTCAGCCCCTATCAAATCAAGACCCACCAAATAAGCCCCTTGACCCGTGTATTTTTTACTTATTAACTGGCCTTGTAGAGTCTCTAGTTGTGCTTGTAGATTTGCTTTATGCGTCTGAAAGGCTTGTTGAGGGGTATGCCCAAACTCACCCCTAAAGACTACTTGGACTCGCCCCCAAAGCTCAGATTTTTCTGTAAGCTCTTTTAAATGCGTCTCAATCGCTTTAATTGCTAGCCCTACTTGTTCTGCGGTTGCAAACCCCTGCCGTTGGATGCGTCCACTGGATGTAAAGGCCTCCGCTTTTTGGGCTTGAGCCATGTTTGCTGTAGAAGCTTGAGCTTGAAGCCCTGCCATATGAGGGGTTGAGTAAGTCGGATTCGAAAGGCTGGTTAAACGCATGATTTTTTCCTTATCGTCTTAAAAAGAGAAGAGTCCAAGAAAAGAGTTCACACTAACTTTACTATCAGACAGCCATCGTGTCAATAGGGATAAAAGCAACGTTGCGTGTGCCGAGGGTTTTCTCAACGCTAATTAAAGGATAGTCCCACTTGCTTTGGTGGCTGTCGCAGTTGCTCTTGCTTATCAATAAATCGCTGAAGCCTAAGTTCTAGGTTTTTTTTACTTCTCGGGCTTGTAGTCATATTAATTAGTTTAGACAAGCCTATACATTTTTCTAAGACCTCAGTATTTCTAG
>JBKDRU010000028.1:0-5509 GCA_046341215.1 Vampirovibrionales bacterium | reverse complement strand
CGTTTCTCCTCCCTCATTTCCCCCTCCTTGAAAATCCTCCCCCTTTTGACCCACCTCCTCGCATCATTCCCTTGCACGACGTCCGCAAAATCGCTCGGGGATTCGCAGTTCGCTCACCCGCTCGGATTTAGTGCTTGGACGCCTGCTGGTGAAACGAATTTAAGCATCCCTCTTTTTATCTGCAAATAACATTACCAATCCAAAAACGTGGGGTTTAAACACTAGGCAAGCCTGCGAAAAGCCGTCATACTGAAAAAGAGTAGCTCCTTGAAAAACGCATAAAAAAGATCGGAAGTTCTTGACTTTCGTGGCCAGAAATCGGACTTTTGTGGCCAGAAATCGGACTTTTGTGGCCAGAAATCGGACTTTCGTGGCCAGAAATCGGACTTTTGTGGCCAGAAAACAGACTTTCGTGGGTCGAAAAGTCGACTTTTGTGGGTCGAAAAAGCACGCCACTATGCCGTTTATTCGGCGAAATACGTATTCCAAATATCATCGGCGGCTTGAGCCGTTTCAGACTTTTGCATAATGAGTTCCACCGCTTGAGCCGTCAACGCCTCAATCGAAGCGAAGGCATCCAAGCGATGCACACGGGTCGGTTCCCGTTGAGCCAAGGCTAAAAACCCTTGACGCACTTTTTTCTGAAACGCCGTGCCTTCTAGCTCTAGACGGTCTTGATTGCCACGAGCCTTCACCCGTTTGGCGAGTTTTTTCACATCGCCGTCAAATAACAGCGTCAAATGGGGGTGCAAATCCCCGCAAGCAAAGCGGTTTAACTGCAAAATGAGATCCGCCTCAATCCCACGAGCCGCCCCTTGATACGCAATCGAAGAGTCCACAAAGCGGTCGCACAGCACAATCGCCCCTCGATCCAACGCGGGCATTAGCACTTCTTCCACATGTTGGGCACGATCCGCCATGTACAAGAGCAGTTCGCTCATCGATGCCATAGGGGCATCGCCGTCGGCTTGTGGGGTTAAAAGCAAGCTGCGAATGGCTTGCCCGATTTTCGTGCCACCAGGATTGCGGGTTTGCAGGATTTCTTTCTCAGGGTAGTGCAGGCGTAAGGCATCGGCAACGGCTTGCCACTGGGTGCTTTTCCCACAACCGTCCACGCCTTCAAAGGTGACGAATAGTCCATTGCTCATCTGATCTGTCCTCCACAGGTCTCACATTTTTAAAATGTAGCATAAGCAAAAGAAAACGTCCAATATCTAAGGCTCATCGATGCCCCCTGCATGCCACGGATGGCACTTGCCGAGGCGTTTGAGGGTCATCCACACGCCTTTGACGACGCCGTGACGCTCTAACGCCAGCAAAGCGTATTGTGAGCAGGTCGGCGTAAAACGGCAGACATGAGGCAAAAAGGGACTAATTCCCCACTGATACAATTTAATCAGCCCTTGCAAGCCTTTACGAAGCATCGGAGGCTCCTTTGACCTGCTCGACCTGCTCGACCTGCTCAAGCGGGGTGGGACTCCATTCGGCTAAACGCTTAAACTGCTTGGGTGTAAACGCATGACGCATCCGTTCCAAGACGTCTGCTTCCGCTACCTTCACCGCATCAGGACGAAACACCACCGCCACCGATGCCACACCCTTCCAATCGTAGCAGTCGTCTTGCCAAAGGCTTTGACGCATCCATTCACGCACGATGCGTTTGAGTCGGTTGCGTTTGACGGCTCGTTTATGCACTTTTTTAGAGGTCACAAAGCCAATGCGTGGTCGGTACTGAGGATCTTCAAGGGCTTTGAGGCGTCCTGTTTCATGCCAGTGGGGCAGTGCCATAATGACAAAGAAGGGACAGGCGTAATAACGCATCCCTTCTTTTAAGGTTTTATTGAAGAACCAAGACGCTTGTAAACGAAATCGTTTGGGAAACATGAATTAAATTCTCTTCAATCTCATAGAGGAAGGGATTTTCGTGTCTGGCTATAGCTGGTCGTCGTCAGAGACCGTTGCTCCGCCAAAGGTCTCCAACACCTCTAAAGGCGGTTTAAGGAGGGGGAAGAGAAGGAAATTGTTGCGGCTCTCCTTCTCTTCCCCCTCCTTAAAAATCCTCCCCCTTCTCATCCTTTTCGCTTGCTCCACCTTTTCCTGTGGGACGTCCGCAAAATCGCTCGGGGATTCGCAGTGCGCTCACCCGCTCGGATTTAGTGCTTGGACGTCGACTGGTGCAACGAAGCTATATCTTACAAAAAGGTTTTATATTGAGATAGAACTAGGGGAGCTAATTAAGTAAGTAGACGATAGGCTATTCTAGGAGCCTAGATTTTTTTGTGCGGGCGTGTACATAAACGTACATAACTAAACAAAAAAATCGTAGCGACAACGAAGAGACATCGTATCCTTGCTTAATTTAGATAGAAACGAGTTTATGACGCCCCTTAGCACGACGACGGTTGAGGACGTTGCGTCCACCAACAGTAGCTTTACGAGCGAAGAATCCTGAACGACGGGCTTTTTTAAGTTTTGTTCCACCAAGGGTACGTTGCATGTGAAATGCCTCCAATTATATAGGTTTGCTATTTTGATTTTGCAGGGGATCTTCATGAAGATGCTTTTAAAAACGTCACGATTTAACATCATAAAAACCCTATCTTTGATACTATACTCAGAAAATAAAGAAAGTTCAAGCAATTTTTCCTTTAATGTAACAATCTTCCCTTGAAAAAGATACGTACTTGAGTTTCATAGAACTTCTCTATTACAATAAATAGGCATCAGTGAGTGATTATAAAGGGAAGGGTGTGGAATTGATGAGTGTGAGTCCACCAACATGGAAAGCTCGGTACAATAGTTCAAAAAAGGCGAGTCCTCAAAGTTCAACAGGTAAAGGACTTTCGCTTCAAGGCACCCTGCAGGAGGCTTTGAATCATGTGCGTTTAGAAGTGGGTGCGAATCCCGAACCAGAAGCCCCCGCCGAAATGCCCACCGTCAGCAAAGAAGCCTTGCCTATCCCTCAAACGACTTCTGCATCGCCCTATGCCGACTTGTGGCAAGGCGTTCAGCAACTTTTGAGCGAGTCACTTTCGCCTCCGAGTTTTCAAACATGGATACGCCCTTTAAGCCTTGATGAGGTGGATCTTAACACCGACGGCACCGCGTCCGTCCGTATTTTGGCAGGCTCTGATTTTACGCGGGGCTACGTCAAAAACCACTATAATGTGATGATGCAAAAAGCCTTTCAAGCCCTGCTGGGTGTGAAAGAGGTCGTTATTGCTTGGGAACTGGCGGATCTGCCTGTTGAAGCTTTCCCCACGCCGCATATTCAAGAACGTGCCAATCAGATTGCCGATTGCGTTCTTGAGCAAGACGCCAAGCTCAAGCAAGCCGAAGCCTCTCAACCATGGACGCCTCGAACCCTTGCCAGTGGCTTGCAACCTCGCTACACTTTTGAACAATTTGTGGTTGGGCCTTTTAATCACTTTGCTCATGCCGCAGCCCTTGCCATTGCGGAACAACCAGGTATTGCTTATAATCCCTTCTTTATTCATGGTTCGGTGGGTTTAGGTAAAACGCACTTGATTCAAGCCATTGGGCATTATGTCTTGCGTCATCATCCGAATTTAACGGTGCGTTATGTGACCACGGAAACCTTTACCAACGATTTGATTCAATCGATTGCCACCAAAAAAATGAACGAGTTTCGAGATAAATATCGTAAAATTGATATTTTGATTGTGGATGACATCCAGTTTTTGGAAGGTAAAGAAAAGACGCAAGAAGAGATCTTCCACACCTTTAATGCTTTGCACGGACTTTCCAAACAGGTGATTTTAAGTAGTGACAGACCCCCAAAAGCCCTCGCACGGCTTGAAGAACGTTTGGTGAGTCGCTTTGAATGGGGCTTAATTGTGGATATTCAGCTCCCTGATTTGGAAGCCCGCAAAGCCATTTTACGGAAAAAAGCGGAACGTGAAGGCATGACCCTGCGTTTTCACTTGGACGATGAGGTGATGACCTATCTCGCTGAGCAGTCCCCCCACAATATTCGAGAATTGGAAGGGCATTTCAACAAGTTGGCGGCGGTCTGTATGCTGGAAGACAAGCCCTTTAGCATGAGTACGGTTGAAGCCTTGTTTGGCAAACCTCAAAACAGCAAACGGCTCGATGAACAGGTGATTTTAGAGCTGGTGCATCAGATCACAGGCATCACGGTGAAAGAGCTGAAAGGGACGCATCGGGCAAAAGATGTGGCGCATGCACGGCACTTGGCGATTTATGCCTGTCGTGAATTGTTGGATTTAAGCTTCCCCAAGCTCGGCAAAATATTTGGCAGGCAACATAGCACGATTTTATATAGCTACGAAAAGCTCAAAGAGCAAATCAAGCAAAACAGTCTGCTTAAAAAAGAAGTCGACCATCTATTGCAGAAGTGCCAAAACCAGTGCTACTAGACGAAAATATCACCTGTTTAGACCCTCTACAGGAGACTCTAAATGCCGAAGTGGATGCAAATTCTGAACGTCACGCCCGACTCCTTTAGCGATGGGGGGCGGAGCCCTAGTCCTGACGCTTTTTTTCAACACGCCCAAGAGGCTCTTCAAGCAGGGGCAAGCTATCTGGATATTGGGGCTGAATCGAGCCGTCCGCAAGCGGTGGGGATTTCTACTGAAGAAGAGCATCAACGCTTGAAGCCTTATGTGGATGCCGTGACGGCCTTGCGACAGGCATTCCCCCACTGCCGTGTGAGTATCGACACGGTGAAGCCGTCTGTGGCTCGTTGGGCATTA
Organism: Vampirovibrionales bacterium; assembly: GCA_046341215.1. Taxonomy (GTDB): domain Bacteria; phylum Cyanobacteriota; class Vampirovibrionia; order Vampirovibrionales; family JAJTHC01; genus JAJTHC01. The sequence goes on along the minus strand of JBKDRU010000028.1, from coordinate 773 downwards.
GAAACAGGCTTTGCGGATCTTGTAAATGACGTCAGTGGTGGCAGCTTTAAAGAAGTGGGGGAATCTGCTTCGATGTTTGAGCTGGTGGCAGAACACGCCTGCCCCTATATTTTGATGCACCGACGAGGCACGCCCGAAACCATGGACAGCTTGGCGGTTTATGGGGACGTCGTGGCAGACGTGACGCAAGAACTTCAAGCGCAGTTGGAAAACGCCTTCGCTGTTGGGGTAAAGCCGTCTCAACTCATCGTGGATGTGGGCATTGGCTTTGCCAAAACGCAGGAACAGAGTCTCGCCCTCATTCGTGCCTTGCCTGCTATTAAGCAGGCGATGGGGGGCTTGCCGATGCTTTTGGGGGTGTCTCGTAAGCGGGTGACGTCTGGAGGGGGGCGATTGGGGGTGCATCAACGAGAGGCGACAACAGCGGTGTTGCATCAGTGGGTGGGCCGTGAGCATGCAGCAGGTACCGTGGATATTTTCCGTGTCCATGATGTCCTTCAACAAAAGGCGGCGTGGGACTTATGGTATACCTTGAAATATCAATTAAACGATTATAGTGTTTTATAATTAAGCAGTGATTTTTAAGAATCCCTGTTTTTTGGATTTCTCGTTCCGTTTAGAGCTGGTGCTTGGGGGTCTTTGTTCCGCCAAAGACTCCCCAAACCCCCAAAGGCGGTTCAAGGGGGGACGGGGAAGGACGCATTGCGTTTCTCCTCCCCTTCGTCCCCCCTTGAAAATCCCCCCTTCATGTCGAAAAAGTAAACTTTTTCTCT
>JBKDRU010000027.1:0-1464 GCA_046341215.1 Vampirovibrionales bacterium | reverse complement strand
GTCCTTAAGATTGAGCTGTACGGTAACGTGACCTCGTAAGCGAAAGGCATCGTTGAGGTTTTGGGTGAACTGATTCAACGCACCGTATTGCGATCCGCCTTCGACTAAGAGAGTTTGCTCTTTTTTGGTGAGCCTGGGGGCGTGCCGATAAATATAGCTTGCCAAGGCGCCTAGTGACGTGGGGACGTTTTCTAGCATAGGGATGCCACGTGGACAAGCGGTTTCGGTACTGGGAGGGCTAATGGTATGGGTCGACATAGCAGGGGCTTTCTCATTTTAGTGACGCCTACTATTATAGAAACGTTTCAACGGATTTTTGGCGTGTGGTCTTGAAAAATACAGCTCTTGCATGATGTGTAAACTTGAGTCGACATCTTGACAAAGGCTCCTACATTTGCCAGAATATAAAAAGGGGGAGTCCCAAAGCGTAAAAGCTTGAGAACTCCGTTCAGCTATCCTCCTAGAGTTTGGTCACTAGAAGGAGGATCATATAGAACATCGAAAGATGTTCTATATGATCCATTTTGCTTCACCTCCTTTCTGTTAGAATGGGGGTGTTGCTTATTAGCAACCCTTTTAAGGCTTTTTATAAGCTAGCATAAACTTGTAACGCCTTCAAGTCACAATAATAAGTTCCGCTGAATTCGTTTTAAACCTGTGCGACGCAAGGGACTATTTTCAAAAGCGTCATTAAAGGCGTCTTCATTCAACCCTTCAAAATACGCCCGACTCGGACGTACCAACACCGCCCGAGGCAGAAAAGCAGGCTCTTCAGTCACTTTGGAAAACTTCAAGTTCCAAGGGCAGACGTCTTGACAAATATCACAACCAAATCCCCAATTTTGCTGATTTTCTTGGATGAAATCAGGCAAATGCTCATCCGTATTTTCAATCGTCCAATAGGCGATGCATCGACGGCTGTCGACCACCGTGGGCGAGACGATCGCATCGGTTGGGCAAGCGGTGATGCACCGCGTACACGTCCCGCAATGCCCCGATTCCAGCGTATTTTCGTGGGGGCTTGTATAGGCATCGACGGCTTGATTGAGGAACAACGCCCCAATTATCACCCATGAGCCAGCTTCTTTCGTGATTAAAAGACTATGCTTGCCTTGCCAGCCCAAGCCTGCTTGAACGGCTAAGGCTTTTTCTAGCAAGGGAGCCGAATCCACAAAGGGACGCCCGTCTAAGCCGTCATGTTCCGTCTGTAATGCCTTTAAGACCTTACCCAATTTACGACGCAAAACCTTGTGATAGTCTTTACCTAGGGCGTAGCGAGCGATTTTCAGATCGTCGCCTTGCCCAGCTTGCCAACCAGGGAAGTAGTTGATCGCCACCACCACGACACTTTGCACCCCTTCCCACAAATCAGGCGGGGACACCCGCTTTTCGGCATGACGAGGCATCCAGTCCATATCAGCGTGATGCCCAGCTTTCAGCCACGTGTTGAGGCGTTGGGCTTCG
>JBKDRU010000026.1:0-2456 GCA_046341215.1 Vampirovibrionales bacterium | reverse complement strand
CACGCAAAAAGCATTGGATGCTCAAGCTTCAACGGTTACCAAAACCGATGCTGAAAAAGCGGCTCTTAAAAAAGCGGTTGATGACGCCAAAGCCGCTCAAGCTAAAGTCGAAGCTGAAAAGAAAGCAGCGGAAGACAAAGCCACCCTTGAAAAAGCCAACTTGCAAAAAGCCGTCGATGACGCCAAAGCCGCTGAAAGCAAAGCCAAATCCGATGCGCAAGCCGCTCTTACAAAAGCAACGGCCGAAAAAGAAGCCCTTCTTGCCCAAGCCGCAGTAGACAAAGCTCAATTTGAAAAAGTGCTCGCTGAAGCAAGCACAGCGAAAGACAAAGCCATTAATGACAAAACGATTGCTGAAGCCAAGGCTAATGAATCTAAGGTTAATCTTGAGAAAGCCGTTGCTGATGCACAGGCTCTTGCAGCTAAGGTTGCCCTTGAAAAATCGGTTGCTGAAGCGAAAGCGGCCACTGATAAAGCCATTCTTGAACAGGCATTAGCAGAAGCGAAAGCAGCCACTGATAAAGCCACCCTTGAAAAATCGGTTGCTGAAGCCAAAGCAGAAACACAAAAAGTGACCCTTGAAAAAGCGGTGGCTGATGCTGCGGCGGCTAAAGACAAGGCGATTACGGATCTTGCTGCTGCTACAAGCAAAACGACCGCTGAAAAAGCCCTTCTTCAAAAAGCGGTGGATGACGCCAAAGCTGCTGAAACCAAAGCTATTTCTGCCAAAGTGGATGCTGAAGCCAAAGCCACTGCCGATAAGCTTGCTCTTGAAAAATCCGTTGCTGATGCTAAAACCGCTGAAGCGGATGCCCTTAAAGCCAAAACGGAAGCTGAAGCCAAAGCGATCGTAGAGAAAGCAACAGCTGATAAAGCCATTACGGATGCCCAAGCAGCGACAACGCTTGCTCTTAAAGCGAAGGCAGATGCAGAAGCGAAAGCGGCCGAAGACAAGCTCGTTCTTGAAAAATCCGTTTCTGATGCTAAAGCGGCTGAAGCAGATGCGCTTAAAGCCAAAACAGAGGCAGAGGCTAAATCCGCTGCTGACAAGGCTCTTCTTGAAAAATTGATTGCCACTGCTCAATCCACTGTAAACAATGTCGTGATCAACAACACAGTGACTAACAACACAGTGACTAACAATACGGTAACAGTTGCAACAAATACGACTGCACCAGTGGTCACCGTCGCTGACAATACAACGCCAGCGGTCGTAATCCCAACTGTTGAAGAGCCAACTGCTAAAGTCGTTAATACAACGCCAGCGGTCGTAACGCCAACTGTTGAAGAGCCAACTGCTAAAGTCGTTAATACAACGCCAGCGGTCGTAACGCCAACTGTTGAAGAGCCAACTGCTAAAGTCGTTGATACAACGCCAGCGGTCGTAACGCCAACTGTTGAAGAGCCAACTGCTAAAGTCGTTGATACAACAACAGCAACTGTAACACCAACTGTTGAAGAGCCAACTGCTAAAGTCGTTGATACAACGCCAGTTGTGACGACCGTTGCAGAAACCACAACTCCAGTCAAGCCGACCTTAGAGAATGTGAACGCTGCCCTCGATGTATTAGGACTAGATCCTGTAATCTAAGGCGATACATTACACAACTTTTAAACATCCCCTTCACAAGAGGGGATGTTTTTTTGAGGATGCCTTTAAATACGGAAGAAGTTCTTGCATTATGACTTTGTTTTAGGCATAGTAAGTGAACTAGCTTCTGATTCCATTGGAACGTTGCCCCCTTGAAGCGTTGAATCCCTTACGGTTGTGCTAGTCAACATTGGGTTTTGAGCGTGTCTTGTGGGGGAATCCACAGAAAAAAAGGAAAAATCCATGTCCATTACCCTAGAACGTAAAAAAGAATTGACCATCGAATTTGGTCAGGACGAAAAAAACACGGGATCCACTCAAGTGCAGATCGCTGTGTTGAGCGAACGCATCCGTAACTTGACGGCTCACTTGAAAGAAAATCACAAAGATTTTGCCACCCGTCGTGGGTTGTTGATGCTGGTTGGTAAGCGTCGTCGTTTATTGAAGTACTTTGCTGCTGAACATACCGCAGAGCAGTACAAAACGTTGATCGACAGCTTGAACATCCGTAAGTAATCACGTTTATTTTAAAGCATTTAGGGTAGGTTTTTCGGAACTTGCCCTTTTTCCGTTATAGTGTTTTTTATTTATAGAGTGATGTTCTAGGATTTTTATCTTCGTTTAGAGCTGGTGCTTGAGGGTCTTTGCTCCGCCAAAGACCCCCAAACCCCCAAAGGCGGTTTAAGAAGGGGGGAAGAGAAGGAAGTTGTTGCGGCTCTCCTTCTCTTCCCCCCTCCTTAAAAATCCACCCCCCTGCTCAACCTCTTCGCTAGCTCCATATGCTACACGCTGGACGTCCCCAAAATCGCTCGGGGATACGCAAATCGCTCACCCGCACGGATATAGTGATAGCACGTCGGCTTGT
>JBKDRU010000025.1:0-2965 GCA_046341215.1 Vampirovibrionales bacterium | reverse complement strand
AAGCTCTCGTTTTCACCCTAGTCAACGGGGCATCTTCATGCTTTACTAAGGGGGCGTGAACCGTGACTTGAGGAGACTTTCCGCGTGATTCCACACACCGACATTCAACAACAGCTCACAGCCGTAGGCATTACGCAGTGGGGGGTTCTCACCGCCGATACCCTCAAAAACGAAGCCCAACGCCTCAACACGTGGCTGAAAGCTGGGCATCACGCTGATATGGACTGGATGCCTCGTCATGCCGAAAAGCGGGTGTCCCCGCCTGATTTGTGGGAAGGGGTGCAAAGTGTCGTGGTGGTTGCCGTCAACTACTTCCCTGGTTGGCAAGCAGGGCAAGGCCACGATCTTAAAATCGCTCGCTACGCCCTAGGTAAAGACTATCACAAGGTTTTGCGTCGCAAACTCGGCAAGGTTTTAAAGGCGTTACAGGCGGAACATGATGGCTTAGATGGGCGTCCCTTTGTGGATTCGGCTCCCTTGCTGGAAAAGGCGTTAGCCGTTCAAGCAGGCTTGGGCTGGCAAGGCAAGCATAGTCTTTTAATCACGAAAGAAGCCGGCTCCTGGGTGATGATTGGCGCCTTGTTCCTCAATCAAGCGGTGGATGCCTATACGAGTCCCCACGAAAACACGCTGGAATCGGGGCATTGCGGGACCTGTACCCGTTGCATCACGGCTTGCCCCACGGATGCGATCGTCTCGCCTACGGTGGTCGACAGCCGACAGTGCATCGCCTATTGGACGATTGAAAATACGGATGATGCTTTGCCTGATTTCATTCAAGAAAACCAGCAGGATTGGGGCTTTGGCTGTGATATTTGTCAAGACGTCTGCCCATGGAACCTGAAGTTTTCGAAAGTGACTGAGGAGCCTGCTTTTCTGCCTCGATCGGTCTTGGCGCGTCCCAGTCGGGCGTATTTTGAAGGCTTGAGTGAAGACGACTTTAATGACGCTTTTGAAAATAGTCCTTTGCGTCGCACAGGTTTGAAGCGGATCCAGCGGAACTTAATCATGCAATAAACGTATTTTCAAGCTCACACGCTAAAAATCCGTTGAAACCTTTCTATAATAGTAGGCATCACTAAAATGAGGAAGCCCCTGCGATGTCGACCCATACCATTAGCCCTCCCACGACCGAAACCGCTCGCCCACGAGGCATCCCTATACTAGAAAACGTCCCCACGTCACTAGAAGACTTGGCAAACTATATTTATGGGCACGCCCCGAAGCTCACCAAAAAAGAGCAGATTCTCTTAGTCGAAGGGGGTTCGCAATACGGTGCGTTGAATCAGTTCACCCAAAACCTCAACGACGCCTTTCGCTTACGAGGTCACGCCACCGCACAGCTCAATCTCAAGGACAATCCCCACGCCAACCAAGAACTCGACCAAATCATCAAGAATTTTCAACCCAGTTTTATTCTCAGCTTTAATGCCATCCATGAAGCGATTGAATTGAGCAACCGTAAGACCTTGGGGCAACACCTGAAAGTCCCAAGCCTGTCGTGGTTTGTGGATCACCCCTTGATTCAGTTGCCTCGTATCACCGAAGTGGACTATCCTGAAAAAATCAATGCTCATTTTGCGATTGAAGGCTTTCGAAATAGTATGCCTCGTGTGGTGAAGAATCCGCTTAAAGCCTTTAATACAACGCTTCCTTTTGCAGGGTTTCCGTCCTTTGAAACGCAAAAACCGTTTAAAGAACGTTCTATTTCGCTTTTGGTGCCGTGTAGTTTCACGCCTTTTGAAGAAAAACGTAACGCCGTAAAGTTTCCGAAATTCCCTGCCTTTGAAGCCCTTTGCAAAGAAGCGATTGATTATCTCATCGCGTCGCCTGAACACCCTGCCGATACCTTCTTGCTTGACGGTCTTGAACGCCTCGGGCTAAATCCGAAAGAGGTTCATGCCTATCAGTACCCACGGCTCATGGCGTGGATCAATCATAGTGCGGAAATGTACTGGCGAGAAAACTTTTTAAAGCACGCGAAAAACATTCCGCTGACCTTGTGTGGGAATGGATGGGACAAAGCCTCCTTTTTGTCAGACAAATGGACGGTTTTGCCGCCGCCTGAATCGGGGACATCGGTGGCGTTGTATGGCGACAGTCAAGCCGTTTGGCATATTTTCCCGATGTATCCTGAAAGTGGGCATGACCGCATTGATAACGCGACGGCGAATGGTGCCAATCTCATCACGGAACCAAAAGAATGGCTCAAAGGCTATTACGGCAAGGCGTTGCAGTATATTCCGCAGGATTTAAGCTCAGTGGAAGCGACCTTGCACGACTATTTGAACGCTCCACTGGCGGATCGTGAGGCTCAAGCCAATTATGCCCAGCGTTTTACCTTAACAAACCGCAGCTTCTTCAATAGTGTGATTGACATTGAAGGGATTTTAGAGCGTTATGCCTTGCGTCAAGCCTTGAGTGAGTATCCGACCAGCCCCTAAACGATTAAATAGCGTCTGGTGTCTTCGTTGTTGCTACGATTCTCGATGTGCTTATGTACGTTTGTGTACACCTCGCCCATCTGCGAGTCTAGGCTCCTAGAATCCACCTATACGCTTTTCAATCGTTTAAATATTAAGGGATTCGTCCATTTTTTCAACAAGCAGACTGTAACAAATCTGTTATATTAAAAAAAAGTGTTGCTTTCTGTATGTTTGGCATATAATTAAAATCTAATCAAGTGAATAATTGACTAGCCTCTTATGTTTGCTGGTGTATTTACTTGTGGGATGTCTTCAAAGGGTCATGGCGTTTTAGAGGCGCTTAATTATGGGGATATCTATATTTAGTAGTAGTTTTAAGCGACATGAAGGGCAAATACTATGCCGACGCTATCTCAGAAAAAGGGTTTTGTCAGTCAACTTACAGAAGATATTACAACCGCTAACATTATTTTGTTGGTGGACTATCGTGGGCTTTCTGTAGCAGAAATGACGAATCTTCGTCGTGCGTTAAGTGCGGC
>JBKDRU010000024.1:0-7380 GCA_046341215.1 Vampirovibrionales bacterium | reverse complement strand
ATTGCGTTTCTCCTCCCCTTCGTCCCCCCTTGAAAATCCCCCCTGAATCCCCACCTCGTCGCATCATTCCTTTGCACGACGTCCGCAAAATCGCTCGGGGATTCGCAGTACGCTCACCCGCTCGGATTTAGTGCTTGGACGCCTGCTCGTGCAACGATTTAAAAATAGTGGGTTTTATGCACTATTTTAAGGGAGCATCTATTGCTATACTAGTTAATGTGAGTGTGATATTGCAAAAAATAGAAAAATGAAAGAAGAAGTAAGCAATGAGTAATACAAACTTAATGACGACATTACTGGATTCGTCGCCTTGGCAACTGGGCTTGTGGATGACCGCCTGTGGAGTGGGAGTTTTGTCGTGGTTGCTGACGCTTAAGGTCTTTGTGTCTTACGGGGAACATAATGAACTCAAAGCCTATGTGGCGGAACATTACATCAAACGTAGTGAAATCAAGACGCATTTGAACGATCTGCATCAACAATTACAGTCCATGCAACAGCAACTGAATTTAATGCAACAAGCCCTCTTTAGTATTTTAAATAAATAACCATACGTTGTCTCTTCGGTGTCGCTACGATTTTTTTGTTTGGTTATGTAGGTCTCACTACACGCCCGCACAAAAAAATCTAGGCTCCTAGAATAGCCTAACGTCTGCTTAATTCTTTAAAACACTAAATCGTGCGTTGAATAAATGAACGGCGTCCACTGTTTAAATGAAAAACGGGGTGAAAATTCCTAAAAAAAGAAATACAAGCCAAAAGTCGTGTAAACTTATAGAATAGTAGAGAGAATCCCCTTTTTTTAGGAGTCCCCCTTTTATGACTACGTCTCCCCAATTACGTCAAATCCAAACGGAACGATTTGGTGCCGTTAGTGTGGATGAAGCGTCCATCATTACGTTTGTACAACCGATTTTGGGCTTTGACTCCCTTAAAGAGTTTGCGTTATTTGATCATGATGATGAATCGCCTTTCAAATGGTTGCAGTCTTTAGAAGACCCTTCATTAGCCTTTGTGGTAACGAACCCCACCTTGTTTGGGCATGATTACGAGTTTAATTTGCCTCAAGAAGCCTGCTCGGCTCTCAACGTTCAACGTGCGGAAGATGCTCAAGTTTTAACGCTCGTCACTGTGCCTGAAGAGAACCCACTTCATATGACGGCTAACTTCTTAGGACCTATTATTTTTCATAATGACACCCGTCATGCCATGCAACTTATTTTAGAAGATCCTGAAATTTACGGTACGAAAGTACGGCTCATTCCTGATGAAGCCATCGCTGCAGACGGTTCCATTCACCTTGAAGTGATTCAAAGCAAGCAAAAGCAAGTAAACTCCTAAGCGAGTCTTTGTTTTTGTTATTAGCACTTTTTTTAAAAAAGGAAGTCACTTATGCTTGTTTTAAGCCGTAAATTAGGTGAAAAAATTGTCATAGACAATGAGATTTTTGTCACTATTTTGGATGTGCGTGGAGACGTCGTTAGACTCGGTGTGGAAGCCCCTAAGCATATAACAGTGCATCGTGAAGAAATTTATAAAGAGATTGTGGCAAGTAATCAACAGGCTCAACAAAAGGCGACGGATCACCTTACGGTGAGTAATACCTTGTCTAAAGTGGGGGAGCTGTCTAAACAAGTCGCCCCTGCTAAGAGCAATCTTAATACCAAGTCATAATGCTTGAAAAGAGTCCAATCATGCCTACAAGTGCGTCAACCAAGGAATCTGCCTTACAGCACTGGGAAGCCTTATTACCTTCACGTCAAGCTCTCTTTATTGAAAAGGATGCTCATCTAGCCCTCAAGTTGTTGCCCCTCAATCCGTTTTTGGTAGATGTCTCTCATCAAAGCATTGCCTTTCAAAATGCCTTGATTGATGTCACGAGCCAAGCTTACCTAAGTACAGGGCAATTAAAAGAAGCGACGCTTTTATGGAAGCGATACGGACGCTTTGAACAAGCCAGCTTAGGCTTTATTTGTATGCGACAGTATCAACTGTCACGAGAAATGCTTGAAGCTTTAACACCCAAGCGTCAAGCGTATTGGGCGGAAGTGGTGTTTCGCGCTTGTAGCAATCAGTTGGATGTGTGGCCGAGCTTTCTACACCTGCGTAACCGGCTTGAAGGCGACTTGATGATGATGTTTCGCTTTAAGGCATTAGATTGCATGGAGCAAGTGATGGGGTACCTTAATAGCTTTTCCTTACTCAATCCTGAAGTTTATAAGTTGGTGGGGCGTATGTTTACCTATAGTGGTTTATTGCAACAAGCGTATTTTTTATTGCAACGAAGCCTTGAAAAAAACCCACTCGATCCTGAAAATTACTTTCACTTGGCTCAACTTTATATTGAAATGAAGCAGCGCAACAAGGCAAAACTCATGTTACGCCAAGCCCTTGCGATTAACGCTGAGTACACCCCTGTTCAAGACTTATTGTCGTCTTTAAAGTAATTTTCGATGGCGTTTGCAAGGGTAATATCTTTGGCAGACAAGCCCCCCGCATCGTGCGTACTGAGCTGGATGCGTACGTTATTGTAGACATTCGACCAATTCGGATGATGATCCATCGCTTCAGCGTGCAAGGCGACATAGCTCATAAACGCCCAAGCGTGTTTGAAATCCGCGAATTGAAACGACTTTTCAATCGAAGACGTAGGCGTCTTCACCAGTTGCCAGCCGTCTAGGGATTCCACCGCCAATTCCAGTTCGTGAACAATCATAATATGTTTCCTCTTAGTGCTATTAATAATGCTTCTATCGCTCCACGATGCACGTGCCACAAGTCGTTCATTCGATCACCTTCAGGCAGTTCCACCGTCAAAACAGGGATGCCCCGCTCCACCCCCGCCCAGTTACCAAAAGAACCCGGTGTGGGGTAGCCAATGCTCGCTTCAGCAGGGTAATCGCAGGCATGGGCGTAAAGTGTCGCCAGCTCTTGCGTTTGAGGTAAAGGCCCGTCGTAATTGATGAGGCGATACGGCGTGTGAAAGCTCACAATGAGCTTGGGCGTTGTTTGATTCACCAATTGAGCAATACAACGACTTTCAGGCTCACTGAAAGGCATTCCCCCGCCGTGATAAGGTTCTTCAGGAGAAGACCCTTCCCAATTAAGGGTTTCAAAATTGCGGTTCAGATCGACATTTCGCTGGTTTTTTCGAGTTTTAAGTAGTAAGCCGTCGGGATTGACGATCGGCACCACGCCTAAACGCAAGCCTTCAGCGAGTGTGGCATCGTGATGCAAGTCATGCAAAAGTCGAAAACACAGCTCTGCCGATTCGGGTTCGTCTCCGTGAAAAGCGCCTAGAAATAAGACATCCAAAGCGGGAATATCTTCAAGGCGAGAAAAAGAGGGACGACTTTGCACATCAAAGCAATGAAAATCTAAGCGTAAGCCTTGCACCGATTGTCCGATACAGAGATACTGGTAGTGGTTTCGCATGTCAAGGCTCCCTTCATATTCCTTTATTATAGCGGAATATAGTTGAAAGGGCATTCATCTGCAACGAGGGGAGGCGTTCTATAGTGTATCCATCGGCGAGCTTTTCCACTTCGCCAACGCAGGACTAGGGATCCATTTGATCCACAAGCCATTTTCTTGACGCAAGCCATTATAGCGTCTGTTTCTAGAGAAACGGACGTCGTTTTCATCTACTTGCACGGAAAAAGAATACTCAGGGGAATGAAGTGCTTCATAGGTTGAATCATAGGCTAAATAAGAAGGTTTCACAAAAAAATCCTTTATATTAGAATGAGAAAAGGGACTTGCGTGTTCCTATCCCACAGCTACTAGGAGTGCTTCGCCGTGTATCGACCCCCTTCCCCACAAACTTTAGACCTTGTTACAAAGGGCGAAACCCCTTGCCCTGCGGTGGATCTTAAGCGTGTGGCAACGATTATTCCCGCCCGTTATGGGTCCACTCGCTTTCCAGGCAAACCCTTGGCACTGATTGACGGGGTGCCCATGGTGCAACAGGTGGTCGAACGAGTCAGAGAAAGTCGTTTGGCAGAAGGCAGCTATGTCGTCGCCACCGATGATCCACGCATTCAAGAGGCGTTAGTCCCCTTTGAAACGACAACAGTGATGACTCGTGCGGATCATGCTTCAGGCAGTGACCGTATTTGGGAAGCCCTTCAGGCTATTGGTCAAGATAAGCCTGATGCGTATGATTGGGTGATTAACCTGCAGGGCGACGAGCCTTTTATCTCCCCCGAACACCTCGACACCCTGCTTCAAGCCATGCAAGATTATGCGGACGATGCCGACATTGTGACGCTGGTGACCCCTTATTTTTCGTCGGAAGCACCGCAAACGCAAGCCGAAGCAAGTACCTTGCTTGACAATACGAATCGTGTCAAAGCCTTGTATACGCCTAGTGGCAAAGTCTTGTATTTTAGTCGCTTGCCGATTCCTTTTTTGCGATCGGGGCTTGATTTACAAGAACATTGCCAGCCGACTTCGTCGACGTATTATAGACACATCGGCGTCTATGCCTATAAAGTTAAAGCCTTGGAGTGTTTCGTAGAAGCAGGCGAAGATGCCCTAGAACGTGCGGAACAGCTCGAACAGCTCCGAGCTTTAGCCTTAGGTATGAGCATTTATGCTGGCGTGGTGAGTTCAGCTCCCGTAGGCGTCGACACCCCTGAAGATTTAGCCCGTTTGCTTAACGAGGCTTCTGCCGTATAGACGGTTATATCATTTTTCACAATAAAGAAGGACGCCCCATTAATGACATCCACCGAAACCTTTACCCAGCACACTCAAGCCTTGAGCGAGATTATCGAACGCTTTCGCCAAGATGCCTTGCCCCTTGAAGAATCGTTGACCTTGTTTGAAGAAGGGGTCACGCATATTAAAGCCAGCCAAGCCTTGCTTAATCAAGCCAAGGGACGCTTTCAAAGTATTCAAGAAGCCCTTGATGCCGACAACAAATAAGCCTAGTAATCTTTACACATAGTGAATCTATTGTTGCATTTTGTAACGATGCACGTAAAAATCGTGCAAGCTTACTTCACTTACGATATGATTTACTCAAGAACTTTCTCTATAGTCGAGTATATAAGTTCCCATAAACCTAAATCGTGTTTCTCCTCTACAATGGCGTTAAGCAATCCCTATTTAGGTTAGACTGAAGCGTTTCCCAAGGCTTCTATAAAAAATCTCTGCATACACTGTATCCCCCCTATTTCGCGAAGGAATCCCCCATGCACTACGAAGACCACAATGCTTATGAAGCCCATCAGACCCACTTGGAATTGGTGAAAGAATCCCGTGCCGTCATTAAGGTATTGGGCGTCGGCGGGGCAGGTGGCAATGCCGTCAACCGCATGATCGAAACGGGCATGACGGGCGTTGAGTTTTGGGTGTTGAATACCGATGCCCAAGTGCTTCAAATGGCCAAGACTGAAAAACGTTTGCAAATCGGCAATAAAATCACCCGTGGCTTAGGTGCTGGTGGAAACCCTAGCATCGGGCAAAAAGCCGCCGAAGAAAGCCGTGAAGACATCGCCGCTGCCATCGAAGGAGCCGACATGGTCTTCATTACCGCTGGCATGGGCGGAGGCACAGGCACAGGAGCCGCCGCTGTTGTCGCCGATATTGCTCGTGATTTGGGGGCTTTGACCGTCGGAGTCGTCACAAAACCCTTTGGTTTTGAAGGGCGTCGTCGCTTGCAACAAGCCAATCAAGGGCTAGAATCCTTGAAAGAAAACGTCGATACCTTAATCGTCATCCCCAACGATCGTTTGTTGGATGTGGTGGAGCGTCGTACATCGATGCAAGATGCTTTCCATGTGGCCGATGACATCTTATTGCGTGGGGTGCAAGGCATTTCAGACATCATCACCATCCCTGGTTTGATTAACGTCGATTTCGCCGATGTCAAAGCGATTATGCACCAGTCGGGTTCAGCGATTATGGGCATTGGCAAAGGCACAGGCGAAGGTCGTGCGTTGGAAGCGGCTCGTATGGCGGTGAACTCGCCGTTGCTAGAAACCACGATCGATGGTGCGAGTGGTGTGATTTTCAGCGTCACCGGTGGAGCCGATATGACCTTGCATGAAGTCAACGAAGCCGCTGAAATCGTGTATGACGCCGTGGATCCTGAAGCGAACATCATTTTTGGTTCCGTGATTGACGAAAAATTACACGGAGAAATCCAAATCACCGTGATCGCCACAGGCTTTGAATTGACAGGTAGTCACATTCCAGAACCTCAAAAAGAAGCCGCTATTGCTGGGGTTCAAAGCCCATTTGAAAGCTTTATGCGCCGTAACACGGCTCCAGAGCCTGTTGCAGTGGGGGCGGGCTATGTAAGTGCTAGTGCGACGCAAACCAGTTTTTCTTCCACAACGGCTAGTGCAGAGTATGCCCCAAGTCGTAGCCAAAGCATGGCAGATGCCGCTCGTCGCATTTTAGACTTGCCTGATTTCTTGCGCCCTCGTAAGTAAGCGAAGGTTCTGTTTTTTGAAAAAGGGAGGCTGCAGAGTCTCCCTTTTTTGTGTGTTGTGGGGGAGTTTTGTGTGTCGAAAACCTAATTTTTGACACACGAAACCCCCTTTTTTGACACACGAAATACCGATTCTTGACACACGAAACCCTGTTTCCTGACACACAAAACCCATAATTCCGACACATAAAACTCGATTTTTGACACACAGAATGTCGTAATTTTTTGAAAATGTGCCTGATAAGCGTCTTTAAGGGAAGCGGGATAAGCTACTCTTTTTCAGTATGACTGTTTTTCGAGTCTTCGCCTAGTGCCGAAACGCCACGATTTTCACCACCAATGTAACAATTTCAAACGCCGATCAAACATAGCAAAGATCAAGGCTTGATCTTCACCTGATCTGATCGTACGATCCGATCGCCTTATCAGAGGCATTCTTTCGACACAGAAAGAATGTCCCTATAAAGCACGGAGTCCCCCACAATGAAAAGCCCCGAAACCCTCATGTTATTGCACCAAGACGACACACTAAGCTTGCACTTAGGCGATGTGCTAGAAACCCTAGCCAGCTTGCCTGAAGCCAGTGTCGATCTTATTTTCGCCGACCCCCCCTATAACTTGAGCAATAACGGCTTTACCTGCCACGCCGGCAAGCGAGTGAGCGTCAACAAAGGCAAATGGGACAAAAGCAACGGCGTGCAAGCCGATTTCGACTTTCACCGTGCATGGATTCAAGCCTGCCACCGAGTCCTGAAACCCAACGGTAGCCTATGGATTAGTGGCACCTATCATTCCATTTACGCTTGCGGGTTCGCCCTACAACTCGAAGGCTGGCACGTCATTAACGATGTCGCCTGGTTTAAGCCCAACGCCGCCCCCAACCTCAGTTGCCGTATGTTTACCGCCAGCCATGAAACGCTGATTTGGGCGAGAAAAAG
>JBKDRU010000023.1:0-2982 GCA_046341215.1 Vampirovibrionales bacterium | reverse complement strand
AGGGAGGGGGGGATGGGGGATTCTTAAGGGGGGCATACTGGGGGGAGGGAGGACGTAACACGTCCCTCCCCCCGCCGCCCCTTAAGCCGCTTTGGGGGTTTGGGGAGTCTTTGGCGGGACAAAGACCCCCAAGCACCAGCTACAAAAGAAAGCGAGAAACCCAAGCACCAGCTCAAGAAACAAGCTAGCCAAAACTAAAAAGCAAAGGTCTCTGACGACCGACCAGCTATAAAAGAAAGCGAAAAACCTAAAAATCCCCAAAACAAAACCAATCAACCCCAAAAAAGAAAGAGAGAACATCATCATGTCTACCCCCAATCAACCCGAAAACAACCCCTACGTTCACCTCGCCAGCTTTTGCCGAAACGCCGTGTGGGACGAAATGGATGCCATCAACCAAGCCCTACCCGAAGAAGCCCAATTCCTCGCGCGCCTGCAAAGCCCTACCGCGTGGGACGCTCGCCGTAAGGCCCTCATCGAAAAACGTGCCGTGCTCTACGAACGGCTCAAGCACGACGATGCCTTTGCTGAATTGCTCAAACACGACTGCCGAAACAACATCCTGCTGTGGTTTCGCTACTTCGCGTGGACGTTTGACCCTCGCCCGAATCCCTTTCAACAGAACGGAAGAAGCATCGGCAGGGTGCCGTTTGTGCTGTACCCCTTTCAAATGGAAACCGTGCTACGCTTGAATGAAGCCATTGAAGCAGGCGAAGATTTACTGGTGGAAAAAAGCCGAGACATGGGGCTTTCATGGTTGCTTTGCTTGGTCTTTGAATATCGCTGGTTGTTTCATTCGGGGCAGCAATTCCTCATCGGCAGCCGTAATTTCGGGAGTGCCGACACCCGTGGAGATCTCGCCACGCTTATGGAAAAATGCCGTTTCAACCTACGTGAACAACCGGCTAACATGTTGCCTGCGGGCTTTGATTTTCGCAAGCACGATGTGGCAGGTAGGCTCCTTAATCCGCAAAACGGCAATACGATTATCGCAGAAGCCGCCACAGAAAACTTCGCGCGTGGGGGGCGGTACACCGCTATTTTGCTCGACGAATTTGCGTTTTGGTCGTGGGCCGATGGGGCTTACGCCGCCGCAGGTCAATCCAGCCTCTGTCGCTTGGTGGTGTCTACCCCCAACGGACGCAAAAACCGCTTCGCCTTGGAGCGTTTTTCAGAGCTGACGCCTGTTTTAACCCTCCATTGGAGCTTGCATCCGTTTAAGGACAAGGTCTGGTATGAAGAGCAGAAAAAGCGTTTGCTCAAGCACGAAGTCGCCCGAGAGCTGGATATCAGTTACGAATACAGTAATCGAGACCGTGTGTACGAAGAGTTTACGGCACAGCACATCGCTAAAGTGGTGTACAATCCTGATTTGGAAGTCTTGCGTTCGTGGGATTTTGGCTACCATACCCCTGTTGTTTTGGCGTTACAGCGGGATGAATGGGGCCGTGTGGTGGTGCTGAAGGAATGGGTGGGGCAACGTGTGGTGTTGAAAACTTTTGCTCAAGGCGTTATAAACGATTGCATGGCGTTGTTTGGCGAAAACGCTCGCTTTCGGGATGTGTGCGATCCCGCAGGGCATCAGCATAACGACAAATCGGAAGACACGAGTATTGAGGTGTTAAAGCGCTTGGGTATTGAACCTGTGGGTGTGCGATGTGGGGTGGTCGCCAGTATTGACAAGCTTCGGCACCTGATGATTGAAGAGCGTGACGTGCCTTTGGCTCTGGAACCCTCTCCCTTAGGGAGAGGGCAGGGTGAGGGACACGACCAGCTTCTGTGGGAGCAAGTCCCTCCTCCTAGCCTCCTCCCTAAGGGAGGAGGAACAAATGCAGGGGAAGGCAGTCACATGGTGAAATCGCCTGCGTTTTTGGTGGATGCCGAAAAATGCCCCACGCTCATTGACGCCTTGCAAGGGGGGTATCGGTACGTGTCGCCCGATTCAGAAGAGTTGGCGCAGGTGCATCCCTTTGAAGATGTGGCGGATGCCTTGCGTTACGCCGTGTGGGACCTCGCCACCCTGCTCATGGATTCGTCTGATTGGGCGCGGGAACTGCGGAAGAACAAGCATCAGCAGTGGCTGGCGTTGGAAAAGCTTCGCCAATACAACCAGCGTCGTGGGACTTGGTATGGGTAGGCGGGATCTGTAACAATTTGTATCGATTCACTTGTAGACGCACAACTTTAGATTGATGGGGTATTCTACAAACAGAATATATCTTTCTCTCGTTTACTTTTTAATGAACCTTTTTAAGGGAAATTTCTCATGCGTATGACTTCTCTCTCGACTCCTAATTACTCAACCCCTCGTATGGCAGGGCTTCAAGCTCAAGCTTCTACAGCAAACATGGCTCAAGCCCAAAAAGCGGATGCCTTTACACCCAGTGGACGCCTCCAACGACAGGGGTTTAAAGATGAAACCCAAGTATACCAAGCAATTAAAGCGATTGACACGCATTTAGGAAGGCTTACAGAAAGTCCCGAGCTTTGGGGGCGACTCAAAGAAGTCTTTATGGATGAGTTTGGGCATATCCCTAAACAAGCCTTTCAGACGCATCAAGCAAATCTACAAGCACAACTAGAGATTCTAAAAGGCCAGTTAGACACTAGAAAATACACGGGTCAATGGGCTTATTTGGTGGGTCTTGATTTGCGGAAGGCGGATTTGCGGAAGGCGGACTTGCGTTGGGCTCAATTGCAGGGGGCTGACTTGCAGAGGGCTATATTGGATAGGGCTCAATTGCAGGGGGCTATATTGGATAGGGCTCAATTGCAGTGGGCTATATTGTCGGAGGCTGACTTGACGGATGTTGACTTAAAGGGGGCTTTTGGTGTACCTCGAGGTATCACGCCTGAAATGCTGGCGACTGCTAGAAATACTGAGGTCTTAGAAAAATGTATAGGCTTGTCTAAACTAATTAATATGACTACAAGCCCGAGAAGTAAAAAAAACCTAGAACTTAGGCTTCAGCGATTTATTGA
>JBKDRU010000022.1:0-7413 GCA_046341215.1 Vampirovibrionales bacterium | reverse complement strand
CCACTGCGTAATGCCTACGGCTGTGAGCTGTTGTTGAATGTCGGTGTGTGGAATCACGCGGAAAGTCTCCTCAAGTCACGGTTCACGCCCCCTTAGTAAAGCATGAAGATGCCCCGTTGACTAGGGTGAAAACGAGAGCTTCGTTTATAGCTGGTCGGTCGTCAGAGACCTTTGCTCCGCCAAAGGTCTCCAACACCTCTAAAGGCGGTTCAAGGGGGGACGGAGGAGGACGTATTGCGTTTCTCCTCCCTCATTTTCCCCTCCTTGAAACTCCTCCCCTTTTTGACCCACCTCGTCGCATCATTCCTTGCCACGACGTCCGCAAAATCGCTCGGGGATTCGCAATTCGCTCACCCGCTCGGATTTAGTGCTTGGACGCCTGTTCGTGCAACGAGTTATAGCTGGTCATTACTAAAACTCTAAAGCTTGTTTTGAGGATTGTTCGCACAACGAGACAAGGTCGTCTTCAAATGAGACACCAACGTTTCATTGACCTTTGCCAACACGCCTTCATCCTCATCGGCGGACGCTTCCACCCAAATCGGCTCGCCTAAGTCCACATGAACCTGAGAAAACATACTGGGGATCTCAAAATCGTCCCACGCCGAATAGAACTTAAACCAGTGATGCGGTGTCACCCCAGCGACAGGAACGATCGGCACGCCGAGCTGATGGGCGAGGTTCACGATTCCCTTTTTCGCTTCATGCTTCGGCCCACGAGGTCCATCCATTAAGCAAATCAGATGCCCCTTCTTTTCGGTGAACAAGGCTTGTATTTCAACAACCGCCTTGCTCCCACCACGGCCGTGAGCGCCTCGAATGTTGTGGGGGAATCCGATATGCTTGGCAACATTGGCGATGAAATCACCGTCCCGACTTTGAGAAATCAAGACATAAGGAGGCAACGTTTGATCCGATTCACTGACACCTTTCACCCATTGCGGATGCACCAGCGTAAACATTTGCCCATGCCAAATGGCGAAAATCACAGGCGTGCCAGCATCTAGCAGGGCTTGCGTTTCAGGGTGAGCGTCCCATGTCGATGCCTTCCACCAGCACCGTACATGATTTAAAAAAGCAGGGGCTAACTGCTTTGAAAAAAACGGCAAGGCGACGTCATATTTGAAGATGTTGTAATAGTGGGCGAATCCTTTTTTAGACATTTCTTTCCCAATAGACCTTCTTTAGGCTTTCTTTCATTTACATGCTTTGTTTAGTGTATCATAATTACGATGCTTCTCAAAATGCACAAGGAAACTGTCATGCCTCAATCTCCTGTTCTTATTGCCCCTTCTATTCTTTCTGCGGATTTTGCGTACTTGGGCGATGCCTTAAAAACGCTTGAATCCGCTGGAGCCGACTGGAT
The DNA here is from genome assembly GCA_046341215.1 of Vampirovibrionales bacterium. GTDB lineage: Bacteria > Cyanobacteriota > Vampirovibrionia > Vampirovibrionales > JAJTHC01 > JAJTHC01. The sequence goes on along the minus strand of JBKDRU010000022.1, from coordinate 6,047 downwards.
TCATGTGGATGTGATGGACGGTCACTTTGTACCGAACCTGACCATTGGGGCGCCTGTGGTTCATGCCTTACGCCAAGTCACTACTCTGCCGCTCGACGTTCACTTGATGATTGAAAAACCCGATGCCCTGATCCCCGACTTTGCCAAAGCAGGGGCGGATATTCTCACCGTCCATGTGGAAGCTTGCACGCATTTGCATCGTACTTTGCAGTTGATTAAGTCTTTAGGCGTTAAAGCAGGGGTTTCCTTGAATCCGCATACGCCTGTTTCTGTGTTGGAACCTGTCATTGACGATCTAGATCTAATCTTGATTATGAGTGTGAACCCTGGATTTGGGGGACAAGCTTTTATTCCGTATAGCTTAGAAAAGATCAAGCAGGCGAAAGCTCTCATTGGTGAAAGACGCATCCACTTAGAAGTGGATGGCGGTGTGGGATTGACGAATATCGCCGAGATATTAACCGCAGGAGCCGACACGATTGTGGCGGGTTCGGCTATTTTTAACGCTCCCAACATGAGCGAAACCATTTCTCAATTACGGCAAGGACGCCCAATTTCAAGCCCTCTGTAGAGGATCTTCGCCTATGCCATTCAAGCCTAATACCTTTTGGAGGGTATGCGTCTTTTTAGGACTCACGTGCTTAAGCCTAAATCCTCCCTTGGCTCATACCATAAACGAGCCTTACCCGAAAAGTGAAGTAAGGGCGTTGGGTATTTATGAACCTTATCAGAACCCTGAACGCTTTGAATCGGTGCAACCTGTTTTTGCCAAACCCGATACCCCTTGGGCGTTAGATCATTGGGGGGCATCTCGTGGATTTAAAAATGCGTGGGATGATCCCGGTTCTAGCGAAAATCTACCCAGTAAAAAAGAATACGGATCCCGTTCGTTTTGGAATGCGAAGGAGTATCCCTTTGAAGAAGTGGACTTAGAAGCCTTCGCTGAACAAGCCTTCAACAATTACACCCCTTATGCTGTGGGAACCTTACCCTATGCCGTTAAATGGCATCAAATGAGCTTAAAGGCGGGTATTTATCAATTTAAGTTGGGGCAGTGGAATGACGGATCTCAAAAAGTGAACCTACGAGAAACCCCCCAATCGTCCCTTTCAAAAGGGAATCCACCTGTAAAAGAAAGCTTAGGGCAGCTTAAGCGACTCAACAAGCAAATGGACGTCATCATCGTCACCCAAGGAGGCAAGGTCATGGCGGTCTTGCCCATTATGGAAAGCATGCCTACGCCTGAAGGGATTTCAAAGGTAACCGCCGTCTTACGACACGAAAATGCACGGCATCCGCAACGAGGCAAGCTCGGCTGGGTGGATACAATGAAGGCACGTATTGATGAAACGGAAGGGCGACCTGTGACCCGTTTTCACTTGGACGAAATGACAGGGCAGGTGACGATCGCCGTGTGTCAAAAACACCGTTGCTATAGCAGTTTCGTCCCTTCAAAGGAGCTGTTTCCTTACACGGAAGCCAAGATCGTTTCGCCGTATCAAGCCTTAAAGCCTAGCCTGCCGAAGCCAATGCCTCCCACTCGGTGGGATGTGCCCGCTCATTTTGAGAAACCCACTTTTTAAAAATGTAACTAGCATCTTTTGAGCTTGAGGGTGTTTTATCTGACTAATAGAACCTTTTATTCTGTTAGGAAAATTTATGGCGAGCCTTCCTGCTTCACCTTCAATGATATATCCGCCCAGCCTGCCGCCTTCACCAGTAGGGGCTTCGACACAGGCTCCTGTGACGACGGCTTCGAAACCTGTGACGGCAGAACCCCCTAAGCGAGATGAAAACTCTTTGAATGCTCGTTTGTTTGCGGTGTTAAATTCGATTGAAAAAAGTAATGAAGAAAGTAAAGAAGCCCCTGTGCCTGCTTATGTCAAATGGGGCTTGCCTTTTTTAGTGACCACACAAGTGGCAACGCTGGGTTTGTTAGCGTTTAATCTGCATGAAATGGCGGCACTCAAAGCCAGTCAACGAAGCATTGAAGGAATCGCCGAAAAAATTGACAAAGACTTACTAAAAAGTAAGTCTTTGCAAGATCTTTTAATTGTGGGGCAGGAATTGCTTTCAGGAGAAACGATGAGTAACCCTGATTTACAGCCCTTAAGTAATGCGTTAACTGTGGCGAAAAAAGTTACAGACAATAAAGAATTGGTCAATTTTTTCGTATGTATTGTAAATGTTGTGAAATTCGCTAATTTGGCTTGGCAATTACCTGGCAGAGGCGTGAGAGCAATCTCTAATGGTATATGGAGAAAAAGATCCTAGGCAAATAACCCTAAACCAAAAAGGGATGCCCTTACGGAACATCCCTTTAAGTATTCAGTTATGGATTTATGAACTCAAGCGTCAAGACGCATAGCGGATGCTTTGCACTTCGGCTTCCGCAAAAGCAGCGGCTTCATTGTCGTTAGTCAATTCTAACTCAATGTGATAGGCGTCTTCATCATAGCCAGCAGAAGCTGGATCGAGTCCTTGTACTCGTAAGGTTTCGCCCCCTTGACTACGAGCCGATTTTTGTCTCATTAAATGTTTAGATTTGTACTTGGTCAGGGAGCGCATGATTTTATCAACCAGTAAATCAATTGACGCATACAAATTTTCACTCGATGCTTCCACCTTCACCATGCCACCATTGACATGCACCAAAGCTTCCGCAGAATGCGCTTCACTAATTCGGGGGTTTTTTTGAACAGATAGGTGAATATCCACGCTTTGAATAAAGTCAAAATGGGAAAACACACGTTCCGTTTTTTCGAATAGGGCGTCTTTAATCGCAGACGTTAATTCGATGTTACGGCCATGAATCGACAGTCTAGTCATCATATGCTAGATCCTCCTCATTATTCAACTGAAATAGGTAGCAGAGCTACCCAAAGATTGACCTTATACTACAAGTATAGGGTATCTTATTTACTTCGTCTAGTTCATAAGTAAAGTTTAATGATTGTTACTGGATTGTAACCGGTTTCAGAAAGGGTCACATGTTGGAGTGTTTTGTAACAAAATGTATCAAAACGTCAATTTAATCATGCCTTAATACTTTATTTAGGCACATAGACTTCACATAGGTTTTATCTTACGACACACAACCTTTAGAACACATTAACCACACCTTAACATAGAGTAGAAAATAGAGGACTTTTAATCACAATGTATATGAACAACCCACAGTATGCCCAACCACAAGGCTACGGTCAACCACAAGGCTACCAAGCTTATGGACAGCAAGGTGGCAGTCAGTTTGCTAACCCTCCTTCAAGCGAGTTAGTCAACGTTTCTTCCAGCTTACAACTTCCACAAAACATCAGCCGAGTCGGTGCTGCTTTATCTCGTGACTTAGCAGGTCAAATTGCTCTGTTTACGGGTAACCCTGGTTTGTACGGTAACGAATACTCCTTGTCTTCCGTTATCGGAGCAGCCATCACACCTGGATTCAGTCTTAGTTCATGGGGAACCCCAGAACAAGGCGGTTTGGCAAGCAACCCAACAACGGCAAGCTTCCCTGGATTCTTCCAACCTATTTCCACGTTCCCTTCCTTACGTCGCGATGCTCAAGGTTACAACACCATGGGTCTCAACGATCCGCGTTATATTCCACAAGGTTGGTCTGCTGGAGTACCTTACCAAGGCAATCAAGGCGCTTACGGCGGCTACGCTCAGCCACAAGGCTACGGCGGATATGGCATGCCTCAAGGCTACGGCGGCTACGGCATGGATCCTTACGCTCAACAGGGCTTCTACGGCATGGACCAAGGCTACGGCGGCTACAGCATGGACCCTTACGCTCAACAGGGCGGATATGGCATGCCTCAACCACAGCCTCCTAGCTACGGCGGTTCTTACAGCCCAATGCCTCAACAGTACTCACCTTACTAGAAACGTTCCAATCTTCCGACAATTAAATAGAACCTTTCTACAAATAAATAGTTCAATAAAACAGACGCCTCACACGCGTCTGTTTTTCTATGCGGGGTTCCACAAAAAGAGGCTTCCACAAAACGCCTGTTTTTGATAAGCTAGACACGTTCTAACGTCATAAAGGAAACACTTATGCTTAAAGCTGGTATTGTTGGATTGCCCAACGTCGGAAAATCAACCCTCTTCAACGCTCTTACCTCGACCTTTCAAGCCGAAAGTGCCAACTACCCGTTTTGTACCATTGAACCGAATACAGGCATTGTTAAAGTGCCAGACCCTCGTATGTACGTCTTGCAAGACTTGGTCAAAACGGAACGAGTGATTCCTGCGGTCTTTGAGTTTGTGGATATTGCTGGACTGGTACGAGGCGCTTCCAAAGGCGAAGGCTTGGGCAACCAATTTTTAGCGAACATCCGTGAAGTGGATGCCATTGTGCAAGTCGTGCGTTGCTTTGAAGACGACAACATTCAACACGTTGAAAACAGCGTGAACCCTTGTCGTGATGTAGATACCATCGTGCTTGAGCTTTGCATGTCGGATGTGGCATCCATTGAAAAACGCTTGCCTCGCTTGCAGAAGTCGGCGAAAGTCGAAGCGGATGCGAAATCTGAACTCGCTTTAATGCAACGTTTGGTGCCTTTCTTAGAAGGGGGCGAAATGGTTAGTCAACATGCCCATGAGTTTGATGCCGATGAAACCGAGCTTTTAAAGCGTTCAGGCTTATTGACGGTGAAACCCTTGATTTATGCAGGCAATGTCGCTGAAGAAGAATTGGCGGATCCTCTAGCGAATCCGCATTACAAGGCGTTGGTGGAACGAGCGAAAGAAGAGGGGCGTCCTGTGGTGGCGATTTCGGCTCAAATTGAAGCGGAACTTTCCGCGTTGGATGATGAAGCTGAAAAGCAAAGCTACTTAGAAAGCTTGGGCGTCAAAGCCAGTGGTGTGGATTCGCTGATTACGGAAACGTATCGTTTGTTGGGCTTGTATACGTATTTTACGGCTGGGGTGAAGGAAGTACGGGCTTGGCCGTTTGAAGCAGGCTTTACGGCGCCGCAGTGTGCAGGGGTGATTCATACGGATTTTGAAAAGGGCTTTATTCGAGCCGAAGTCACGGCGTATGACGACTATGTGCAGTTTCAAGGCGAAAAAGGGGCGAAAGAAGCCGGCAAGCTCCGTCTTGAAGGCAAAGAATACATTGCCAAAGACGGCGATGTCATGCACTTTAGGTTTAACGTTTAGTCAAACACTCCCATTTTTTTATTTCGCCAAGGGGGAGAGAAGTGTGTTTTTAGTCGTTAAGAAAAGGGAGATACTCATCTATTTTGGTTTTAACCTTCGCTATGTTTTCTGGACTCCAAGGCTCTTTCAAGCTTAGAACAACAGCTTGAATCAATGTAAGCACATCTTCTTTGCTCCGAATCGTGAAATTAGTGAGTTGCTTTGCTAGAAGATCTGTAAGTACTTTAGTCTTTAGTGAATCTAGTGTTTCTTTCAATTCTGGGTCAGTGACAATTCCTTTAATCCCGCTTATTCCATCTATAGCTCTGAAGTTGGGTAAATGTTCTCCCACCGCAATAAGTGTCCCCTGCTGAGCCGTATTTTTAATCTCACAACTATATACGCTTTCAAAGTCATAAGAGGTAAGTCCAGGGGAAACCTTGACATTTGAGAAAAAGCCTGTTTTGTCGTTTGCTGGAATAATTTCAGGGGATAACCTACGTATTAAGTATGGAATAGAGGCAATAATTTGGCTTTGATGAGGATGGGTATTGTCAACTAATACATTAAAGAGTGCTCCGTCTCGTTGTTGATGAGCTGACGGAGAAGCCCCCTTTGCGACACGAGTGGGTGTATTAGGAGAGGAGAGGTGAGGAGAGGAGAGGAGCAGAGAGGAGAGGAGAGAGGACATAGAGAGTGTTCAGCGACAGGAGATACAGTGGTGTCATCTGTCAGAGCGTGATTGTTTCATGTTCGTGCCCAGTTGCGTGAGGAGCGACTGCATTTGTTGCATGTACGAGTGTACGGCACGAGAGCGAGTGAGCGGTTTCTGCCAGAGCAGGCGGAGACTACAACACTGATGATTAAGTGATCATCAGAGGAGGAGGAGGGGTGTGTAGCAC
>JBKDRU010000021.1:0-26168 GCA_046341215.1 Vampirovibrionales bacterium | reverse complement strand
ATTGCGTTTCTCCTCCCCTTCGTCCCCCCTTGAAAATCCCCCCTGAATCCCCACCTCGTCGCATCATTCCTTTGCACGACGTCCGCAAAATCGCTCGGGGATTCGCAGTACGCTCACCCGCTCGGATTTAGTGCTTGGACGTCTGCCTGTGCAACGATTCTTTAAATCACAAGTTTGTTTCGTCATTAAGACTGCTCCTGTCCCCTCTCCTAATTTTAGGATGGGGGGACAAAGCAAAGACTTGCCGACAACGCACTAAATGCGAGGCTTCCGAGACATTTTGCGTACGGCAGGAGCGAAGGGAAAGCGAGAGGGGTGGGATTCCTTAAGGGAGGGGGGCGACCAAGACCCTCCCTCCCTTAAGCCGCCTTTAGAGGTGTTGGAGACCTTTGGCGGAGCAAAGGTCTCTGACGTCACCAGCTAAAAATGGAATTAGAAATCCAAAAAAGAGCCTATTTTAAGGCCTCAGCTCCACCGACAATTTCCATAATCTCTTGGGTAATCGCTGCTTGACGTGCCTTGTTATACACCAACGTCAAACGGTGAATCAAATCTTTGGCGTTATCCGTCGCGTTCGCCATGGCTGTCATACGAGACGCCAATTCACTTGCCATCGATTCAAGTAAAGCACTAAACAATTGACGCTTCACATACATGGGGATAATTTCTTCCACCAATTCAACCGCCGAAGGCTCAAATTCCAATTCTGAACTCAATTTACTGTCAGAAACGTTTGATTCAGTCGTATTTTCTTGAAGGGCTTCCACATTCAAAGGCAACACGGTTTTATGAATCGGCTCATAAGACACCATGTTATTAAACTGGGTGTAGAGCATTTCTATACGATCCACACGGTTTTGGGTGAAGGCTTGAATCAAGGAATCGCCCGCTTTATCGGCGTGAATGTATTCCACAGGCAAGCCCAAGTTATGCGCCGTTGCCAAGACTTCTAGGGAAGCAAACTGTTTGGCGACATAGCGAATCGATTTATTACCCACCAAGTACAAACGCACATTGATATGTTGAGCCTGATACTGCGTTAAAATAAGGTTCAGCTTCTTTAAAATCGCACTGTTGTAAGAGCCACAAAGTCCACGATCCGCGGCGACCACAAAAAGCCCCACACGCTTCACCGCACGAGGCGTTAACGCATTGTAAAAAGGGGATTCCTTAATTTCATCCGCATGACTATTGAGTTCTGGCAAAATACGCAATAACATCGATTCCAGCAAAGCCGTAAAAGGACGAGACTGCTTGAGGCTATTTTCCGCTTTACGCACTTTGGCAGCCGCCACCATACGCATCGCTTGCGTGATTTTTTGCGTATTTTTAATACTTTTAATGCGGGTACGAATGTCTTTTAAATTGGCCATAAGAAAGGGATACCTTATTAACGTAAATGGGGGAAACCGCTTTCAATACTTATTAAAAGCGGTTTAAGGGACAAGGCGTTCTCGCTTATTCAGCGAGGAATTGACTGTCACGCAACGCACTCATCAAGTTCAAAAGTTGCGTCTTTTGAGCGTCTTCAACTTTATTGCCTGTGTTAATTAGCTCATACAAATCCGTGTGCAAGCTCTTAAACGCCGTCAACCATGCTTTGATAAAAGGCAAGACTTGCTCAAGTTCAAGCTTGTCTAAAACACCTTTGTTGGCTCCAAGCAGTAAGCTGTACATCTCCGCAACCGAATACGGCGCGTATTGAGGCTGTTTCAAGAGTTCCACCAAACGCTGACCACGCTTGAGCTGGGCTTGCGTGGCAGGATCCAAATCACTCGCAAATTGTGAGAAGGCTTCAAGTTCACGGTATTGAGCGAGTGTCAAACGCAATTGACCCGCTTCCGATTTAATGGCTTTGGTTTGGGCGGCTCCACCGACTCGAGATACTGAAATACCCGCGTTTACAGCAGGACGGATCCCTGCGTTGAATAAATCAGATTCCAAGAAAATCTGACCGTCGGTAATGGAAATAACGTTGGTGGGAATGTACGCCGAAACGTCGCCCGCTTGCGTTTCAATAATAGGCAAGGCGGTGATGCTGCCAGCACCCAGCTCATCGTTCAACTTCGCCGCACGCTCTAGTAAGCGAGAGTGAAGATAGAAGACATCCCCTGGGTAAGCTTCACGACCTGGCGGACGACGCAAAAGCAAAGAAAGCGTACGGTAAGCCACCGCATGCTTGGAAAGATCATCATAAACGACCAAAACGTGCTTGCCTTTTTTCATAAAGTATTCACCCAAGGCAACCGCCGCATAAGGGGCGAGGAACTGAATCGAAGGCGAATCAGTCGCAGAAGCGGCTACAACAATGGTGTTTTCCATGGCACCATGCTCATCAAGGGTTTTGACGATTTGAGCCACCGTCGAGTTTTTCTGACCAATGGCACAGTAAATGGAAATAACATCACTGTTTTTTTGGTTGATGATGGTGTCCAACGCAATCGCGGTCTTCCCCGTTTGACGATCGCCAATAATCAACTCACGCTGACCACGTCCAATGGGGATCATGGCGTCAATGGCGGTAATCCCTGTTTGCAAAGGCTCATGCACCGATTTACGCTCAATGATACCAGGGGCTTTACTTTCAAGTGGTGAACTTTCAAAGGTTTCAATATCGCCTTTACCGTCTAAAGGTATGCCCAGAGGGTTGACGACTCGTCCGATGACGGCGTCGCCCACAGGAATCGAAGCGATTTGCCCTGTTCCACGCACACGTAGACCTTCACGGATATTCAATGGGCTGTCCAAAATAACGACACCCACGGTTTCTTCTTCTAAGTTTAAAACCATGCCTTTGGTGTTATGTCCGTCTTCAAAGACGACCAATTCGCCAGCCATGGCATTGTCTAAACCACTGAGGCGAGCAATCCCGTCGCCGACTTCTAAAACTGTGCCGACTTGTTCTGTATTGACATGAATATCTAACGCTTCGATGCGTTGGCGGAGTAAGGCAGAAAGTTCTTCCGTGCTATGAATGGTCATTGTACTTCCTTTTTCAATTAAATTAGGGGATTGTAAACGTATTGTTGAGGGAGAGGCTTAAACTTGTGAAAGTGCCTCTTCAAAGCGAGCGAGTTGACGCTTTAAGGTGGCATCAAAGCGAAGCCCTTTGTATTCCACATAAAGACCGCCTAAAATCTCGGCGTCTACTTTATGATGCAATACCACTTGGGAAAGTCCAAAAATGGCACCCAAACGCTCTTCAATTTCTTGACGAAGGGCTGTGTTCAAGTCAACGGCAGAGCGAACGTGAATATGCCCAATTTTCTGAGACGCTTCATACAAAGGCAAAAAGGCCTCATACAAGGCAGGAATCCCTGCGTAATGTTCTTGCTTAAACATAAGCTTTAAGGTTTTAACCACCCACGCGTCGGCTTGCTCTAAAAATGGGCTTAACGCCTCTTCAAGGGCTTGCCCTGAAATTTCTTCGTTAGACAGAAAAACCCGAAGGGCTTCTGGAGCATCTTGAAAAATAGCATGAAGCTGAAGCAGTGACTCATACACAGAAGCGAGAATGGCTTTTTCAGTAGCAATGTCAAAGAGGGCTTTGGCATAACCCTTGGCTTGATTGAGGGCTTCCGTAGGCAAGGCTAAATCGTGGCTCATAAGTAAATCCCTTCTTTTGGACTTGCTGAAACACCAGACGTTTTCGCTCCTTGCGTATAAAGGGCTTGAATATCATTTAACGCACTATGAATCAAGCGAACTTGTGTGGTTTGGTCCAAGCCTTCTTTAAGACGCTCTACGGTCAGGGCATCTAAAGAACTCACAAAGTTTTGCACCATATCACGCTGCAAGTGATTGGATTCCAAACGCTTTTGAGCGTGTTGACGTTCCGTCAATTTACGAATTTTCGCTTGGGTTTCTTGAACCAATTTACGACTGTATTCTTCGGCACGTTCTTCTGCTTGGTGTAAGCGTTTTTGACGATCCTTTTCAACCGAGCTTAAACGAGTTAAAACCACGTCTTTTTCAGCCAAAACTTTGGAAGACAAGGTTTCCGCAGTTTCAAGATCTATCACCGTTTCTTTAATTTTAGCATCCAAGCCTTCGCCGATATTGATGTTTTTCCACTTGAAGAAAAAAACCACAATCCCCACCAAGACCAAGACGTTAAACAAGTTGGTTTCACCCAAGTAGTGCCAAACACCCATCAAATCCAATGGGGCTTCGCTGGCATTATGGTGAATAAGGGGAACAGAGAATAACATAGCTTTCCTCGTTTGAATGACGCCTACCTGCGAGGAGGCGTTTCCATTTAACGTAATAATTTTTCTGTGATGCGTTGAACCAAGGCATCTTTTTCTGCACTCAAGGCATCTTGACGATCTTTTAGTGCTTGCGTCTCGTGCTGAACATGAGCGTCCAAGGCGTTAGCCAATTCTTTTTTGTGAGCCAAAAGCTTTTGCGTCGATTCACCCTGTGCTTTTAGCACACGAGTCTGATAGGCTTCTTGAATCAAACGTTGCGTTTTCAATTCTTCGGCTTTTAACTGAACCTGTTGTTCTAAAACAAATTGAGTGTCTAGATCGGTTAGCAGGTTTTTCTTTAGAATCTCATCGGATCGAGCCTCTTTAATCGCTGCAATCGGATCAAAGAACATCACACGCATGACTTGTGAAAAGCCTAAGAACACCACCAATACAATCGGTAGCGTCAAATTAAATTGAAATAAGCTTTCGGACATGAGTAAAACCTTTATTCTAAACCGTACCAATCCTACAAAAGAGCTTGCCCACGCACAAAGACGAATCCCTGTGCGTGGATGCCTTGCTTCTTACAAAAACAAGGTGATAAAGCCAAGCAATGCCATCAATTCGATCAAACCTGCGGCGGCAAAGAAAACGCCTTGCAAAGGGCCACGTACTTCAGGCTGACGAGCCGTTGCGTTAAAGAAGGCGGCGGCGGCTAAGCCAATACCGATGCCAGGTCCGATTGTGGCGATAGCCATAGCTAAAGGCCCACCAATGGTGTATGTTGTTGCTGCTTCCATTTGTTAAACTCCTTAAATTAAACGAGGGACATACTTAATAAAAAACTAGGCGACGGCTAAAGAAGGGCTTTTTGGCTCTTCCTGTGTCGTGTGTGAAGCGTCATGCTCGTCTTCATGATGATCATGATCTTCAGACAATAAACTAATATAGATATTTGTGAGCATCGCAAAAATGTACGCTTGAACCACGGCAACGAACAATTCAATACCCATAACCGCAATCGGCAATAAGTAATGAGACGCACTGTGAGCTACCCCTGTCAAGATTTCTCCGACAAAGATATTACAAAATAGTCGAATCATCAAAGAACCTGGGCGGGTTAAATCTTCGGCGATATTCAACAATATAAACGGCCAAAAGAAGGTGGCATAGGTAATCTTTACAGGCAAAGACTGACCTGCCATTAAATCAGGCAAAGGTGATAAATAATGCTTAAAATACTTCAAGCCTTTGGCTTTCAAGCCAAAGAAGAAGTACATAATGACGCTTCCCACCGCTAAAGCAGCAGGTACATTGATGTCTCCTGTGGGTGCCATGAGTTCGCCATGAGGCAATTCGAAAATCTTAAGTGGGAATTGACCCAACAAGTTACAGGTCAAGACAAAGAAGAAGACGCTTCCGACATAATACAAGAAGGTGTCGCCCCGCTTACCTGCAGAAGAAAAGGTAATGCTTCGGCAAAAATCATAGAGCATTTCCGCAAAAATCTGAAGACGATTCGGACGAATCGAGATGGATGAGGTCAACAGACGAGTGATGCTCAATAAAATTACCAAAGCCACCGCAACCATAATTAAGGTATTCACATGAACAGGCATTCCGTATAATGAAGCTTCCCAAAAGTGTGATTGCATGTTGCAGGCGATCTCCTAAAAACTAATCCATTGTGGGTGGTAGGGAGGATTTGTAAGCCCCATACCCTATCTTTAATAAGTTATAACTAAAAAACAATGCGATGACAAGCACTTTTTCTTGAGGAAATAAAATTAACGCCATCGCAAAGCTTAGCAAAAAAGCTAAGGCAAAGGGAATATAAACGCACAATCGCCAAAACGCCGTCTTTAAATAACGTTCACAAATCTGCATGACTGCATATAAAAGGAACGAATACAGCCCTAAAAACCCAACGCAAATAGATGCTACCGTCGTAAAGGGAAGGGTTTTGAAATGTGCCAACCAAGGTAATGTAACACTTATTTCGATGAGTCTAATCCTTTCACAATATAAATAAGGGAAAATACGTGGGCGGTTAAAATTACGACCAAAAACACCCAAGCAGGGGGGCTAAAATGAAAGAAATACGCCACGATTTTGAGCATAAAAAAAGCGGAAGCAGGGTATCCCATCAGGACGGACGCATATTCAAGACCTTTGTTTGCCATCGCTTTCCTTCTTGCGTTACGCTTTATTCTGTTTCTACATTCTACTACAAGCACATTACACAATAACGAAAAAATCCTTTTCTTTTTGTAAAATAAAACCCCTAGGGGGTTAAAAAAATTTCAAACTACGTTATACTGACTTTAAGATTGAGATTCGTTTATTTTCCTTGCTCCTTTGAAACAAGGGTGATATTCTTGAATCACCTTAAATAATGAAGTGAAATTTTCGTCATGACCACAACAGTTAAACGCTCTAAACGTAAAAAGCCCCAATGGCTTGAAAACCTAGGCGTCCTGTGGATGCGGACCCCCATTGGAGGCTTGCTTCACATGGGCGTGGTTAAACTCAGCCCGATTCATCGGCAATTGCAAGCCCTTGAAGTGCAGAATATCATGGCGTATTACAACGAATGGAACCGTCCACGTCATTGGCCTATTTTTCGCTTTTACGCATGGCTGTGGAGCTACTTTATTTCAGGCTTTCGCCTCTGGGGTTTGACAGCGTCTGCTCGGCAGGACTATTATGCCCTTAACCGCCAAAGTCCGTATACCTCAAAGGTCATTCCGTTGATTTCAGACTTATTGCATGAAACCGACAAACTCATTCGACCCACGGTTTCAACCGAAGCTTATGCGTCTTCTGGGGATGATGAACTCACGATAGACGAAGACCGTCTACCGATTTTAGTCGTCCCTGGTTTAAACACACCGCCTTATTTCTTTCGAGAAATGGTCGAACATTTTAAAACACAAGGCTACCCCATTTATGTGGCAGAAATGCCTAAAAATGGACTTGCGTCGGTGGGTGAAGCGGCTGTTGCCGTCAATGAACAAATCAACGCACTGTGTCATCACTATCAGGTGGATCGCATTCATGTCGTCGGGCATTGCCTCGGCGGATTGGTGGCGAAATACCTCATCGACAATATTTGGTCGATGACGAAAGAATCGCCGATTAAAACCTTGGTCACGCTTGGCACAGGCTTTTTAGGCGCCACTGGCGTTCAGCGTTTAAAAGAATACTGGGTGCCTCGTAATTTAGACAAGCCCATTCCTGAAGTTTTTGATCAGCTCACGAAAGCCCAACAAGCTTTGGTACAACAGGGTGCCGATGTCGTCTATCACTCGATTATGGCGGTTTGGGACTTTATGGTGCCGTTTCAAAATGCGATGTTGCAAACCGTGCCTGTGTCCGCTTCTATGATGGTGCCGACACGTCCGAAAGTGTATAATCACTTGCTGGAAGATTGGAAGCTGGATCATTTGACCTTAGCGTTGAATCAAAAGGCCTTGCAAAAGATTCAAGAATGTCTTGAACCGCCCCGCTCATAAATGACTTAAGACGCTTTCCACCGAAAGCGTCGTCATACAAGCATTCGTCCCCAAGGGGCAGACTCTTTTATGACACGGCATGCACGGTAAATCCACATGCAGGTTGACCGCATTGACACTCGCCCCACCCGTGCGTAAGGGATGCGTCGGCCCGAGCAGTGAAATAACTTTCCCTGCTGGATGCACGCCTTCACGAATGAGCCAGTCCATCAGGTGCAAGGGTGCTGAATCCGACCCCACCAAGACATCGATCTTTTTTAGGACGTGCATGAGCTGTAATAAAGTCGTTTGACCTTCCAAGTGAATCAAACGACCTTGGGCTTCAGAAGAAAGCCCTTGAGTCAGTACCTGCCATTTTTCCAATTCCGCAGGGCTGCCGATGCACACGCCTAACGCCTGCGGGTGCTTTTCAAAGAGGGCTTCAATCAAGCCCTGCCAATGGGCTAAACCCCAATGCTTGGAAGCCCACATCGTAAAAGGCGCCAAACCAATTAAAGACGTGCCTTCGGCATGAGCCTCATCCAACGCATTAAACAAAGGCGTTTTCGGTAAAGGGGGCTTCCATTCTAAAGGAGCCAACTCATTTAAAGGCGTTTCTAAAGCATCGTTCCACGGAGCAAGCAGAGACAAAAACTCTTTGGTGGCATGTTGGGTCGGTTGAAAAAAACCACCTAAGCGAGCCGGCATGTGCGTATAAAAAAGACGGGCTTGCTCACGCGCATTGGCGAATCCCACCCGATGCGCAATGCCCACTGTAAAAGGTAGCACCGCACTTTTGTTGAGCCCCTGCACATCAATGGCGACGTCATAATGTTGGGCGTGAATTTCATTCAAGGTGTGATGCACTTTGCCGTCCACATGCCCGAGCTTGTTGAGGTGAAGGAGTTCCCAGACCCACGCTTTGCTCCACGCCTTATTTGGCAAGATATGTACGGCGTTGAGCCATGGCATCACAGGTTTGAGCAAGCTTGCCCCTGCTTCACCCACTGCCCAGCCAATAAAGGCGTTGGGGAATCGTTGACGCAGACGCTTTAAGGTATCAAAACTTTGCACAATATCGCCATTGGCACTCAATCGAACGATCAAAATACGCTTGGGTTCCTTTGGCAACATTGACTTTAATCCTATCGTTTTGCGATATGAAATAGGCTATTTCATAGTTGTTGTCGTCTTAAGTACAGATTTTCGTTCCAGCTGACATCCACCCGATCAATCACATTGCTTGGGGAAGCTTCATTGAGTTCGTGGATCTTCTTCAACGCAGGCTTCAAACGAGCCAATCGCTTAAAGATGCCCGCATCCAACTCGCCTGCCACGACCACGACAGGATGTCCCTCTAGGGTGACATCCAATTGCAGATGTTGGCGTTTTGAAAGCGTCACACTCTCCACATCCACGCCTTTGATTTCGCGCACCCCTTCAATGATACGGTCCAAGTGTTCTAAACGTTGTTGACGGGCATTAGGACTTAGACGACGGTAGTCGTCCGTGTCCATAAACATAAAGGTAAAGCGATCGGCAAGGGCTTCTTTGGGCAACTGATACTGCGTTTTTGTGAAATGCAAGCTTTTATAAGAATCCAGCACAAAGGCATAAGGTGGCGGCACTTTCTGACTCGTATTGCTTTGATGATGCCACGCCAAAACACTCGCCTTTTCCCACGGATTATAAACCAAGCCCCACGGACGATGTTCACTGACTCGTAAAACGACATGGGGTTGTGGTAGTAAAACACGACGCACTTGAATGCGAGCAATCAAGGGGTCACTACTTTCTAAGGCCTTCGCTACTTTCACAGGGTTCACCGTCAATAAATGGTTGCCTAGGACGTCTTTCATGCCTTGTTTAAGTCGAGACGCTTGCATCATGCGGTTGCCTTCGACTTTTACACGCTGCGGTGTCAGCGTCCAATACGGTTGACTCAACCAAAGAAAGATCCCGTAAAACAGCCCCACAAAGACCACGAATCGAGCGACTTCCATGAGGCGAGCCTGCCATAGGCGCTGAATCTTTTCACGCCGACGCAAACGAGCTTCCGCTTCAGGAGAAAGCTCAAGTAACGGTTCTGAAGAAGACGAGGCTGCAGGCAAAGAAGACACCAGCAAAGAGGGATCTTCCGCATCGGTGGGGGTTCCTTTAGGCAAAGCGTCTTTGTTTTCTTGTGTGTCTTCTAACATGGGGGCTTTCTCTTGTTTGGGTTAGAGCTTAGGCGAAACTAGGGGTCTGACGTTTGGCGATGAGTTCAGGGGTCTGAACAGCGGTGTGTAATACATGGTTCACCAGCGTGTCATACGTAATGCCCATGGCTTGGCACTGAGCAGGTAAATCACTTAAATCCGTCATACCAGGAATACTATTGACTTCTAAAATGTAGAAATCACCTAGTTCGGTGGTGACAAAATCGGTACGGCTTACCCCATGGCAACCCAGCGTTTCATGTACAGCCAAGGCTTCAGTTTGAATGGCTTTCGTGGCTTCGGGCGTGAGTTCCGCAGGTAGAATAAAGTCCGTTAACCCCTTGGTATACTTCGCTTTGGTGTCGTACCAGCCTGTTTTAGGGCGCAATTCTAAAATCGGGGTCACAGTAGGCACACCATCGATATTCACCACACCAACCGTTAAATCCTTGCCTTTGGCGAAACGTTCGACCATGACTTTCCCGCCGTGTTCAGCCGCGAGATCTAGGGCATCGACCAATTCATCCGCATGCTCGACTTTCGACATCCCCACGCTAGAGCCTGTCTGCAAAGGTTTCACCATCATCGGCAAACCAATGTCTTTCAGCAAACGTTCAATAAAGTGAAAATCCGCCCCTTCTTCAGGGTTCCAATAAAAGGTCTCCGACGCCAAAACAGGGTGCCCCCCTGCCTTTAGAAGACGTTTGGTGAGATCTTTGTCCATCGTAATCGCACTGGCTTGAATGCGGTTGCCTGTATAAGGGATGCCCAATATCTCAAGCAAGCCTTGAATCGCGCCGTCTTCGCCTTGTTCGCCATGGACAGCTAAAAAGGCGACTTGTACATTTAATTCCAACAAGACTTGGGGCAAGTGCTTGTCAACTTCAATGAGCTTTACATGTGTGTAACCCAGCCTGAGCAGGGCTTCATAGCAATTTTTGCCTGAACGCAGGGAAACTTCACGCTCTGAAGAGGCGCCTCCGCATAAAACAGCAATGCGAGCAGATGGGTTGATTTGTAGCAAGCCGTTGGGGGCTTCGCTTGTCCAACCCGTAAAGGGGTTAGCTTGAACGATGGGCATGATGAGGATCTCCTTCTTTAAGGGCGTGCCTTAAGGCGTTTTCTTCTGGAGTGGCACGTCCAATAAAACGGTTTTCAGGATAAATACGTAGTCCGTAAGCGTCGCACACGGCGACTTGCATCTGTCGCATGAGCGTTAAGACATCGGTGGAGCTGGCGTCATTCATATTGACAATAAAATTGGCGTGCAAAGCACTGACTTCCGCACCGCCCACTTTCCAAGTGCCTTTGGCGCCTAAATCTTCTAGCAATTTTCCTGCACTTAGGACGACGTCTCCACCTTGAGGGGGTACCGTCGGGTTGCGGAAGACACTGCCTCCGTTGGGTTCAATAGGATGATGGCTTTTGCGAAAGGCCATGTTTCGCTCCATAAGGGCTTTGCTTTCAGCAATATCGCCTGCTTGAAAACGGCATTCTGTGGCGAGAATAATGTGATTTTGAGAATCCACCGCACTATAACGATAGGCATAGGCTAAATCAGACGCTTCCACCCAATCGGCTTGCCCGTTTTGAAGATCAAACCGTAATACACGCTCGACGATTTTTGCCGTGTCCTGCCCCATGGCGCCTGCGTTCATCACAGCGGCGCCACCCATGGTGCCAGGAATGCCAATCATGTATTCGCCCCATTGAAAGCCTGCTTCCAACACCGTGTGAGCCACTTTCGCCAAATGCACGCCCGCTTCAATCAAGAAACGTCCGTCGCCTAAATGCTCAATGCCTGCTAGCTTACGAGTGATGAGCGTATGCCCTGCAATGCCCGCACTGGCAATCAACGTATTACTTCCCCAACCGAGGACATTGAAAGTCGTTTCGCCTGATTTGACCAAAGGAGCCAAATAGGTCAAGAGTTCCACGGCTTCATCAAGCGTGGTGGGAAACCACGCGACTTCCATATTCCCCCCAATACGATAGGTGGAATACGGTGCCGACGGCTTTTCGTATTCAGGCGCAAAACTCAAAGACGTGTGTGAAGCACTCGACGGCGTGTCAAGCATCAGGCATGACCTCCGTTTTCTTCAAAAGGGAAACTTCTTAACAAGCTGGTAATCGTGCCTGCCCCCATAGAAAGGATTAAATCGCCTGCTTCTGCGGTGGCTTGAAGCTCTGCTTTTAACGCCTCTAGATCAGGGGCATAGGCGATTTGTTGTTGGGGATATTTTGCTTTTAAGGCATCCACGAAATGTGAACTGTCGACTCCTGAAATGGGCGCTTCAAAGGCATGATAGGTGTCTATAATATAGACGACATCCGCCGATTCAAAGGCTTCGAGGAAGCCGTCCCACAAGGCTTGAAGGCGGGTGTATCGATGCGGTTGAAAGCAAGCGACGAGTTTGCCGTTTAAGTTGAGTTCTGTCATACGTTGACGGCTGGCTTCCAAGGTAACACGCACTTCGGTGGGATGGTGGGCATAATCGTCCACCCACAGAGCGTTTTTGGAGCGTCCCAAGACTTCAAAACGTCTACCCATGCCTGTAAAAGCTTGCAATCCTTGAGCGATGTCGTCAAAGGCAAGGCCTAGTTGATGTGACACGATTGCCACCATAGAGGCATTCCAGACATTGTGATGTCCAGGAATACTTAGTTGAAGTCTTCCTGTCGCGTCACCACTCAGAGGCTCCCAACCAGAAGCCGTATAGTTCCACAATGAAAAGCCGCTGTCTTCCGCTTGAATCAGGTAGCGATGCCCAACTTCTTCAAAGGCTTCGGCACGAGTCTTGTCATCAAAGAGCCATAAACGATGCACGTTTTCAGGCAAGGCGTGAATGATTTTGAGCGTATTCTCACACTGTCCGTTCAACACCACGGTCGGCGTTGGATTGGTATTAAAGCTGGTGAGCTGTCTAAAAAAGCGTTCAAAGGTATGCAACAAATGCGTTAGCCCGTCGGTGTAATGATCGGCGTGATCCAGCTCCAAGTTGGCGAGAATGGTGAAGGTGGGGGCGTAGCGTAAAATCGTGCCGTCGCTTTCATCCAATTCCCCCACGCATGTGGTCGCCCCTTCTGCCAAACGAATATTCTGCCCCAATTGCGGGAGCTTACCGCCTGCAATACTCATCGCAGGGTAGTTCGCCTGATGCAAGACGCTGTCCATCAAGCCTGTGAGCGTCGTTTTGCCGTGCGTGCCTGTTAAGCCTATCGTGGTTGTCATCCCTAGACTCTGGCTGTGCATCAAGCTTTGCAGGACTTGTGAGCGATGCCACAACGGTTGTTGCCTTGCAATAGCTTGGCGTAATTCGGGATTCGCCTCATCAATCGCCGTAGAAAGCACCACAACGGCGTTTTCAGGCACCTGTTCCGCCAAATGCCCTTGAAACACTGTAATGCCTGTTTCTTGAAGCCGTTGTGTCGTGCTAGACACATTCACATCACTACCTGAAACATCAAAGCCCTTGGCTTGCATCGCCAAAGCCAACGCACTCATGCCTGCTCCGCCAATGCCCACAAAGTAAAATGGCGGACGAGTCTTCAAGACCTCATCGAGTCGCAAGGCATCGAGGGGGGTAAGGCTTTCTTCGGCAAAGAGCCGTTCTTCAAGCGTCGCATCTTCTGCAAGGGGCATAGGTTGAAAGTATCCAAAATTCAGTAAAAACAGATTCATTGTAGCACGAAACGCAATAATCTTCTAGAAAGCATTATACCCATTCCTATTTCAAATAGCTCTAGCCAAAAAACCAGGCTCGCTCTATAATTAGGGCGGTACAATTATTTGATAACAAGGTGAATCCTGCTATGCTACAATCTCGTTTTTCTTCGCTTTCTTTTACGCTACTTCTTTTAACGAGTCTGGTTTGGACGCAAATGGATGCCTTGGCGTTGTCACCTGCCGCATTAGAATGGCATCAAAAGGCCCGAAACGCCATTCGTGAAGAACGCTACATCGATGCCGAATCCGATATTCGTCAAGCCATTACCTTTGATTCTTACGACCCGCTTTTATACATTACCTTAGGTGAAATATACCAAAAACGAGGTTTGGTGGATCAGGCGATTCAGGCTTACGATCGTGCCGCCCAACTCGATTCCAAGGATCCTGCCATTTATTTTAGCTTAGGCACTTTGTATGAGCAGAAACAGGACTATCTTTCGGCTCAATACAACTATGAAATCAGTCAGCAAAAAAATCCGTCTTACACCTATGTGGAGTCTCGGCTTGCACGCTTGTTAGGTTTTCAAAAAAAATATGATTTGGCGATCGCAAAATATGAATCGTATCTCAACCAAGCCCCTCGCGATTTTGAAGCCCATGCACAATTGGCTCGCTTTGCGGTAGCCACCACTCGCCCTGAAGAAGCAAAAACCGCCATTCAACATTTGTTGTATGTCAAAAAAGAAGCCCCCGCGCTTTATAAGGACGAAGCCCTACTCGCTAAAGCCTATCTGCGTTTAAACGATCCGAAAAGTGCGTTAGCAGAGCTGATATCGGCTAAAGAAAACGGTCGTTACAGTGCGGAAGTAGCCAATTTACAGTCAGTCGCCAATGAAGCCCTCGGTAATATCAGCATTGCTATTAAGGACTTAAAGATCGCTGCTGAAAGTAACCCTGAAGATGCCAATTTTCAGTACCGTTTGGCTTTTTTAAGTGCCAAACAAAATCAATATGGGGAAGCGCTTAAATATCTCACCCAATACTTGAGCTTGAGTCCAAGTGATGTGGACGCTCGAGTCACGCAAGTGTCGTGGTTAAACCGTCAAGGTAGCTATGTTACCGCTAAAAATGTGGCTCAACAACTCTTGGCTCAAGAAAAACTCAATGAAGACCAAGCCCTTGAACTCTCTACGCAACAAGCGTTTGCGGCCTTGAAAACGAATGATTATAAAACATCCGCTGATTTGTATGAAAAAGTGTTTAACGCAACCCCCAAAACGGAAGAAAACTACCGCACCATACAACAAAACTTAGGAGTCGCCTATTACCAATCAGGGCAATTACAAAAAGCACTCGGTATATTTCAAGATCTATTAGCCAGCAATACCTTAGACAAAGATGAAACCGCCTCAATTAAAAAAGATGTGTATCATATTTATCTTAAAAAAGGTCAGTTGGCTGGTGAAAGCAAAGACTTTGAAATGGCGAAAAACTTCTTGATTGAAGCCAAGCCCTTCGCTCAATCGACCAATGACTTGCAAGATTTACGCCTTGAACTAGGGGCATTATACTTGGGAAATCAATACAATGCAGAAGCCATTGCCCTGTATGAAGAAGCCTTGGTAGAAGAGCCCACCAATATCGAAGCAGGTTTGAACCTTGCTAGCTTGTGGCGGGAATCGGCTCCAGCAAAAGCCTTGCCCTTGCTAGAAAATGTCTTAAAACAAGCGAATCTGGCGGATGACGCTAAATTCAAAGCCATCTATTATAAAGCCAGTGCTTTGATTGAACTCAACCGTAAAGCTGAAGCATTGCCTTTGTTAGAATCCTTGAAAGCCACCGCTTTAGCGGGTAAGCCGAATGCGTTAAACGCTGAAGCTTGGCTCGCTTTAGGGACGCTTTACCATGAAAAGAAGTTGTATCCTCAAGCGGAACAGGCGTATCAGCAAGTCGTCAAGCTTGATGCCGACAATGCCTTAGCGTCTTATAATTTGGGATCCGTGTACTTGGCACAAAAAGAATACAGCAAAGCACGCGTCGCCTTATTACAAGCCATTCAAGGGGAAGCCCCGATTACACAAGCGTTTTACGCCTTAGGTTTGGTGGAAGAAAATAGCCAAAACAAGCCCAAGGCGATTGAATACTTGCAGGAATATTTGAATCGTGCAGGGGAGCTTTCTGCTCAAACCAAGGAAAAGGTTGAAGCGAAGCTGAAACTTTTAAGTGGCACGCCTTCTACGGTGATGCCTTTAAAGCCTTTGGCATCAAGCCCTAGTACCCCTGCTCCCAAAGTAGAACGTCTGCCTTTACAGTAAGTGTGTGATGCTTAAAATCGTTGCACTAGCCGACGTCCAAGCACTAAATCCAAAAACTTCTATACTGAAAATTCTTGTAAAACAGCGAGATCTACAAAGTCGAGCATCTTAATATGGGTAGCTTCTAACTTCACACGAGGCGCCTTGCCGTGATGGTAAGCATCCACCCAGCGACTGGCACACAAGCACCATGCATCGCCATGTTTGAGTCCGT
This sequence comes from Vampirovibrionales bacterium, assembly GCA_046341215.1. GTDB lineage: Bacteria > Cyanobacteriota > Vampirovibrionia > Vampirovibrionales > JAJTHC01 > JAJTHC01. Next base: position 10,084 of record JBKDRU010000021.1, on the reverse strand, counting down.
GAAAGCCGTATTCAGGCATGGGCGTACTTAAATCATTGCCGACTTCTTTGGAATACGCCAAGAATCCATCTGTTACCACCACACAAACCGTATGCACCCCTGCATCAACGGGGCCAGTTTGGCAATAGCCGTCTCTCCAGAACCCTGTAATGGGATCCATGCAACAGGCGACTAAAGGTTTCCCAAAAACGTTGAGGGATTCATCTTGCTCATTTTCAATAGTCATCATGGTGGTTCATCCCTTTTTTGATTAACCGCTTAGTTATAGGCGTGATACGATGCTAATAGTGCAATAACGATTCAACGGGTACATCACCGAGTAATGGACGTCCATTTAAGAAGTCGAGTTCAATAACAAACCCATATGCAACAACTTTAGACCCAATATTTTTCACAATTTCTGCTACAGCAGAAGCGGTACCCCCTGTACCCAGTAAATCGTCTAAAATAATCACACGGTGATGAGCTTCAATAGCGTCTTTGTGCATTTCAATGGTATCGATGCCATATTCCAAGGCATACGAATAGGAATACGTTTCAGCAGGGAGCTTCCCTTTTTTACGAATGGGAATGAAGCCGATTTTAAGTCGGTCGGCAAGGGCTGCTCCAAAAATAAAGCCACGGGCTTCCACCCCTAGAATATAATCGGCGTTATAGGGTTTGAGACGTTCCACCAATTGATCCAAGACTTCAGAAAATAAGTGAGGATCTTTCATAAGTGGCGTGACATCTTTAAAGAGAATACCAGGCTTGGGGTAGTCGGGGATATTGCGCACGGCGTCGGACAAATGCTGTAAAGTGGTGTTGGACACAGATTAAGGCTCCCACAATTAGGAATAACACACGTTGACTACACTATTCTATCTAAAACATTCTTTTTTTTCTAGCATTATTCGCAAGTGGCTTTACATGTAACAAAATATAACAGAAAAGAGTTGATTCCTTTTTGTCACATCTTAGATTCATAGAGAAAAAATACAAAGTCGTGCTTCATTGGCACGACTTTGTGCTACATTAAGGAAGTAGCTTTTACACACTGATAGTGACGCCCTTATCATGCCCCCCTATGAACGATTAACCCACAAACTTAAACACGCTAAAGTGCTTTTAGCCAGCGATGTGGACGAAACCTTGACTCACAAGGAAGCGGATGTCGTTCGCCTGAATCAAGGAGCTATCCAATTTTTGGGGATCGAGCAGGAACTCATTCCCTATGAAACACCGCTTTTTCCTGATGAACAATTAACCGTCTTTAGTACAGGGCGAACCCTTGAAGTCGCTATGAATTGGCTCACTGAGCTGGGCGATGCTATTTTTACCCTGTATGCCCCTGACGTTCTATTGTGTAATAATGGACAAACGGCCTATTACAACACGCATAACGCCCTTAGCTGGGGGGATTTTATGCACGATTTGCAAGACGCCCCCAAGCGTGAAGCGATGCAATTCAAGCCATACGAAACCGCTTTATTAAAAGACTATACGCATGATGTTTCAGATACCCAACGCCTGCCTTTAAGCGGACGGGTGCGTGACGATTTATTGCGTCATTACCGCCTTGTGTTTAGCGATCTCGCTGGTGGGCTTAGACAAGTCCCTTCTTTGGATCTTCTCGCGGTGGAAGCCTTTTCACGCGAAGAAGATCCACGGGCAGCTTACGGTTTTGAACGCCTCGTTAAAGTCATGCGAGATCAAGCTCAACTAGAAGTACCCCAAGGGTTCCACCTGCCTACTAAAGTCACGATTGCGGATGAATCCAGCGGTGAACCGAAGGACTATGTCGAACATTTGATTGTCGCCTTTTTTGGACAAGGAGACCCCAAACCACTGGTGCAAAGCATGGGTTCTAGCCCTTGGCAAGCGGATGCGTCCTACCTATGGCAAGACGCTTTAAGCCAGTGGACGCCTGAACATAACGTGGCAGACTTAGAAGCCCTCATTCCTTATAATGTAAGAAGCACGCCTAAAAATAGTTCTTTTGATGCCCTTTCTACGCTTGTTGCCTTCTTGAAAAAAGAAGCGATGAGCGCCTTTAGTGCGTATCACAACACAGGGCTCGTTTTACGACCTGCGACGCAAACCAAGCACATGGATTCCCCCATGGCTCGTCAAAAATCAGACAGCCCCCGTTCTTACATTCTCATCAACGGTTTGCTCGACAAGGGCAAGAGCTTGTCGTACTTGTACGACGGTTTTATTGATTTAGCCGAATCTTTAGGTGTGCAAGGCTTTTCACAACAGCTTGAAGCCCTCATCACGCTTGGGGATGGAGGCGTCGACAGGGGAATGTTGTCGCTCTTGGCGTTAAACGCTAAGCATCATAAGGATGCGGTGGCCGTGCCGAATCATGCGGTACTGGTGCATAATGGGGCGGATTTGCTTACGCCTGAAAAAAACAGCCTATGGCGCTTGGTGCATCAAAGCAACCCCAGCGTGCGTTATGCAGATGGCTTTTTCCCCTATTATCTAAAGTCCTTTCAAAAAAGCGTTTGACTTAAGGGCGTGTTTTGCTTACATTAAAGTCATTGATGACTAGATTGTGGCGGTCGTCGCCAAGCGGTTAAGGCACCTGGTTGTGGTCCAGGCATACGGGGGTTCGATTCCCCTCGATCGCCCCATTTTTTAGTCAACTGGCTCGTTTTTTAGGCAAAACAAAGCACTTATAGTGTTTTAAAGAGTTTTCCATACAGTAGGCTAGACGAGGAGCCTAGATTATTTTGTGAAGAAGTGTAGACAGACCTACATGACTGAACAAAATAATCGTAGCGACAAAGTATAGACACTGTAGGGGAAATTATTTAAAACACTATAACAAGTGAACTCTACTGAGAAGCATACCAACTACTGAGCTCTACCCAGCTCTTGAAGCATCCGCTGTAAGGACTCGCTCTGCACTTTGAAGATCTGCGAATTGGCTTCAAAAAAGCGACGGGTCGGCACCATTTCCATAAACTCTTCTTGAATCATCACGTTACCATCTTCAGTGTGCATTTGCACCACTTCCACCTTTTCAGGACGCTGCCCCGCTTCAGTGACCACGCCCAAACGCCCGAAGGCTTGGTATTTCCCCGAAACATCACTGCGGAAGGTAATGCTACCGTCTTCATCAATTTTGAGTTGTTTGCCCGCATCCATCGGTTTTTCAGGCAGTTTGATCGGATTGCCAGACGCATCCAAGAAATGTAGCCCATTTTGAGAGGTCATATAACCGTCGATGTCAATTTGACTCCGACCGTCACGAGTCAGCGTAATGCGTCCTGTTTTGGGATCCAACAACTGAAAGTAACCTTCACTCGCTAAGGCAAAGTCTTCACCCATACCTGTTTGCCGTAAACGACCGACTCGCTTGTCTTTCATGGTTTCCACACTCGCCACACCCAAGATTTCTGCAAAAGGGCGACGCACCACTCGATTGGCTTGAAAGCCCGGCAATCCTGATTTTGAAACATTTTCCGTTAAGACTTCCATATGTTTTAAATCTGCCGTCATGGCACGAATACTGTTAAACATGCCCGCATCAAAACTTGAACTATACGCTGAAATAGGATAGATGTTCATAGGGAAAGCCTCATGGTTTTTTAAGGGTATCGGGACGCAGGGCGTCTTATTGAACGGCTTCCTTTGTTTAGGCGAGAGCATTTTATGCTACACTAGAAAGCATCACAGTAAAAAGGATGTCCCCCTATGTACACAGGTTTCATTGGTGAAGTCGACAGTTGCGGATATAGTCCCTTGAGCAATGAGCCTTTGCTCGTGCTGAATGTGGGCAATCACTTATACGAATTACGTTGTACGGAACGTTTTTTAATGCAAGTGAAATCACAAGTGGGGCAAACCCTTAAGCTCTACACCCATTTAAGCGTCAAAGAAGACGACTTAAGCCTAACCGCTTTTGCTTCCACTGAAGAGCGAGACATGTTCCGTATTTTGATTGGGGCTTCTGGCGTGGGGGGCAAAGTGGCCTTGTCTATTCTAAACACCTTTGATGTCGCAACCCTAGTCACCTTTATTTTAAATGAAGATGCCAAAGCCATTACCGCAGTTAAAGGCGTCGGGCCTAAGGTGGCTCAACGCATTGTGTTGGATATAAAAGAAAAGCTTAAAGCGTTTGCGGAACGTCGCCCCAACATTCACCGCAGTTCAGCCCAAAACCATAAAACACAGGACATTGGGGCAGGGGTCGCCTTAGAAGAAACCGTCGCCGTTTTAGAATCCTTGGGTTATGAAGCCAGTGAAATTGAAAATAGTTTAGCTCACTTACAAAGCACGCATGCCCCCGACACCCTTTCTTCTTGGGACGCTGAAACACTCTTGCGTCATGTGCTTAAAACCCTATAAGCAGCACAAAATAGACTTGAGACGGTTTTATGTGAATGTCTTCTCCTCTTGCGATCTAAATTAAGGTTCGTCTATGTCTCTTTCTATAAATGCTTATCCCCATAATCCGCTGCCTTATCAAACGACTTATAGTTTGCCCTATGGCATCCCTGTGGCGGATTACCCGACGTATGCCCCTGTCTCGCTTGCGATGATGGCCCCTGCGTACACGGTGACAACCATGCCTGCCAACATGTTGGTGCCGCCACCCATTTACAGAGCGAATCCTTATACACCAAACGGTAGGCAATACCCTGGAGCCATCACCAAGCAACCCTCTTATAATGCGATGAACGCCGTTACACCGCATCGTCGAAATATCCCCATGCCTTATTTAGCGTCTTATTATGACCGTCCCAATCAGTATCCGTCTGTTGTGGGCTTACCTACCCAACCCCCTCCTTTGCTAGATTTAAGCATCCCTCAAGGCGGGGCAGGCAATCCGTTGATGCGTTACTATTTGCCCCCGCCTTACTATGAACGTTTAAACGATCCTGTGCCGACGACTTTACCGTTGAATTCCATTGTGCGTCCTAGTACGGTGACGATCGACCGTGTAAATAGTGAACCACGCTTAAGTAGCTTCTTTGAGCATCAGCAACAGATTGAGCGTCCTTATATTCAAATGGGTGAACTCGATATGTTCTCTCAGCGTTAATAAAAATTTGAGCGCTTTCCTTATGAAAAAGGGCTTAAATACCCTTGCCTAAAATTAGGGGGAAAGACAAAACCGCTGTTTAAACGTGTAATTGATCTTATAAACGTATTTCGGCAAATTGACGCAAGGCGTAAAGTATACGAGACACCGCCTTGCCGTCTCCATAAGGATTTTGAGGCATGCTGTCTTGTAAGCGACTTCCTGCCAAAATAGCCGATGCCGCTTCAATCAACGTCGTTTTATTCGGACCGATCAACTGCACCGTGCCTGCTTCCACCGCTTCAGGACGCTCCGTCTCATTCCGCAACACCAAAATAGGAATCCCCAAAGACGGGGCTTCTTCTTGCACACCACCCGAGTCCGTTAAAATTAAGGTCGCTTCTTGCATCAATAAGCAAAACGGCTCATACTCTTGGGGCTCTAGCAATTGAATACGAGGATGCCCCCCCAAGACCGCTTCCACACGAGGCTTCACATTCGGATTCGGATGCACAGGCAACGCCAAGACCACATCGTCAAAACGGTTCACGATTTCAAGTAAGGCATCCAAAATAGCGTCCAACGGTTCGCCAAAGTTTTCGCGGCGATGCACTGTGGCCAGCACCAAGCGTTGCCCTGCTTCAAGCGCGACAGGCGACGGTACTTGCTTGGCTTTTGCGGATGCCAAGGTTTCAAACAAGGCGTCAATCACCGTATTGCCCGTGACATAAATCCCTGACGCGTTTGCCCCCAAACGCAGAAGGTTTTCTTCAGATGTTGCGGTGGGAGCGAAAAAAAGATCCGCCACGGCATCGGTCAAGACCCGGTTGATTTCTTCGGGAAAGGGAAAATCTTTATTATATGTGCGTAAGCCTGCTTCCACATGCCCGACAGGAATGCGAGCATAGTAGCAAGCAAGGCTGGTGGCAAAGGTCGTGGTGGTGTCCCCATGGACGAGGACAACATCAGGCTGATGTTCGGCGAGAACGTCTTTCATCGCCAATAACACTTTGCTGGTGATGTGAAACAAGTCTTGATTGGGTGCCATGATGTTAAGATCCACATCGGGCTGAATGTCAAAGAGGCTCAAGACTTGATCCAGCATTTGACGGTGCTGTGCCGTGACACAGACCACAGATTCTATCCACGAACACGCTTCTAAGCCTTTGACCACAGGAGCCATTTTAATCGCTTCAGGGCGAGTGCCAAAGACGCTCATCACCTTCAAGCGTCGAGGCAATGGGGTAAGGTTTTTTTCTTCTAGGCAGGGGGAAAACGTCGAAGAAGGCATAGGGGGGAATCCTTTTACAGACGACTATACAGTAATTCACAACATCATATAACCATAATGAGTGTAACTGAAACAGAACCCCCTGCCAAGTCTTCTATAAACCGCTTTGACTAAAGTGGTTTTCAATCAATTTCATTTTCTCTAAAATTTTTGCAGTCGCAGCTGTATTATTTTGATTTAACGACAAGGCTTTGTCAATATCGGCAAAGGCTTCCGTCTTTTTGGACAAAATGGCATAAACCAAGGCTCGATTGGTATACGCATTGGTGTAATTGGCATTGAGTTCAATGGCTTTATTATAATCTACTAAGGCCGTTTCATATTGCCCTTGCTTGACTTTTACCACAGCTCGGGAAAAATACGCTAAGGCATAAGAAGGATTCAATGTAATGCATTGGTTGTAATCTTCCAAGGCACCCGTCACATCACCTAATGCGTATTTAGTGACGCCTCTATTGTAATAGGCATTGCTATTCTTCGGATCGATGCTCAAGGCTTGGTTATAATCAGCGATTGCCCCTTGCCTGTCGCCTTGAACATCCTTAATATTACCACGATTGGTATAGGCCGAAACATATTTGGGATCCAACTCAAGGGTTTTGTTATAATCAGCTAAAGCCCCTACTTTATCACCCGTGGCTTCTTTAACCAGCCCAAGATCGTAATACGCAATCGCAAAATCAGGTTTAATCTGAATGACTTTACTGAAATCTGCGAAGGCACCTGTCCAATCAGCGGTGTCATACTTCAGTACCCCACGATTCAAATACGCATTATAGTGATTGGCATCTAATTCAATGGTTTTATTATAATCGGCTAAGGCGCCTACTTTGTCGCCCAAGCTTTTTTTAATGTTAGCACGGTTATGATACGCAGACACATACTTAGGATCCAGCTGAATGGCTTTGCTGTAATCGTCTAGGGCATTTTGAGTTTTACCCAAAACGGCGTTGGTCACCCCACGATTGTAATAGGCACTGGCGTAGTTGGCATCCAAGGCAATGGCTTTGTTGAAATCTTCAATGGCTCCTGCTCTATCACCTAAAATATCTCTGGAATTGCCACGATTTAGATAAGCAAACTTATTATTGGGATCCAAGGCAAGTGCTTTATTGAAATCTTCAATCGCCACTTGATAGTCTTTATTATTGTATTTAATAATCCCACGATTCACAAACGCAGTAGTGTAAGACGGATTGTATTGAATCGCTAGTGTAAAATCCGCCAAAGCCCCCGCGTTGTCATTCAAACGCTTTTTAAGACTACCACGATTGGCATAGGCTGTCGCAAAATCAGGCTTAAACGAAATAGCTTTTGTATAATCTTCCAAAGCCCCTTGCAGGTTGCCTTGTCCTTCTTTTAAAGTAGCACGATTATTATAGGCGTTAAAATGGCTGGGTTTAAGCGAAATCGCTTTGGTGTAATCTTCTAAGGCTCCGACCCTGTCATTCAAAAGCGCCCTAACAACACCTCGGTTATAATAGGCTTCAGGTTCATTGGGGGAAGCCAATATCAGTTGCGTAAAGTCGCTAAGGGCTTGGGTATAGTTTTTTTGAGCATAGGCGGTATTGCCGTTATTAAAATACTCTTGAGCGGTTAACGCAAAAGCGTTCATCGGTATGGCTAAAAGCATCGAAAGAGCCACTAAGCTCAATTTTAAACGTAATGAATACATCAATATTTCCTTTATACGACTATACAAAAAATTACACGTTTACTAGTATAAGTGTTTTGGCTGATTTTGGGGGGCTTTGTTACAAAAGAAGGCGCTCTTCGCTTTCAACATCGAAAAATTGAGCTTTGTCCCACGTAAATCCAACAGACAAGGCGGTGTTGGCTAAGCAAGACGCAAAAGCTTCAAACGGGGCATGAGCCACCAAAGCCGTGCTGCTTTCTTGGTTCGGTGACAAACGCAAGGTTTGATAAGCCCCATGCAATTCCCGATGCTGTAAATACGCCATAAAATCTACCGTTTCTTCATGACGTTCAACGGTATTTTGCACTTGAACATGTTCAGGACGAATCCCCACAAGCACTTGAGCGGTTTCTGAACTTTTAAAGAAAGGCATTAAGCTTGCTTTGAGTGCGTCAGGCATCCATAAATCTTCTGTAAAAACAGATCCTTCTAGGCTTTTTAATTGAAACACCTCGTCTTTTTTGTGAAGCACTAAAATGTTCATTTGTGCCATAAACCGAGCCACAAATACATTCGCAGGTTCTTGATACATCACTACAGGGCTGGCGTATTGAGCCACCTTGCCTTTGTTCATCACCACGATTTTGTCCGCCAAAGTCAAGGTTTCGGTGTGGTCATGGGTCACATAAATGGTGGTGGCACCTAGCTTTTGGTGCAAGGCTTTGAGTTCTTGACGCATTTGTTGACGCAGTTGAGCGTCTAAATTAGACAGGGGCTCATCCATCAAAAAGAGCTTGGGGTTACGCACGATGGCTCTGCCTAAGGCGACACGTTGGCACTGCCCACCGCTTAACTGGCTAGGCTTACGCAATAGTAAAGATTCCAAACCTAGCAAAGTCGCCGCGTGCTGGACTTTTTCTTGGATCAGTGCTTTGGGAACTTTTCGCATTTTTAAGCCAAATGCCATATTGTCAAAGACGTTCATATGCGGATACAACGCATAATTCTGAAAGACCATGGCGACATCACGATCTTGCGGAGCCTTGTTGAGGATGCTTTCTTCTTCTAAGACAATCTCCCCACGGGTCGGTGTTTCAAGCCCTGCGATGCATCGTAGCAAGGTGGATTTTCCGCATCCGCTAGAGCCGACCAAGACGACGAAATCCCCTGCTTCCACATCAAGGCTAATGTCTTTTAAGACAGCGGTTTCCCCAAATTGCTTGTCGATATGGCTTAAACTTAAGTAGGGCATAGGGTTTCCTGTTGAGCAATGGTAGTTAAGGAATATCATACATGAAAAAGAAAGACTAGGCAAAGCAGATGCTTGTGTAGTATACTTAAATGTACACGTTTTCATCTTCCAAAGGATGTCGCCATGCCTGCCCAACGCTCCACCGCCGAAGAAATTTCACTTGAAGCGGAAACTCGCCCCAGCCTATTTTCGCCCGAATGGCGAAAGCTCTTGCGTGTGAGCGAGCGCCAAGAAGCTGATGCCTTGATGAACAGCATCCGCCAGCAAAGCCGTCCTTTAGACAAGTTACTTGAAGCCACACAACATTTGCCTGAAGAAAGCCGTGCATGGGAAGAAGCCGAACATTTGTTAAATGAAGACCCTTTATTTAAAGAAGTGCCTGAGCAAGAACAGCTTTTATTAAAGCGTTCTTTTGTGCAAGCCCTCAAAAGCCAAGAAACGGCGATTTCTGAAGATGTGCTAGCATCGCTCGATTTAGACTTACCAATTCCTCCAGGAGCGGACGATTACTTGGTTAAAACCAGTCACCTCATTGCCTGTAAGCTGGCGACTTTACTGAATCGTGAGCGTTTTTTGCATGATGTCTTTGAAGTGGGGGATCTTCAGCTAGAAAAGCAAGTCATCGCCAAGCATTTGTTGTTGGTTTTGGAAGAAAATAAAAAGTTGCGTCAAGCGTTGGCAGACAGTCAAGCCGACCTCGCGAGCTTTCATCCTGCGGCGTTGGGTTTGTTTAAGAAGAAGTAGTGGGGTTTTTCGTTTTATTTTTTAGCTGGTGCTAGGGCTTTCTATCTTCGTTTATAGCTGGTCGGTCGTCAGAGACCTTTGCTCCGCCAAAGGTCTCCGACACCTCTAAAGGCGGCTTAAGGGAGGGAGGGTCTTGGTCGCCCCCCT
>JBKDRU010000020.1:0-45785 GCA_046341215.1 Vampirovibrionales bacterium | reverse complement strand
GGATCAGTAACGCCAATAAAATCATAGAACTTTCTGTACTTGAGTTCGTTGGTGTCACAGGGCTAGATGACAAGAATCTTTTTCCATAATCCGCTGGATTCATTTGAAGATAGGGACTTGCCGCACTGTTGAAAGTCGACTTCGTTTGGGCTTGTCCGTAGCGTTGCCCTTGCACCCCTTGAAGCATTTTCATCATTTGAAACATGATTTTCAACATGGATTGCATGTCCATTTTTGGCATCGTGTTCTTGGGTTTGTATGCTTGTGAAGCGGTTGCGTTCGTTGTGAACGACCTTTGTTGTGCACCATAAATGCCCGCTTGTTGCCAATATCCATTGAAATTATTATTGATATAAGTCATACTCTCAATCCCCTTTTTCCCCGTAAAAATATAATATCCCTTGCTACAATAAAGTCTTTTTCAAACGTTAAATTGCTGAATGTTTACATTTTGTTAGAAAAACCATTTCTATTAACTATACGAAGTGTACTAGATGAGTTTTTTTATTTTCGATACACTAAAGACGTGAAACCCTTTAAAGTAAATTAGTAATAAAAATGTTTTGCTATGGAATAGAAAGAATATTCAAATATGTCCTTAAAACGGTGGTGGACCGATCATGCCTCTCAAATCAAAATACATAGCCTTCTTATCAGTATGACAGTGATTTATGGTATTTTCTTTCCTGTATTAAAACTGTTTTGCAACGAACTCAAAGGCATTGATGTTGCGGTTTTACGTCAGCTGGGCTTTGCCTTTGTCGTCATTGCCCTAGGTTGGAGCTGGGATGCCTGGCGACGCTTACCTTGTTGGCAAGCCAGCTTTAAAAAAGATTGGGTGTACTTTGTCGCAGCAGGCATCTTAGGGGTGTTTTGGTTACAGACCTCCTCGGCTTTGGCGATTGGTTACACCACGTCGTTTCATGCCACGTTGTGTATGGCAAGCGTTCCTCTACAAACCATGATGATTAACGCTGTGATAGGTGTAGAGCGTTTGAGTCCGTTAAAAACTTTTGGTATTGTGTTAGGCACTTTAGGCATTGTCGGTTTGGTTTTTGCTCAAATGCAAGACATCGCCTCACGAGGCGTCGTGGTGAAGGGGAGTAATATCTTACTGGGGGATGGCTTGATTTTGTTGAACGCCTTTTTCTTTTCGTGGTACAACATCGTGGTGAAAAAGCTGATGAAGGACTATACACCGTTGGATGTACTTTCTTGGAACTTCTTGCAAGCAGGTACGATGACCCTGCTTCTAATGATATTTCCAATACTTCCTTTTCTCAATTTCCCGTCCATTCCGGAAACGATTCACGTCGTCGTACATTTAACGCCTGTCCAGTGGGGCTATTGGCTTTATGTGGTTATGATTGCCGGATTTTTAGGCTATTGGGTGCATCACAAGGGCTTGAGCAAAACCAGTGCTAACAATGTGGCGGCGTACGGTATGCTTCAGCCTGTGATTGCCGCGATTTTAGGGGCCTGGTGGTTGCATGAATCCTTTACGATCCCCATGGCGATGGCTGGGGTGGTCACCTTGACGGGTTTAAGCATCGCTAACTTTAAATCGGGCGAACCGATGGGTATCACGGTGGATTAGTTGAGCGACATTTAATCGTTTAATTGGAATTATCTTCCCACTCGCAATTCGATACCTTCTAGATGAATACCTGTTTGAGCCGTATAGCCGTTCATCTTTTCGAGCAAACTTTCAAGTTCAAAGCCTAGTTCACTCGCCACCGTAGGATGTTTCACCTTAATACGTAAATACGCTTTTTTACCTTTATAATAGATAGAATCTGCTTTCGTCGATCCCCTATACGCTTCTGGCACAACGACCTTCCACACAGAAAGAACGCCAAATTCTTGGGCTTTTTTGTCTAAGCCCAAGTTTCTAGCAACGACTTGTAGAAGGCTGTTAAAATCTTGCATCATTTAAGCTTGTTCAGGAATGGCGGTTTTAATTTCAGCGGCGTGAAGTTCCCCCGATGCCATGAGCGGAGCAAGCACCTTCTGCACCAAGCGATGCTGAGCCAAAGAAGCCTTGCCGGCAAAATCACTTGAGCGAATGTAAACGATGTAATGATCCTGACCCCCAGTCTTATCAAAGATTTCGACATGGGCTTGGGTGAAGGCATCTTTTAGAAGTTGGGCGAGGGTTTCGGGGTGAATCATGGGATTTCCTTTATTCTTACTCCCTCTCCCTTTGGGAGAGGGTTGGGGGGTGATGGTCTTAGGATGCCCAGTTAATGCTGGTGTTTCCCTCATTCTAGCTTTTTCCCAAAGGGAGAAGGAACAAGACGAAAGCTATTTTTGAAGAGCTTTCCGTTCTCATTCTAATTCAAAAAAAAGAAAAGCCCAACGTTTGATTGAACTAGCTGACTTTAATTTAACAATCATGTATAATACGGTTTGTACGATTAAGAAGGATATTGATACTTTGCAAGCTAGCTTCGATGCCACAGGTTACGCCAAACCACCTTCACCCTTTACGCGATTACAACAACTATTGTGGGAAGATAAAAAAGATCTTTTGCTTTTGTTGATCTATTCAAGCATCAGTGCGGTCTTGAGTTTGATGTTGCCGTTGGCGTCCCAAGCCTTGATTAACATCATCGCCAGTGGGGTCTTTCTTCAGCCCTTGATTATGCTTTCTGGCATTGTGCTAGCAGGGCTTTTGTTTACAGGTTTGATTCGTATTGTGGAAATCACCTTGCTTGAGATATTGCAACAACGCTTGTTTGTACGGATTTCGCTTTATTTGAGCAGTCACCTCCCCAATATCGACACCACACAATGGGTGCAGGGCTACCCGCCAGAACTGGTGAACCGCTTTTTTGACACGATGACCATTCAAAAAACCTTGTCCAAAATCTTGCTTGAATTCCCTGCCGCCATTGTTCAGATTTTGGTTTCACTTATATTCATGGGTTTCTACAGTAGTTATTTCTTCGTATTTAATATATTTTTGTTGGGGACCTTCGTCTTTTTTGTCATGCTTGGTAAAAACGGTGTCACCACTGCCCTTGTCGAATCTAAGTATAAATACAAAATGGCTCATACGTTGCAAGACATTGCTCGATGCCACATCGCCTTTAAAATCAATTCTGGAAAAGACCTTTCGATTGCTAATGCAGACGGCATTTGTAGCGATTATGTAGATGCCCGTCGTAAGCATTTTAACGTCATTATTCGTCAAGCGACATGGAGCTTTTTTGTTAATGCGTCGGCTATTGCATCCCTACTAGCTATGGGTGGGTGGCTCGTCATGCAAGGAGATATTTCACTTGGTCAATTGGTCGCTGCTGAATTAATGATGTTGTTATTATTGGCTTCCGTCAATAAAATTGTAGTCAACTTAGAAAGCTGGTACGATTTATTGACAGGTTTAGACAAGTTGGGACATCTGACGGATTTACCTGCGGAACCTTCAGAAGGGGTTGAGTATATCTCCCAAAAAGATGGCGTAGAACTTGTGTTACATAATGTGGCGTATAAGTACCCTCAACAACCCACCCCTTTGTTTAATGACCTTAGTATGCGTTTCAGTAAGGGAACACATACGGCCATTGTCGGGCAAAGTGGTTCAGGCAAAAGTACTTTGGCGGAATTACTGCTAGGCTTGTTGCAACCCAGTTCAGGACGCATTCAGATTAATCAACAACAATTGGCCGATCTTAACCTAGAAAGTTTCCGTCGTGCTAGTTCTTTGGTCGAATGTCCTAATAGCCTTTTTTCTGGTTCTGTAAGGGATAATATTTTAATGGGGCGTAAGAATATTAGTGAAGAAGCCCTCAACAATGCGGTGGACGTGTCAGGCCTTGTCGATGTTTTAGATAACCTACCCATGGGTTTAGACATGCTTCTTGAAAGTGAAGGCCTGAATATTTCTTCAGGCAAACGGCAAATGGTCTTATTGGCTCGTGCGGTGGTGTCTAACCCCGAACTTTTGGTCTTAGATGAAGCGTTTCACCACATTGATGCCCCCACTCGTCGACAAATCGTCGAAAAATTAACATCTCCCAAATACCCATGGACGCTCGTGATTGTCACACATGATGCTGATATTGTCGCGGCTTGTTCGTACGTGTACATGTTCTTTGAAGGAGAAATTGTGGGCAAAGGTAAACCACAAGAACTATTCGATGAAGGTGATATGCTCTTCACACAGCTTTTCCCCAATTTTAATCAAGGGGGACGTTTCTAAATCATGCCGATTATGAGTTCACAAAGCGATATTCACTCTTTAGAAACGCTTCACAAAATACAATCTACTAGGTTGACGGGTACGCCTAAAGTCATGCGTCAACTGTCTATTTATTTAGTTTTATTGGTCTTTTTAAGTGCGTGTTTAATGCTGTTTGCACCTTGGCAGCAGTCGGTTTCTGGCGTTGGGGAAGTGAGTACTCGTAACCCCATGCACCGTCCGCAAACAGTTATGGCGCCTATTGATGCTCGCATCAAGCAGTGGCTGGTACCTGAAGGACAGTGGGTTAAAGTGGGGCAACCCTTGCTTGAACTAGAAGAAATCAAACCCTATTATTTAGACGAAGAACAGCTTGATAAAATGTTGGCTATGCGAGACGCTCAAGCCGCTCAAATTACCGCAACAGAAGAAACAATTGCCGCATTGGAAGCCCAGCAGTCAGCGGTTTCAAATAGCAGGGCTTATGTCGTGCCTGAAGCCCAAGCCAAGCAACAAGAAAGTCAATTTAAGATTCGTTCCGCTCAACAAAAAGTGCTTGCGAATCAAAAAGAGTTTCAAACGGCGGATTACTACGAAAAACGAATCCGTAAGCTGTATAATGAAGGGCTTAAAAGCAAGCGAGACCTTGAAGTAGCGGAAAATCGTCTCGTCAAAGCCCAAAGCGATTTAACGGCATCTCAAGCGGATTTAAGAGGGGCAGAACAGTCCTTTCAAGGAGCCACGTATAGCGTGGGTAAAAGCAATTTGGATGTTGATGCCAAGCAAAGCGAAACGGCGTCAAAGTTGGCGAAGGCTCGTCAAGATTATGCCAAAGCTCAAGCCGAACTCGTGAAGTTAGACAATGAAATCGTCAACCTACAAGAACGCCAATCGCAACGCATCATTAAATCACCTGTAGAAGGACGTTTGGTCCGTACCAGTGTGTACGGAGCAGGGCAAACCATTAAGGAAAGTGACGAACTCTGCGTCGTTGTGCCTGATGCGGGCGACCGTATGGTGATTCTTTACCTCACCGATGTGGATGCTCCCTTGGTTTCTGTTGGACGTCAAGTACGTTTACAGTTTGCGGGTTACCCAGCGGTTCAGTTTTCCGGCTGGCCTAAAGTCGCCATGGGAACCTATGCAGGACGTGTGGTGGTGATTGATGCGGTGGATGACGGGCAGAACCGTTTTCGTGTTTTGATTGAGCCCGATGAAAAAGCCATTAAAGAACGCAAAGAAGAAGAATGGCCTGAAGATCAGCATTTGCGTTACGGTACGCAAGCCATTGGCTGGGTCATGTTGGATCAAGTCCCCTTAGGTTATGAATTATGGCGACGCTTCAACGGCTTTGAACTTAACTTGAAAAAGAAGCCACCGCCTGTTAATAGTGCGTTAGACAATGTTAAAAAAGAAACAGGTGGCAATTATGCCAAATCAGGAAAAGAAAATGGGAATTATGACAAAGGCAAAAAATTCGGAGGCATCAAAACCAAAGTGGGTAAAGCCAAGTAGCTTTCGCCTTTCTTTGGTGTTGCTTATGAACCTTGTCATTCTTGGTGTACAAATCCCCCTTGCTGAAGCGAAAATGCCTGATTTTCATATAAAAAAGCCCACGAAAGCATCCCCTGATTTAAGCTTGGTTACGCTTGAAAAGACGCCTCCGAAAGAGTTGGCTCAACTCACTCAAATCACCGTAAATACTGAAAAAGGCTTGCAACTGCGAGATGCCTTACAATGGGTGAAGCAGACGCATCCTGATTTACGGCTGGCTCGTTTGAAATTGCAACAAAGTCAAGCCAAGTTCTTGGGGACGCAAGGGGCGTTTGATCCAAAGCTGGCAGGCGGTTTTGAATACAGGCAATATAATAATTCCACCGCTCCCGGCAAGCAAAAGGAAGCCTATTTGTCTGACAACGCGGTGAGCCTATTGACGCGTTACGGTTTAATTCTGGAAAGTGGTTACCGTACCACTCGTGGTGATTTGTCTTCCAGCGTGTCGCCTGTCGGGCAAGGCGGTGAAATCTATACGAATTTCATCATGCCGTTGTTGCGGTATCGTGGCACGAACCCATTTAGCGTGGCTGAAAAGCAAGCGGCGTTGGATCTGAAACAAGCGGCCTTGGATCTACAGCTTAAGGAGCTTCAAATCCAGCAAAAAACGGGCGAAACCTATTGGGAATGGGTGGCTTCCAAACGCTTGTTAGATACGAGCATCAAGCTTTTAGACTTGGGAAAAACACGGGTGTCTCAAGTACGTAAGCGAGTTGATGCGGGGGACTTGCCTGAAATTGCCTTTGTGGAAGTCCAAAAAGAAGTGCAAAAACGACAAGGGCAGGTCGCCAAAGATACCTTGAATTTAAAGAAAACCGAGATTAAATTGAGCCTGCTTTTGTGGAATCAAGAACCCAAAGACGGTCGTTTAGACGTGTTGCCTCAGTGGTCGCCGAAAGAAGCGCATCTACCGAAGCCTGATGCCCTTGATCTGACCACGATGAAAGAATCGGGCAAGCTGGCGATGCTCAAAATGCACCCTCGCTTGTTGAGCTTCCCCATCAGCAAAGAAATCGCTCAATTGGATATTGATTTAGCGAAGCAAGCCTTCTTGCCAAAGCTCGATGCGATTGTGAGTCCCAGCTATCAATTGGGGCAGGAAGGCATCGGGGCGGCGATAAAGGCGGGCATTAAGTATGAAATCCCCTTACGGTACCGTACCGCAACAGGGAAGTTGCGTTATGCGGAACTCGATTTACAATCGTTGGATGTGCAGTATTTATTTGCATACCAAGAACTTTCCGCAGGCTTGGAACAAGTTTTGGCGGAGCTTGAAGCTCAATGGGGGATTTACAATGCGGCGGTCGGCGAATGGAAAACGGCTCAAGCCTTAGAAAAAGGGGAGCGTACATCGTTTGAAATGGGCGATAGCACACTGTTTGTGGTGAACATTCGTGAGCGTGAAACGGCGGATGCGTATCGTAAGGTCATCGAGTCGGAGCAGGACTTTCACCAAGCCGTCTTGCGTTACTTGGTGCTGACCACGCAGATTTAATTTTCTGCAAGCTATTTCGAAGCCTTCAAAGCATCAAAATACGTCGCCATCTGCTTGGGAGCAAACCCTGCAAAGGCATCACCATTACTTAACAGCGTCACAGGTCGCTTGATGAAGGTGTATTCCTGTACCATGTAAGCCAATAACTCATCTTGCGTTAGCTCTTTTTCATGCAAGCCCCATTGGCGAAACTTCATCGCTCGCTTGGAAAACAAGGCATCTACGCCACCCACAGCATCGACCAATCGCTTGACTTGAGCTTCGCTTAAAGCCGTCGCCTTAATATCATGCACCAGCGTAAAGCCCACGCCTTGCTCTTCCAAAAAAGCTTTCGCCTTTTGACAGGTGGAACAATGGGGTAACCAGTACAATTCAGCCGTTAAACTCATCATTAGAGTATCTCCTATTTTTTCTTGTCAGCCCCAACGAGTTCACTGTCGAGCCGTGGAATCAGGGGCCCTGTCGGATTCACCCGATGAGCCTCCGTTTGCGAAAACCGCAAGCCACCGATGTTCTCAAAACTCGTAAAAGCCTTCGTGCCAAAGCCGAGTTGATTGAGAATATCCTGCGACAAATTCGGCAAAATCGGTTGAAACAAAATCGCTACGATTCGCACGGCTTCCAAAATGGAATACAACAAAGCCGCCAAACGCGGGGTTTGCCCTTCTTTATGGAGCGTCCATGGTTGCAGGTCGTTAATGGCTCGATTGGCGAGATCCACACGCTCCAGCAGAAGGCTTGCCACTTTCTGAAAATCATAGGCACGGTACGCCGATTCTACGGCGTGACGCAAGGCGGTTTGCTCTTGTAAGTCCGCAAACAACGGTTCCGATGAGCTGGCATCATAAACAGGCAAGTCCCCTTCAAAATACTTGTTCACCATGGAAAGCGAACGATTCAGCAAGTTGCCCAAGTTATTGGCGAGATCCGCATTCACCTTGAGCTTGAAATCTTGAATGGAAAAATTGCCGTCATTGCCAAATGGCGTGCAGGTCAAGAGGTAATAGCGTAGTGTATCGGCGTTGGGCAAGTCATATTCCGCCGTAATTTCAAAAGGTGAAATGACATTGCCGAGTGATTTAGAAATCTTGGCGTCTTCAAGGGTAATAAACCCATGGGCGAAGATCGTTTTCGGCAATGGCAGTTCCGCACTCATCAGCATCGCCGGCCAATAAATCGCATGAAAACGCAGAATGTCCTTGCCGATGATATGCACCGCATTGGGATGCCCATCCGCGGTCGCCCAAAAGCGTTGAAACAGTGAATCGTTGGTACTTAGGTAGTTGAGTCCTGTTAAATAGTTGGAAAGGGCGTCGATCCACACATAAATGACCTGCTCATCATCATTCGGCACAGGGATACCCCATGTCACAGCTTTTCGGCTACGAGACACGCTAATATCTTGCAGATTTTCCAGCATATTCACGACTTCGGCCTTGCGAAACGCAGGTTGCACAAAATCAGGATGCGCTTCAAAGTAGTCCAGCAACGGCTGTTTATAACGGCTCAAGCGGAAGAAGTAATTTTCTTCTAACACGATTTGAGGGGCGGTTTTGTGAATCAAGCAATGCCCTTGCTCATCAACATCTCGTTCATTTAGAAAGGCTTCGCAACCTGTGCAGTACTTACCTTCATAGCTCGCTTTATAGATGTCGTCTTTGGCGAGCAGGCGTTGCCACAATTGAGCCACTAACGCATAATGCTGTTCTTCGGTGGTGCGAATGAAGCGATCGTAGGCGACATCGCAATGTTGCCAGAGCTGGGTGAACGATTGCGTGAGTTCATCGACATAGGCTTTGGGGGATTTTTCGTGTTTGGCGGCGTTTTGTTCAACTTTTATGCCATGTTCATCGACCCCTGTGAGGAAGTAAGTGGGAACGTGCATGGCTTTAAACGCACGAGCAATGGCATCGGTCGCCATTTTTTCATAAGCATGACCCAAGTGGGGCTTACCGTTGACGTAGTCAATGGCGGTCGTGATATAGAGCGTTTCGTTGCCTTGCGTTGTCATAAGGGGTATATGCCTTCTCGCCTTAAAGGGCGACCACCGCTTCGACGAAGTCAGAAGCCTCACAAGCCTTTATTCTAACAGAAACACGCTGATTTGGGGAAAATGTAATTAAACGTCCGATTATTAGGTGGGTACATTCAGCATGTGAGGTTCTAGACTTATTGTGTTTTGAGTAAAAACAGGTTTATAGCCTTCACCTGTTCTACGTTTTTCCTCTGTTTCGTAAATAAACATAGATCTTATGTTTTTTTTAGACAGTAAGTTTTCATCATAAAAATGTTGTAAAATTCGAGAAACGACTTGCTGTTCAAGTAGGAGATTGGGACTGTCATTTTCATCCACAATATCCGTATGAATATCAAGTGCTGGCGGAAGATTATCAAATCTAGGATGTAACCACAAGGCTACTTTCTCATCATCCGTAAAGCCATTGTCTGAAACAATTCTAATTCCTTTTGAAGGAGGAGCTTCTTCTTCATAGTCTTTTGCGTATTCTGCAAACTCACTTGCTAAATCCTGTTGATATGTAGTATTTTCTTGCTCTTTTAGTAGAGTATCATAATACGATGTGGCTTTTTTGTCAAAGTCAAAGAAGTCACTTGGATCTACTTCTTCCGTAGGAATCAGATTATTTTTAATTTGGTGGGGTGTTGTAGAATGTTCTGAAAGCTGGGCTTGAATCGTCGTCATAAGGTTTACCATCCCCCCTCGAATCATGACTTCTTCTCGATGAGCAGAATCTGCAAAATGCCCTAATGCCGTATGTTCAATACCAGTAGTATCTAATTTTAGTACACCCTGTCTTTGATTGTTAGGCGTCGTGGGTGCTTGATTGAGAGAAGAAAAAGTTGTATTGCCTAGTTTCATAAAAAGCCTTTCTTAGGGATTACATTGAAATTAGAGAACCGTAGCAGAAACAAGATCCGTGTGTTCTACCGAATTTAGCCTAACCGAAACACGTTGGTTTGGCAAAAGTTCATGCGTCTGAACTTCTTCCGCAGGCAAACGTACCCGAATATAATTTTCCGTGATGCCTTCCATGCTACCGTCGTCCTTGATGTTTTCGCAAAGCATCGACAAGGTTTGCCCCACAAACTGCTGATAAAACGCACGCTTTTTCGCATCCGCCAACGCAATCAAACGAGTCGCACGCGCTTTTCGCACAGACTCCTGCACTTGCGGACGCATCTCCGCCGCAGGCGTCCCTGCTCGTGGCGAATAGCGAAACACGTGCAAATAATGCATGGGAATGGCTTCAATTACTTTATAACTGGCTTCAAAAGATTCGTCTGTTTCCGTTGGAAAGCCCACAATCATGTCGGAGCCTATCGCAATCGTCGGCATCAATTCTTGCAAACGCTCGCACACATAAATCAAGTCTTTCACATGGTGACGACGAGCCATCGCTTTTAAAACGCCGTCTTCCGCACTTTGGCTCGACAAATGCACATGAGGAGCAATTTTCCCACCCGATTCAGCCATGGCGTTCATCAGCTCATCGGTGACTTCAAGAGGATCCAACGACGACAAACGCAACTGGTAATCGCCGTCCACCTGTGAAACCACATGACGTAATAACCCTGCGAGATTCACCCCCTCATGCTGATACTGTCCAATGTTAATGCCTGTAATGGTTATATCTTTAAAGCCTTCTTCGACCATATGCTGAATCTGTTGCGTCACGGCGTTTACACTCAAGCAACGACTGGGGCCTCTGCCCTTCCAAATGATGCAATAGGTGCATTTATAGTCGCAACCGTCTTGGATTTTAATACTGCCACGGGTGCGGGCAATGCCTGCAAAGCTCCCCACACGAGAGACCAGCTCTCGGCTTTTTTCGAACTCGTCCACCATAATTAAAGGACCGTCGTTTAGATCGGCATAGTAGTTGGCAAATTGTGTGGCGACAATATCAGGCAAAGTATCCTTCAGGTTATTGCCGATGATGAAATCCACGCCGATGTCTTTAAACACCAGCGGCGCCACTTGGGCGTAACAGCCTGTTACCGCAATACGGCTAGCGGGATTTTGGCGTTTAAGCTTACGAATCAGCCGACGGGCTTCGGCATCTGCCTTTTCAGTCACGGTGCAGGTATTGAAAACGTAGAGGCTAGCAGGATCGTTTTCGCCGTGCAGTTGCCAGCCCAAGTCTTTAAAGCGTTCGGCAAGGGCAGCACTTTCTAGTGCGTTGGCTTTACACCCTAATGTAACAAATGCTACTGTTTTTTCAACCATGGGATTAAGGTCTACGGCGGGAGCATCTATTTTTAGCGTTGTTTCAGGCATAAAACTTCCTTGAGAATTATTAAGTGCTTTTAAAGTTTAGCGTAAAAATATCGATATACCAAATAGATAAGAATTAAATGATTTTAAGATAGGATTCATGATGAACCGATTTAAGGCGACTGCGTATAAAAGTGCATTTACCCTTGTGGAACTTTTGTTGGGGCTTACCATTATTGCTGTTATCGCAGCGATTCTTGTTCCTACAGTCTTGAATGCTACTCAGCAAACAGCTCAACGAACACAATTGCAGGTCATTTTAGAAACCGTAGAAGGTCATTTTTATGATGAGCGATTAAAAGGTAATCATTTTTTACCAATTGCTCAACGCTGGGCAACTCTTCAAAATAAACTGCAAGTCAAACAAACTTGTCCTTTTGGGCAGGGTAATTTAGCCCCTTGTTTACCTCCAGGAGTCTTGGATAATGCTTCGGTTGGTGGGGGAGCCGTTCATCTAAATAATGGCATGATTGTGTATGGCCTTTTAAGTACACCCGCCACCGCGACTGATGATTTTTATGTAGATGTCAACGGCAACGATGGCCCAAACCTAGGGGGCTTAGGTGGAACTAACATAGCCGATGATTGTAACGATCGTTTTCACTTCAACCTTGACAACGTGACAGGCGAAGTCGTACCGATTGAATGTACGGTTGATTTCTTTAATAGCTAAAAGTTTTGCATCAAGGCTGTGCCGATCAGCGCCGCATCGGCGATGTCGGTGAATTCATTGGCGTCTTCTAAGGAGGCGAATCCGCTGGCGGAAATAATCACCGTGCCTTCTGGGCAGAGTGGTGCCAATCGACGGGTTGTTTCTTTTTCAATCTCAAAGGTGGATAAATTGCGGTTATTGATGAGTATCACAGGCGGGTGAGGCAACAAGGCTCGCTTAAGCTCTTCTTCGTTCTGCACTTCCACCACAGGCGTTAAGCCGTAGCTGCGGATGGCTTCAAACAAACTGACATACTCAAAATCGTCGAGGCATTTCATAATCAGTAAAACGGCATCTGCCCCGCTCGCCACCGCGAGCAAGACTTGGTACAAGTCGATGATGAAATCCTTGCACAAGACGGGCTTGGTCGTCAGGGTTTTGACATTTTCGAGTAAGTCGAAGCCTCCGCCGAAGTAGTGAACATCCGTCAACACGGAAATGGCGGAGCATGTTTCGTTATACGCGCCGATGATTTTAGGGACATCAGGGGTTTCTTGCAAAATACCCGCACTCGGCGACTTGGGCTTGAGTTCCCCAATGAGGTGCAAACCTGATTTTGCGTCTCGCAAGGCATGCTCAAAGCGAAAGGCGTCTTCGTTGGGCTTGGGCTTGGCTGCTTCAAGCCAATAGTCGATCGACGTTTGACTTTGCCATAGGGCGACTTCTTTTCGTTTGTGGGTAACAATTTCATCAAGAATGGTAGACATCAAGGACACCGCCAAATAGGTTTTATTTTAAATTAAAAGTAGGTTTTCGCTTAGTAGTTGTTTCAAAATTTCAAGTTCCTGTCTAGTATAACGCGAAATGTTTATGCTGAGAGCATTATTACCATGAGGAGCATCTACTATGGCAAAATCTAGCAATTTCTTTTTCATGCGTAATTTAATATCATCCAGCCATTTTAGATAACTTTCTAAAGACTGATTCGAATCGTGTTTTGGATTATAGCAAATATTTAGAGGTGCTCTACTATATCCACTTAAAGTCTGCTGTGAAGGTTGTGTTTTTGTATTGGAAATATCTAGACGTGCTTTATTTTCTTCAATGAAGGTGTTAACGATCTCTGTAAGCATTTTTGCATCAGATTCAGATTGAGGAGTCTGTACTATTGAATTTCCCTGTATGGGTTCTTGAATTGGAAACCAATAGTCATAAACGCTACCTGTTCGTTGAGTTTGAACAGTTGTGGAAGGAAGGGGGAATGTTAAACGAGATGGAGCATTAGAGAGAGAAGTCATTGTAGAGAAACGCATTTATTTTTCCTGATCAATTTAATAAAGGGGGCAACGTCAAACGTAACCCCCTCCGTACCAAAAAACTAAGCATGAGCCGTCGCTGGCGTTTTCAACGCCACGTACTGGGTGAGTTCAGCCAAACGGTTGGAATACCCTGTTTCGTTGTCATACCACGCACCGATTTTCACTAAGTTGCCTTCCAAGACTCTCGTCATGGTCGGATCGTAAATCGAACTATGGGCGTTGCCAATGAAATCGGTCGACACCAAGGGGGCTTGCATGTATTCCAAAACGCCTTTCAATTCGCCGTTAGCGGCTTTTAACATGGCGTCGTGAATGGCTTGTACCGTCACAGGATTGTTGGCGGTGAAGGTTAAGTCCACAATGGAAACATCAATGGTCGGAACGCGAACAGCGAATCCGTCCAATTTACCTTTAAGTTCAGGCAAAACCAAACCAATGGCTTTGGCCGCCCCTGTAGACGTAGGGATCATGTTAACCGCGGCGGATCTTGCACGGCGAGGGTCGCTGTGAGGGGCATCAATTAAGCGTTGATCGCCCGTGTAGCTGTGAATGGTGGTCATTAAGCCTTTTTCAATGCCGAAGTTTTCATGCAAAACTTTCGCGACAGGCCCTAAGCAGTTGGTGGTGCAACTGGCATTAGAAATAATGTGATGAATGCTAGGATCGTAGCTGGTGTGGTTAATCCCTACAGCAAACGTGGCGTCTTCATTGCTCGCAGGAGCAGAAATAATGACTTTCTTCGCACCAGCGTCAATGTGAGCCTGTGCTTTCTTCGCATCGGTGAAGAAGCCTGTGCATTCAAGCACGATGTCGACTCCAGCGGTTGCCCAAGGAATATCCGCAGGGTTGCGTTCACTATACACACGAATGGCTTTGCCATTAACGATGATGTTTTGATCGTCGTGAGATACTTCAGCGTCTAAAATACCGTGTGTAGAATCGTATTTCAATAAATACGCCAACATATCGGTGGACGTTAAATCGTTAATTGCCACGACGTCTAAATCAACGTTGGGGTTTAGTAAAATGGCGCGGAAGGTCATGCGTCCGATGCGTCCGAAGCCGTTAATTCCAATTTTTGACATCATCATGAGGTGTTTCTCCAAAAAAATAAAATAAGGGATGCACATTACATCCATTTTCATTATAAATCAAACCCCCTTTTAAAGTAAAGCTATAGATATGGTAATGGCTTGTCTAGATTCAATCGTAACGACTTGTTAACAATTGAGCAGTTTTTCGAAGGCTAAAGACTTTATTAAGGAGACCTATGGTAACCATTTGAGAGAGAGAGCAAACCCATGAACATGAACCTGAATGCCGTCAACAGACAACCCACGTTTCAGTTACAAAACGGCCAATTGGACGTTCAAGCCAAGCAATTCATTAAGCAATTTGACACCAATTTAGACGGCTCGCTGTCTCAAGAAGAAGTTGGTAAGTCTTCAGGCTTAATGGGAGCTGTTCAAACCAAAGTCACTAATGCTCAACTCGCACAAGCCTTGTGGGCATCGATTGCGGGCCCTTCGAATACGATTAACGCCAAAGAATACGCCGCCTTTTTGTTGACGGTTGATGGTGATCAAAACGGTATGATTACTCAGGCCGAAGGAGATGCTTTTGTGGATCGTAGTTCAAATGCTTTTAACACTCTAGGTGTAAAAGACGGTGTTCAAGGCATTTATAAATCATTCATTTCAAATGGAAACCAAGTAGGCTTAGACAAAGTTTTTGGCACCATCCAAGAAGAGCAACTCTCTTTAGGGCAAGATACTTCCCTCAAACCCACGATTCCTCCCGTCAAATCTTTCACGATACCACCCTTAAATACAACCGCCCTCCTCAACATGATGACAGAAGAGCCTGATGCGTTTGTCGGTGCCGAATGGAAAGTACAAATGATTGCTCAAGCACAAATGCAGATGTCTAATACAATTGGTGCGTTACTTACTTTAGCGGCAGACTTAGATAAAAATAGTCCACAATATGCCAGCATGATGCAACGCATAAAGCAAGTACAAGCGATAGAGTCAAACTTGGACAAGCAAGCAGAAATTGCAAGTATTCTTCCACAACAAATTAATGCCGAATTAAGTAAACAGGGCATTACGATCAAGCGTTCTCAAGAATTGGTTGAAATTGGCGAAAAAACTGGAGCCTTGTACTCTTTAACGGCAGAAGAAGAGCCTGAATCGCCTCGTTATAATGCTCTTATGGCACAAATAAATAAGATAGCAGAACAGGAGTATACCCTCTTCAAGAAATTGAATCCTGATTATGTCAGAGTGGTTCAAGAAGTTAGCAACAAAAATAAAGCCGATATTTTAAGTGGTAAAATTAACGCCCAAAATTTACCTCAGGTAGAAGATGCCGAAGTTGACATTGAACCATTACCCTTTAGTTTAGAAAATATTCAAAAAGGTAAGAGTGTTAGCTTTCAGTTGGTGCTTGTTAATCAAGCAAAAGAACAAATGAGTAATACCATTAAGTCTATGTTTGAACTTGCGAAAGACTTACCAAAAGAAAGCCCCACGTATCAATCGTTGCTGTCTCGCTTGAATGCCATGCAACAAATTGAGAAAAAGTTAGCATTACAAGAAGTTAGACTTCAACAAACTTTAAAAGGTAGAGAACAACCCTTCACCGAGCCTTCGGCAGAAATGAAACAATACTTAGAACTCGCCAAAACCGTTGAACCTGAAGGTGCTGAATACAATAAAATTATGTCAAAAGTAAATGAATTGGCTAAAACGGAATATGGTGTAGATAACACTGATGCCACCGACGCAACAACCCGTGCCAGCGGCGATCTGCCCATTTTTAGCGGAAGCACTTTGACGATACCCACCACAAGCACGACAACACCTGCTAACGACGATATTGGTTTGCCATTTGTTTAAATCTAATGCTTATTCGGCAAAATCTTGATGTGCCGTTCAGGCTCAGCACCGACGGAAAGTGAAATCAGGTTGAACTTTTCCACATGGTCGTGCTGTAAACGGCGAATATACGAGCGTCTAGGCTCAAGTTCGAACGACTTCTGCGTATTCAAAACGATCTGAATGCCCGCTTCCACTTCTTGAATGGCGGATTCAATTTCATCATGCTGAGGCGAACTAGCATCCGTTTCCACCGCTGATTTTGCCCACGCCGTACTGCTATTTTCTTCACCTACACTTAAACGCAGTTGATCCAAAATGTTTTGCCCGAGTTCAGTGGCTTCAAGGGCTTCACGCAAGGCACGCTGAATCTGCGGAATGGTGTTGGTTTTGGTGTAAAAACACGGCACTTCAAAATCAGTCGCCAAACGCAAGATTTTGGCGCCAGGGCGGGCATGACCACGTAGAGCTAGCACAGCGTGGGCTTCGTGCATTTGCAAGGTCAAGCGAATCACGTGTTGCAGGTTCAGACGCTCTAAAATGCGTTCCACAAAACTTTTGGTGACGGCATATAAAAAGACGTTAAAACACTGTACGTTTTCTTGCTGAATGGGCTTATGCACCAACACCGCTTCCTGCGGAGACGCCGTTTTCATACCGCCTTCGGGGTTAATGGGATCCATCAACTGCTTGACTTGCGTGCTTAATATCTTGACGCTTCCGTCTTCGTCGGTTTTGCGAATTTCAGGATTCACCGCAAAGCCTCGTAGCATGTCATCCACCGTTTTGCCGACGTCTAAGTAAACGGCAAAGGTGTTTTTGTCTCGTATTTCAATCGCCACATCAAAAGTAGGCGGATTTTCACGCTCTAAAATGGTTTTTTGCGTGGCTCGACGACGGGCTTCTTCATCGCCCAAGGTGACGCTTTGAATCCCCCCAATGAGATCGCTTAACATTGGGTTTTTAATCAGGTTTTCAAGCTTGGTGCCGTGAGCCGTGGCAATCAAGCTTACGCCTCGTTCCGCAATCGTGCGTGCGGCTTGGGCTTCAGCTTCGGTGCCGATTTCATCAATCACAATGACTTCAGGCATGTGATTTTCAACCGCTTCAATCATGACGTTTTGCTGTTGCAAGGGCGTTTTCACTTGCATGCGTCTGGCACGCCCCACCACAGGATGCGGAATATCGCCGTCGCCCGCAATTTCGTTGGACGTATCCACAATCACCACACGCTTACGATGTTCATTGGCGATGACCTTGGCAATTTCACGCAACTTGGTCGTTTTCCCCACACCAGGGCGTCCCAATAGCAAGATGCTCTTGCCACTGGCGACAATATCGGCGATGGCATCGATCGTGCCAAGCAAGACACGCCCGACACGGCAGGTTAGCCCTACGACTTGGTCTTGACGGTTGCGAATCGCACTAATGCGGTGCAGGGTACGGGTAATCCCAGAGCGGTTATCATCTGAAAAGGGGCTAATGTTTTCGAGGATGTGAGCGATGTCGTCGTGGGTGACGGGGGCGTCGCCGATGTCTCGGAAGGAGCCGTCGAGGAAGCGAACTTCGGCGGGGCGTCCCAAATCTAGCACGATTTCTACCAGTGAATCGATTTCATCTTCCTGAATAGCGGATTGAATGCCTTGGGGCAGAATATCAAGCAAGAGCTTGGTTTCGCTAAAATTGTTAGCGTCTTGGGGGGTGTTTTGGTTCAATTTAGGCATCCCTCTCTATATCGATATGATGCTTATAGTATAACGAATTTTTCAAGAATGTTCTAGTGTTTTCATAAAAACCAAAACAAGAGGCTGAATGAGCCTCTTGTGGATTGAAAGGAAATAAAAATTTGATTAGGCGATAGGTAAGCCATCCACGATGTTTTTAGGATCGTGCAAGGTGGCTAAGAGTTCTGCCGAAAAGCCGTAGTTGGCATCACTGCCAGCAGTGCTGGTGGAAGACGTGATACCTAAAGATTTAAGAATGGCTGCAATATCTGGCGTGGTGCTTGTAGCATTAGCCGGTTTAGTGGTGGCTAGTTGAGGCATATCAATACCTAAAGATTTAAGAATGGCTGCAATATCGCTTGAATCTGTTGCTGAAGTGGTGTCGTCTAACATATCGCTCATGTCGTCTTCTTCAAGACTCTTTGCGTATTTTTCTTCAAAACCTAAGGCAAACTTGGTGTCTAGCCCAACATCCGTACCTAAGGCGACGTTGTCATTGTAAATGCGAACATTCGCTTTACCGGGATCTTCAGCCGCTTCTTTTGCCCATTTGATTTTAATTTTGTCGGATTCTTTTTGCGTAATGACGCCGTCTAGGTTTTCATCCATGCCTAACAAACCACGCGCGTATTCGGCAGCACTTAATGTACCGTCAGGACCCGCAATGGCAGCCCATAAGGCTTGTGCAAGTTCAGCACTACTAATGCTTGTTTTAACATCGCCTGTCAAGCCGTCGGATTGTCTAAATTCGTTTAAGTCTAGTACGCCGTCTTCGTTGGCATCCCATTTTTGAATAAAGCTTGTTGCTTGTACATCCAATTGACCTTCTTGGATTTTGAAAGAAGCAGCGTTAGCTCCTGCTTTTTGTAATCCTGCACCAGGGCGTCCCCAATACTTTGTTAGAGGATCTAGGTTGTCTGACGCAGTGTTAGACCCTGCTTTTTTAGGGCCTCCTAAGTTTGCTGAGGAACCACCCCAGTAACTATTGACAGAATTAATGCTACTCATATATTTTGGATTCTCTCATTTCTCTCATTTTACATTTACATGTTTAAGTTATAAATGCTTATAGCTCTATGTGAATAAATAAAAGGAAGTTAAAAGAGTATTTTGCTTTATTGTTACATTTGGTTAGAAAGATCTATAAAACCTTTTTTGCTTGTCCCCTCTCCTAAAATTAGAAGGGGGTAAAGTGAAGCCTTTGAAGAAAGTCAAGCCTAAGCCTTTGGAAAACTCAACCACACCTTCACATTAGGGTAGGCTGGCCAGTGTAAGGTGTTCAATGCATCCCCTTGCAGATAATGTGTTACATCAAAAACCCGATGAGGACTTTGAAAAGGAAGCATACGTAAAGCCACTTCATTAATCCGTAAAACAAAAGGCGTGTCGATTTTTTGATCTTGTAGGGGCTTAATATGTAATAAAACCCGATGACCTAAGACCCCATGAATCGTTTGAAGTTGGGGGGTAGATGCTTTCAAAGTCAAGGGTAGGCTGCCCAATTCGGTGGTTGAATAATAGTGTGCCAAAATCTGTGAATACTTAAAGCCTAAATCATTCATGCCACTGGCACCAAATTGACTCATTCCCACGCCATGTCCAAAACCAGTACCGTAAATCGTTACACCAATGACGTCACCTACTTCATTTCGCCAAGGTTCAAATGCAATACTTGCAGAAAGAAAGAGTTTATTGGGTGTGCGCAGTAAACTGCGAATTACAAACTCCTTGGTGGCAATAATGGAACCTGTACTGGTAAGCACTTTTAAACGCATCAACTTGCCTGACTCATCACGTTCTAAAGCCTCTAAACGTAGGACCTTACCAATATTTTTTGTGACGTTCGCACTGGTTTTAATCCATCGGGCCGTGTAAGATCGTTTCAATAAGTTTGGCAGGTTACGATGCACATTTTCTGTCAACTGGGCGTAAGTGATCTGTTGTTTCCAACGGAAATGAGGTGATTTTTTGTCGTAACTAGGTAGGGTGTCATCCTTTAAATACGCTAAAAATGTGGATTCATCACTTAGGCTGGGGTAGCGTTCTTTGATGCTGGCATCGTCTTGCACGCTTCTTAAATAAGGTAAAACCGGTGAAGGGAAGGCTTGAGTTTTTACATCGCTAAAGGCGTTGTGGTAATTGGTGCTGACGCCTCCGTGAGAAGAACTATAGAGCGTTAAGGCGACCTCCTCTCCACAAAGAAGGACTTGTCCTGCCGTTTTTTCTAGCATTTCATCAGTGGCAGTCGTTTCTGTTTGTTGACCGTAATAGGCTTGGCACAATTGACTGTCACAAATATCGAAGTCATGCCAGTTTTTTTCTCGCGGGCGTACCGCATAATTGCGCGCCGTCACGGCTTGGGCTTTAACCGCTTCAATCCCAAAGCGAATGGGCAATTCATTAGGAACCACTGCACGTAAGTAATCTTGCATAGGCAATTGGTTAATTAACTGTAATTGAGACGATTGACTAGACAACGTTTTAACCTGCATAACCCCACGATAGCGTGGCGTTTTACCATGCCTATGAAGATTTAAAACCTTTACAAAGCCGTTTTCTTCAAGTGGCTTAATCCATGCTTCATCACCCAAAGATATTTTGTTTCCAAGCTTTAACGGGCTGAAATCGGTTTCCCCCATGCGTCGAACCTGTACATGAAGGCGACCCGATTGAACATTAAAGCTAACAGCATCCCCAGCTTGAAAATTTGTCAACGCAACACCATCTTCTTGGGCGAACAACTGAAACGCCCCTTCAGCGCTAAGAATGCTCGTTGCCATGCTTTGTTCAGACATATCGTTATTGCTCAAGCCCACACGAATTAAATCAGCGGAAGCTTCTGGCACGAAGCTGTTTACTGTGGAAACGTTTACAGGGTTTTCAGTGGCATCTGCCTTAGGAGTACTAGAATGTCCCTCAAAGAAGCGATTACTATAAATGCCAAGCATAACAAGGGTAAGCAGGAAGAAGAGTCCAAGTTTAATTGAGGATTTAGGCATATCAGGCATCCTTTATTTAGAAACTATATTGTATCACGAAGAGACAAATTTACCCCTTCTTTAGATGGCGGAATGAATCCTTATGATTTAAATAAAAATGAGTAAGCTTTATAGAGGATTCTTTATCTGAAATAAAGGTATCCTACTTTATTATAATTTATACTGAATGTACCATTTATATCTCTTTGATATAGACTCTCCACTAATCTTCTGACCAATAAGGATGCTTTCTTATGTCCGATTTCCCCACACAAGCCAAATCTTCACTTCCCCAGCAGGCTCAGCAAGGAAATAGTCCCCAAAGTGATCTGATCAAGGTGGACGTCATTTTGCCCGCTTCTCATGAAAGTTCTCCTGCTGAAGCCAAAGCTAAGCAACAAATGAATTATAACTCCCCTGAAGCTCAAGCCCGAGCTAATAAATTAGGCTTAGTTCTTTCTGAAATGGCAAACTTGCCGTTATGGGTTCAGCAAGTTATTTATACCGATTTGAAAAGTTACCTTGAAAAAGATGCGGGCATTCATCGTTTGAGTTCGGTTAGTCGTGAAGACTTCTTGCAATTGTGGAAACCTACTCTGAGCGAAAGAGGGCAAGAAGCCTTACGAACCCTTTCGTTAAGCGAACATGGAGACATGGTTTTGTTATTGGATGCTGTTCGTCACAATGATAACGTCGCTATGATGTGTGCGAGATATGAATGGTCTTTACAAAATGCTTGCCATTTATTTATTGAAGCTTTACGTCAACAGTATATTAAAGCGCCTCACTCTAAAGTCTTAGAAGCATCTATTCGTTTCTTGGGTGATGAAATTCGTATAGGCGAATACCTTGTGTTTATTGGGCGTGTAGATCAGGCCCAAATGGAACTGGCTCTTCAGACCCAGCAGTATATTGAATCCGCCATGGGTGAGCGTGCCAAAATTGCGGATATTCTTATTCGCTTAGAGCTTTTGACTCCTGAAGACGTGCAAAGTATTCTTTTCTTAAAAGAAGAAAGTCGTAAGCCTTTCCGTTTATTCTAAGCATTGATTTACAGTTTTTTTGATGGGTAGAGCCTTTTAGAGTCTGCCGCACACTTACGATGTTTTGTCCTACGGTATTTTTTTGAGTAATGAGAGATCCTGAACGGCTTTCAAAATAATGGCCTTCTACGAATACAGTGATAACGTAGTCTCTTTATTCAGTATTGCAAAAAAAAGCCCTCTGAAGCATTCAAAGGGACTTATTGTTCTAGATAGTGAGAGAGATTTTTAATAAAGAGAAAAAATTATACTACGATTCATATAACAGGCACTAAAAAAAACCGTGTCTATACAAATATATTGCAGAGGGATTCGGCAAGAAACGATGCAAGACACGGTGTCGTGTGTGTGTGTTAAGGAAATTCTTCTGAATGATTGTAGGGGGGAAAGAAAACGAGAGGCAGGTAGGCGTTTTGTTTTAATGCTTACATATATATAAAAACAATCTTAATAACTTTCGTGCCTTTTTGTTGCTCATTTGTTACAAAGTGTAGGTACTTTAACAAAATTGGGTAAGGAATAAAATAAACACTATACAAACAATATAAACTGAATTACAATAGTTACACTTTCTCTTTTTAATGACTCAATAAGTGGCTGCCCCATTCATGCTTAATGGATTTCTCTCTCCCTCACCCATACCAATACGATTAAAGTCACCGCAGGTACACCGGCAAGGGGACAGCTCAGCAACGCCTGAAGCGAATCCTCCAAATGAACAGTCACTACTAATCGACAACATTCTCTTACCAACGGCTCGACTTTCCAAAGACTTGCTGGAGGATTCAGAAACACGCCCTCCTGAAACAGCCCATAGCCGCGAAGAAGCGGTCTTACTTTCTTATGTGAAAAATCGTCAAAAACACCGAGCTCTTTCAGTTTTAGATGGAGCGAGCATTGGCATTTCAACGGGTGTAGTAGCAGGTTTAGCATCTATTCCGATTGCTTTTGCCTTAAATAAAACAGGCGTCTTAAATCATTATCCTCATGCCCTGAAGGAAGGAAACTTTTTTCAATTTCTAATGTACCATTTGTTATTTCAAGGCTTTGAAGAAGTCGCGAAAGCAGACAATACACTAAAAAGTAAATTATTGACTATTTTGCCTAGTGTGCTTAAAACAATGGGTTTTGGTGTGCTGTCGGGTGTGTTGCTTTCCATGTATTTAACCAAGCATCAAGTGAAATTGGCGAAACATATTGCCAACGAATGGCACAAACTTAGTGAAGATGACGAGAATCATCAAACAAGTACAGGACAAACCCCTGCGAAGAGGAGGAATGCAAATGATGAAAACGATCACCCTTTGCCTGAAAAAAGCTTGACCTATCCTGAATGGAAGCACTATGCGGAAAATTGGAAGCATCATGCGGTTGAAGCCTTTAAGTTTAACTTTGTCTTTTCAACGGTGATGTTGGGTGCACAAATTCTGGGTTTGGTGATGGCGTTGGGGGTTGCAAAGCGCGAAGGGCTGGTGATAAAAAAATATTTTGATGCCATGGCGAAACGATTTGAAGATAAAGATTCAGTCTTACACTTTATGAACAATTGGCAAGGAGGGCTTGTGGGTTGGATTAAAGCCAAAAGTAGACTTCCTGATAGCAAAACCATCCATGAGTCCTTTCAAAAAGAATGGCCAACCCTTGCCTTAAGTTGGTTAACAGCGCGCTTTAGCTTGTTAAATGTAGCTCGTTTGTCGATGCTTTCGGTGTTGACCGCAAAGTTTTGGGGAGACAAAAATATTAAACATATTAAAGATTTAGAAAGCGATGTGCAAAATACAAACGAGGATAGTCCCAAAACTAACCTAAAGGTCAATGAAGGCAGGTAGTGGGCTTGTCATACTAAAAAAGCACCTGCTTTAAACTAACCTGATTTTGAGAGAAATAGAGAAAGACAAATCAATATGGATTTATTTCGTTCCCTTACGGGGGATGTCATCGCAAAAAGTTTAGACGGTCACTTGGCCCGTCAAAAGGCGATTGTGTCTAATATTTCAAATGCGGAAACCCCGAACTACCGATATAGGGGTGTTAACTTCCAAGGTGATTTACGTCAAGCCATTGCCTCTGCTAAAGGAGCAGGTTCTTCTTTCGAAAATGTCGCGAGTAACCAAACACCACTTGCGATGTACGGAACAGATCCTTTGCATTTTAACTATAAACCCAATGATTCGCTCCAACAGCATTTGGCTCAGAATGCTTACGACGGCGCTGAAAAAATTACAGGAGCCAGTATCACCCCCACACAAAATGTAACCTTCAAGTACCGTAATGATGGTAATGGTGTGGATTTAGAACGAGAAATGGTAGCTTTGACCAAAAATTCAAGCATGTTTCAAGCATTAATTGCCTTTCAAAGTAGACAGAATCAACAGATTAAAGGCGTGATTGCTGAACAGTAAACGATTAAGTAAGTAGAACCTAAAGAGAGAAACACTCATGATGATGGACATTTACGACATTACCGCATCTGCGATGACAGCACAACGTTTGCGTATGGATACCATCGCCGCTAACCTTGCTAACGTGAACACGACTCGGCGACCTGATGGGCAGATTGGAGCCTATCAGCGTAAGAACGTTATATTTGCTCCTATGTTGCAGGAATCGCAAGATGCTGCGGCAAATATGACTATGGGTCAAGATAAAATAGCTTTTTCCAACGGTACAGGAAAGCGCTCTTCCAAAGAACTACAAGGTAGTCAAGGGCTAGGCGTGCAGGTTTTACAAATTTCTACAGACAGAGAAACGCCCATGCGTATGGTGTACGATCCTACTCACCCTGATGCGAATCGAGACGGTTTTGTGGAATACCCCAACGTCAATGCGGTGACTGAAATGGTGGATATGATTTCAGCCAGTAAGGCGTATGAAGCATCTGTTTCAGCGTTTAAATCCACCAAGTCCATGAGTGAAGCCACTCTACAGATGTAGAGTCTAAAAGAAAGATAAGTGGAAGCCTTTCGTCCCTTATTTAAACGATTTTAAAGACGAAATTCTCAATTTTCCCCATAGGAAGGCTTAAAAAAACTAGAATAGAAAAAGACATTTCAATTTAACACATACTTTAACACACAATGCTCATAATATAATGGAATACGACATATGATTAATCCACTTCAATCCAATTTAGATGCTTATGCAGTAGGTAGCGACTTTAATTCAGCCAATCAAGCCTTTCAGGCTCATTACCGTACAGGCATTTCTAAAAGTAGTGATGATGTTAAAGCCGAAGCAGGGCTTTCAGCAACTGATATTGCTGAACAGAACAAGCTTTCGAGTGGAGCCGTGGGTGACACGATCGGGGGCTTTGGCAGCATGCTAAAAAATGAAATGAGCCGTGTGAATCAAATGCAAATGACCGCAAACGACAACATGCAAGACTATGCCACAGGCGGAGAAATTCCCTTGCACCAAGTGATGATGTCCGTCAATAAAGCGGAAATGTCGCTTAAACTTGCGACTCAAGTGCGTAATAAAATGGTGAGTGCTTACCAGGATATAGCTCGCATGCAAATTTGATAAAGACCTCCTTTTTCAACCCCTTGTTACTTGCCTTTGTAAAGAAAGATACAAATATCTGTGAACCCTACTATCGAATCTGTTTTAGAAAAACTACAAACTCTGAGCCTTGTACAAAAAGTAACATTAGGCACCCTTGTTTTAGGCATGGGCTTGGCTGGCTTTTTTCTGTTCAATCGAGCCAATGATTCCTATGATGTTTTGTATTCCAACCTTTCTTTGCCTGATGCCGCAGCAACGGTCAACAAGTTGAAAGAAGTCAAAGTTCCTTATCGTTTAGCGGATGGCGGAACAACGGTACTGGTGCCGAAAGATCAAAAAAGCGAAATGATGCTTGAAACGGCCGATGAACTTACCAGTAGCCAAGGCGTAAGTCTCGCTAAAATTCCTCCTGTACTTCAAGGTGATGTACAAAAAGAATGGCTTAAAAAGTTTAACTCAGATGAAATTTCGACCACCTTGCAGTCCATTCAAGGTATTCGAGATGCCAAAGTCATGATTTCAACGCCCGAAGAAAGCGTCTTTACTGAAAAGGACGATCCCATTCGAGCAAGCGTTATGCTCGTGGTGGAACCTGGATTTCGCTTAGAGCAAAAGCAAGTCACCACGATTAAAAATTTGGTATCCCACGCTGTGCCAGGTTTGACGCCTGAACAAGTCGTGATTTCAGACAATTACGGCAATTCGCTCGACGATTCCCCCACCGCAAACGGTACCATGCAAACCCGTGAAACTCGTAAGTCTCAAATGGAAACGGCCCTTCAAAAGAAGTTGACCGATTTGATTGAACCGATTGTGGGCGAAGGCAATGCCGTGCTGTCTGTTTCTATGGATCTAAACTTTGACCAAGCTCGCGCCAATATTAAAACGATAAAACCTGAAATTATTAAAGATGATCAAGCGACTGGCGTGATTGTTTCGCAACAAAGCGAATCTGAAGAATATGAAGGTGCTAAAAAGGACGAAAAAGGCACACCGGGTGCGGAAAGCAATACCGCTCCAAGCTATAAAACCAAAGAAGATAAAGACAAAAACGATAAGCGCTACACCAATAAAAAAGAAACCACCAATTACGCCCATTCCGAAGAAACCAAAGAAGTTGTTTACGCCAGCGGTGAAGTACAACGCATCACCATTGCCGTTGCTATGAATAAAGTGTTAACGGAAGCAGAAACCTCCGAAATCAAAGAAATGCTAGCCAATGCGGCAGGCTTAAACTTGGATCGAGGCGATAGTGTCGATGTCAAAGGCTTTAAGTTTAGCGAATCACCCAACAAGAAAAATGAGCTCATGACCCAAGCGTTTAAAGATGCTCAGCGAAACGATCTTTTTCTACAATTGGGATACATTGCAACCCTACTGACTTTAGGCGTTATGGCATTGATGATTTTGAAAAACCTCTTTGAAAAAGGTATGCCTGTTTCAACGGCTCAATTGATTTTAGATAATGAAGGGCAACCCATTCCCGATGTCATTTATGACGCGCATGGTGAAGAAATAAAGATTGAGAATATCGCTGTTGACGAAAAAACAGGCAAACTCTTATTACCTGAAGGCCCCGTGTTTGATATAGAAGGTAAGATGATTTCTCTTAACGGGGTCACTAAGGATCAGCTTAATTTACCCAAGCCCAAGTATTCGAATGCCCCTGAAATTGAATACATGCGTCAAAGTATTTATGGTTTTATTCAGAAAGACACGGCAGTAGCTGCGAAAATATTGGTTTCTTACATGGGGCATGACCAAGTCTAAAGACTTGTGCTATAAATCGATATTTATTAACATTTCACAATATTTGTGCCTGATGCGACTCGAACGCATGACCTTCGGCTTCGGAGGCCGACACTCTATCCAACTGAGCTACAGGCACAGATTGTTTCTTTATTCTGTTGAGTTTACAATAGACATAACAGAATAACAATTGGAAGCCTTATGCAGATTAAACCGTCTCGTCAACTGGTTACACAACCGCACCGCAATGCATGGTTGGAAATTAATCTTGCCGCCTTGGAACAGAACGTTCGCTGGTGGCGAAAAAACACGCCTGCTCACCAAGCCCTTATGGCGGTGGTAAAGGCGGATGCCTACGGTCACGGAGCCTTAATCGTCACCCCGATTTTAAAAGCCTGTGGCGTCACGCACTTGGGCGTTTCTAATGTGGATGAAGCCTTGCAACTACGTCAAGGGGGCGTTGAAATTCCCATTTTAGTACTAGGGGCTACCCCTGAATGGGCGTGGGATCTCGCTAGTTCGCACGATGTTCAGCTCACCGTTTTTAGTCAACGAGATATTGATTGCTTGGCACAAATTAAGCGTCCCACCGTCGTGCATTTAAAGGTCGACACGGGCATGCACCGCTTGGGAGCCTCCCCTGAACTTGCCTTAGACCTGCTTCAACAGCTTCGCACGATGCCTCATGTGACGGTGGAAGGGCTTTTTACGCACCTTGCCAAAGGCGAAGATGAAGCCGCCACACTAGAACAATGGCAAACGTTTCAAACACGGGTGCTTCAACATTTAGATGAATTGCCACCCCTTGTTCATTTTGCCAATACACCTGCGACGCTTGCCTTACGCCAATCTTCTAACCCTTTGGCAAAAGACTTAATTAACAACTGCAATTTACTGCGTTTGGGGATTGGACTTTGGGGATATGAGACGAAAGAAACCGACTTGCTCCCTGTTATGGGTTTAAAGGCACGCATTAGTCATTTACAGACACTTGAAGCAGGTGAAGGCGTGAGCTACGGGCATAGCTTTCATACTGTGCAAAATGATTCCGTCATTGCGACCATTCCCTTGGGCTATGCGGACGGCATTCCTCGCTGCTTGTCTAATCAACTTAAAGGGCGTTACATGGGGCATTTGATTCCGCAGGTCGGGAATATCACCATGGATCAAATGATGTTTGACGTGACGGACGTGGTGAAGTCGGGGGTCTTGAAGCGTCCGCCGAAGGTGGGGGATGTCATTACTTTACTAGAACATGGCAAGGCAGGACAGCTGGAAAGAGACTCGAAAACACAGGGCTTAAGTCTTAATCATTGGGCAGCGATGAGCGAAACCATTGCCTATGAATTGATGTGTGGTTTGCGGGTTCGTTTGCCTCGTAGTGTCGTGCGTTAGAAATATTTTATCAACCCACACAAAAGATCTACACCTTCAGATGATGTTAGACGCCCCCTTAGTGCGTCATACTTTTTATGTGAACTAACACCGCTATTTTGAGAGAAAAAAGAGAGAACACTATAGATGATGACCACTTCGCTAAATGGCGTTGAACAACGTATGCGAGCCATTGAAAGTAAGCTTGGTATTTCAAGCGATGAACTCGAAATCAATCCACTCACCCAAAATGACGTCCCCCCATCTAATACGGGGGCATCCTCCTTTTCAAGTTTGTTGGGGGATGTAATGAAAGACGACAAACCGTCGCCTGCTATTTCTTCAGGTATGAATAGCTTGAAAGGCTTGCACCTTGAACCGCTGGTGGAACAATATGCAGGTAAGTCAGGCGTGTCGTCTTCATTGGTGCGAGCCGTGATTAAAGCCGAAAGTGGAGGTAATCCCCACGCCATATCTTCCGCCGGTGCCAAAGGTTTGATGCAACTCATGCCAGCGACCGCCAAAGGCTTGGGCGTGAACGATCCCTTGAACCCTGCCGAAAATATCGAAGGGGGAAGTAAGTATCTTGGGCAGTTGATGAAAAAGTATCGAGGCAATAAAGAGTTGGCTTTAGCTGCTTATAATGCAGGTTCTGGAGCGGTTAAAAAATACGGGGGCGTGCCTCCCTATAAAGAAACACAACACTACATCAAAAAAGTATTGAAATACGAAGCTGATCTAAAGTAGCTAAAAAAATAAGGACACGCCATTATGCTAAGAGGCATCTACACCGCCGCATCAGGAATGCTCAACACCCAGCTTGCGGTGGATACCATGGCAAACAACGTGGCAAACGTTAATACCACAGGCTTTAAGGCCCGATATGTACAGTACCAAGCCCATCCTGAAATACAGATGTCTCGTATTGACGATAAAGGTTCTATAGAAATTGGTAAGCTCACCACAGGGGTGGAAATTATTGGTACGCCTTTACACTTTTCACAAGGACATTTGCAACCCACAGGCAACGCCTTAGATGTCGCTGTAGACGGTGATGGCTTTCTCGTTGTACAACTACCGAATGGGGAAACCGCTTATACCCGAAATGGTAGTTTGAAATTGAATCAACAGAATCAATTAACGTCCGAAGGACATTATAAAGTCTTGGATGCTGGCGGAAATCCCATTACCGTGCCTGAAGGGGCGGGCAAAATTGTCATTACAGAAGACGGTACGCTAAGCACTGAAGCAGGGCAAGCCTTTGGTAAATTGCACATGGTTCGCTTTAGTAACCCCAAGGGCTTACATCAATTAGGCAACTCCCTTTTCAAGGGAGACACCCCCATTGAAGTACAATCAGGGAAAGGCAGTAGCTTTAAACAAGGCTATGTGGAACGTTCCAATACCAATATCGTGCATGAAATGATTCAAAGTATTACAGGCATGCGTTTGTATGAAAGCTTACAACGCACCATCAGCACGCAAAAAGAAACACTCGATAAAGCGGTCAATGACTTCAGATAAAGGCTTTTTAAAAAGAGCTGGCTAGTTTTGAATACTTGCTTTATAATACCCTTGTAAATGATTTTCTTGGGATATGTAACCAGCAATGACACTATTAGACAGCCTTCATAGAGGCGCTTCTTTACGTCCACTTTTAGAAAGAATATCCCCAAAAAGTACGCGCAGGGTGTACCCATGTGGGCCTGCATGGATTCCTCAAGCAGGAGTCCGTAATGAGCGCTTACAATTTCCTGAATATAAAGTAACAGTTCCTAAAGACGGATCACTCAAAGCCCCTGTTCGGCTACTGTTTTTAAGTGATATTCATATGGATGAACTTAATGTCGATTGGCTTGTCAAGGCCTTGCCTCATCTACAACAGTTGATTAAAGAGCATAACATAGATGCCTTACTCTTTGGTGGAGACTATATTTGCCAAGGGGGAGGCTTTATTCGGGATCTTGGGAAATGGGTCGAATCTCTCAGTACAGGCATTCCGATGATAGGCATTATGGGGAATCATGATTATTTAGATGCAAAAAAAGGGAAGAAAGTAAAAAAAGCTCTGAAACATGCTGGCGTGCGTATGCTGGTAAACAAAAGTCATATTCAAAGCTTTGGTAATAAAGGAGAAATAGCCTTTCATGGTCTGGATGATTACCTACTAGGCAAGCCTGATGTAAATAAGGTCTTGGCTAATATTAAAACTATGGCGCATATGACGAATCTAGCCCTTATCCATAATCCTAAAGAAGTTGAAACAAGCCCCGATTTACTTAACCACTTTCCCTTGATTATAGCGGGGCATACGCATGGTGGGCAAGTGGTGGGAATGTTTCATTGGCTTGCCCAGTTGATAATGAAACAGCGATATATCGGAGGGCTTTATATACATCCCAAAAAGAAAGGAGAGCTTTTAGTCGGCAAAGGGATGGGAACAGGGACGATTTTGCTTGACAAGCATCATCATCCAAAGATTTATGCGTTTTTAAAATGGCTTGGCGTTAAAAAGGAAAAGGGGCTTTCGTTTGCACTGCCTCGCTTTTGGGAGGCGTTTAGCGAAGTGTCGATCATCAACTTAGTGCCTGAAGGTAAAAGCTGGAACGCTTAGTCTATCTTTGAACTATAATAAGATGACTTAATGGTGATAGGAAAACGCCGATGCCTTTGTTTGCGGATGTCGTACTACTTAAAGAAAGCAAAGCCCTCGGCGAACGACGCTTCACCTATGCCGTGCCTCCAAGCTGGACGCTGTCTGTCGGGCAGTTGGTGAGGGTTCCCTTCGCAAACCAAGGCATGCTCCCTGCGCTTGTCATGCACTTGCATGACACCCCCCCACAAGGCTTTGTCGCCAAGCCTTTGTCTGCCTTGATTTCACCTTCCGCTTTTTTCACCGAAATGCAAGTCGCCATGCTCACCCATATCGCCGAAGACACCATGACCCCCTTTGCCCAAGTAGTTCTGGCGGCTTTGCCCTCGTCTTTTTTGACCTTGCAAACGGCTCAATTTGCCCCACCACAAACGTTGCTCCTTCGATTGCTGGATGAAGTGGATCCTCTCCCCAAGCTTACGGCTCGCCAAAAAGAGGTGTATCAAGGACTGCTGGATTTGCGGAACGAAACAGGCGAAGTCGAATGGGCGTGTCGCATCTTACAAACTCAATTGGGATGCACCAAAAGCGTCCTCGAAAAGCTGGTTCAAGCGGGCTTGGCGCAATGGCAAAGCGTGGTGGCGTATCGCACGCCGTTAAAGATTTTTGAACGTAAGCGATTACATGCGCCTCCGCTAAATGCGAGTCAAGACGCCGTCTTTCAACAGATCCAGAAAACGCTTGAAACGCCGTATCATCCGCACACGCATCGTATGGTCTTGCATGGGGTGACAGGCTCTGGCAAGACGGAAGTCTATATGGCGATGGCAGAAAAACTGCTCGCCGAAGGCAAAAGTGTGCTGATTCTGGTGCCTGAAATTGCCTTAACAGGCGCCTTAACCGAACGCTTTTTGCATCGCTTTGGGCTAGAGACCCTTGCCATGTGGCATAGTCAGTTGTCGATGGGTGAAAAACTCGACACATGGCAACGCATCGCAGACGGTGAACTACGCTTGGTGATTGGGGCGAGATCCGCCATATTCACGCCGATG
Source organism: Vampirovibrionales bacterium (assembly GCA_046341215.1). Classification (GTDB taxonomy): domain Bacteria; phylum Cyanobacteriota; class Vampirovibrionia; order Vampirovibrionales; family JAJTHC01; genus JAJTHC01. The sequence goes on along the minus strand of JBKDRU010000020.1, from coordinate 13,392 downwards.
AAGGACTTGGGCCTGATTATTTTAGATGAGTTTCACGACGGTAGCTTTAAGCAGGAAACCCCTGCCCCTCGCTACCATGTGCGAAAAGTGGCGAATTGGTTGAGCGAAACCTATCAGATTCCCTTGCTTTTAGGAAGTGCCACGCCTGAAGTGGGGATCTATCATCAAGCGGTGGAAACGAAGACGCATCAGCTTTTGGAGCTTCACGACCGTCACGGCGGTGCCACGCTTCCCAAGGTGCATTTGGTGGATATGAAGCTAGAACGTAGCCACGGGCATTTGCACGCCATTAGTCGACCCCTTCAAAAAGCCTTGAAAGACACCATCGAACGAGGCGAACAAGCGATTATTCTGCTCAACCGACGGGGCTTTCATACCTTTGTGGACTGCCATTCGTGCGGTCATGTCTTTGAATGCCCCGATTGTTCGGTGTCGATGACTTATCACAAGGAAGCGAAAATCGTTAAGTGTCACCATTGCGGATTCACGGCGGAACGTCCACAATACTGCCCCAAATGCGGCAGTCTTCACATTCAATTTGTGGGTAGTGGCACGCAAAAAATCGAAGCGGAACTGTCTGAATTACTGGGTAATATCCCTATTTTGCGTTTAGATGGCGATGTCATGCAGAAAAAAGGAGCGTTTAAAGACGTCCTAGATGCCTTTAAAAATAAGGAAAGCCCTGTCTTAGTCGGCACGCAAATGGTGGCTAAAGGGCTGGACGTTGAAAATGTCACGCTCGTGGGCGTCATGGGAGCCGATGCGTCCTTTTACATGCCTGATTTCATGGCTCACGAGCGAGGCTTTCAGCTTTTGACGCAAGTCGCTGGGCGTGCTGGGCGAGGTACTAAAGCAGGGCAAGTGTATTTACAAAGCTGGCAGGTGGAACATCCTGTTTTGGCGCTGGCGATGCGTCAAGATTTGCACGGCTTTTACCGCATGGAAATTGAAGAACGCCGTGCGAATCAATACCCACCCTTTACGCAGTTGATTCGCCTTTTGGTGAGTGGGCAAGATCTGGAGCGGGTCCGTTTTTTCGCCAAGGGACTCAAGCAAGCTTTGTTGCATCGGCTAGAAATGCACGGCTTTCAAGGAGGCTTGTCGTTTCAGTTACTCGGCCCTGCTCCGTGTTTGATTGAGCGTTTACAGGGGAAGTTTCGCTATCATGTCTTGATTAAAAATCATGCAGGTAACAGCATCCATGCTCTTTTAGCGGATTTTCTGAAAGACTTGCCAGTGCCTGAAGGCTTGCATTGCTTGGTGGATGTGGATGTTCAACAGCTTTTGTAATTTATAGATGCCAATTACAGGATGAAATCTCGTTTAACTGGTATAATATACTCATGCTAATAGGCTTTACTTAATACTATGTTATAGTATTAAGGAGCTTCATTTCTTGAAAATATCTCCCCATAATGAAGGTGTGTTTGCTATGACGACGATGAATGAACTATTTCTTAAAAGTAAAGATGGTGAACGAATTGCTGTCAATCACTACGACCAAAAACGCAATAGTGTCATTATTATTTGCCACGGTTGGTCGATGTGTAAAGATTCTAAAGTCTTCAAAGGACTTTCTGAAGACTTTTTTAAGCATCACGATATCATCACCCTTGATTTCAGAGGCCATGGTCAAAGTTCCGGATCCTTCACCTTCACCGCCAAAGAACCTCAAGATTTAGAAGCCGTTGTCGCTTTTGCTAGAACCCGCTACGCCAAAGTGTATCTTATGGGTTTTTCGCTAGGTTCTGCCATTTCCATTATTCATGCCGCTTCCCACAAAGATGTTGAAAGCGTTATTGCGGTGAGTGCCCCAGTTTCTTTTGAGAAAATTGAAAATGAGTTTTATCGAAAAGAAGCCTTTATTCCTTCGATTAAAAAGTTTGAATTATGGCGAAGCTTTACAATCCGGCCAGGTAATTTGTTTTTGCCCAAAACAAATCCGATTGATGTGGTGAATGAAATTGAAGATATTCCTATTTTGTTTATCAGTGGGGGTAAAGACCGTACCATTCATGCTTGGCACGGAGACGCTTTGAATGAAAAAGCCAGCAGCACAAGTGAACACATCTTGTTTGAAGATGATTTTCATGCCGAAGACTTGTATTTGAGTTCCCCCCGTCGTTTTATAGACACCTGTATTCAATGGATTTCTAAACACGATACCAACTAAACTTTTCGCTGATATAGACTGGCATCCAGCAAGTCTTCAAAACGAACGTTTAGCACTTTTAACAATTCAAGCAACATCCCCATTTTTGGCAGGGAACGTCCTTGATTCCATGCCAAAATGGTTTGGTAAGGAACATCCACCAATTCAGCGAGCATCCGTAGATTGAAGTCCTGTGCATGAACCACTTCATGTAAACGCAGGCGAAACGGTCGGTACGGATAAACTTTCTTCATGGTTGCTATGTCCTTATGTCAGTGTCGAATAGATGTGTGATTGTGTGTGAATCTTGTTCCTATGGGTTAATGACGAGCAAACGATTATTTTGAAGAAAGTGTAAAGAGTTTGTTACAATCCTTTTACTAAAAGATAAAATAACGCATAAAAGAACGGGAACTAGGTGGGGATACTTTACATAGACGAATCGACCAACGCCCTTAGTAAAATCTTGCTATGATGTTTTTCAACAGGTCAACCCTTCATATTTATTCATAAGGAAATCACTTACTATGATTAGACAATCTTCGCTTGACTACCAGAACGCCGCCGATGTAGATGACAGTTCTTCATTTCTCGTCTTACATTTGCAAGACGACAATCAAGCAGAATTGGACGCCGATGCCAGAGAATCTGAAAAAAAGCTTGAACTCAACGGCAGCGACGATTCCGTTAAAATCTACCTACAACAAATTGGACGTATCAAGTTGCTAGATTCTCAAGGGGAACTCGAACTCGCTAAACGCATCGCTGAAGGCGACGAACAAGCCAAGGCTCGCTTGGTTCGTGCCAACTTGCGCTTGGTGGTGTCTATCGCCAAAAAATATATCGGACGTGGATTGGCATTTTTGGATGTCATTCAAGAAGGCAATTTGGGCTTAATGCGTGCGGCTGAAAAGTTTGATTATCGCAAGGGTTTTAAATTTTCAACCTATGCGACTTGGTGGATTCAACAATCCATTGTGAGAGGCATTTCTGAAAAGTCTCGCATGATTCGCTTGCCGATTCATATGATTGAACTGCTCACCAAAATGAGAAAAATACAGCATCAGTTAAGTCACGAACTGAACCGTCAGCCCACCAATGAAGAAATGGCTAAACGCATGGATGTACCAGTGGCGAAAATAGATGCCATTGTGCAAGCCACGCAAACGTCTATTAGCCTTGAAACGCCGATTAATACCAAAGACGAAAAAGCCACGCTTGCGGATTTTTTGGTCGATGAAAATCATATTGCCCCCGATCATCAGTTGCAGAATGATGCTTTGATTCGCGACGTGAATTCGGTGTTGATGCTTTTGCGTCCTCGTGAGCGAGACGTGGTAAAGCTTAGGTTTGGCATTATGGACGGTAACCGTCGAACGCTTGAAGAAATCGGGCAGTTGTTTGGCGTGTCTCGCGAGCGAGTTAGGCAGATTGAAACCCGTGCCGTGAACAAGTTGCGTCGTTTGTGTCGTTCGAATGTCACGATGTACAACTTACGGAATTATCTGAAGGGATTGTAGGAATTCTCAGCAGGTTTAGGGATTGTTTGACAAGAGGGATCTAGGTCGATGCCTGCCTGAGCGTGCGATTGATTGCTTCTTGAAAATCCCTAGGGATGCCTGCGCACAATCTTTCCCAAATAGCATGAGCCTCTTCTAGGGTCTTGACATTTTCAGGTATTCTGAAACCCGCTACAAATGTCTGTAGGCGTGGTATTTTAACTCGGTCATTATTTGTTCTAGCAAAAATTAGTTCTGAGTTTTGGGGATTAACATTACAAGAATATCGATCATTTGCCTTTAGCACCTTACCCTTTGGAGAAAAATACCGGACTCCATAATAAGCAATTTCCATCAAGTTTTCTATCTCAGTAGCGAGTGAGTCAAGGGAAAGAGCCACTACTCTCCTGTGTCTTTCAAAACCTTCTAAGCGAATGCTAGTGATGGGTTTTCTATCAATTTTAGGTATTGTAGATTGAGCCATGGGTAAAAGTAAGGTGTGTTTAGGGTCAATTTCTTTTGTTCCTAAAGCTCTTAGTCTTGGATGTCTTGCTCTTGGATCTTTGCTTCGTGCGTGTAGTGCTTCTTGTTTTGGATCTAATTCATGTGTTTGTTTAGCTAAACGGACAAGAGCCAGTGTCAATTTTTCTGGGATCTTCTCAAGTTGAATACCACTACGTTGCTTCAATGGAAGGGGGGTAGATTGAAACGCCTGAATAAACATAAAAAACCTTTATCTATAGTAAGTATTCTAAAGTTACTATAATAAATCAAAGAAAGGCTACTCAAGCCGTTTAACTTGTGATATGTTATAAATTGTTACATTCACAAAAAGGAAGTTTCCTCATGTCTAGGCACAACATGCAAAATCGCCCCAAAAGCACCGCCATTTTTGAAAAAGCCAAAACCCTCATGCCCGGTGGCGTCAACAGCCCTGTGCGAGGCTTTCGCTCTGTTGGCGGAGGCCTGCCTGTCGTCATGAAACACGCCCAAGGCGCCTACATCACGGATGAAGACGATTTCACGTACTTGGATTACGTGCTAAGCTGGGGGCCTGCGATTTTAGGGCATACGCACTCTGAAGTCGTCAAAGCCGTGCAAAACGTGGCTGAATCAGGCTTGAGCTTCGGCGCCCCTACGGCTCTTGAAAATGTGCTGGCGGAAAAAGTCATGCAACGTATGCCGTCGATTGAACGCATCCGCATGGTGAGTTCAGGTACAGAAGCCGTCATGTCTGCTATTCGCTTGGCTCGTGCGTATACAGGTCGTCATTATCTACTCAAGTTTGAAGGGTGCTATCACGGTCATGCGGATTCATTGCTGGTAAAAGCAGGAAGCGGAGCCTTAACCCTTGGCATCCCAGATTCGGCAGGGATTAGTCCTGAAACGGCAAAATCCACGTTGACGGCGAACTTCAACGATCTGGCTAGCGTCGATGCTATTTTAGACGCCTACCCGAATCAGATCGCCGCCATTTTAGTCGAACCTGTGGCAGGCAATATGGGATGCATCCCCCCTCAAGCAGGCTTTTTAGAAGGCTTGCGTGAACGATGCACGGCAACAGGCACGCTCCTTATTTTTGATGAGGTGATGACAGGCTTTCGGGTCGCCAAAGGCGGATGCCAAGAACATTATGGCATTCCCGCGGATATTACCACGCTCGGCAAAATTCTCGGCGGAGGCTTGCCTGTGGGGGCGTATGGCGGACGTCGTGAGATTATGGAAGTCGTGGCGCCCTTGGGGCCGATGTATCAAGCTGGCACGCTTTCAGGCAACCCACTCGGGATGACGGCTGGTATTGCCACGCTGGATTTATTGGATGCTCCACAAACTTACGAAAAGCTCGATGCTTATGCGAAGGCCTTGGTAGGTGAAGCGAGCAAGCTTTGCGAATCGCATGGTGTGCCAATCAGTGCCACGCAAGTGGGGGCGATGTTTTCGCTCTTTTTCGTGGAAGGTGGCGTGACGTCGTTTGCGGATGTTTGCAAAACGGACAAGGCCTTTTTCAACCGCTTTTTCTGGGCGATGCTTGAAGCTGGGGTGTACTTGGCACCGTCTCCCTTTGAAGCGAGTTTTACGTCAACGTGCCATGGCGAAAAGGAATTGGCGTTAACGCTTAATGCGATCGATTATGCCTTAGCAAAAGCGAAGGCGTCCTAGAAATGTAAAAAGTCCCTCTCCTAGTTTTAGCGAGAGGGACGGAAATCATTTTTTGGAAAATACTAGGTATTTTGGCTAGGTGAAATAGGCAGTATGCCCCCCATTCCACCAGGTTTTTGAGCCTGAATAGTAGCCGTTTTTTCTATCATGCCACTAAGTTTCTGACCCAAAACCGACACTTGCCCTCCGGCGTCAGGACCCATTGCGGCTCCACCTCCCGGGTTGAAGTTAGAAAGTCTTGCTCCATCGTCATTCATGTTCTCGACGATAGCCATGAGTCTGGACAGAATTGTATCATGCTCGATCATAAGTTGGGCTGTACTTTTTTTGTCTTCACCAGCGACAACGTTGTATTGAACAGCATCCTGTTTTTCAATGGCGGAAGGGGCTAGTTTAGCATGTACACCCGCACCTTCACCAAACTGAAAGAGATTATTATAATTGATGGCTTGTCCCATTTGGGGACGACCTTGAATATTCTGTAGAAGGTTTTGTTCAAAGGCTTGTTGTTCTTCGGTGGTAATTTTACCGTCACCACCTTTAATAGTATTGTCCATGACCAAGCGAGCTTGGGTGAGTTCCATAGCACTGAGTCCATTAGAACCTGCCACAGAAGCGAATAGGAGTTTCAGTCTTTCTGTTTCTTCAGGTGTCATGGCTTGTTGACCCAGAAATCCACCCGCAGCAGTAAGTTCTTCTTGACTTAAATCGCCACTGCCATCTTTATCATTCGCTTGAATAAAGGCAATCGCTTGTTGATCCGCTCCGTTTTCTTGAATTTGAAATGCTTGTTGTACATGTAAATGACTAATCGGATTAATATTAGATTTCATAACAGGATATTTCCTTAGTTTTTATTAAGAGGGGGTGTTTTCTTGAACAGAAGCCCCATAAAAGAAGGGCTAGTCTAATAAAAGATGTTTCAAACCTACGATTGCTAAATTGTTACAATGCGTGAAAGAAGACTTTCTGATGGAGCATTTGAAACCGAGTTGTGCTTGTGTTTTAATTAAACAGTTAAACTTCAAAATCAAAGGATGCTCCCATGACTACTGAACAAACCCCTGCGCTTAAATTGGTACTACCAAAAGGGCGTATTCAAGAAAAAGTACTCGCCTTGCTTGGCAACATTGGGGTGAAGTTCAAGTCCACCAGCCGTAGCTACCGCCCACAATGCAGCGATGCCACCATTGAAGCGAAAATCATGAAGGCACAAAACATTCCTGCCTTGGTGGATTTGGGGCGTCATGATTGTGGTTTTACAGGGGGTGACTGGATTTATGAACATCAAGCGGATGTCGTCACCGTACTAGACTTGGGGTATGATCCTGTGCAGATTGTGGCCGCTATTCCTGAAGACTTGCTCAATAGTGAAGCCAATCCCTTTAAAAACAAGAGCCGTCAAATCGTTGTGGCGAGCGAATACAAGCGATGCACCGAAGATTTCATCAAAAAGCACGACCTTAATGCCGTTTACTTGCAAAGTTACGGCGCGACGGAAGCCTTCCCCCCTGAAGATGCGGATATTATCGTCGACAATACCGCCACAGGCACGACGCTTCGCATGAACCGCTTGGCGATTGTGGATGTCATTACGACATCGACCACTCGCTTTATCGCCAGCAAGCAAGCGATGAACGATCCTGCCAAGCGTCAGAAAATCGAAGAAATGAAAATGCTCATGGAAGCGACCTTGCGAGCCACACAACGGGTCTTGCTTGAAATGAATGTGAGTAATACAGCGTTTGATGGCGTGATTGCGTTACTTGCGGGGCATTCGATGAACTCGCCCACGGTCAGCGATTTGTATAATCACGAAGGCTTTGCGGTGAAAGTCGCCGTGCCAACCAAGCAGGTGCATATTTTAATTCCTGAACTGGTGAAGGCTGGGGCGACGGATATTTTGGAATACAAGCTTGAAAAAATGATTCCCTAAGTTCAATGAGAAAAACGGAAAAGAACCGTGCCTTGTGAACTTTAGTAAACTGTGGGATAATGAGATAGTTTAATATACTCGGAGATCCCCTATGCTAGACGATATTTTACAACTCGACTTATACGCCCCAAGTCAAATTGAGCAAAAATGGCAAACCCAATGGGACGCCAACAAACAACACGATACCGACGTTCACGACACCAGCAAACCCAAATACTATGTGCTGTCGATGTTTCCTTATCCTTCAGGCAAGCTCCACATGGGGCATGTTCGCAATTATGCCATTACGGATGTGATTGCTCGCTATAAGAAAATGCAAGGCTACAACGTGCTTCATCCCATGGGTTGGGACAGTTTCGGCTTGCCTGCGGAAAATGCCGCCATTCAAAACGGCGTGCCTCCTAAAGGCTGGACCTTTGACAATATCGCCAACATGCAGAAGGAACTCAAGTCCTTGGGCTTGATGTACGACTGGAACCGTGAGATTTATACCTGCCGTGAAGACTACTATAAGTGGACGCAATGGCTCTTTTTGTATTTGTACAAGCAAGGGCTTGCTTATAAAAAAGAAGCCCCTGTGAATTGGGATCCTGTCGATCAAACGGTGCTGGCGAATGAGCAAGTCATCGACGGCAAAAGCTGGCGAAGCGGGGCGTTGGTTGAAAAGCGCAACATGAGCCAATGGTTCTTCAAAATCACGGAATACGCCGATGATTTGCTCGACGGCATTGCGAACTTAGACGGGTGGCCTGATCGGGTGAAATCCATGCAAGCCAACTGGATCGATCGTTCGATTGGGGCCAACATCACCTTTAAAATTAATGGACACGCTGAAGATTTCACCGTCTTTACGACCCGCCCTGATACGATTTACGGAGCGACCTTCTGCACGCTAGCCCCAGAGCATCCTTTGCTAGCTCGTATTGTGACCCCTGAAAAGCGTGATGCGGTGGATGCCTATAAGGCATCCGTAAAAAATATGTCGGATATTGAACGAAGCTCGTTGACTCGAGAAAAAACAGGCGTCTTTACGGGAGCCTATGCCGTGAATCCCTATACGCAGGCGGAAATCCCGATTTGGGCAAGCGATTATGTGCTGATGGAATACGGCACAGGAGCGGTCATGGCAGTGCCTGCCCATGATGAGCGAGACTTTGCTTTTGCTGGCAAGTTTGGCTTGGATGTTGCGGAAGTGGTTCGTCCGAAAAGCAAGGGGAATGAGCCGTATACATTGGAAGAAGCCTATACCGATGAAGGCGTTCTCATCAATTCTGAAGAATTTGACGGCTTGGCTAACGTCGAAGCCAAAGAAGCGATCGTCGAAAAGGGCGTACGAGACGGCTATGCCTCTAAAAAAGTGCATTACCGCTTGCGTGATTGGCTCGTGTCTCGTCAACGTTACTGGGGTTCGCCGATTCCCATGATTCATTGCGACGATTGCGGTGTCGTGCCTGTACCTGAAGCTGATTTACCTGTTATTCTGCCTGAAGATGTTGCCTTTAGCGGAGCAGGTGGCTCGCCCCTTTCCAAGCATGACGCTTGGCTCAACGTGCCTTGCCCTTCTTGTGGTAAGCCTGCCAAGCGTGAAACCGACACCATGGATACCTTTGTCTGTTCGAGCTGGTACTACTTGCGTTATGTGGATCCGCATAACGACAAGGCCATTTTCGATGCCGATTTGGTCAACCAGTGGTTACCTGTCGATCAATATGTGGGCGGTGTTGAACACGCCATTTTACACCTGTTGTACTCACGCTTTTTCACGAAAGCCTTGCATCGTGGCGGTTTGATTAACTTTGACGAGCCGTTTAAAAACTTATTGACCCAAGGCATGGTGCTAAAAGATGGCTCTAAAATGTCGAAATCCAAAGGCAATATCGTTTCGCCTGTAGAGATTATTCAAGAATACGGTGCCGATGCGGCTCGCTTCTTTATTTTAAGCGATTCCCCCCCAGCCGCCGATTTTGACTGGAAAGATTCAGCGGTGGAAGGCTGTTACAAGTTCTTGCGTCGCGTCTGGCAAAGCATCGTCACCCACAAGGATGCGATTGATTTCAGTCTAGAAGTCCCTACGTATTCAAGCCTAGAAGGCGACGCTCGTCACTTGTATCAGGAAAGTAATAAAGCGATTGCTGGTGTAACGCAAGACTTAGACGACGGCTTTCAATTCAACACGATTATGGCAAAGTTGCGAGCCTTTGCCAACGTTTTTGCCAAATACACGCCCACATCGCCGAAAGACGCCGTGTTCAGCCATGCCGTGGCGAGCTTCTTGAAATTGTCCGCACCGATTACACCTCACTTTAGCGAAGAATTGTGGCAGAAGCTCGGCGGAACAGGAAGCGTTCACCTTCAAAGCTGGAGCATCGCCGATGCCGATGCCCTCGTGGCGGATGAAGTCACGGTCGTTTTTCAAGTCAACGGCAAATTACGCGACAAGGCTTCCGTGCCGTTTGACACGGCTAAAGACACACTTGAAGCACTCGCCAAAGCGTCGCCTTCAGTGCAGAAGTTTTTAGACGGTATGAGCATCGTTAAAGTCATTGTCGTACCGAATAAATTGGTGAACATAGTGGTGAAACCATAAGGTTGACGCCTAAAAAGGACGTATCGTTTATGCAAGACCTGCAAGTGAATCCCGAAAATCCGCAAGAACAAAGCCAGCTCTTTCAGGTGGAAGCGTCTCGGCAACACGCCTTTGGCGTGCCAGCGTCTTTGTCGATTGTGGGGATTTCAACCTCGGGTCAAGCAGCGGCTCGTTTGGCGGTAGCGGTGGGATGCTCTTCTATTCTCATTAGCGATTCGAACCCCCACGCTCGCTTAAAAGATGAGTCCCTCGCACGTTTAAACAATCAGGTACAGCTTGAAATTGGGGCGAACGACGACTTGTTGCATCATGCGGAAGTCGTAGTGCTTTCACCAGGTATTCCCCCTCATTCGGACTTGGTTAAATCCTTGCAAGCCAAGGGCTTTACGCTTCTTTCTGAACCCGATTGGGCGTGCCTCAATCAGCCTAAACACGCCCGTGATTGGATTAGTATCACAGGCACCAACGGCAAAAGCACGATTACCAGCCTCATTGCTCACCTGTTAAATGGCGTGCATCCGCAGGTTCAGTCGGTCGCTTGTGGCAATATCGGGAAGGCGATTTCGGATGTCGTTGCGGATTCGCTCAAGCACGAAACCCCTTTGCAGATCGTGGCGGAATTGAGTTCATATCAACTCTATTATTCGACGCATTTAAAGCAGAAAATCGGCGTGTTTAGCAATTTAACGCCTGACCACCTTAACTGGCATGGCGATTGGCAGGCATATATCGACGCCAAAGCTCGTTTGTTTATAGGCGATTACGCTTGCGAATACGCCGTTTTAAACCTCGACGACCCCATTGCGATGCAGTGGCAGCATCAGCGAAACCCAGCCAAAACCTTGGGTGTGCATACCCGTCCCCATGCGTTGGAAGCCTTATCGTTACCTCAACTTTTTGTGAACGAAAACGATGTACTAGAACTTTATATTCCTGAAGACTTGCAGGCTGATTTGGCTCCGTTGCATGCCTTTAACGAAATCCAGCTCAAACGAACGGCGTATCGTGAAGCGGGGGGGCATCACACGCAAAACATGTTGCTCGCCATGGGTGCCGTTTTGTGGGATGCCTTCCTTGAAACGTCTCCCCTTTCGCTAGCCAGTGCGACATCGTTAACACAAGCGTTTGGATCTTTTCAAGGCTTGGCTCATCGCTTTCAGCGTTTAGCCGTGCCAGCTCCCTTTGTAGTGATTAACGATTCCAAGGCGACGAATCCTGAAGCGGGGATGTCCGCCTTGCGGTGTGTGGATCCCAGCACGCCAGCGATCCTCTTGGTCGGAGGGCTTTCCAAAAAAACGCCTTTGCAGGACTGGGCAAAACTCACGCACGAAAAAACATCCGCCGTGTTTTGCTTCGGTCAAGATGCTCACGATTTTTATGAGGCACTTGAAAAGATCGGCTACGACAAGCCTTTTTCGATGGTCGAAAACTTAGAAGACGCCACGCTTCAAGCCTTGACGCTTCAGCAAGAACATCCGAATCATCCTATTTTACTAGCGCCTGCTTGTGCCAGTCAAGATGCTTTCAAAGATTTTGAAGAGCGAGGACGATTTTTCGAATCCGTCGTGGCCGACTTTTTTAAGGAACATGCTTCATGAATAGTCAAGTCATCAGAACAAACAAACGTCGTAATAAAGGGTTGATTCCTTTTTTGACGGATTTTTCGAAAGCCTTTTACGAACCCTTTAAATCAGATACCCAGCTTTTTTGGGTGACTTTGGTTTTATGCGTGTTTGGGTTGGTTATCTTATTTAGTGCTTCCGCCCATTATGGAGCGGAATTGAATGATTCTAAGGTATATTTTGTCTCACGACAAGCCGTGTGGATGGGGATTGGTTTTGTTTTTATGTGGGTTTTGGCGTGGTTTAAAGAAGCACGCCTGAAGCAAGGTGTATGGGTTTTTGCATGGTTAACGTTTGGGTTACTGGTTCTGACACAATTGGTGGGAGACACCGCCAATGGTTCCGAACGCTGGTTAAGCATTGGTCCTGTTCGTTTTCAAACGTCTGAACTGGCCAAACCGGCGGTGGCTTTATTACTGGCTTGGGCATGGAGCGATCAATCTCATCGACGTCTAGAACGATTGACGATGGCGGCTCTGATGTGCTTGGGTATTATCGCCTTGATTTTCAAGCAACCGAACTTGAGTATTACTTTGCTCTTGAGTTCTGCCGTCTTGGGCGTGAGTTTTATGGCGGGTTTACCCACTTGGCTCTATGTGGGAGGACTTCCCTTTGCCTTTTGGATGCTCTTTGAAAAAATCAGACAGACCCCCTATCAGTGGCGACGTATTGAAGGCTGGCTTAATCCGTGGAAGGATCCGCAGGATGTTGGCTACAACATCATTCAAAGCTTTTACGCCATTGCCAGTGGAGGATTAGTCGGCACAGGCTACGGTAATTCCGTGCAGAAATTGTTTTACCTTCCCTTTCAGCATACCGATTTTATTTTTGCCATCATTTGTGACGAACTTGGTTTTTTAGGAGCGGTTGTGACGCTTTCTTTCTACGGATGGCTTGCCCTTCGCGGCTTTAACATTAGTCGTAATGCGGATACACCCTTTAAGCAGTTACTCGCTTTTGCACTAACTTGGATGCTCGTGGTGCAAGCGGTCATCAACATTTCAGTCTCGACAGGTTTATTCCCTGTCACAGGGGTTACCTTGCCTTTAATCAGCTACGGAGGCACCAGTGTAGTTGTGTCTCTTGCGATGATTGGCTTATTATTTTCACTATTGCAACGTGAGAAAAACTAAATCTTTTTATGTTTGAATATTGGGTTTGATTAGCTCCATTTTGAGCTGGTCGTTTGTCAGAGACCTTTGCTCCGCCAAAGGTCTCCAACACCTCTAAAGGCGGCTTAAGGGAAGGAGGGTCTTGGTCGCCCCCCTCCCTTAAGAATCCCACCCCTCTCGCTTTCCCTTTGTTCCTGCCGTCCGCAAAATGTCTCGGAAGCCTCGCATTTAGTGCGTTGTCGGCAAGTTTTTAGAAACCAACTAGCTCCTTTGTTTAATACGACGAAATTAAAGCTCGTGGTTCGGAACGGGAGGGAGGGGGGG
>JBKDRU010000019.1:0-16776 GCA_046341215.1 Vampirovibrionales bacterium | reverse complement strand
TTGAGTTGTCAATGAACCAATCGCAACAAAAAGAAACCTTAATCTCTTATTCAAAGACCCCGATTCCCTCCAGTTCTACAACTATCCTACAAACGCTGGAGCCTGTCAACACCCTTTTCCCTTTGTAACGGTTTTGTTATGAAAGACTCCATTTTTTTCTTAAACAGTCGATACCGAAATAGTGTGTACTCTCCTAATTTTCTATGAAATGCGTCGCAACAATGCCACAAGCTTCAGCAACGTACAATGCCTATACCCTTGTCGAAGTCGCCCTTGTTATAGGGATTATTGGGCAACTGGCCGCTTTCGCCATTTCAGAAAGTATGTCCATTATGGACGGGGTTGAAGACGCGATGCTGGACAACTACTACCGAGAACTTCAGCAAGGCTACGGTAAATATGTCGCCGCTAACGGGAAAAAACCGAAACGTTTTGAGGACTTTGTAGCACCTGATAAGGCTTCTTTAGATCCTGAAAATGGTAAAGCTGTGACGATTCTCTTTGATAAGGATAATATACCAGCCTGTTACTTTAACTTAGACGATGCTGATGCGGGGGACAATACACTTGCTTGTGGTGCAGGGAATTTGTATAAAAGTGCTGTTAAGCGACGGGCGGCTGTCTTTTCATTTGACAACGGTCTAGTTCTTCAGAAAAAAATGTACTATAATTTGAGGATTCCTTAGAGAGTGTTTCTTGTAAAAAACTGTAACAATAGTTACTGTAATAGATTATAAATGTCGAAGCATTAGACCTATGGTCTTCAAAACCCTGAAAGAAAATTCAAAAATGTTTGTTATTGCTAAGCAACATAAGGGCTTTACACTTATTGAAATGGGCGTTGTGATTGCGGTGATTGGCGTTTTGTCTGTCATGGCGATGGTTCAAACCGAAGGTATGGACGAAAGTATGGAAAATGCTCTTTTAGAAGACTATCTTCAAAAATTGAATGCAGGAGCTGCCACTTATCTGGACAACACGGGGCAGGAGCCTACTGACTTTAGGCAATTCATAGCAGCAAACAGGGCGAGCTTAGACCCCGCTAATAACATTTTGGTGCCTTTATTATATAATCAAAAAAATGTTGAAATGTGTGGTACAGTAAGACCTACTTCTGGTTCTACGACTTTGATTTGCAATGGTTCAGGTTTGGTGAAAAGAAAAGCCACTTATACCTTGACGGCAGGTATGGTTTCGATTGTGATTGCACCAAAATAATGCTTTGTCACAGTTTGTAACGGACCGTAAAGATTTTAAGTAATCACTCCGATAAAAGAACTGACTCACCTGTATAAAATACAAGCCATGGAACTGTTCCCTTTATGAAGCTTTATCGAAAAAAGCCAGCCTTCACACTTGTTGAAATCGCCATAGTACTGGGAATTATTGGCATTCTTGCAGGAGCTGCAATCACCATGATAATTGACTATCATTCTTCTACAGAAGAGGCCGCTTTTAGGGAATACTATCAAATGTTAAATATCGCTACGGTTCAATTTGTTACCGCACAAGGGAGAAAACCTCGAGGTTTTGGGGAGCTTATGGGTGCCACACAAGCAGATCTAGACCCTTCATGGGGAAAAACTGTTCCTTTAATTTATGACAAGAATAACAACCCCATCTGTGGTACCACTGTTCCTAGCAACACGACGAAAACCTTGGTTTGTGACGACATAGGAGTTCAGAAGAAAAAAGCAACATACACATTATTGGAAAATGTGGTACTTGTGAAGATTGAAGACAAATAAGTCTTAAATGCCTTTAAAATAAATTAGTGAACCATTTATAGAATTTAGGGTATTCCCTTTTTTTATTTGTGATATACTTTCTTTAGTTTAAGATTCATGAAGGGGTTGATCTCCCCATTCAGCCTTTTTTGAATGTTAGATTTTATTGTTAGGTTTATGTAGATTTAGCCTAAATTGAGTTTCGCTTTACTTTCTTTTGAAAAGGCGTTAAGTGACACCCTCACAATAAGATTGATTTCAAGTCGCCCTTCATCTACAATTGTTTTTATAATAATATGTTTACTTTAAAGGAAACGTTTCGTGTCTGTTCATACCCCTATCTCCTCTACTAAAACTGCAAAAACTGGTGCTGAAATCTCACCTATTGATGCTACCGCAACACAACTTGAAAATGCGTTACGCCTAGTGGGCGACAAATACTCGTTACAAATCATTTACTTACTTTTGAAATTTGAAGCCCAGCGTTTCGTTGAACTAGAAAATGCCATTCAAGGAATTTCACCTCGTACGTTGTCCGCTCGTTTAAAGCATTTGGAATTTCATGGTTTAATTACTCGAAAAGCCTACCCGACGATCCCTCCCAAAGTGGAGTATCGTGCGACTACAAAAGGTCATGCATTAATGACGGCTATTACATCACTTGCGGCATGGTCTTTAATTGAAGCGGTGTAACACTAATAACACTTGAAAAAAGAGAGTCCCCTAATAGGAGGCTCTCTTTTTTGTTTTTGAAATTCTTTAATAAAGTTCTAGCCTTGTTCCGTATAGGCTTGCACTTGTTTTTGAGCTTGTCTGAGTTCTTGCAATTCAAGACGAATCTGTGCATGATGAGCTTGAAGTAAATCCCCCAATTGCGAATCAAAACCCTTGAGTTGCTGCAACTTGTGAGACAACACTTCCTTTTCACTTGCATTCAAAACTTGGTACTGTCCTTCGGCAACTTCTTGAGCTTCATACAATAATTGACCTCGCAACAAATTTTGTTGCATTAAGGCAGGTGTTAACCCTGTTTCAATATTACTTTTTGCTTGATTTAAACCTGCAATCAATTCAGCCGTCAAACGTTCGACCTGAAGCAGTAACGATTCTAATTCTAAAAAAACAGAGGCGGGCGTTTGCTTCATTCTTTTCCAATCCTTTATGTAATAACTTAAGCGTTTTGTCCGGGTTTTGATGATTTTTGGGTTTCTTGTTGGGCGATTTCAATCGCCGAAATCCATGTTTTACGCAAGTCAATCAAATGTTCTAGCACGTCATCCACTAAAGCGGTATTTTTTTGAATGTTGGCCTGTACCAATTGATGGTGCAAGTATTCGTATAATAAAAAAAGTTGCTGGGTCGTGTCATTACCACTTTTAAGGTCTAAACTACCCATAAATTCGGTTATAATTCGTTGAGTTTTAACTAGAAAATGGTTAGACTTTTCGTAATCTTGAGAAAGAATGGCCTTTTTCCCTGTTTTTGCAAAGCGAATGGCACCATCATACAGCATGATTAAGAGCTGTTCTTTGCTGGCGGTAATGACTTGTTGTTCTTGATATTGTTTGGCGTGTTTTTGATGAAGGAGTGGATTGGATGATGCGTTCATTCTCGACCTTTTATGTGTTGCTTACAACTCATTTAAGTTTAACGGATTTTCAAATCCACTAACTCCATCTAACAATGTATTTTATAGCTAAGTCTAAAGCTCCACTAGCACAAAAAAAGATTGATTCGGCTTTATATAAGTATCGTGTTCCACTATACTTGTCTTTAGATTTTCCTTCACAAGAGCCTAGATTATTTCGTAAGGGCGTGTCGTATAGACCCTGTACAGGAAAATCTAAAGACAAGTATTCTAACCTCTACCCCCCATAAAGGTCTATTCGCTATGCTCGGTCTCAATGCCATGATATATTATGATGCCCTTTCTCAACAAAAAGACTTGGAATATCAAAAAACGCTCATAAGTCAACGTCGTAAAAATCTGATCAACATTAACTCAAGTTTACAATTTGCCGAAGCTAAACTAGACCCCAACAGCGAAGGTTATAAGGCGTTGAGCATACGTGTAGAACAAATGAACCAAATGTCGCAAGTCTTAGATGCTGAAGCGGCTCGTATTGATATGCAACTAAACGCCAATCAAGCCCTCATGCAAAGCACCAAACAGATGCTTTCTGAAGATATTAAGGATAGCTTTACGCTTACAAGTAATAACCAATAATGAGGCCTATTATACCAATTAAGCGTCGTAAGCATCTGCTTCACGATCCGCCGCCAAATTGTCATGCTTGATTGAGTGGGCATCCTTACCTTTGATACCCATGCGTTGTTGACGTGCTGTACGACGAATAATATCTTCTTCACGCTTAGATTTCGTCACAACGGAAGGTTCTTTAATCCGCATATATAAGGTTGCATTTTGATGATGCACTTGGTGACGGCCTTCCGTCATTTGAAGTTCCGTGCCTTGGGCTTGGCGACGAGCCAAATCCGACTGATTTAAACGATCTAACTGACTCAAAAACTGGCGGGTGGTCGTGGCAACTTGTTGTAACTGTTCCATCACCGAAGGGGCTTTTTGGGGCAGCTCTATACTACTGCGTCTAAAATTGGTGTCTTGTGTGTTTTGCTTTTGAAAGGTGTCTTGCTGAAGCGCTTCACGTTGCTTGATTATAGACTGAGTAGACCCTATACGGGGTTGTGGTGTTGGGGGAGCCAACAGTTCTTCTTGCTGTTGCAAATGCGGTGCCAAAGCAGAGTTACGTTGGGTGCTTTTATCTAACCCCTTATTGAACGGTGTATCGTAAGGGGAAGGCATATGTAGTTTTCTACCCGTATTGAGGGATGAAGCAACCATCATCATCAGTTATATCCTATGCAAGGGTGGATGAACTTGTAAACAACACAGCTATTTATTTCAGTCTAAGCTATTGTACATTTTTATTCTACGACACTTGTAAATGTAGGTCAAGGGCTTATTTATTAAGTGTGTTATGACGTGTGACACTATTTAGTGGGTTTTTAAAATTGGAGCTAGGCGAAGCATTAAAAGTTTGTTATCATTAAAGAAACAATATGATTGATCTGAAGGAATACGTTTAATGAGCTTGTCTAACGAACCTGAATCCCTAATAAAACTTTCTGTCATGGGTATTGCCCTTGACACACGAACAGGTACACCCATTGTGGTATTGACGGATCAAGACAAACGCCGTGCCTTGCCCATTTGGATCGGCACAGCAGAAGCCAGTGCCATTATTCGCCAACTAGAAGCGGTAGAATCCAACCGCCCCATGACGCATGATTTACTTTATAATCTAATTGAACTAACCGGTTATGTATTGGATCGTGTGGTGATTAAAGATATTGAAAACGACACCTATTTTGCGAGCCTTTATTTAAAAGTCGAAGATGGTGATGAAGAACTTGAGCTCGATGCACGTCCTTCGGACGCCGTCGCCGTAGCCTTAAGAGCGGATGCCCCTATTTTTGCCAGCCCTCATGTGATGTCTGACGGCACCGTGAGTGCGGATGAAGAAAAGGATGAAGAAGAAAGCGAAGCCTTCAAAGACTTTTTAAAGAACATTAAGGCCAGTGACTTTAATTTTCCTGGTGATATTCAGACGGATCAGTAGGGCATTCTGACTTTTTTCAACGCATTAAAAGCATACAATCGCCGTAACTATAAAAGCGGTAACGTTCTTTTACGGCTTCTTCATAGACCTTTAAAATAAAGTCTCGATTCGCAAAGGCGGAAATCATCATCAATAGCGTCGACTTGGGCAGGTGAAAATTGGTGAGCATGGCATCCACCACTTGAAAAGTAAAACCGGGGTAAATATACAGGTTACTCCAACCGCTTTCGCCCTTAAACAAAGAGCCCCCTTGGTTTTGAGCGGCGGTTTCAAGCGTTTTGGTCGTTGTAGTGCCTATCGCAAATACTCGTCCACCTCGAGCCTTACACGCCAAAATCGCATCCACCGTGGCTTGAGGCAACGTGTACGCTTCGCCGTGCATGTCATGCTCACGAATGTCGTCCACCATAACGGGTCGAAACGTACCCACACCCACTGACAAAGTCACATTCACCTTTTGGATGCCTTTTTCCGCCAAGGCGTTTAAAACGTCTTCCGTAAAATGCAAGCCCGCTGTAGGAGCCGCCTGCGACCCTTCCACCTCAGAATAGACGGTTTGGTAGCGTTCTTTGTCTTCTTCATTGGCAGGACGGTTAAAATAAGGGGGTATCGGCATTTTACCAATGCGGTACATGAACTCATGAAGGCTGGCTTCTTCATTTAGGTGCAAACGCACCACGCCATGACCTTCTTTGCCTTGTTCGACAACTTCAAAAGTCGCCGTGCTGTCTTCCAACACAATGACGGTGCCTTCCTTAAGCTTACGAGCAGGACGCATCAAACAATGCCAGTCGAGTTCAGCTTGCGACGTTGGGTGTAATAAAAGCACTTCAACTTCGCCTTCGCCAAGCGTGCCGTCTGCCATAAGGCGTTTTCCCAAAAAGCGAGCAGGCAAGACTTTCGTGTCGTTCACCACCAATAAATCTTCAGGATTCATAAGTTCAACCAAGTGTTTAAAACCCTTATGCTCAAAGGCTTCCCCTTGGCAGTCGATGAACATCATGCGTGAATCGTCACGATTAGGAAGGGGGTGCGAAGCAATTAAATCGGGAGGCAGGGCATAGTCGTAGGCATCAACGTGAAAGAGATCAACCGTGCTTTCGGTGGGAACGTTCATAGCGGGCACCCTTCTAGGTAAAATTATTTCTTATAAAGTAGCACAAACAAAGACTTCTATGGGTTTTATGCGAATATAATTTGTATTTATTTTAATTTGTTGAGGGGTGTGAAAACGTGATAAGTATTCAGCGACTGGACTTAATTAGAAACGCCGTTAATTTAAGAGCCTTAGAAGAAGGCATCCCTAATTTGACGGATCCCTTATTGAGTACAAACCCGATGGACGTCTTTCAATATGGACAAGTCGCCTACCAAAACCGCCAACAACGTAAAGAAGAACGCCAAGCACCGCAAGATACCTATGCATCAAGCACATTAAGCCGTCCCATGTGTCAACAAAACGGTTGTTGCCCGTCTTGCCGATAAAACGATTGTTTTTATTAAAGAAATTTAGATCAGAAAAACGGCAATACGGTTTCGTACTGCCTCTCGTTGCTATGTCCCCCTGTTCAGAAGAAAGATGGAAGTCTGTAAAGCTCTTCCAAAATACCTATCGGCAGATTTAGGGAGAACTTAAGAAATCATTTACAAAATGTTACATGCGCCGGAACGCTTACGCTGCCTTTGCTTGATGTTCCTAGTCAAACATGCTAAGCTGAAGTTCTGTTTAATGTGGCGTCTTTTTGTACAGAAAGCTTTATATCTATGGAATCCCCGGAAAAAACCCGTCCTTCATTGGCTTCTGTATTACAAGCACGACGCAATGCCTTAGATCTACCCCTGCCTGTGGTGGCGGAAAAGTCAGGCTTGTCGCTGGCTCTGTTAGAACAGCTCGAAGAAGGGCGGCTCCACTTTTTGTCGGTGATGAACCGCACTCGACTCACACGAGTCCTAAAAATGACGCCTACTGAACTTAAACAATATGAAACGCCCCCGCCTATTACCTTAACAGGTGATGTCGTGCTTCAGTCGATTGACTACCATTTGGTTGCCCATTTCAACAATGGCAAACGTTTACCTTTAAAAGAAATGGAACGCAATGCGGAAGGCTTTTGGCCCTGCCCTGATTGTGGAGCAGAACTCACCACTTTAACGCATCTTCGAGAAGATTTAGAGCATAAAGCGTGGGTGGTGTTTAAAATACGATGCACCCACTGTCTATTTAAGTTGGATCATGAAACCTTAGCCGACACGCTTTAGAGTTCTAAAGATTGTCTTGCTGTTTGCTGGGTAACACATAGTAAATCGCAGAAAAATATTTATCGATTTCTTGCTCGGCTTTGGTCTTTTCAGGTTTCGTTAGAATCTGGTGAAACTCCGCCAAATTCACATGACGATCAATGTACTTCACCAAAGGCGAAACTTCTTGAATTTTTTTAACACGGCGTTCCTTGACCAATACTTCCGCCAGACGGTAGAGAGGGACTCTGAAAAACATGGCAACCACTTCACTGTCGAAATGCGAACCCGCATCTTTTTGAATAATACTAAGTACCTTGTCAAACGGCATACGACTACGATAATGACGCAACGAGGTAATGGCGTCAAATACGTCTCCTAGTGCGATAATACGCCCCGAAAGAGGGATTTCATCGCCTTTGAGTCCTTTGTAGTAGCCTTTGCCGTCCACCCGTTCATGGTGAGACGCTGCGATTAAAGGTACATCCTGCAAATGGTGAGCAAAATGAATATTTTGCAAGATGTCAAAGGTAAAGCGTGCATGTTCTTGAATGTGTTGATATTCGTCAATGGTCAGCCGACCTTCTTTGGTCAAGACTTCTTCACGAATCCCAATTTTTCCAATGTCATGTAATAAGGCTGCAAAACGTAAGACTTCCATGTCATTACGATGCATTTGAAGTTCATCGCCCACGAGCAAGGAATAATCAGCCACGCGTTCGCTATGCCCCGCGGTAATAGGATCTCGAGCATCTATGGTGGATGACAACGTGAGAATAAAGCTTTCAAAACTGCGTTTTTGTTCTTGCACCATCATGGCATTTTCAAGGGTAATACCTGTAGTGGCAGCAATAGCGTTGAGTAAATCTTCGTCACTTTTATTGAAAGTCCCCACCACTTTATTAAGAACTTGAACCACGCCAATGGGTTCATTTTCTCGATTTAAAATAGGAATACATAGAACGTTACGGGTGCGGTAGCCTGTTTTACGGTCCACTTCTTGGTTGAAGCGAGGGTCATTATACACATCCGCAATATTAAGGGTTTCACCCACTTTTAACACATGGCCTACCAAGCCTTTGTCAGCACTAACTCGTAATTTTTTATTACCTTCCATGCCAGAAGCCACTTTACTCCACAGTTCGTTGGTTTCTTTGTCGTACACAAAAACGGTACAACGTTCCGCACCCAAGGCTTTGACAGTTTCTTCACGTACGAGGTTTAAAATGTTATCAAGTTCTCGTTCCGCAGAAATTGCTTGCCCTAAACGTAACAATGACATTAAAGCATTGGGATTTGCACTGGCTAAACCATTAACGGATTCATCCAGCTTGGTGCTACCATTCATCACCTTCATAGCAGCCGCCTGAATGTTTTCAGGAGAAACCACATGAGCCTTCAGCATGGTTTCTAAAGGCGTAAACGCTTCATATTTTAAACGATGTTCAGCGATTTTTTCCCATTTTTCAGGCGCGAGGATAAAGAGTTCGTCTTCAATCGGACGCACCAAGAACATTAAATTATATTGTTGAGCCACATTTAAGGCATGAAATAAACTTTGAATCGCCAAATCTTTTTGTTGTAAAGAAATATACAAACGCGCTTGTTCATAATAGGTTTTCGCGAGTTCATCATGACGGTTTTGACGTTTGAAAATCACAATGGATTCCGTCAAAGCTTCTAAAGCTTCACGACGTTGCCCCCATGAATTGTACAAAGCACCCAGCAAGCGAAATGCTGTACCATAGGCTTTTTCATTGGAATAATCCTTAAGCAATGGAATAATCTCGTCCACCAACAGGGTATGCGTTTCGTCTAATTCATTGTTTAAAAAGTGAATATAGGCTCGATACAAGCGAGCCGTACCATACGCACTCCACAGACGTCTAGCTTGACAGCGGCTCATACATTCATTGGTTAAGTGTAAGGCTTTAATCAGTTGATGGTTAATAATAGCAATTTTGATTAAATCATTCAGCATTTCCGCTTCACGACGGCTGTCTTTCACTTGAATCGCAATAGACAAGGCTCTTTCTAAGTGCTTTTGAGCATCATCAAACTGTTCAACCAATAAATTGGTTTGTCCCAGCATTTGGTAGCTCACCCCAAGTTCATGAATAAACGGAAGCTTACCCTTTATTTTGAGAGAATCCTGCATGAGGTGCAAGGCGTGTGAAAAGTTCCCTGCATGCTCATAGTAAATCGCCATACTGTCAAGCAATCTCGCATGAGTCAGAGACTCTTCAGGGCAACACATGAGGGCTTCTTTGTACCAACGCATCGCTACCCCAAAATGTTTTTGATCATAATGAATACGCCCTTGATAGAGATAAATCACAGGCTTGAGTTCTTGCATTTGCTCTGCCGTATAAGCACGTTGGCTTTGTACATACAGTTCGCTTAAACGACGAATACACTGCTTGGCTTCTTGATCAGGACGGTGCATATAGCGTTGCCAAACGGCTTCGACTTGAAGGCGTGTGCGTTCCCATCCATCAAATTCAACATTGTACTGACTCGACTCAGCGAGATCGAAAGCTTCTTTAAAGCGTCGCTTAAACCCTAAAACAGAAATATGCAATAAGCGTTTTATAAAAGGCGACATTAAATCTTCTGAATGGTCTTCAATGTCTTGAGGAACCGTTTTTTCTTCTTCATCGTCCGCTTCTGAAGGCAGTTGACTTAAGTGATCAAAAGACGTGCTTGAAACAAAGAGTTCCCAAGGGCTATTGGTTTTCACATTGCCTAAGTGACCACGTAAGGTTTGCTCCTTAGAAACCGTCAAACCTTTGGAAGAACGTTCATTAAGTTTAAATTCTTCCAATGACGTTTCTTGATCGTCAGAAGGCACAAAAGACATAAAAATCTCGCTTTAATACGTCACTTTAAAGTCAATACTGACCCTTTGGGGTATACATTCTTTTAGTATATCAAGTCATTAAAGGGTTAAACCCAATCAATCCCTTGAATATAATCTAGACGATGGACTTTTGGGGTTTCAAAGGGTTTTTAAAGGGTCCCGAGTTTTTTGAGCAAGTCGGGAGCTTGTAAACGTGTCATGCGAGCGTCCGCAAATGTAAAGCTAACACGTCCATTTTTGTCTAGCACATAAATGGTGGGGTAAGCGATATTACCACGGCTCACGTTAGCAACGCCATAATTAGAAATAATGGCACGTTCAGGGTCAGGCACAACAGGGAAGCTTAAGCCTGATTTACCTTGCCGTTCTAGGGCGTCAGGTTGAGTGTCTGCACTAATGGCGACCACATTATAATTTTTTTTCTTAAAGGCGTTTACATTTTTTTGAAAACCTTCAAGTTGAGCCGCACATACGCTACAGAACAGACCTTGATAGAAAATCAAAATAGTACCTTCCCCTTTTTTCTGAAAGGCTTCGGTATCCACCATTCCGTTAACAGCTTGAGCCTTGATCTGTGGAGCAATCGATTCCTTCGGCAAGAGATAAAGCCCTTCAAAGCCACTCTCTTCTCCTTCAATGCCAACCGTTTCGTCTGGAACAGGGGCTGGCGATTGTTCTACACGAGGCGGGCCGCCTAAGGAAAACAAGGCAATGATTAATCCCCCGAGCATTCCTACCGCCAAAAGTCCAGCAACGATAGATTTCACATTGAAGGCTTTAATACCCATAGTTTAAGATCCTTTTTGAAAATAGTATAAATCGATAGAACTATTTTATCAGATTTTATCGATTTTGGTCTAACACACGATAGAAAACCCTATCGAGTGGTGCTTAACGCCGCTTTGGCAAACTGCATGGCAAGCGGCTCGTCCGTTTCAAGCAAACATTGCGGGGTGCCTTCCCAGTGAATCTTGCCTTTATTCAGTAAAATCACACGATCCGCCGTACGGCAGATGGTCGAAATGGTATGCGTCACCACCACACTGGCGGCTTGTAATTGACGGGTCAACACATTCATGTAATCTTCTAAATCATGCGACGCCACAGGATCTAAGCCACTGGTCGGTTCATCGTACAAAATAATACGAGGGTTGCCAATAATGCCACGAGCGAAACTCACTCGTTTTTGCATACCGCCACTCAATTCGCTGGGGAACTTTTCCGCCACATTTTGAAGCCCAACCATGTCGAGTTTTTCATAAACCAAACGAGCAATCTCTTTATCAGGCAAGCGTTTAAACTTTTTACGAGCCTCCTTCGCATCAGGCGGTTCAACCAAGGCAAAGGCGATATTGTCAAACACTGTCATCGAATCAAACAACGCCGAATACTGAAAAATCAGCGTAAAATTCGGATCGTTCATTTCAATGCTACCTTCAGTGGCGGTTTCAAGCCCAGCGATGCAATTCAACAAGGTGGATTTTCCGCAGCCGCTGGTGCCGATAATGGCGACGGTTTCATTGGCATGAATGTCGAAGCTAATATCATCCAAGACCCAAGGGCCATCATCACTGAAGCGTTTTTTAAGATTACGCACACGAATTAAGGATTCTTTTTGGGGGTGAGATTTTGTGGCATCAATATCAATCATGGGGATATCCTTTACAGAACGTCTCTATACTCTATCACAAAGTCGACTTATGGTATAATAGCCCTATGAAATTGCAATTCGTCTCATACTTGAAACGCCCTTCCCTTTATGGAAGCCTGCTTCTGTTGGCTTTACTTGCTGTGCTTTTCATGAACTTTAAAAAAACAGAGCCTAGCACGCCTCACGCCTTGCCTTTCCCCACGGACAACGTCGTCACCCTCAATCTCGGCAAAGAGCCCCCCACCCTAGATCCCCTAAGAAATACGGACAGCACCAGCGGAAGAGTCATCCACGAACTCATGCGTGGCTTAACGGATTTCAACAAGCAAGCACAAGTAACCCCCGAACTGGCTCAATCGTGGCAGGTGTCGCCCGATGGTTTAAGGTATACGTTTAAATTGCGTCCCCATATTAAGTGGAGCGACGGCAAGCCGATTACGGCGAAAGACTTCGTCTATGCGTGGAAGCGTGTGCTGACCCAAAGCAACGGTTCCGCCTACGCCTTTTTCTTGTTTTCCATTCATAATGCGGAAGCCTTTTATAACGGCACACTCAGCGACTTTTCACACGTGGGTATTCGTACCCCGAATCCACAGACGCTAGAAATACGCCTAAGGCGCCCCAATGTGTTTTTCCCTGCCATGCTCGCCTTTCCTGTGGCGGTTCCTATTCGTGAAGACAACGTCACCGCTTACGGCAATCAGTTCACCGAAGCAGGGCATTACATCACCAACGGGCCTTTTCGCTTAAGTCAATGGCAGCATGACAGTCGTATTATTCTCAAGCCGAATCGCTATTATTGGGACGGGCAAGCGTCTGAACGTCCTGATGTTCAGTTTGAAATGATCCCTGATCAAAACACGGCGGTCACGCTTTTTGAGCAAGGCGTGCTAGACATGGCGGATTCTGGCACCGTGATTTCAAACTTTGAATACGCCCGTTACGCCCAAGACCCCCGCGCCAAAGAAGTGGGCATTAGCTTTATTCAGTATTTGGGCTTTAATGTACAAAAGGCGCCGTTTAACGAAGCCCGAATCCGCAAAGCCTTTTGTGAATGCGTGCAACGAGACTACTTTCCTTCGCTTTTAAAAAGTGGTGAAACGCCTTTAAATAGCTTTGTAACCCCCAATTTGTTTGGCTATAACGCCACGCTTGGACATTCCACCCATATAAGCGATGCACAACAGATATGGCAGGCTTATCTAAAAAAGCATCCGGATACCAAGATGCCCGCCTTGACCTTTACCAACGATTACGGCGTGCGAAAAATCGGCGAGATTCTACAATTTCAGTGGAAAGAAGGGCTCGGTGTTCAAGTCCCCTTGCGTACATTAGACTGGAAAGTGTACCTATCTCGTTTGGAATACGATGCCCCTGCCTTATTTTTGCTGACGTGGTTTGTCGATTATCCTGATGCCGACAGCTTTTTAAGCTTGTTTCATAGCAGTAATGGTAATAATCACACAGGGTGGAAATCCCCCCGTTACGATGCCTTGATTGAAAAAGCGGCCATGATGCCCAATAGCCCTCAACGTCAAGCCGTGTATGATGAGGCTCAGCGTTTGTTGTTGATGCAAGACACCGTGATTTGCCCGCTCTTTACACGGCGTAAATTGTGGTTGAATCAACCATGGGTAGAAGGCTTGAGTTTTAATAGTATGAATGACTTGGTGATTGAGGATGTTCGCCTGAAGCGGAAACCTTAAAAACAGCCTTGTTCCTTGATCCATTTCTGCATGCCAAGCATAAAGAAAAGGCGTGTTTTGATAAACACGCCTGTACATATATTGTGATATATGTTGAGAGAGAGAAGGAATTAATAGGTATGTATACCTAAACTTTTTGTGCTGGAGCAGGCGACCCTTGTGGTGGTAAACTGACACCCATTTGTGCCAGAATCGCTTGAGCTTCAGGATCATTGGCGAGTTGCTTCATCATCGCATCACGCTCTTGAGGACTCAAACTTGCGACCATGGCTTGGGCTTGCTGCATCACTTCAGGATTTTGTTGAGCTAACTTCAAAGCTTGAGCAGGATCGGTGGGTTGAGCCTCAGGAGAGGCTGGCGCTTTTGCTCCACCTTGAGCACTGGGGGCAACGCCTTGCCCTGCGGACATGGCTTCAAACTCTCTAACAGCTCCTGCAATTTCAGGATCGCTCTGTAAAAGTCTGGTTAAATCCGCATCCGACACCTTAGAAGCTTGTTGAGCTGTTTGCGGATTCATTTGCAAAATCTGACGTAACGCTGCAATATCGGCAGGGGTTACTGGGGCTTGTTGAGCCTGTTGTTGAAGGCTTGCTTGGGTCGGCACACCTTGCGGACTCGGTGCCCCTGCTGTTGGGCTGACATTAGGCGTGGCATTCGGTGTCGAAGCACTCGGTAAGGGTTGATAATACGGCAAGCCTTCACCTGGTAAAGGAGCGGAAGATCCAGGACCACCTGCTCCGTAATAGGCGGCGGCATTGGAATTGTAATTGGCTTCGATGGGGAGGGGGCCTCCTGCAGGTTGAGTTGCTGCGGTTGAAGTTCCCGCAGTCGGTCCTTGCTCAGGGCTTACTGTTGAATTGGCAACAGGAGATCCTACTGGTGAAAATGAAGCAGGATTGCTTGGTGTAGTGGCATTAACGGGTGTGGTCATATTAATCGAGTTTCCTAGTGTTTCATATTGGGCTTCTTCTTGTAAATATTCGGACTTTTTCTGCTCAAAAACTTGAGCCGCATCGTTCATCGCTTGGTAAGCGCTTTGAGTTCTTTCATACTCATCTAAAAGCAGTTCTTCTTTCATCACGCGTTCTTTTTCAATTAACAATTGTTGTCGTTGACTAATTACCGAATTCACGGGCGTTGAGACATTAGATGCTGCCATGTTTTCTTCCTTAAACCGTTTCGTTACAAATAAACAAGTTATTCTTGCGTTTTTCACGCATCTCTTATCAGCTTAAACACAAATAAAAGAAAATTTGTGCTAGTTTTCTAAAAAGTTTTGAAACTTTCGTAAAACCATTTAGAAGACCTAAAGGCATTAAACACAAAAGAGAAAAAAACATGCTCTATTGGGTTTTATGTTACAATATGTAAATCCCTAAATTATTAAAATCTACCTAGAGTAACAATCCCCATGCTTGATATTAAAGCCCTTCGCCAAGATCCCCACGCCATCGAAAAAGCTTTGCAACGCCGCAACCCCGATTTTTCCATTGATGCCGTACTCGCCATCGACGAAAAACGCCGTGCCTTACTGCAAGAAGAAGAAGTCCTACGTAATCAACGCAATGCCCTCAATAAAGAACTCGCCACGCTCAAAAAAGCAGGTGAAAATGCGGATGCTGTTATGGAAACCGCCAAAGGCGTGTCTGAACGGATTAAAGCCATTGAAAGCGAAAAAGACGCCCTCGCCGAAGAGCAAAACCGCATCGTGATGAGCTTGCCGAATCTACCGCATGAATCGGTGAAAGACGGTGCCAGTGAAGAAGACAACGAAGAAATCCGCCGATGGGGATGCGACTTTAAAGCTCGCTCCATGCAGGACGCGCCTCCCCACTGGGAAACAGGCGTTGCCTTAAACTGGATCGACTTTGAACGAGGCGTCAAGCTTGCCAAATCTCGCTTTTCCGTCTTTCGTGGCAACGGTGCCTTATTGGTGAGATCCTTGATTCGCTTGATGTTGGATGTTCACACCACGCAACACGGCTATGAAGAACTCGTCTTGCCTTTGTTGGTCAATGAAGCCAGTATGACAGGCACAGGGCAATTACCCAAGTTTGGAGAAGACATGTACAAAGTCGCCGAAGACGACTTGTATTTGATTCCCACGTCTGAAGTGCCGATTACCAACTTGTATCGGGATGAAATTGTCGAAGCGTCTCAATTGCCGATGCAATTTACCGCTCATACGCCGTGTTTCAGGCGTGAAGCAGGCAGTGCGGGTCGGGACACCCGTGGCTTGATTCGTCAGCATCAATTTGACAAGGTGGAACTCGTGCATATTACCACGGCGGAAAGCTCGTTTGACGCCCTTGAAGCTTTAACCTCTCATGCGGAGCGTATTCTACAGATCTTGGAATTGCCCTATCGGGTCGTGTCGCTTTGCACAGGCGACATCGGCTTTTCAGCAGCCAAGACCTACGATCTTGAAGTGTGGATGCCCAGTCAAGGCGTGTATCGAGAAATTTCCAGTTGCTCGAATACCTTGGATTTTCAGGCTCGTCGCATGAACTTGCGTTATCGAACAGCCGAAGGTGAGAAGCCTCAATTTTGCCATACCTTAAACGGCTCAGGCATTGCGGTGGGTCGTACGGTTGCGGCGATTTTAGAAAATTATGTGGTGGATGCTCACACGATCCGCATCCCCAAGGCGTTGGTGTCTTATATGAACGGTTTGGAAGAGGTCACCTTTTAGTTGATAATGAGTTGTGTAGCTTTTTAGATTTTCATTTAACGATGGTCGTTGTCAGAGACCTTTGCTCCGCCAAAGGTCTCCAACACCTCTAAAGGCGGTTTAAGGAGGGGGAAAGAAAAAGAAATTGTTGCGGCTCTCCTTCTCTTTCCCCCTCCTTAAAAATCCTCCCCCTATCTCATCCTTTTCGCTTGCTCCACTTGCCCCTGTGGGACGTCCGCAAAATCGCTCGGGGATTCGCAGTTCGCTCACCCGCTCGGATTT
>JBKDRU010000018.1:0-43922 GCA_046341215.1 Vampirovibrionales bacterium | reverse complement strand
CTTCTCTTTCCCCCTCCTTAAAAATCCTCCCCCTATCTCATCCTTTTCGCTTGCTCCACTTGCCCCTGTGGGACGTCCGCAAAATCGCTCGGGGATTCGCAGTTCGCTCACCCGCTCGGATTTAGTGCTTGGACGTCGGCTTGTGCAACGGTTGGAGTATCACTTTTTATTCATAAAACACTATAAATACTAGACTAAAACGTTGACTTCTGTAAGCCACCGTCGACGACCAAGGTTTGCCCCGTCATGTAGCTGTTGCCTTCACTGCATAAAAAGCTCACCGCATGAGCAAATTCAGCGGCCTTGCCGATACGTTGGGCAGGAATGTTCTGCTCAATCTGACGCTGGGCTTGTAAAGGTGTCGTGCCTGCTTGCTCCGCCCTAAAGTGAAACAAGTGCTTCAAGCGTTCGGTTTGAATGTAACCGGGAGCCACACAATTGACCGTCACGCCTGAAGATGCCACTTCTGTAGCGAGCGTCTTGGAATACGCACTAATGCCTGATCGCAAGGCATTTGAGATCGCTAAATTGGGGAGCGGTTCTTTGGCGGCAAGTGACGTCACCGTCACGACTCGTCCCCAGCCACGTTCGACCATAAGTGGGACGAGGGCTTGGTTAATCTGTACCACGCTTAAAAACAAACTGTTAAACCCATGCGTCCACTGAACGTATTCGGTGTCTAGAATCGTGGAAGGTGGTGGCCCCCCCGTATTATGAATCACAATATCAGGACCCGCAGGCCACAGCGTCAAAAGGGTTTCGAGCAATTTCGTGCGTTGGCTTGCCACATTGAGATCGCACACATAAATATGCACCTGCACCTTGTGAGCTTCTTCCAGCTCTTGCTTGACTTTCAGTAAGCGTTCTTCATTACGAGCCACCAAAAATAGATTGTGGCCGTCTTCCGCCAAGCGATTGGCGACGGCTAAGCCCAAGCCTTGGCTACTGGCACAAATCAGGGCATTGCGTTGTTGTGAACTTTGGTAGGCGTGCATGCTAAAAGATCCTTCTCTCTACGTGCCTCCCATTATACAACAGAATCGCTTTATAGCCTCAACAAATAGAGAAACTCTTTATCGGGATTGTCCCCCACCATGTAAATGCAATTGCCCACATGTTCAAAGCCAAAACGTTGATAGAACGTGTAGGCTCGTGGATTTTCAGAAAATACGGTGAGATGAATCGCATCGCTTTGCGTGTTTTGCTTAATCCAATCGAGCGTGGCTTGCATGGCTCGTTGAGCGATACCCTTGCCGTGAAAGGGTTTTAGCAAGTAAAAACGCTCCAAATATGTGCTGTTTTGTGGTTCGCTGTATTGTTCTTCTAAGTCTTCCAAAAACTTACGAGACTGTGGAATAATTTTGATGTAGCCCGCTAAAGCACCCGAACTTTCGTCCCACACACTAAAAAAGACGTTTTGAGCATCGGCGAGTTCGACGGCTAAAGCCTGTCGTGAAAGGCGTTTTTCCATGTACTCATTTAAATCTTTGGGATTATAATTCATGCCAAAGGTTTCTAGAAACGTGCGTTGAGAGAGATTGATTAAAGCTTCTAAATCCTCTGAATTCGCTATATCCATACGTTTGATGACAGAGAGCATCGACTTAGAATTCCCCCACTACACCGACGCCAAAGGGGCTTCCGCTTCCTGATGACTGGCGACAGACATTTCGCAGATCTTCGCCACAACGGCATTGCTGGCTTGCGTCAATTGCAAGGCAGCGTCACAAGTAGGATTCGACATCACAATGGGCATGCCTGCATCAGCATCTTGACGCACTTGAGGCAGTAACGGCACTTGAGCCAACAAATCTAAGCCCAACTCTTTGGTGAAAACTTCACCACCGCCTTCGCCGAAAATGTTTTCACGCTCGCCATGACGATTGACAAAATAGCTCATGTTTTCTACCACGCCCAAAACAGGGATATTCGTTTGCTTGAACATGCTATTGGCACGACGGCAATCGGCGAGCGACACATCTTGAGGGGTCGTGACGATGATGCCTCCCGTAATAGGCGCCAGTTGACTAATGGACAATTGAGCATCGCCCGTACCGGGTGGCAGGTCGATCAAGAGGTAATCCAATTCGCCCCACGCCATATCCGTAAAGAATTGAGCAAGCGACTTGTGCAGAATGGGGCCACGCCAAATCATGGCTTGATCAGGCTTCACCAAAAAGCTAATGGACATCACCTTGACGCCATGGCCTTCAGGCAAGATGCCTTTTTTGTTTTCATCCACGCCTTTAAGGCTATGCCCTTCAACGCCCATCATAATAGGGATGTTCGGGCCGTAGATGTCGGCATCCAAGATGCCTACTTTCGCTCCAGCAAGGGTCATCGCACAGGCGAGGTTGACACTCACGGTGGATTTACCAACGCCGCCCTTACCGCTTGAAATGGCAATAATGTTTTTGACTCCTGGGATGCCCTGCTTTTCAGGCAAGCGAGGCGTCAAGGTTTTGCCCGAGATATTCACATAGACTTTGCCAACGCCTTCAAGGGCTTGAACAGCCGATTGAGCGTCTTGACGGATTTTTTCTTTCAAAGGGCAGGCTTTGGTCGTTAGAATAATATCAAAGTTCACATCATTGCCGTTGATGACGATATTGTCCACCATGCCCAGTTCCGTGAGGGACTTGTGCAATTCAGGATCGTTCACGGTTTTAAGGGCGTTGAGGACATCTTCTTTTTGAATCATCATGGGGCATTTTCCTTGTGGATTGAAGAGATAAAATCGAGTTTGAAAATAATTACATTATACTTCCGACGCTTCAGGGTAGACGACATCACCGTCATAGTGGCTCATGCCGTGTTCCAAGTTGTACAACGGCACAGCGGATGTATCCATTTTGATGACGTTTTCCATGTAGTCGCAGGCATAGAGGCTTCTTACACCCCCACGACACATAAAGGCAATGGGGCGAGAGGCATCCAGCGTGCCTGCCCAATCGGCGATGGTCTGCACAGGCAAGGTGAGCGATCCTGCGATGTAGCCTAGCTCGCTGACTTCTTCAGGCGTGCGGACATCCACCAGTTGCAGGTTCGGCGTATCTTGAATCAATTGACGCAGTTCTTCGTTGGATACATTGACAACAGGCATGGTGCATTTCCTTTAGTTCTTTAAATACAAGACTATTTTATACCAAAAAAGGCACAATACAAGGCTAGCACAAAAAAAAGATGAGTAGACTTTATAGGTATATCATCCCCTCATCGTGCCCAAAATCTGAAGGTGTTTTCGTGTCTATTCCCCCTTTTAATGCGTTTGCGCCACCACCCACCATTTCTAAAGGCAATCCCTTGGATTTGCCTGCATTTTCACGCCAAGTCCCACGATTAGACTTGCCACCCCCTCCGCCCTTACCTAGCGTATTTTTAACACCGTCCAATTTCAGCCTACCTAAGCCTCCACCAGCCTTGCCCGATCGTGAGCTAGCCCCTGCTCCCAAGCCTAATGCCTTTACTCAGGATCCAAGAAACTTTATGCCCCCCGCCCTCCATAACCCAACGACGAGCCCACCCATGCCACTTTCACCCAACTCACCTCAACTGCCCCCTTACTATATGCCGAATGCCTCCCCATACATCCCCCCGACGGCTCCTCCAGCATCCGCCCCGAGTAGCCCCCTTCCTTCGTTGATGGCTCCTGCTACGACGCCTAATGGATCAAGCAATGTGCCTCCATTCAACCCACTGCCTAGCCCTCCTACGACGATGAGTCCACCGCCTACCCCGATGCCTAGCACGCCCCCTGTTTCTCAAGCGCCGCCTGAAAGCATTCCTATGGCGATTCCTGCAAGCATTCCTCCCCCTGTGGACTTGCCCCCTGATGTGCGAGGCTTTGATGACGGCATCATGCGTTCCCTAAACCTAAGGCTTGAAGACCCTGACTGGATGCGTCGTGCCGATGCAGCGAATGACTACTTCATTATTTTAAGTTCGAATCCCAATTTAGAAAAGCGTCCGCAGTTTAAGCCGTATGTCGATGCCTTTGCTTTGAAAATTCTGCGAGACCCGTCTTCTGTGGTGCATGAAGCCATGTTGCGAGCCATGCAAGTCGGATGCTACCGTTACCCAAGCCCTGAAGTCTTGAACGAACTCAACCGTTTAAGAGATAGTGTGGGTATGCTTGGACTTGAAGCCCAGCTGGTGGATGACGCCATTTCAGGCATTCAAAAAGCTCAGATCAAGGATGCCCAAGAAGCCCAACAGCAACAACAGCAGGTTCAAGTTCCACCCACCCAAGCACCGCAGGCGTCGATGGCTCCTAAAGTCGATTCAAAATAGCGATGTAAACGTCGTCCTGCAAGGTCAAGGGCGCGTAGCACTTAAGCGACGAAGCAGAGTCGGGGCTTTAACATACTTGAAAACGCCTAAAATCGATTGAACAGAGGGCGGTTCAGAACATAAAAAAAAAGCCCTCTTCGTAAAGAGAGCTTAGAACCAACCAATCAATGTAAATGTTCGGCTTTTCTTGGGAGAAAATCTGTTTTTAGCATTTTGTAGGCTGGGCGCTTGCCTTTGCCCTACAAGAACTAATGTATCAACAACTAAAATAAGAAGCAAGTACTTTATGACGTTTTTGTGAAACTGTAATAATTCGTTACAATTGAGGGCTTTTGTTTAGGCTATATTTGATCTATCCCCCCTCCAAAATCAGGAAGGGGGACAAGAAGGAAATGCCCCTATGCCTAAAAAACTCGACTACACCTATCACCCCGAAGTGGACCTGCCCCGTGTGCTAGAAATCCTCGAAACCCAGCAGTATCCTCACCCTTTGGGGGATCTCACCAGTGGCAATGCCTTTCGAACGCTGGTAGGGTGCATCATTAGCTTGCGTACCAAGGACGAAGTCACCTTGCCCGCCTGCCAACGGCTTTTTGCCGTGGCGGATTCCCCCCAAGCACTCGTGGATTTGCCTTTAGAAGAGCTCGAACAGCTGATTTATCCTGCTGGTTTTTACAAGACCAAGGCTGTGACGATTCACGATGCCTGCCAAAAAGTGATTGATGACTTTCAAGGGCGCGTGCCTCACACGATTGAGGAACTGCTCACGTTTAAAGGCGTGGGGCGTAAGACGGCCAACTTGGTGGTAGGTTTGGGGCATCACTTGCCGGCCATTTGTGTGGATATTCACGTGCACCGTATTTGTAATCGCTTGGGTGTGGTGGAAAGTACGGAGCCTGACGGCACAGAATACGCCTTGCGCGAAAACTTGCCTGTCGCCTATTGGGAAAAAATCAATTGGTTGATGGTGTTGCACGGGCAACAGGTGTGCAGGCCTATTGGCGCATGGTGCGATGTGTGCAGTGTCGCCACCCTGTGCCAGCAGCTAGACGTCAAAAAACGCAAGCCCCCTAAACAGTAAGGGGGGCTTGCGCAAAAGCTATTGTGGGGTTGCACCGCGCCACGCACCTTCACCCTTTTTTAGGCTGTTGCTGGCTTTGTTGGTGTTGCTGGTGTTGCTGGTGTTGCTGGTGCTGCTGGCTTTGCCGGAGCTTTGGCCACAATTGTGGTTCCTGACTTAGCTGTTGGAGCTTTTGCCGTTCTTTGAGATGTTGGCACACTGGCAGCTGAACCAGTTGTTGGTGTAGTGCTGACTGAAGCGATTATAGGCTTTGGTACCACCAAATCTTTTTCTTTCTTCGCCAGAGCAATGGCACGTTGTTCGGTTTTGTCTCTTTGAGCCACCAGTGCCTTGTCTGCCTCAGGATTACGCCCTTTAACCATATAAAGGTTTCCTTTTTTGACTTCTTTGCCTTCTTTGCCTTTTGGTGCTTGTTTTTGAATGTAAACGGCCGTTTCATTATTAACGGGTTTACTGTTTTCATCTAAAGCCGTCACAATGGTTCGACGAACACCCCCCGCTAATACATCTGTTCGATATTGGTATTTATGAGTACCGTCAGAAACAGTAGCAATGTTGCCATCGACTTTATCGACTGTATAGCCTTTGGCTATGGTAATACCGTTTTTAAGGGTTTGTACTTCTTGAGGTATTTGTTCTTCCCCTGTGGCTAATTTGTAAGTTCTATCCCCTTGTACTTCTGTGCCTGCTTGCAAGCCAAAGCCACGAGAGGCTCTTTGAGCTTGAACCTGTGCTTGAACCTGTTCTGCATTTCTAGGAAGATTCCCGCCTACTAAGGATTGATGTAATTTAATGTAGGCCGAAATCTCGCTGTACTTGGGGTCGCCCTTAAACGCTGCTTTTAAAATATCTTGAGGACTCTTGCCATCCTTCGCTAAGTCTTGAAGGCGTTGATTGAGTTGCCCCATAATATCATGTGTGGCAGTTCTCATGGCTTTACCTGATTCACCGTCGCCTTTTTTTGCAACACCTTCTTGAAGCCTTCCAGCCCATTCACTAAATTTACCAAGATCACCTTTATTCTGCTCGGCCTCTTTTTGGAGAGTCTCAATGCTCTGTTGTAAATGGGTTTTAAAGCTTGCAGGTAGGTTTTGTTCGGTGTCTACAGCTTCTACCGCCATAAGCGTTTGAGTATCTACTAACCCCTGTCTTTGTTGAGTTTCTAGTGCTTGATTATATTGTTGACGTAATTTTGACAATTCACCATAAAGACGGTCTCGCCCTCCTTCTTTACTGAAGGCGTCCATATCCATATTAGAGCGATTTGGATTTGAAGGATTTGAAGCTTCAATACGGGCTTTTAAGGCCTGAAGTTGGGGCTTTAGGGTTTCAATGTCTTCACTCCCTAACTCTAGCCCGAATTTTGCAAGTTTTATTTTGGCGCTTGCATCACCACTTATTCCAGTGTTCAAAGCTGAAAGAAGTGCTTCGCGTTTTAAACGCATTTCTTCGTTTAAATTATGTCGTGAATAATCATCACGGTCTCTAAAAAGATTCAAATTATCACCAAACCATCCTTCGAAAGTATTGCCATGCATCCTTTTTAAATTGTTACGTTGGCTTGCTTGAGCATTTGCTCTTTCACCAAATGCATTATAACCGTCATTTGTTATGCCGTAATAAGTGCCAGCATTACTATATTCATTACCAAGTTGTAAAATCTGCGCGTTAATTGAGTTGATCATATGGGTGTGGTCTCCTGAAACGTCTGAAAAGTGGTGGTTGTGTGATGTTTGAATAGGTGGGTTTGGAATTTGGGTTCTCATTAGCATAAACACAGGACGCCTAAACTTTTGTGCGCCTTAAGATTGTTTTTATCATTTTTGTTACAATTCCTTTAGACGGCTGATCCTGTCCCCCCTCCTAATTTTAGGAGGGGGTTAGGGGGCGGTTAAACTCACAAACGAAGTCTAGGGTTTAACCTCACCCTCGAACGTCTAACGACTTTCTCTTCCCTCTCCTAAAATTAGGAGAAGGGACAGAGCCAATAGACTTTACGCAGACGCTGAAAATAGTGGTTTTTCTGCACTAGGAAAAAGCTCGAAAAGGTGTCATTCTAAAGAAGAGTAGTTCTTTGAAAAAAAGCCACAAACCCACTTCGTTCAATACGACTTAGCGTATTTTTTAGAAACTGTGTGTCAGAAATCAGGGTTTTGTGTGCCGGAAACAGGGGTTTCGTGTGTCAGAAATGAGGGTTTTGTGTGTCGAAAATCAAGGTTTCGTGTGTCAGAAATCAGGGTTTCGTGTGTCAGAAATTGAATTTCGTGTGTCGGAAATTAAGCCATTTTAGATCTTATAGCATCCATCCAAGCCATCAAACGTCAAGGCTCGCCACGCCCCAAACAGGTCATCGCTCGACGGATGCCCCCCAAACGCCCACCGACGTCCCCTCGCTTCCACCGACGCCACCACTTGCATCCCGTGGATGCTATTGGTCAAAAACAAGGCATCCACTTCCGCCAAATCGCCCACCCGCAAGGGGTGCTCCACTAGCGTAAGACCATTGATTTCACTGGCTTTTCGGATCTGTTGAAGCGTCACGCCGTCTAAAGCTTGCCCCTGCGGAGGCACACACCATCCCCATTCACGATGGTGAAAGAGCAGGTTCGCATGCGTACTTTCGGTGAGTTCCCCCTGCGAATTTTCCCACAAAACGCCGTCTACATCGGCGTTTTTGGCGTGATGCAGCAGCAACGCAGGCAATTGGCTCCCCTGCTTAAGTTGTGGATGAGGGGCTTCATAGTCAACCACGGAAAGGCGAAGACCCTTTTCCTGCAAGGATTTCGGCATTTCGGGCAAGGGGTTTTGAACATCCATCACGCACGACGCTTGAAAAAGAGGGCTCAACGCAGGCGTGTAATCTGATGGAAAAAGCGTCAAGCGAATGCGATGAGGGGTTTCGGTTTCGCCTAAAAGGCTGGCAATCTGGGCTTCGAGTTCACCCGAAAAGCCACGAAAGACAGGCAAATCCAGCCCGATGCGTTTGCCGTGTTCGTAAAGCCGTTTGAGATGCGTCCGACGCCAGCAATAGGCATGGTCCGATCGAAAGGTGGTGAACACGCTGAAGCCTAAAAACAAGGCATTCACCGCCTGCGGATGCGTGGGCATCGCCGTTTCCCACTGGGCAGGCGTTTCACGGATATTTGAGCTAAATAAAAATGGCATAAAAACTAGCCTTTTCAAGGTTTTTAGGATATAATCTATTTTATAGTAAATTAGTCTATTCACATAGTATTATCTTTTATTTGGTAAGGATTCGCACCCATGGCACACATCAAACTCGGCATCGACATCGGCGGAACCAAAATCGCCTGTTCAGCCATTACCTTTCACGACGACAACACCGTCACCTACACGACGCCTCGCAAGGTGTCAACCCCAACGACCGCAAACGCCTTTATTGACAGCCTAGCCGCATCCTTGAGCTTGGTCAAAAAAGACTTGGGCGTGGACGCATGGCCTGCCATTGGTATCAGCACCGCAGGCGTGGTTGACAGTGTGCAAGGGCATATTTTAGGCGCCACAGGCAACCTCAAAGCGGTGGATCGTACGCCGTTTCCGATTGGGCAATTGCTGGCAAGCGAACTCGGCATTGATGTGTCGCAAATCCATGTGGAAAATGATGCGAACGCCGCCTGTTACGGCGAAGTCAGCGTCGGAGCAGCCGCAGGCTATAAGAATGTCGTCATGGTGACGCTGGGTACAGGCGTGGGCGGAGGCATCGTGGTGGACGGTCACTTGATTCGAGGCTCCAAGTTTTCAGCGGCGGAAGTGGGTCACATGCGGATTTCGCTCACCAACGATCGTGCCTGCACCTGCGGACGCCTTGGTTGCTGGGAAGCCTACGCCTCAGGCACAGGCTTGGCTCGTACAGGGCGACGTGAAATTCGGGAATTGCCTCATAGCGTGATTGCTCAAGATATTTTGCAAGGTAAATCGGTTGAAGAGCTTAGCACGCACGATATTATCGCCGCACAGGTCAGAGGCAACACGCTTGCCGTGCAACTCATGGACAAATGGCACTTGCACATTGCCACAGGCTTGGGCAATTTGATGAATGTGTTGGATCCTGATATTGTGGTGATTGGTGGGGGCATGGCTCAATTTGTGGAATTGCCCAAGTTGCAAGATTTCTTGAATGAACGGATTATGGAGCCGATGGCGACCACGCCGATCGTGTTTGCCCAGCTCGGCAACGATGCAGGGATGATCGGTGCGGCGGCGATGGCGAAGAACAACTCTCCCGCATTGAGCCTGTAGGGAGACCCAGAAAAAATCTAGGTATCGTCATGTTTGACAGTACAAGTTGGGCATCACCCCTTTTATCTATCAAATATAGTGTTTTAAAGAGTTTTCCATACAGTAGGCTAGACGAGGAGCCTAGATTATTTTGTGAAGAAGTGTAGATAGACCTACATGACTGAACAAAATAATCGTAGCGACAAAGTATAGACACTGTA
The DNA here is from genome assembly GCA_046341215.1 of Vampirovibrionales bacterium. GTDB lineage: Bacteria > Cyanobacteriota > Vampirovibrionia > Vampirovibrionales > JAJTHC01 > JAJTHC01. Next base: position 34,091 of record JBKDRU010000018.1, on the reverse strand, counting down.
GGGGAAATTATTTAAAATACTATACGATGGCTGAACCGTATAGTCATCGCAAGTAAGCATGGACTTCATCAAGGAAATGAATACGTGGCTTATCCCATGAATAACAAACTTGCTTTAAAAAGCCACTGGTTATTTTTTTTTTAGCGTAGATAATAGAATATAGTGTTGTATTTTATTAAAAAGGGAGTCCCCATTATGCCAATTAGCCAACTGCTTCAAGCACAAGCGCTCCCTCGCCTTATTTTAGACAAAGCCACCTTGCGTTTGGCCACCCCAGCAGATGATGCTCAAATTGAAGCCATTATCATCAACACACTGGCTGAATTTGATTACACCGAAGACTGCCCCGCCAATGACCCTGAAGTGGTGGCGATGTCAGCCTATATCGTTCAAAAGCCTAATGCTCGTTACTATGTGATTGAAGACAACGCCACTGGTAAACTCGTGGGTTGCGGAGGCTTTGAACCTTTAAAAGGCAATGAAAGCAACGAAAAAATTGCCGAACTGATCAAATTTTATGTTGTGCCGGAGTTTAGAGATCAAGGCTTGGGTGGGCAACTCTTGATTCAATCCCTCGTAGATGCCAAAGCGTTAGGCTATGACTCACTTTATTATGAAGTGACCCCTCGCTTATTTTCAAAAAGCCTGTTTCAACGTCTGGGCTTTTATTTTGTGCCAGACAAACTTGGCAATAACGGGCATTTTCACCCGGAAATTAACATTTTCGTTTTACGTCCCCTGGCAGGAGACCTGACCATCACTTTAAAAGAAACGACTTAATAGAGCTAAAGGAAGTCTTCTTATGACAAATACATACCCTTTTTTGATGATACCCGGCCCGACGCCCTTGCCTGATGCCGTGCGTGAAGTGATGAGTCGTCCTGCGGTGGGGCATCGTTCGCCAGAGTTTAAGCAGATTATGAAGCGTGTGTTTCCAAATTTGCAACGCATTTTTCAGACCCAACACCCCGTCATTCTATACACCGCCAGTGCCACAGGTGCCATTGAAGCCGCGTTAAGCAATACCCTTAATGCAGGGGAAACCTTGCTTGTGTTGAGTTGTGGCGTTTTTTCGAGTCGTTGGGCGGATATGGCAAAAAGCTTAGGTATTCAAGTACAGGAACTCAAGGTTGAACAAGGGCAAGTCAATACGGTAGAAGCCTTAGAAACCGCCTTAAACGCCGACACTGAAAAAGCCATTAAAGCCGTGATTTTTGTGCATAGTGAAACATCTACAGGGGCGTTGAATGATGTACAAGGGCTAAGCCAAGCCATTCGTCAACATGGGGCCTTAAGCATTGTGGACACGGTGACAGGCCTAACGGCTAGCCCCTTTAAAATGGATGAATGGGGCATTGATTTAGCGATTAGCGGCAGCCAAAAAGGCTTTATGATGCAACCCGGTTTGTCCTTCCTCGCCGTGGGTGAACGAGCTTTAGCTCGTCACCAAAACGACGTGAAGCATCCGGCGTTTTACTTTAATTTTACGCGTAATTTAAAGGCGCAAGCCGAAGACACTACCGCCTACACACCCGCCACGCACCTGATTATGGCCTTGGATGTCAGTCTGCAAATGATGCTGGACGAAGGCATCGATGCGATGAACGCTCGGCACTTGCTCTTGCGAAACATGGTGCGAGCGGGGGTAAAAGCCATGGGACTTAGCACCTTGGTGGAAGACGATGATCACGCGAGCCCTGCCGTCACAGCGGTTTTGCCTCCTGCTGGGTTGGACGCCTCTGCCATTCGCAAGGTGTTGAAAGATCGCTTTGGCATTACAGTCGCCGACGGTCAAGCCAGCTTAAAAGGCAAAATCTTCCGTATTGGGCATTTGGGCTTTGTGGGCGAACGGGACGTGTACATGGTGCTGGCGTGTTTAGAACAAGCGTTGTTTGCACTGGGTTACCCTGTTGAATTGGGCCGAGGCGTTCAAGCGGCGCAAGCGGTGGCCGTCCCCCAAAAGGCTTGCCATGTCTAGGCTGTTGTAACGTTTTGTTGCAAAACAAGGTTGAGCTATCGGGCGTGGTTTTTTCGGCCTATAATTAGTGGGTGTAAATCTCTCTAAAGTCTTGGCTGGCTGATTTATCGTGAACCTATTAAATTTCAGGAGCTTTTCGATGCAAATTAGTAACTTTAACCCCCCCTTGGGTCTGACTTCCAACGTTCAGACAAATCGGTATTCTTCCTCCCAAAACACCCAACGTGTGGGGCAAAATGAAAATATTGCGAAGGAAACCGCTAGGAACTTATTAACTTTTGTCTCATATGAAGTAAGAAGGAATGCGTTAGGACTAGAAATAGAACCATTGGGCAGGCTTTTATTGGAGGAGACAAAGACTCGTCTTATTCGGTATACTATATCTAATAATGAAACATTTAATTTGGAAAATTTTATACTAGGTCAATTATTGAAACAATTAGAACCTAAGTCTCAACAAGGGTTTGTTGAGACCTTGAGAATCCTAAGAGGCTATATCGCACAAGCATTCGATAAGAGTCCGAGAGATCCGCTTCAATATACAGATGGCACAATAGTCTATTTAAAAGAGTTACTAAGAGCCCGGAGTGCTCCGGTAAGAAGATTCGAAGGTGGTTGACCACTTCATTAGGCTTTATTAGGCCTAGCGGTAAAAGCTACTGTTCGTGTAAGAAGCCGCCGGAACAGACCATTTCCACCGTCTTCATCAAAAAGGCTCGTCCTGCGGATGCTTGATCGATGTATTCTTCTTCCCCCCCCAAGTGCGGAATGCGAATAATCGCAGGCTCTAAAGGGTCTGCAGGAATGTAGAGGCTCGCCAGTTCAAAAGGCAGTAAATCGGCAAAATCAAAGGTTTCATAGCTATGGGCGAGATCATGAAAATCCCCACGAATCGCTAAAATCCGTCCTGTAAACAAGGGTTCTTTGCCCCCACGTGCAATCGCCAAAGGCTTATGATTGCCTCGGCTGGTAAAGCTTAAGCAGTGCCACATCACATTTAGGACGCCAATGGAACGATCAGGGTCGACTTCTGAATAAATGCGGTGCGTTTCCATGTCTCGACTTTTGAAATTGGATTTAAAGGCACCGCAAACGACGTCCAAATCATTCAATAAATCCCCAAAAATGCCCTTGGTGTTGGCCACTGCCTGTTCATGCAAGGACGCTTGATGCGTCATATGCCCTGCCAACAAGCCGACTCGCTTGCTCAACTGTTGAGCCATTTTTTCTTCAGGACTCAATTCAGGCACAGCAGGCTTTTTGGGCATTTGGGGCATTTGAATGCTGGCAAGGGGGGAAGCTTCAGGCACGTGTTCTCCTTGCGTGGGGAGCAAGACGCTGGTGCGACGCTTGCCTTGCACTTGGGAAATAGAAGGGTTTGGACGATGTTCGGACAAGGGTATGACTCCGTTACAGGATTGTAGACACACGAAAGACACGGGCTTTCATTTTAAGAGGCTTATTAGGGACTCGTTTATCATTACAAGCGATTAAATAAAAGGCGCTATCATCACTCGCTTTTTACCAACAAAGCGATTTTGAATCTCTCAAAATCTAGTATACCATTTTATTAGAAAGGGAGCATCCTTTTTTTTAAAGGGGGGTCAATCTACACCAAAGGGATGATTTTTGGCACATAGGTCTTGCGGTGGGGTCAAAATCGATTAGACTGTGTTATCATTTTATAAGGTGTTTTGCTTTTCAAGATAGTATTGTGAGGTTTTGCGTTATGATTCATCCTTTATTGACACGTTTGGTTTGTTTAACCCTTCTAAGCATGGGGCTAATTTCCCCCACTGTTCAGGCAGAATCCGTGAAGCTTTCGGCGATTGTGCATGAGCCTCCCACCAATGGATACGTTTTTACGGCATTGGCACCTTTACCTAAAATGATGCCTGATATGCTTGTTCAAGCAACGCCTCCTGTTGCTTCCACTTCCGCAAACGTACCCACGCCTAGCACCAGCCTTGATGTCAAAAAAAAACAATAGCCCAAGGCGATTTCACTTTTCTGACCGTAAGTTCAAACGAATTAACCACGCAAGATTCGCCTAAATTAAAAATCTTGTGGGGTAGTCAATCGTTTTGGGCGTATGCGGTGCCTGCCGTCCATAAAACACCACGCTGGCAAGCCCTTTTGGCGGTAGATCCGCTTTCTCCTGTGGGGTCACGAACGCTCAAAGTGCTAGATGCGTCAAATAAGGTTTTGGCATCGACCAGCCTTACGGTTGTGGCGACTTCGTTTCAAACGCAAGCCATTCGTGTTTCTAAGCAAACCGCAGGCTTAAGTCCTCAAGCAGGTGAGATGGAAGCCATTGGTGCCTTGAAAGCCTTAAAAACCGCCAAGCGTTATTGGGATTTACCCTTACGATTTAACGCCCCTGTCCCCCAGTGTATGAACTCGCCGTTTGGCGTAAAACGTGTAGTGAACGGCGTTTTCACAGGAAACATTCATAAGGGCATCGATCAAAAATCGCCTCAAGGGCAAATCATCAAAGCCCCCGAATCAGGCAAAGTCCAACTCGCACGAGCCTTTCGCTTGCATGGTGGCACCGTGGGTTTGGATCACGGGCAGGGCTTGACGAGTATTTACATCCACATGAGCCAAATTTTGGTGAATGAAGGAGACATCGTGGTCAAAGGTCAAGCCATCGGTAAGGTAGGATCTACAGGGTTTGCCGCAGGGCCTCACTTGCATTGGGGGGCATTCGTGCAAGGCGTTTCGGTGGATCCGTTGCATTTGACGCCGTTTGTCACAGCTTGTCAATAGTTTTACTTACCAGCCAAAAAGGACTTCATCTTGCTGAAAAAGGACGACGCATGACCCTCTTCATGGCGAATGTCTTCCGCCTTGACGTTGTGCTTATGCAAATCATGTAACTGTTGCAACAACGCCTTTTCATCCCCACGAACCTTGCGAGGAATTTGAATGTCGAGACGAATCAACAAGTTGCCTCTTAAATGGGGTTGATTCAGCACAGGCACGCCTTCGCCTTTTAGGGTAATAATATGACCATTTTCTGTGCCCGCAGGGATTTTGAGATCGTAATGCCCTTTTAATAAGGGAATACGAACATGATCGCCCAAAACCAATTGCGTGTAATGCACAGGCACTTTCATCAACACATCATAAGCATCTCGCAAGAAATGCTCGTCTTCTTGGACTTGAATGACCACATACAAATCCCCAGCAGGGATGCCGTTCGCTCCCGCATCGCCACCGCCAGACACTCGTAGGCGAGTACCCGTGTCCACCCCAGCAGGAATGGTGAGCGTAATGGTTTCATCTTTCGGGGCAATGCCTTGCCCGTGGCAACTTTTACAAGGGTTTTTAATAATCGTACCTGCCCCATGACAAGACGGGCAAGTGACCACTTGCGTAAAATTACCAAACATGGTTTGAGCCGATTGCCGTACCTGACCATGCCCCCCGCAATGCGTGCAGGTTTCAGGGTGACTGCCTGCGGCGCACCCTGTACCCTCACAGGTTTGGCACGTGTCTAATCGGGTGACTTTGATTTGCTTTTCGCAACCAAAGACGGCTTCCATAAAGCTGAGTTCTAGCGTGGTTCGACGGTCATCCCCACGCATCGGTCCTCTCGAACGACCGCCTCCGCCACCGAAGAAGGCGGAAAAAATATCGCCGATGTCGCCGAAATCGCTCATGAAATCCCAGTTGGTGGCATAGCCCCCACCACCGCCGTAGCCTCCACCAGCGTTGTTGAGACCGTCTTTACCATAGGTGTCATAAATACGACGTTTTTCAGGATCACTAATCACGCTATACGCTTCACCGAGTTCCTTGAAATGGGATTCGGCATCGGGATCTGTACTCGTATCGGGATGCAACTCTTTCGCCTTTTGGCGAAAGGCTTTTTTAATTTCTTTGGCATCGGCTGTACGAGACACCCCTAAAATTTCATAGTAATCTCGATTCGACATAGACACGGCTCACTTTAATCGTTAATAATACTTATAGGCGAACGAAGGCACAGGGAAAGTTCAAGTTAGATGAAGATTCAAGGAAAAACAAACGGCTTGTTTTGTTGATTGCTTGCAATCACTCACGCTTCGTGCACATGAAGCTTCGCCAAATGGGACTTTCTCTGTGCCTTCGAGCATCTAGGATGCTTCACTGGCGACAATGACTTGGGCATGACGCAAGACTTTGTCATGCAAGCAGTAGCCTGCTTGTTGTTCGGCGATAATGGTGTCTGGCGTTTGCCCTTCCACCACCAATTGACTGACTGCTTCATGCAAGGCGGGGTCAAATACTTTACCGATGACATCGCTACGTTTTAAGCCCGTTTCTTCTAAGGCTTGCACGAGTTGCTGTTGCATGAGTTCAAGGGTTTTGTATAAGGTCGACGAATCACTTTCAGCGGTAATAGACTTTTGGGCACGTTCAAAATTGTCTAAAACAGGCAAAAAGTTCCGTAAGAAGTGTTCGGCCCCATATTTACGGGTCTGTTCCATTTCGTTGAGGCGACGCTTACGAAAATTGTCGAAATCAGCGGCGAGTCGCATATATTGTTGATGTAGTTCTTCATTGAGGGCTTTGAGTTCTTCATAGGTCGGTTCACTGAATTCGGCATTCAGTGTTTCATTTTTTTCTACGGATTCATTATTTTCAGCATCGGTTTGATTAAAGTTAGGGATGTTGAGTTCGGGCGTTTCAGCGTTTGTCATACGAAGTTCCTTCTTATTAAAGGGAGAAAATGACACCGTCAAGGTGGCATAAACAGTTTAATTAGTTTTAGCTTACCTGAAACATGGTTTTCTTCAAATAAAAAAATGATTAAGATGTCATTTTTTAGATTCAAGCAGTGGTATTTTTAAGAGTGTCTGTTTTTTGGATTGTTAGCTCCGTTTATAGCTGGTGCTTGGGGGTCTTTGTGCCGCCAAAGACTCCCCAAACCCCCAAAGGCGGTTCAAGGGGGGACGGGGAAGGACGTATTGCGTTTCTCCTCCCCTTCGTCCCCCCTTGAAAATCCCCCCTGAATCCCCACCTCCTCGCATCATTCCTTTGCACGACGTCCGCAAAATCGCTCGGGGATTCGCAGTGCGCTCACCCGCTCGGATTTAGTGCTTGGACGCCTGCCTATGCAACGATTTTAAGCATCACACTTTTTATCAAAAACCATACATAAAAAAGCCCCGACACGCAAGGTGTGGGGCTTTTATGCGTCCACTGAGATTCGAACTCAGGACCTTTCCCTTAAAAGGGGACTGCTCTACCGCTGAGCTATGGACGCTTTCTTGAACTTTTATAAGATTAAGCCAAGCATAGATGAGAGTCAAGCAATAATCTTAAAAAAGCCCCCTTTACTTAAAAAAGGGGGCTTTTTCAAAGACTTACAGCTTGATTACAGATACCTGATTGCCTTCTTGTTCAGACACAAACAAACGATTGGTCAGGGCATCAAAATACAAGTAGTATGGCTTGCCGTAGCCCTTTTTCAAGGTGCTTACCGTCCCACTTGGGGTAATGCTTACGACATCGCCACTAATGTAGTTGGCCACATACAAGTTACCGTTACGAGGATCCCGCACCAATCCGATGGGTCCATTGATTAAGCCCCCTTGAATGAGAGTACTTTGATTACCATTCGGCAAAATTTTGACGATATTGTTTTTCGTGTAATTCGCCACATACAATTCACCATTTGGCCCAACGGCAATGCCTGTAGGCCCCACGAGTCCCTTGGCATACAAACCCGTACCGCTTACAGCCACCGCATTGACGTTGGTTTTCGTCGTTTTGGCGACTTGCGTGGGTTTTGTCCACTTGGGTTTAGTGGCAACAGTGGTGCTTTTAATCGAAGCAATTTGATTGAGTGCTTCATTGTACTTAGGGTGACCCGAAGGAATTTTATTGAATTGCTCTAGCGCTTCAGTGTTTCGCCCCAATTTGGCGAGTGCAGCACCCAAGTTGTAACGGATTTCATTGTCATTCGGCGAACGCCACAAGGCTTTTTGAAAGGCATTACGAGCCTCTTCAAACTTATTGAGCCTGTACTGAACAGCCCCTAAATTAAACCACGCATCAATGTAAGTATTGTCGGCTTCCGTCGCTTTTTGAAAGAGGCTAGCGGCTTGTAAGAAACCTTTCTGTTCATAGGCGGCCATGGCTTGTGCGTAATAGGCTTCAGCTTGAGGCGTTGCGGCATACAACGCAGGCGAAACGCTCGCATAAGTGATTACAAGGCTAAGGAAAGCCATCATTAAAGTGGAAAGACGTTTCATAAGAATACCTCAACATGGTTTAAAACAACGAGACAATAAGCGTATTATATCATAAGTTTCAACACTCACGATATTTTCTATTCCCCTAAAAAAACGAGATCTACAAAAAAACTTGTCCGTTTTTGAAATGGGTGTATGATACAAAAAGCCCCCTCCCAAAGATGTGATTATTATCTTTTAACCTTTGTTTCGTTTACCTTTCTTTTCGATCGGGCTTATCTAAAATCGTTGATAAGAGGTCGTCTTTATGTTTATAGAATCCCTGTTGCAGAATGTATTGCACCCCCCCGTGATGTTCTTTATTTTGGGCTTGATATCTGTTTTGGTTCGTTCCAATCTTGAAATCCCGACGCAAATCAGTAAGTTTTTGTCCTTGTATTTATTGTTTGATATTGGCATACACGGCGGTGAAGCCCTGTTTAAGAGTGGGTTAGACCCTCACATGGTTGTGATGATGGTGGTCTGTATTTCCGTTTCCTTCTTAACACCTTTTCTATTATATAAAACCTTACGTTTAAAACTTCAAACCCATGATGCTTCTGCCATTGCCGCCACGTATGGTTCAGTCAGTGCTGTGACGTTCGCCACCGCCGTGTCATTCTTAGGCACCCAGCATACCGAATTTTCAGGTTACATGGTCGCCTGTATGGCGTTAATGGAATCACCAGCGATTATTGCGGGTTTATTACTCTATCAACTTTCTAAAACACAGCGTAAAGAAGCCCTTGCCGAAGCAGGTGCAGATGTTGCCGTGGCACGCCCCCCTCGTCCGATTAACATTAAGGGTGTGTTGCATGAAGCCTTTTTAAATGGATCGATTATTTTACTCGTCGGTAGTTTGGTGATTGGTATTTTAGGTGGAAAAGCAGGAGCTGAAGAGTTGAAGCCTTTTGTGGATGACATCTTTAAAGGCGTCTTGTCTTTCTATATGTTAGATATGGGCATCATTGCCGCCAAACGCTTTTCAGATTTCAGAGAATCCAGCGGATTCCTCATTACCTTCGGCTTGGTGTATCCTTTAGTGGGGGCATCCTTAGGCTTGATACTAGGAAGGCTTTTAAACCTTCACATTGGCGATGCCTTGATTTTAATGGTGTTAATGGCATCAGCATCCTATGTAGCAGTACCTGCCGCAATGCGTACGGCAATTCCTAAAGCCAATATGTCCTTGCTTTTACCTGTAGCACTAGGGGTCACGTTTACATTTAACGTGACGTTTGGCATCCCCTTGTATTTTTACTTACTCAAACAGTTTATTCACTAGAAAAGGATGCACTGCCTCAGTGAATGATACGTAAAATAGTATTTTAGTTTTTTTATTTAGAGAGAAGAGGAACCCTTTCCATGACGACGACTCATAAGAAAATTGGCTTTGTACATGATGAAGTTGATCTTGACATCATTACAGAGTTTTGCGCTGAAAAAAAATTAGGAGGATTCACCAGCCTTACGGTGTCTCATAGCTTAGGGCCAAATCATGGTTTGTATCGTAGTGAATACTTGACCCCTACGTCGTTGTACACCTTTTTGGTGGTACCTGCTGAAAATGCCAAGGAACTCGCCATAGATCTTAAAAGTCGTTTTGAACGAACAACGGTCTTTGTGGTTCTCACAGACGTCGAAACGTTGTAAAAGAAGTACTATATCAACGACAAACGAGCTTCCACCACCGTCCAATCAATCTGCTTCCAAAGAGCATTGAGATAAGATGCTCTATCCGTGCCGTAATCAATGAGATAGGCATGTTCATAGACATCCACCACCAAAACAGGATGCACCCCTATCGGGGAATACGTATGATGAGCATCTAGCCCGTAAAAGCCTAAGTTTTTGTATCGCGGGCAGTAGCCTAAAATCGCCCAGCCCCGCATCGCTTTAGCAGCTGCCGTCAATTGAGCTTGAAAGGCTTCAATCGAGCCAAAGTGCTTGGCAAGTAATGACTGCAAATAGGGACTCATGGGTTTAGAATCGGGTGTTAGAATACCAAAGTATTCTTCATGCAACAAAATGCCGTTTAGAGCAAAGCTTTCTTCCACCAAGAGTTCTCGAAAAGGGTGATACGTCGCATTCACGTTGGCGACTTGTTCAGGGGTGAAGGCTTGAATGTCTTGACGAATGGTTTGGTATTTTTTGACATAGCCTTCATAAAGCTTCAGGTGTGCTTGAACTTGCTTGGCACTTAGGCCTTCAATACCGTTTTCAATCAAAGGAAAGCGTTTGGCGACACCTAATTCAGGTACGTTTTTCACAAAAGCGTCTTGCTTGGGTGCTTCTATTGCTTGAACCAGTGAATTTAATCCACTTGAAGCGAGCAATACGCTAGAAAGTCCAGCCCCTGCTAGCTTTAAGAAATCACGGCGATTAAGCGTACTTTCTTCAACGTGAGCGGTTTCTGGATTCGAGCTAAACATGGGGATTCTCCTAAAAAACTATTGCCAGTATATACCTTTTTTTCAAGGAAGGAAATGCCTTATTTTGTGCTATACTAGTCAAACAAGAAAGGATGGAAAAATGTTTCCCTTGAAACCCCGACTGAACTATAAAACATTATTCCCTCTCTTTTTTTTCATCGTTTCCTTTCTGTTGATTAAGGGGTTCTTGCTTGATTACTCGATTGCAGAAGGGACTGAACCTACTATGCCTGAACCCACTGTCTCTAAACCTACTATTCATCAATCTCTAAAAACGTTGGCTCGTTCGCCTCATGCGTATCATTTTATTAGCCAGCATGACACAGAACACCCCACCGTTTATTGTGCCCCCACCGTTTTGGCGATGGCATTTTCACCGTTTTTTACTAATTTGGCGACAAGATCCCCTGCCGCTTATGTGGAAACGTTTGCAAAACATCTCAAGACGTGTCGTACTTATGGAACAACGGTGCATCAAGTGTTAGACGGTTTAGATTATTTCAACACAAAAGACGCCCTTTCCCAAGAATGGGATGACGTTTGGTACCAAGGCATCCACAAGGTACCTGCTCATTACTATCATAACCGTAAGCATCAAGCCCAGTGGGCAACGCTCAATGCAGATGTCTTGGATGCCCTTAACACAGGGGGAGTCGTCATGGCTCACTTGGGCTGGTATGTCGAAAAATCCGAGCAAAAACGCTTTGTGCGCAAAGGGGGGCATTATGTTCTGGTCACAGGGGTGTTTGAATCACCAGAACTAACGGGGCATTATTATATCGAGTTTATGGATCCCTTAGACACAAACGAAACGTTTCACTCACGCTCCCCCCGCTATAGGCTAGATTTACGCTCAGTGAGTAAAGAGCAAAAGACGTTTAAGGTGGTAGATCCTTATAAGCAGTTCAGATCACGCCAAGTGGGATCCGCTCTATTTCAACCCACGCCTCCGCCAGGGAAAAAAGATGAGGTTCTAACGATTTTAGAAGGTTTTGTGGTATTGACAAAACATTCACCTCTCTAATAGTCGAATGAAAATCAGAATCCGATTTAAAGTTTGCTCACAAGCCATTCACGAGCGTTTTGAATATCCACGGCATGAGCAAACAGGCTCGCTAAATCAGGATGCAAAAATTGAAAGCCCTCGTCTTCCAAACGTCGAGGCACCGCAGGCACGCCTTCTTCCATTAAGGCGGTCACCATGCTTCGCCCCAAAATAGGATACAAGACCCACGCAGGGAGGCTCCCCCAAAAAGGCATCTTCAATGCCTTTGCCCACGCCTGATGAAACACCTTTGCTGAAACGATTTCAGGTGCCACGAGGTGATACACCCCCTCACTGTTCGGATGCTTGAGTAGGTGGACGATCGCCCCTAGTGCATCTTCAAGACTCATCCATGCCAAGGGATGCGTGCCTGCCCCGATGGCTAGCACGCCAGCCCACGAAACAGGGAGTGCTTGAGCTTGCATAAAGCCCCCCGATTCATCCATAATCACGCTTAATCGAGCATGGCAGACCCTTATATTTTCAGCCTTTAAGGGATCCAAACTCGCTTCCCATTGCTGCACCAAGTCCCCTAAGAACGTTTCCGTCGCCAAAGGCGTGGATTCATCATAACGCAGGTCATTCAATTTTTTCTGTGGCGTGTAGCCTGAAATACCACTGGCTCCCACCCAAACCGTAGGACGAAATCCCGATGCCACACAAGCATCCACCAAGCGTTTGTTCCAATCGACACGGCTTGAAATGAGCCGTGCTTGAGTGGCGGCATCCCATTTTTGCACGATGCTTTCCCCGTTGAGGCTCACCACACCGTAAACGTCTTCAAACACAGCGTGCGGAATCTCACCAGAATCTGTAAGGGTGACTATTTCCACGCCTTGCCAAGCCGATGCATCGGCTGAAGCGTGACGCAAAAGCACTCGCACTTGAAAGCCCAAGGCCAGCAAAAACGCCACCAACGGACGCCCCAGCATCCCCGATGCCCCTGTCACTAGGATGCGTTTTCCTTGAAAGCGGGTATCACGACGAGCCAAGTCATAGCCTGTAATACGGTGCCGAAAGCGAAACATCCGAGCCAGTTTCGCTTGGACAAAGCCCCCCGCCAAAAACGAGGCAATCGGTTCAAACGGCAAGGCATAGTTAATTTTATCAATCAGTGTGCCGTCGTCTTTCATTTCGTGGATGTGTTGCCACGACGCAAAAGGCCCCGACACTTGTGTATCCACAAATTGATGCGGGGGCAGGTACCCATGATGTTCCGCCTTCCACAAAGCCGAAATACCTTTAAGCGGTGTAAAAAGCCGTGTGATTCGCCCCAACAAGGGGATGCGTATCCAGGCGGTTTGCCCCTCTTCGAGGCTGTGGGGGAGGCGTTCTAGGCTCACAGGCTCCCACGGCGGGAGTAGGCGTCTGAAGGCTTGTGGGCTTTCATGCCAAGCGAATAGATCGTGGGCATCGGTGTGAGGGAAGGTCGTTTTTTGGGTGAATTGTGGCATATATAGCTAAGCCTCTATTTTTCTCAACAGTTCTTTGTCATTCTGCACGCAGTTGCAGAATCTTCATAAATGGTTACTAGGTGACTTTGGGGAGATTCTGCGACTACGCGCAGAATGACAAGATGATATATCCACCTCTACAGAAAAACTAAAGGCGACTATACCGTAACGTTCTACAGTTTAGAACTTCCCTGATTCTTGGCAATGAATCCAAAGAGCTTGGGGCTAAAGAAGTCCCACCAGCGCCCCTTGCCGATGCTTTCTAACAAGGCTTTGCTGTCGTGCAAGCTATTGTCGCCTTGGCTAAATAGCACAACGCCTTTTTGTGTGAAAGGCAACCAGTCAAACAAAAACGCCTTGCCAAAGGTTTTGATTTGGCTAAATTGTAAAATGCCTTCACTGCCGTTACGAAAACCTGGCCCTGACTGTTTAAAGCCTCGCCACGCCACATGGGGAAACGTATAAAACATAAAATGCAAGTCGTTAATGCCGATATTGGCGACATCCAACTGCTTGCCAAGCCATTCCGCTTGCTTAGGCTTGCCGAAAATACTGACACCCAAGCCATAAGGCGAAGCGTTGATTTCTTCAATGACCTGATTTAAATCGTCGTACGTAAACACAGGCAAGATCGGGCCAAAGACTTCTTCGGTGACGATGCGAGCGTCTTTCGGGGGATTAATCACCAGCATTGGGGTTAAAAAGGACGCATGAGCCTCGTTGGCTTCGTCTACTTGAGTCGCCTGCCCGTAAATCGGCGTGATGCCTTTGTCTAACGCATCTTGCCATTGGGCGTTGAGCAACGCCTGTTGAGCCGTGTCAATCACAGGCCCAAGATGTGTCGACGGATCAAAGGGATCGCCCACCCTTAGCTGAGACAATTTCGCCACCAGTAGTTCTTGCACAATCGGCAATAAATTGGTGGGAACGTAGAGTTTTTTAATGGCGGCACAGGTTTGCCCCGCATTGGCGTAACGCCCTAAAATGGCATGAGCCACCACAGCATCCAAAGAATAACGCTCCGCAGAAGGTAGAATTACCATGGCATCGGAACCGCCAAGCTCCAGCGAGCAAGGGATGTTTCGCTTGGCACAGCTCACTTGAATCTGACGTCCCACGGCTTCACTCCCTGTAAAAAAGACAAAAGCCGTTTCAGGGGCTTCTACGAGGGCATTGCCCACGCTTCCGTCGCCTTGAAAAAGCTGGACGAGATCGGCTGAAAATCCGTGAGCGTGAAGGGCATCTTGAAATAAGCGAGCGAGGAGTTCTCCACTTTTAGGCGTTTTTTCACTCGGCTTAAAGGCAACCGCATTGCCTGCCAAAAGGGCATTCGCGATGGCTGGTGTGGGCGTGCCAATGGGGTAATTCCATGGGCTAATCACGCTCACTACGCCATAAGGCACGGAGACTTCTTTAAACACTCTACCGAGCATCAAGCTTTTAAAGGAAACTTTAATTTGTGGATTGAGTTTCGGGGCGTTACGAATCACATGTTGAATCCCTGCCAACGCCGAAAGAATATCGCCTTGCAAGGCTTCCGCTTGAGGTTTGCCGACTTCAAGGCTCAACGTATGAATGAGCTGGTCGGCTTCAAGCCTTAGGAGCTGTTCCACCTTTTCAAGTACTTGAATGCGGTGCTTCAGCTTGGTATTCGCCCATGCTTTTTGAGCCGTTTGTGCCTTGTTTAAGCCTTCTTGAATGGTTTGAGGCGTGGCGAAAGGGATCTGAAAGAGTAAGGCTCCTGTGGCGGGGTTAAATTTTTTGATGCTTTTAATTTCGGACAAGGTTTCGTTTTTCGGCATAGACGTAGGACCTTATTTTTTGTTATAGTTTTTTTAGTGTACTTGAGATTGACGATTTTGTCATCTTTCTAGCAAATCATAAGAAAGGATAGGGTTTAGATGCCCCCCGTATCAAGTCCCCTGTGCTACGATATATTCCCCACGCCATTACCAAATATAGGGGGATACGCCCTCGCCTTGATGAGCGAAAATGGTATCACCTTTTTAGCGTTTGCGGAAGAGAAAATCAACCTAGAGACGTATCTAAAATTAGAAGCCCCCTTTGCCAAAGCGATTACCGCAGATAGTCCACAAGCGGACTGGGTGCTTGCCTTAAAAACGTGGATGCCTCAACGTCAAACAGAGATTAAGCTCCCTTTAGATCTTCACGGCACACCCTTTCAAGAAGCGGTTTGGCAGGCGTTGAGCGAGATCCCTTATGGGGAAACGTGTTCTTATAGCGAGCTGGCTGAACGTGTCGGCAAGCCTAAGGCGGTGCGAGCCGTGGCATCGGCGTGTGGGAAGAATCCACTGGCGGTTGTGGTGCCGTGCCATCGGGTGCTGGGCAAGGGCGGTCAATTAAGTGGCTTTCGTTGGGGTCTTTCGATGAAAAAAGATCTATTGGCACAAGAAGGTATTATACTTACATCGTTGCACAAGCCGACGTCCAAGCACTAAATCCGAGCGGGTGAGCGTACTGCGAATCCCCGAGCGATTTTGCGGACGTCCCACGTTAGAAAGTGGAGCAAGCGAAAAGGATGAGAATGGGGGAGGATTTTTAAGGAGGGGGAAAGAGACGGAGAGCCGCAACAATTGCCTTTTCTTTCCCCCTCCTTAAACGCATTTAGAAGTGTCGGAGAACCTTTGTGCGAGCAAAGGTCTCTGACGCACCAGCTATAAACGGGGCTAGAAATCTAAAAAAACGATAAAGTAGAAATTGAAATTTTGCTGTAACGTAACAAACCTTTAAAAACCCTGTGCTTTTTTGAGCGTTTGTTATAAAATAGACAGATAAATGTATTGATGTGAAGGAAAACGCAAGATGATGGCAGCCACCCCTAGAAACGAACGCCCCTTTGGTGACGGTAAAATTCAAGGTATTTCCATTCACGAAGAGATGAGACGCTCCTATATCGATTACGCCATGTCGGTTATCGTCGGGCGGGCCTTGCCTGATGTACGTGACGGCTTAAAGCCTGTGCATCGACGCATTTTATACGCCATGCACGAAATTGGCTTAGCCCCTGAAAAATCGTTTAAAAAGTGTGCGAAAGTCGTCGGTGAAGTCTTGGGTAAGTATCACCCCCACGGCGATACATCCGTTTACGATGCCTTGGTGCGTATGGCACAAAGCTTTGCGATGCGTTACCCCGTCATCAACGGTCACGGCAACTTTGGCAGTATCGAAGGCGACAACGCCGCTGCCATGCGATACACCGAGTGTAAGTTGCAAGCCGTTGCGGTGCCGATTCTGCAAGATATTGAGCAAGATACGGTTGATTTTGTACCGAACTACGACGGCAGTGAAGAAGAGCCGAGCGTTTTGCCGACTCGCTTGCCGATGCTATTATTAAACGGTTCAGGTGGTATTGCGGTTGGGATGGCGACGAACATTCCGCCTCATAACATGAGCGAAGTCATCGACGGCACGGTTGCCATGATTGACAACCCTAAAATGAGCAACGACGGTCTGTATCAATACATTAAAGGTCCTGATTTCCCGACTGGTGGGCAAATTGTCGGAACCGCAGGCATCCGTGAAGCGTTTAAAACAGGGCGTGGATCCGTAAAAATGCGAGCTGTCGTCAGCATTGAGCAAATCCCTGGAGGCAAAGGGCGTCAAGAATGTACCGCCATTATCGTCACCGAGATTCCTTATCAAGTTAATTTAACGACACTTACTGAGAAAATCGCCGAACTCGTGCGAGACAAAAAGATCGACGGCATCCGTGACTTGCGAAACGAAAGCGATCGGGACGGCCTGCGTTTGGTGATTGAACTCAAGCGAGATGCCAAGCCTGATGTCGTGAAAAACAACCTTTTTAAATACACCCAGCTTCAAACCACCTTTGGTGTGAATATGTTGGCGTTGGTGAACAATCAGCCTCGTTTATTGTGTATGACGGATATTTTGAGCGAGTTTATTGAGCATCGTGTGGATGTCGTCGTCAAACGCACCAAGTTTGAATTGCGTAAAGCCGAAGCCAAAGCCCATATTTTAGCAGGTTTATTGATCGCTTTGGGTGATTTAGACGCCATTATCGCCTTGATTCGTGGCGCCAATAGCACCGAGATTGCTCGTGCGGGCTTGATTGAACGCTATAGCTTAGATTTAGAGCAAGCCAATGCGATTTTAGAAATGCAGTTGCGTCGCTTGACAGGCTTAGAGCGTGAAAAGATTACCAATGAATACGACAGCTTGCGTGCGGCGATTGAAGAATATAAGTCCATTTTGGCGGATCGTCAAAAAGTATTGTCTATTATTAAAGAAGAACTCCTTGAACTCAAAGATCGCTTTGGGGATGCTCGTGTGACGAAAATCATCCCTGATGAGGGTGATATGTCCATGGAAGATCTCACGCCGAACGATGAAATGGCGGTCTTTATTACCGAAAAAGGCTACATTAAGCGTGTGCCGTTGGATACCTTTGAGCGTCAAAACCGTGCCACTCGTGGCAAGGGGGCGATGAAGACTCGTGAAGAAGACGATGTCACGCATTTTTTCACCGCTGGTATGCACAACCATTTGTTGTTCTTCACCAGCCGAGGCGTGGCTCATTCGCTGAAGGTCTACGAATTGCCTGAAGGCAGTCGTCAATCGAAAGGCTTGGCGTTGATTAACCTCTTGCCCCTAGAGCAAGACGAACGCATTACCGCTGTTGTGCCTGTGATTGAGTTTAGCGACAACGCCTATTTGGTGATGCTCACGAAATACGGCTGGATTAAGCGTATTGAGTTGTCTAATTTTGAAAACATTCGTCGCAACGGCTTGATTGCCATTAACCTTGAAGACGGCGATGTGCTGAACTGGGTGAAAACGGCGGAAGAATCTAACACCGTCTTTATTTCCACCAAAATGGGTATGGCGATTCGCTTCCAAGCCACCGACTTGCGTCCGATGGGACGCACCGCTCGTGGGGTGACGTCGATGAAGCTTCGCACAGGCGACGAGATTTGCTCGTTTAGTATGTTACCTGCCGACAACGTGGAAGATACGACCGAGATTCTGTTCATCACCAATGACGGTTACGGCAAGCTGGTTCGTGCCAGCGAGTTCCGCAAGCAGGCTCGTGGGGGCATTGGCTTGATTTCGACCAAGTTTAAGAACCGTGACAGTCGACTGTCTAGCACGTGTACGGTGAATCATACGCATGAATTGATGATTGCCACCGCCAATGGCGTGGTCGTTCGTATGGCAGCGTCTAGCATTAGCCAGCAAGGACGCCAAGCCACGGGCGTGCGGATTGTGAACTTGGATTCGGGTGATACCGTGGCCAATGTCACCAAAATTGTGATGCTCGACGCCGATGGGACGCCTGAAGAGGATGGCGAAGACGCCTAATTAAAAGACGAAAAGGAGAAACTCTATGTCTTTCTTACGTCAAACCTATTTACTAGAAAATACAAGGCTTTCCATCGCTTTGCTTGCTTTACGTGCCGTGGTCGGTGTCGCCTTTATTTTTCATGGTTTCCCGAAGTTTCAACACGCCTTTTCTTGGCTGGATGGAGCAGGTATTCCCCCACTTTTGCAAGCCTTAGCGGCGTTTTCTGAATTTGGCGGAGGAATTGCCTTAGTGCTAGGGCTATTCACCCCGCTTGCGAGTCTAGGCATTCTACTGACCATGAGCGTTGCCATGGGCTTGGTTCACTTCCCAGCAGGGCATCCCTTTGTCGCCAGTGAACCCCACGCCCCTTCTTATGAATTGGCGTTGGTGTATTGGATAATTGCCTTGGTGCTTTTACTCACAGGACCTGCCAAATATTCACTAGATTATTTCATTGTAAAATATCTCGTTTCATCTAAAACGGAGTAAACCCTTTCATGCTAATTCAAGCCCCTCGTCCGCTTTTACGACCATCAAAAGATCGTGGGCATACCCAATTGGATTGGCTGACCAGCTTTCATACTTTTTCATTTGGGGATTATAAAGACCCCGACCACCAGAGTTTTGGGCATTTGCGTGTCATCAACGATGACATTATCAAAGCCAACAGTGGTTTTGGAACGCATCCTCACCACGACATGGAAATCATTACGCTTGTTTTAAGTGGACAGCTTGAACATAAAGATAGCCTCGGTAACGGTTCGCTTATTCAAGCAGGCGATGTACAACGCATGACGGCAGGCACGGGCATTCGCCACAGTGAGTTTAACCCCTCTCAAACCCAAGACGTCCAGCTATTACAAGTTTGGATAATTCCTCACACGAAGGGACTGACCCCAAGCTATGAGCAGAAATCCTTTAGCGATTCGGCACAAGCAGGCCGCTGGTGCTTATTGGCGTCTGAAGACGGCCGTGAAGCTTCGGTACAGGTGCATCAAGACGTGCAGTTATGGGGGACTCACTTGTCTCAAGCCGAATCCGTGACGTATGAACTTGAATCAGGACGAGCCGTATGGCTACATGTCGCCACAGGTCAGGTTGAAGTAAACGGTACCGTTCTTGAAGCGGGCGGAGCGATCGGCGTGGTGGAACCTTGCTCTATTCATGTCAAAGGCCTCGCCGAAGCGTCTAAAGTCTTTCTCTTTGATTTGCAAGCTCTATGATTCATAGCCTTTAATATAGCCTACTTGAACAACACACGCCCTAATCGTCGTCTAAACTCAGAACGGCAACAAAGGCTTCTTGTGGCACTTCGACACGTCCCACCGCCTTCATCCGTTTTTTGCCTTCTTTTTGCTTTTCAAGCAATTTACGCTTACGGCTAATATCCCCGCCATAGCACTTGTCAAGCACGTTTTTACGCATGGCTTTAATGTTGGTTCGGGCAATCACTCGGCTACCAATCGCCGCTTGAATCGGCACTTCAAACATTTGCTTCGGAATGAGCTTTTTTAATTTTTCCGTCAACGCACGACCCATGTAAAACGCCTTGTCTTCATGGATGATAACACTCAAGGCATCGACGACTTCGCCCGCGAGCATGACATCCAACTTCACCAGCTTAGAACGACGATAGTCTAAAAAGGTGTAATCCATTGACGCATAGCCTTTGGAACGGCTTTTAAGGTGATCGTAAAAGTCCGTGACCATCTCCGCTAAAGGCAATTCATATTCTAAGCTGACCCGTTTTTCGTCGATGTAGTTCATATTTTTGAACTCCCCACGACGGTCTTGAGCCAGTTCCATCATGGTACCGACAAATTCTTGAGGCAGCATAATACTGACATGAACATAGGGTTCTTCAATGAAATCACGCTTACCTGCATCGGGCATTTCAGCAGGGTTAGAAACATCCAAGACTTCACCCTTCATGGTATGCACCTTGTAGATAACGCTAGGTGCTGTGCGAATCATGCCGATATTGTATTCTCGTTCAATGCGTTCTTGAATAATTTCCATGTGCAGTAAGCCCAAGAATCCGCAACGAAAGCCAAAGCCTAAGGCTTCACTGGTTTCAGGTTCAAAGGTAATCGAAGAATCATTGAGCTTGAGTTTGGCTAAGGCTTCTTTGAGTTCGCTGTAATCGTCGTTGTCCGCAGGGTAAAGCCCGCAAAAGACCATGGGAATGGCTTCTTTATAGCCGTCTAAAGCTTCGCTGGCTTTGGCACGGTTGGTGGTGACGGTATCACCCACCAAGGCACCGATTTCTTTAATAGAAGCGGCGACATAGCCCACTTCGCCTGAATGCAAGATGTCTCGCTTGATTTTTAGCGGAGGCACCAAGGTACCCAGTTCCGCCACTTCGTAAGATCTTCCGTTTTGCATGAAGTGGATGGTGTCGTTCTTGCGGATTTCGCCGTCAATGACCCGAATATAGGCGATAATGCCCATATAGCTGTCAAAATAACTGTCAAAGACCAAGGCTCGTGTGGGCTTGTCGTCTTCAATGACAGGGGCTGGAATGCGTTCCACCACGGCTCGCAAGACCTCTTCAATCCCGATACCTGCTTTAGCAGAACATAAAATGGCTTCACTGGCGTCAATGCCAATGACGTCTTCAATTTCTTTTTTGACGCGTTCCACATCCGCACTGGGCAGATCGATTTTGTTGATGACAGGAATAATTTCTAAGTCGGCATCCAAGGCCATATAGACGTTAGCGAGCGTCTGGGCTTCAACGCCTTGGGTGGCATCCACCACCAACAACGCCCCTTCACAAGCTTCTAGCGATCGAGACACTTCATAGCTAAAATCCACATGCCCAGGCGTGTCGATGAGGTTCAGCACATAAACGGTGTCGTCATAGGTGAACTCCATGCGAGCAGCGTTGAGCTTAATAGTGATGCCTCGTTCCCGTTCTAAATCAAGGGAATCGAGCATTTGTTCTTGCATAATACGTTTTTCAATGGTGTTGGTGAACTCCAACAAGCGATCTGCCAACGTGGATTTACCGTGATCAATATGAGCAATAATACAAAAATTTCGGATATTCTTATTGCGTTGCACTTGAATCATTTTTTAAACCATACTTTCCATAAACATTAAGTCCTTGTACATTGTACACAAAACAGAACGTTTATGGGAAGTTAATTTCAAAGCAGATGAGAGAAGATCTTATGATGTCTTCTCTTTAGAGTTATTTGATTGATGCTTTTTTCTCATTATTTACTGGACTGACGGCTGTGTGATTGTTCGTTATCCAGCTTTCCTTCTACCAAAGAGACCTCCGAGTAGTGATAGTACATCCCTTTTCCCTTTTTTGGGGCTCTTTTTATCATCATCTTTCGAATCTGAAGATTTTGAAGACTTTGAAGACTTAGAAGACTTTGAAGATTTTGAAGGCTCTGAAGACTTTGAAGGCTCTGAAGGCTTGGGGGCGGGTGCTTCTTTGTTTTCTGTTGCTGCAAGTGCAGCTGCATTGACTGCCGTTTTCGTCTCTTCTTTCTTGACGGCTTCAGCTTGCAGTGCCAACGCTCCTGAAAGATCGTGACGTGCAAGTTCTAAGAACGCTTTTTTCTTCAGATTGACGGATGCGTAAGGCGTATTACCAAACTTGCTGATTTTGGATTTACTGTCTTTACGTTCCTGAGCTAAAGCCGCTTTGGTGGTGGGATCCAAACCTGCATCGGCTTCGAGTCCTTGGTTTACAGGCGAAAAAATCTCTTCTTCAGAAATAGTTTTACCTTTCATTAATGCAGTCACTTGTTCTAAAGGCTTGGCGAGAAAATCATTGACACTGCTGGATTGATTCCCCAAGTTAAAGGTTTTAGTGATTGAACCCAAAGTGGCGTTATCCATACCGGGAACCAAAGAGCTTGTTGTTTTATCTTCAGTACTTGCAGGGCCTTTTGTTTGCGAAGCAGAAGATGTAGTCCAGCTTGAAGGATTTATTGTTCCATTAACTGCTCCAAACAAGGCCTCTGGAGAAGCACCTGTATTTGAAAAATTAGCCAATTCCGCCAAAGTCATTGTTTTACTCGGCGTTAAAGCACTGGTGGAATCTTGAAAAGATGTGGTACTGTCTAAATGCGGTGTTAAAGGAGTAG
Organism: Vampirovibrionales bacterium; assembly: GCA_046341215.1. Lineage (GTDB taxonomy): Bacteria > Cyanobacteriota > Vampirovibrionia > Vampirovibrionales > JAJTHC01 > JAJTHC01. The sequence continues at coordinate 11,526 of JBKDRU010000018.1, read as the reverse complement.
ATTTAGTATCTACAGCCGTCACGCTTGGTGAACCAATAGTAATCATCTCTGTATGTTTCTTCCTATCTATTTATGATAATTTCTCTGAATGTCCCCAATAAAATAATGAGTCTGAAGATATAGCGTCTATAATATAAATAAAGAGTTTCTTCCTAACAATCGTTTCGGCAGGTGCTGATTAAACTTGAGCCTGTTTAAACAAACTGTTACAATCCTTTACAGAAAGCCCTTCATGCCTATAAATAGCTCTACTTGGCGGCCTTTTTTTCTTCTTTCTTGACGGCTTCAGCTTGCAGTGCCAACGCTCCTGCAGGATCGTGACGGGCGAGTTCTAAGAACGCTTGTTTCTTCAGATTGACGGATGCGTAAGGCGTATTACCAAATTGGCTGTTTTTCGACTTGTTGGCTTCGCGTTCTTGGGCTAAAGCGGCTTTCATAGCAGGATCCAAACCTGCATCACGGGCTAAGCCGTCGTTGACAGGGGCAAAAATATCGCCTTCAGAAATAGCTTGCCCTTTCATCACTTTATTGACTTGCCCTAGGGGATTTACCAAGAAATCATTGACGCTACTTGGGGTTTCGCCCAAGCTAAAGGTTTTAGTGATTGAACCCAAGGTGGCGTTATCCATCCCTGGAACCAAGGATGCTTTAGGTGTTTGGGGCATGCTTGTGGGTTCCGCAGGAGATTTTACGCCTAGTAAATCTGCAAAAGTTTTAGAAACCCCCTCGCCTTTAAAGAGATCTAAAGCGATGTCTTTGACGAATGTCCCCGTTGCATCTTTAGAAGCATCAGCTGCTGAAACCTCTGTTTTAGTCGTCGGAGGGGCTTGAGGCGGAGGAGCCGTCTTGTCGATCGAAGCCACAGTGCTGGGTTTAACCGCAGGGGCTTCTTTAAGTTCAGCAGGAGCAGGCTCCGTCGTTTCGGTTCCTGCTTTTTTCAAGGTCGTGGTTCTAGCCAAGCTAGAAAGATCTTTTAGTCCATTCGCTACTCCAAACAAGTCTTCAGGCGAAGCTCCTGTATGAGAAAAATTAGCCAATTCCGCTAAGGTTATTTGATTGCTGGGTTGTAAAGTAGTACTGGTACTTTGAAAAGGGTTGTTGTTTAAAGATAAGGTTGAACGAGTGGGGCTAGTTTCTAAAGCCGTCACGCTTGGTGAACCAATATTAATCATATCGATGTGTTTCTTCCTGTCTATTAAATGATAGTGTCTCTGAATATTCCCAATAAAATAGTGCGTCTGAAAATATAGCGTCTATAATATAAATAAAGAGTTTCTTCCTATCAACCGTTTCGGCAGGCTCTGATGAAACTTAAGCTATTTTAAACAAACTGTTACAATACTTTACAGAAAGCCCTTCATGCCTAGATCTATTTGGATACACGCCACACATCGTAGCTTTTTAGGCAAGTACAAGGGAGCCTTAAGCCCCCTGCGAGCAGACGACTTGGTCGTGCAACTTTTGAATCATCAGGCACGTTTTCATCCTGAAGGCGTGTACTTAGGCTGTGCCAATCAAGCAGGTGAAGATTCCCGTAATATCGCACGTTTGGCGGTTTTGCTTTCAGACTTGCCCGAAATCACCCCAGCCGTCACCCTTAATAGCCTTTGCGGAAGCAGTACCCACGCCTTAGAATATGCGTGGTTGCAATTAAAAACACAACGAGCTAAAACCCTTTGGGCAGGCGGTGTTGAACAAATGACGCGTTCGCCATTGGCGTGCTTGCCGCCGCATATTGACCCCAAGGCTGCTTGGGAAGATAGCACCTTTGGGTGGCGGTTTAGGCATCCTGCATTTGAAGAACGTGAAGGTAGTGTCGCAGGGCGTTCGATGTTGCATCATGCGGATGTCATGGGCAAAGAGCTCCTTCCTGAAAAGCTCGATGCCGTTGTCTTACAATCGCATCAACGAGCTGTTGAACATCAAGCCCATACTCGTCGGGAATGCGTGGCTCTTTACGATAATCAGGGGGCATTACTTTTAGAGAGAGATGAATGCGTGCGTCCTGATTTAAATGCTGAAATGCTCCGCCGTTTAAAGCCTGTCAGAGAAGGAGGCATCCACACGCCTGCTCATTTGGCTCCTTATGCGGATGGCGTGGCAGGCGCCGTGCTTTCCTTACGACAGGCTCCTTTTTGTGAAGATCTCTATCAAGCAAACGTCGCCATTGAGTTGGTGGATATAGTTCAAATCGCCAGCCCCCCTGATGCCATGCCCTTAGCAGGCTTAGAGGCTCTGAACGCACTGCTCAAAAAACACGCCTTAACCCTTGATGAAGTCGCTTCTTTTGAGTTTCATGAAGCCTTTGCTTCGGCGTATCTCTTGCAGTGTGATGCTTTAGGTTTGGATGCTTTTACAGATGAACGCATCAATAGAAGAGGCTCTTCCCTTGCTTTGGGTTCGCCTATGGGTGCCACCGCCTTACGAACGGTCTGTACGTTGGCTCATCGTTTACACGCCGAAGGCGACGAGTCACGTCCGTATGGGGTAGCAACAATTAGTATTGGCATAGGTTTGGGATCCGCCGTCTTACTCAAGCGACATAATATTTGACGTATTTTAGAATTAAGATTGATTTTTAACTCCGTTTTGAGCTGGTGCTTGGGGGTCTTTGTGCCGCCAAAGACTCCCCAAACCCCCAAAGGCGGTTTAAGGAGGGGGAAGGAAGGACGCATTGCGTTTCTCCTCCCTCATTTCCCCCTCCTTAAAAATCCTCCCCCTTTTGACCCACCTCCTCGCATCATTCCTTTGCACGACGTCCGCAAAATCGCTCGGGGATTCGCAGTACGCTCACCCGCTCGGATTTAGTGCTTGGACGCCTGCTGGTGCAACGAGTTAAACATCACACCTTTCATCTGAAAAGATCCAAAAAACAGACTATTCCAAAGCGTCCACATTGAAACGTCTCCTTTTGATGTGATTTTTTGCACCTTAAGCATCATCTTTTTTCTCGTCGACTTTGTCATTCTATAAAAGGGTTTTCACTGGAAAAACCGTCAAGGCTTTTGAAAAATCGTTACACTTATAGAATGTAAGCTCCCCATGCAAGGGAGTGAGGGAGAACAAACCGCTTATGAAAGATGCGTCAATACACCACACATGGCATGCCGTCATTTTAGCAGGAGGCAAAGGCACTCGCCTACGTCCATTTACGGACAAATTGCCTAAGCCTTTAGTGCCATTAGGCAACATCCCCATTTTAGAATTGATTATTAAACAACTTAAAATTTACGGCTTCAAGCGAGTCACCTTGTGCGTTGGGCATATGGCGGAACTCATTCACGCCCATTTTGGCGAAGGGCAGAAGCTCGGTATTCAAATCGACTACACCTTTGAAGATTCCCCCTTAGGCACCGCAGGACCCTTGGCATTTTTACCCCAATTGCCCGAAAACTTCTTGGTGATGAACGCCGATATTGTCACCGATTTAAACTTCAAAGCCCTTATGGAAGAACACATCCACAATAAAGCCGTGGCGACGTTGGCGACCTTTCAACGCACCACGCAAATTGAGTTTGGCATCTTGGATTTTGTGAATAATACGAATGAAATCGCAGGTTTTAGAGAAAAGCCCACCCTTGTGCATTCCGTGTGTATGGGGATTCACGCCCTGAATAAGTCGGTGGTGCAGTACATTCCCAAAGGTGAGTTTTGCGGCATCGACACCCTTGTCACCCGATTGATGAACGACACCCACACGGTAAGAGCCTACAAGTTCGACGGCTACTGGCTTGATATTGGTCGTCACACCGATTATGAGACCGCTCAACGAGACTTTGAACCCATGCGTCATCGCTTATTGCCAAGCAATAAAGGCGTAAAAACTGTGGCTCAAGAAGACCGTGTCGTCACTGTACATACGAAAAAACGACAAAGCAAAACAAGCGTAGCCAAGCTGAAAAACGTTAAGCCAGCTTGATTTTAAATAAGGCTTGTCCGTATTCAACAGGTTGCCCGTTGCTGATGAGGACTTCCACAATCGTGCCTGCCACATCGCTTTCAAGTTCGTTCATTTGCTTCATGGCTTCTAAAATACAGATCGTTTGCCCGACCGTAATCGTCGACCCTTTAGGGGCAAAAACAGGCGATTCAGGACTGGCGGCTGAATAGAAGGTGCCGACCATCGGTGAAGTCACCGTATGCAAGGAGGCATCTTCCACAGGTGCCGCTGGAGCAACAGGTGCCGAAGCAGTAGGGGCAACACTCGGTGCGGCCAGAACAGGAGCCGTCGCTACAGTAGGGGCAGATCCTCCCACTTGGTGAATGGTATGCGACACAGACGCAGGGGTTTTAATGGTGATTTTTTTGTCACCGTCGGTAATAGTGATTTCAGCAAGGTCTTTTTCACGAGCCAAATCGGCAAGGGCTTGAAGTTGTGCAATATTTAAATCCATGAAGGGCATCTCTTTCTAAATAAGGGGATGACGATTTATCTATCATACATCAACCCCCCCCAAACTATCAAGTATAGAAAAAAGTCCTGTCCCCTTAAAGGGGAGGGAGTAAGACGGCTGACAAAGTTCACTTGTCAAAAAGCCGTATTAGCGGTTTAATAAGGATACTAGTTAAATTGAGGAGTCCCCCCATGTCTTACCCCACCACGATTCGAGTCGCCCACAGCCCCGATGCCGACGATGCCTTTATGTTTTACGCCTTGGCTCAACATAAAGTCGACACCGAAGGTTTGACCTTTGAACACGTCTTAAAGGATATTGAAACCCTCAATCGTGAAGCCGCGGTGGGTACTTACGAACTTTCAGCGATTTCCTATCACGCTTATGCATACTTGCACGAGCAATACGCCATTTTCCCTGTCGGCTCTTCGATTGGCGAGCAATACGGTCCTGTGCTTGTGGCGAAAACGCCGATGAGCCTCGAAGAAGTCTTGGCATCGGGCAAGCCTGTGGCGATCCCTGGCGAGCAGACATCCGCCTACTTATTTTTAAAATTGTACTGCCCTGAACTACCTACGGTGAAAGTGCATTTTGACGACATCCCCCAAGCTGTTTTAAACGGTGATGTCATTGCAGGTTTGGTCATTCATGAAAGCCAAGTGACCTACACCGAAGAAGGCTTGCACAAAATCGTCGACTTGGGCGAATGGTGGTTTGAAAAAACAGGACTCGTTTTACCACTGGGTTGTAACGGCATTCGTCGTGACTTAGGCGATGAGCTGATCCAAAAAATCTGCCGTGTCTTGTATCGTTCCGTGAAATGGGGATTAGACAACCGTGCCGAAACACTGGCAGGTTGCCAAGAATACGCCCGAGACTTGCCTGAAGAAAAAACGGACAAATTCGTCGGCATGTACGTCAACGATTTAACGCTGTCGATTACCCCTGAAATCCGTGAAGCCGTCACCTTAATGCTCAAAGAAGGCTACGAAAAAGGCATCATCCCCACGTTGGTGACGCCTGAATTCATCGACTTTCAAAGCCCTGTTGCGGTCTAAGCCATGTTTACAGGACTCATTCAAGGTATCGGGCAAGTCGTCGGTGTAACCACTGTCGATAAAGGCGTGCATCTCAAAATAAACGCCCCTTTACTTGAAAGCCCCTTGACACTTGGGGCGAGCATTGCCTTAAACGGCTGTTGCACCACGGTAACCGCCTTTCATGTGCTGGACGATCATCAAACGTTTGAGGTGACGTTATCGTCCGAAACCTTGGCTCGTACGCAGTTTCAGCACATCACGCTAGGTGGTCGCCTTAATTTGGAATTGCCGTTATTGCCCACGAGTCCTTTAGGCGGGCATTATGTCACAGGGCATGTCGACGGATGCCTTGAAGTCAAAGGCATCCAGCCCGATGGCGAATGTTCGATTTGGACGATTGCTTTACCTGAATCCAATGAAGAAAAAGCGTTATTTGTGCCAAAAGGCAGTGTTGCCTTAAACGGCATTAGTTTAACCGTCAATACGGTGGATGCCACCAGCTTTAGCTGTTGTATCATTCCGCACACCTTAAGTCATACGACGCTTGGGGATTTAGCCGTGGGTGATTTCTTGCATTACGAAGGCGACTTACTAGGTAAGTATGTGCAACGCCAGCTTAGCTTTTTGACGCCAGACGCCTTTCAATCTAAGCAGGGATCTTGAAGTAGCTGATATAAGCGTCCCTATCACCTAAAAGGGCTTGCCGTAATTGAGCATCATTCAAATCGACATTCTTCATGCCTTGGGTTTGAGGCAAGTTTTTAAAGCCACCTTTTATATCGGAATTGTTTAAATCCCATGTAGACCCTTCATAATCCAAGCTCCACGCATGGAAGGTGCCTAAGTTGGAATGAGCTGAAACAGTGCTGACCACGCCTTTTTGCTTGGCGGTTTCTAAGGCAGAACTACTCATGGGCATGTAACCCGAATCGAGTCCAAATAGTTCTTTGTAGAAATCGTGAGAGTAACCGCCCGTCTTTTTTTGATTAGGGTGGGCTTGAAACCATGCGGCTTCAGTCGCCAGCATTAAATTGTCGGCAGGTTTGCCTTGGTATTCTGTGGCACGCAATTGATCGATTTGAGCTTTGGTAATCGTCATTTTTTGACCGTTTGCCCAATTAAACGTGAAGTTCCCGGTACGAGGATCTGCCTGAATGGTTTGGTTGACTTTATTCAACAACCAACCGTTGGGGTCGTCGTCCCGAATGGCTTTGACGATGCTGTTAAACCCTGAACGAACAAAGCAAGCTTGTACAGCGTCGGACTGTTGCTTGGTTAAATCCAGGTTATTGATCAAAGATTTCAAATAATCGCCATTCGTGTCGCCTGTATTTTGCACAGGAAGCTGAAATCCATCGGGTGCGGAAGGATTCGGCTCACCAACAGCGATGCCTTGCACAGGCGTATTCGTCGGCGGAAACATGGGGCGTGGCGGTGCTTGGTAAGGATTGTACGTATTAAAATTGTTGCTCGTTGGGAAGCGATAGGAGGTAGGGGCTTGCCATGTATTTTGGAAGTTCGGCGGGAACCCCGCATTGCGAGAACCATACATCGTAGCATTCATAGGCGTGAAAGGACGGTTGCCTTGATAGCGAAAGCTAAACATCGGCGGAGGGTACGCCCCTGTCATGGGGAAAGCTGGATAGGTGGATTGTCCATAGATCATAAAAAGGCAATATTCCGTCTATTAGATAATACGTAGTCTAATAAAGTTAAGCTTGCCTTAATAATTGCCCGATTGTTTACATTTCTTCATAGGGGAAAAAAATACCAAAGAGAGAGCCTCCCGAAGAAGGCTCTCTTGTTGAAAAGATTTGAACGCAAGCGTTTCTTATAAAGAAATGGTGACATCCGCTGCGGTGTAAACGGTTTTTTGCGTACCTGAAGGAATAATGGCTTTACCCCCTTTAATCAATAAAGGAAATAAACATAAAAAACCACCAACAATCGCAAGAGGCATTTTATCTTTACCTGTGGCACTCAAGGTTGCCATGAGGGGAATACGTGAACCATCCACACTAGTTGTGTAAAAATCAGAAATAATCAATTCTCCTGCTTGCCCAAGCATTCCATTTTTGTCTGCTTTAGAAACTTGAGCCAAAGCCAATGTGCCTGCTTTAATGACAATAGTATTTCCTGACTTAACATCTTGCACAACTTGTGACGCAATTTGCTGACCTGCTGTCACTTCGTTGGCATCGACGGTTTCCGTTAGTCTTAAGATAACAGGTGATCCCCCAGGTAACTTCACTGTTTTTACAGCCGTGGCTTGTTCGGCAACCGCAGACTGCAAAGCTGGCAAGGCTTGAAACACACCTGAAACACCTAAGACTAAAACCGCTAAGGTAATGGCTTGCACACGCTTTAACGAAAAACTCATGTCTTTAATCTCCTGAATTGATTTACACCCCAATAGGTGCTTTTAAATAGTAACATCATAACGGCATAACCTGCTAGAAACCCTGAAACGCAACGAATTTCATTGCCCCATGGAATCAATAAGGTTGGTATCCCCCAAAATGTTTCAATTATTTTATCACATACGCCTAAAAAGAGCAAAAGCATCGTCATTTTCCAGGTGATACCTTGCTCAAACGCTTGACGCAAAAACGCATACCCCACCCCTAAGTAAATCCCCAAACAGCGTCCGCAAATCGCCATAGGAAAGCCCGCCCACCAAAAGCATCGTGTCGATTGTTGATGACAAGATTGAGCAAAAAAGGCCATGACTTGATCGTACAACGCATATTGCTTGAACATCACCAGTACGGGAGGCATCATCGCAAACAAGGCAAGGCTCGCACATGCAAGGCTTGCTAAAACGAATAAAGGGCGTTTTATATTTTGAACTTGAAGCATCCTTATTCTGAACTCTTTCCAAAACTTAGGTTAATCTTTAAACACTTTATGTTAAGATAGTACCATAGTTTAACATCTTACCCCCTGTGAAAAGGAGCCTTCTATGTCCGCCTCTGAAATTATTGCCAATGCCCAAGAACGCATGAAAAAAGCCATTGCAGCAACCCAAAACGAACTCGCTACCCTGCGTTCAGGTCGTGCCAACCCTAGCTTGCTCGACCGTGTGATGGTCGACTACTACGGCACGCCCACGCCTGTGCGTCAAACCGCCAACGTCTCCGTTTCAGATGGTGTTACCATTGTGATTCAACCTTACGATAAAAGCATCCTCGCTGAAATCGAAAAAGCCATCGCCAAATCCGACTTGGGTTTAACACCCAATAACGACGGTGCTGTGATTCGTATTTCTACCCCGCCGATGTCTGCTGAGCGTCGTAAAGAAACCTGTAAAACCGTTAGCAAAGTCGGCGAAGAAGGCAAAGTCGCCATTCGCAATGTGCGTCGGGATGCGATGGATGAGTTGAAAAAGCTTGAAAAAACCGACGGCATTTCTGAAGACGAAATCCGTGGGCATCAAGACAGCATTCAAAAGAAAACGGACAGCTTCATTAAGGAAATCGATCAAATTGTGGTCGCTAAAGAAGCGGAAATTATGGAAATCTAGGGCATGTTTACCCCCCCTCCCAACGACGATTCCATTCAAGTGACGGGAAACATCCCAACCCCCACGACGTCTAAAAAAGGGCGTGTCAAAATGGGGCTTTTGCTGGGTGCATTTTTTGTGATGATGGTCGCTTTTGGAGGCTGGTTTTTAAGCGTCGGCTTTTTTGTGGCGATGAGCTTTGCCTTTCAAGAACTGAAAACGTTGTTGAAAGCTCAAAAGGTATTTGTCTCGCCTACGATTTATTACACCTCCTTAGTCTGTTTTGTGTTGTTGGCACACGCCCATAACAAGTTCGGTTGGATGTGGGCAGTCATGATGCTCGCGACCACGGTGGCATCCTTTCAATGGCTCTTTCACCAGCCCCGTCGTACCTTTGTGGATTTAAGTGCGACCTTGTTCACCCTGTTTTACTTAGGCGTTTTGCCTGTGCATACGATACTCCTAAGGGGTGAAGGTGTCGTGGCGGGCGAAGCACTTCTGCAACAAGATGGCTTGTACTACATAGTATGGGTGCTTTTGGTGATTATCGCGTCTGATGTAGGGGCGTATTATTTTGGTAAAGCATTAGGTCGGCATTTACTGTACCCTGAATTGAGTCCTAAAAAGACCCAAGAAGGGGCATTAGGGGGGCTTGCGACAGGGGTTTTCGTTGGTTTGGCGTATGCCTATTTTATTGGATTTTCCCTACAACATGCCTTTATTATGACGACTCTAGTCATTATTTCTGCGGCTCTTGGGGATTTAGTGGAATCCAAGCTCAAGCGAGAAGCAGGCATTAAAGATTCGGGCTTTTTGCTCGGGGGGCATGGCGGTTTTTTAGATCGTATGGACAGCTATATTTTTTCAATTCCCATGGCGTATTACTACATCCATTGGGTGGTGCATCACGAAGGCATTTGGAAAGAATTGATGACCTTTGGGCAGAAGTTACTGGAATTTAACATTCGATTTTAATGCGTTGAAGGAAGACGGTATTTTATATGACATCGACGGCTTTTACCTGTTCTCAAGCAAGACAATATGAAATTGATCAATTATTGAGCCTACTGGGCTTGAGTCCCACAACACAACATGGCTTGTATCATCAAGCCTTGACGCATAGTTCGTATACTTACGAAAACAAATCCGCCGATTCGGACAATTACGAACGCCTTGAGTTCTTGGGCGATGCCGTTTTAAAATTGTGCATCAGCCAGATCTTGTTTGACCGTTTCCCTGAGTATCGTGAAGGGGATTTAACCAAAATCCGTGCCGTCATTGTCAGTGACGCCACACTCGCTGAACTCGCCAGAGAACTTCAACTGGGTGATTACATGGTGTTTGGAGCCAGTGAGCGTCGAAGTGGGGGGGCTGAAAAGACCTCAAGTTTGGCGTGTGCCTTTGAAGCCTTGTTGGGTGCCTTATTTTTAGACGGCAAGATGCCAGATATTCAACGCTTATTAGACGACTTAATGGTGGAACTGATCACCGAAGTGGATCTCAACAAAACGAAGGACAACTTCAAAGCCGTCTTGCAAGAATATTCGCAGGGCGAAGGCTTGGGCTTGCCTGATTATCATACGTTGAGCGAATCAGGGCCGTCTCATAACCGTGTTTTTGAAATTGGGGTGAGCATCAACGGGGAACTGTTGGGTCGTGGGATGGGCAAAAATAAGAAGGCGGCTCAGCAAGAAGCCGCCAAAGAAGCCTTATTTTCTTTAGGTGTGCTTGAAGAGGACGGCTGAAAACGTGTGCTTAGGTTCGGTTCGCGGGGGAAAAGAATCTTAAGACGCGACGGCCCAAGCTCTCGCGTTCATAGGGTAGAGCCTCACGTTCGCTATGTAGGTTGTCTAGTAATTGTGATACTGCGCGTGCAAGTTCATCATAACGCCTATTTAAATCTTTCTGGTCAAAATTTGGACTATCTAGCTCATGTAAGAAACTTCGAACAGGACTACCTGGTGGATACTTTCCCAAATGTGACTGACGTTGACCCTTATCGAGATTGCCGAATCTACTAATAATTACGCGACTCCCCGCTATATCTCCTTGAATTTTCCAAAGTTGATTCATTAGTCTCAGCAGAACGGCGCGTGAACGGTTTGTTGTGTCACGATTTAGGTCATTCAATTTCTTAAAGGCTAGTTGTATTTCAAGAAACCTTGTTGTACCAGCTCCCTGACGCTGATTTGATACAGAAGGGGTACTTACTTTACTAAAGTTGTTGGTGGGGGTAACAGACCTTAACATGATAAACGGTTCCTTTCGACTGAAACACTTACGTATAAACTTACACGAAACACATTCTTTTTAAACGTGCATGGTTACATAAAACAACGTCACACTTTTTTTGTGCTAACGCAAAAGTCTCTGACATCACCAGCGACAACTGAGCATCTCAGGACCCTCACCCCAACCCTCTCCCTCTGGGAGAGGGGACAGGGCAGAAGGCCTGCCGACGGCGCACTAAATGCGAGGCTTCCGAGACATTTTGCGGACGGCAGGAACAGCGATAGGGCGAGGAGGTGGGGATTCAGGGGGTATTTTCACGGGGGGACGAAGGGGAGGAGAAACGCAATGCGTCCTTCCC
>JBKDRU010000017.1:0-1588 GCA_046341215.1 Vampirovibrionales bacterium | reverse complement strand
TTACGCTTGCGGGTTCGCCCTACAACTCGAAGGCTGGCACGTCATTAACGATGTCGCCTGGTTTAAGCCCAACGCCGCCCCCAACCTCAGTTGCCGTATGTTTACCGCCAGCCATGAAACGCTGATTTGGGCGAGAAAAAGCAAAACCGCCAAGCACACCTTTAATTACGACTTAATGAAAAACGGCGTGTGGCATGAATACGATTTTATTAAAAAACCTGAAAAACAAATGCGAAGCGTGTGGGCCAGTGGCACGCACAAGCCCCACGAAAAAGCTTACGGTAAACACCCGACGCAAAAGCCTGAACTGCTGTTAAGACGCATTGTGATTGCCAGTAGCCTAAAGGGTGACGTGGTGCTTGACCCCTTTTGCGGGAGTGGTACGACAGGGTTAGTCGCCTTGCAACACTGACGCAACTTCATTGGCATTGACCAAAACCGTGAGTATCTGGAAGAGATAGCCATTCGTCGTTTGCTTAAAATACAATACTTCAAAGAATCACGCCAGCTGTTTACTTTTCAAGATACTTTGGGTAATACCGAGTAAGTCTTGGTTTAATGAATCACACACTTCTTTTTTTGCGAAATGTGCCATACGGTGGTGATGCGCACACAACGTGCTTAAGTTCCACAAAGCATCTTCACCTCCTTGAGAAAGTGATTTAATATGATGAACTTCAATGTAAGACGTTTCATCGGGCTTTTGAAAGGTGTTTGAACAAGAAGGACATAAACAGTGGGTGCCCAAAATCTCTTTTGCCATTTTGACCCAGCCATAGTCTCTTGCAAATGTTTCTCGTAAATACTCTTTTTTTATAGGGTTTTTCACTTCTTTAATAATAGAATGATACATCGGTTCTACTTCGGCTTCTAGTGCATTTTCTTCTAGTAGCGTGTAGGTGCCGCGCGCTTCGCTATGAAAATAAATCAGCTGTTCTTTATCTCTTAACTGTTGTAATTGTTGACGAATCTTTGCTTCGGGATTATTATTTTCAGGAAAAAACTGTTGACATTTTCCAACAAGCTCAGGTGTCAAGAATTCTTTTAGGGTGAAGGTTCTAAGCCCAGTATTATTGCAATAACTGAGTACCTCTTCTTTAATAAATCCTCGCCATTCCATGCAGAAAATCCTATCTGTCTCAACATTATGATTGTATCATATTTTTATAGATATTGAGTTTGCCTTATACAGAGGTTTAGATGCGGGGGTGTCTAAGGGTTAACCCTCTCCTGATTTTGGATTTTTAGCCCCCTTTTAACGCTGGTGCTTGGGTTTCTCGTTTGTTTTTATAGCTGGTGCTGTCAGAGACCTTTGGACGCACAAAGGTTCTCCGACACCTCTAAATGCGCTTCAGGGAGGGAGGGTCTTGGTCGCCCCCCTCCCTTAAGAATCCCACCCCTCTCGCTTTCCCTTCGTTCCTGCCGTCCGCAAAATGTCTCGGAAGCCTCGCATTTAGTGCGTTGTCGGCAAGATGTTGAGAAACCAACTCGTTCCTTAGTTCAATACGAGAAATTAAAACTCGTGGTTCGGAACGGGAGGGAGGGGCAGAAACCTTCTTATTCACGAAGTGAATCTTCACCTTTAGGA
>JBKDRU010000016.1:0-16558 GCA_046341215.1 Vampirovibrionales bacterium | reverse complement strand
CCCCTTTTTGACCCACCTCGTCGCATCATTCCTTGCCACGACGTCCGCAAAATCGCTCGGGGATTCGCAGTACGCTCACCCGCTCGGATTTAGTGCTTGGACGTCTGCTGGTGCAACCATTTGAAGATTTTGCTATTTATTTGGCGGATTCAAGTAACAAGTGACGCAGGGGGGTGCGGTGAATCTCTGAATGTAGAATCTCTTTTTGGGTTTAAACAGGTAAACGTAACATTCTTTCAAAAACGCTTGTTATTTTCTTTCGTTTGTTTTAGTCTGTTGAATACAGTCTTAACATCGTCATATACGTTTACTATAGTACTCTTGTAAAATTGGAGATTCAATCCTTGACTAACTACAATAAATACGAAGCCCTCCTTATTTTTAAATCCAACTTTGAAAATGAAGGACTCGACGGCGTTCTTAGCAAAGTTGAAGGCGACTTTAAAAATAACAATGCCAAAATTTTCCGCATTGATAAAGTCGGTCGTAAAAAATTGGCTTACGAAATCCAAAAGTCTCGTGAAGGCTTGATTGCTGTTGTGGGTTTTGAAGCCGAAGGTGCTTCTATTAAGCCTTTAACCGCCATTTTAAACTTAAACGAAGAATTGATTCGTGTCGTTATTTTACGCAACGATGATTTAGATGTCAGCAAGCCTTTTATCGTTACGCCTGTTACGGGTCGTGAACCTCGTGAAATGCGTAGTGGTCGCGGCGGCGGTGGTCGTGGTGGCCGTGACAACCGTGAAGGCGGTCGTCCTCCTCGTCGTCCTCGTTCTGAAGACGGTGCTGAAGAAGGCAACTTCCAAGAAGAAGCCCACGCCGAATAAGTGTGGCTTAGCTTCCTAGTCGCTTTGCTTTAATCCCTTTTAGCTTTTGAGGATGTTACTATGTCATTTGCACGAATCACTATATCAGGCACCTTGCTTCAAGCCCCTGAAAAACGCTTTACGCAAAACAACGCAGGTGTAAGCATTTTACAGATTTCTGTCCCAATGCCTCCTCGTCGCAACCAAGAAACCCCTAACTTGGTGGTGAAAGTCTTGTGTTGGCGTGGTTTGTCTGACGCTGTATTAAAGCTCCCCGCTGGAGCCATCTTGCATGTGGAAGGTCGTTTACAAATCAATTCGGTCACGACCCCTGAAGGCGTCACGAAAAAGATGTTTGAAGTGGACGCTCAACAGATTCACCAGTTGCCTGCTTTGCCTACTTACGTGCAACCTGAATCTCAACAACAAGGTGCTTACAATAATCAAGCCGGCTATGCACCTGCTCCTCAACAGCAACCTGCGTATGCACAAGCGTCTTATGACGCTCCCCAGCAAGACGCTGGCTATGGCGGACAAACCGCTCAAGCAGTGGCGACTGCTCCTGCTGTGAACTTGAATACGCTTTCAGCGGACGACTTTCTGACTGAAGATGACCTCCCGTTTTAGATGCCGCTAAACCATCAAGGGATTGAGCATCTTTATATTCATGTTCCGTTTTGTAAGTCTCGGTGTGTTTATTGTGATTTTTACTTGGAGCTTGAAAAGCACGGGGGTATCTCGGCTTACGTCGATGCTTTAAAACGAGAAATCTTTGATCGCTTTATGGCTTTAGAGACGGACGTTTTAAAAACACCGCTCCACACCGTCTATTTTGGGGGAGGCACGCCTAGTTTGTTGTCGGCATCCCAAGTGGGGGAGCTCCTTCAAGGAATCCAAGCCTTTCAAGCCTTTTCTTCGGATTGTGAAATTACCTTTGAACTCAACCCTGATGACACCCAAAGCCCCCTAGACGCTTACCTTGAAGCTGGCATCAATCGCTTTAGCGTGGGGGTGCAATCACTAAATGATGATGAATTAAAAAAATTGAGTCGAAGGCACAACGCTCAAACCGCAAAAGCACGCATCTACGAATTGGCCCATGCAATGGGGCAATCAGCGAATATCAGTGTGGATCTCATGTACGGTATTCCGACGCAGTCTTTGGCGTCTTGGCAAGCGACGGTGAAAGAAGCCTGCAATCTACCGATTCAGCATATTTCCATCTATGGTTTACAACTTGAAGCAGGCACGGCTCTTGAAACCTTGGCGAAAAAAGCCCCCAAGCATTACCCTTTACCAACGGATGAGGAGCATGTGACCTTTTACGAATGGGCGGTGGATTACCTCTTAGAACATGGCTTTCAACGATATGAAGCGTCTAACTTTGCGAAAGAAGGCTTTGAAAGTCGTCACAATTTGGCGTATTGGCAACAAAAAAATGTGCTTGCCTTTGGACCTTCGGCTCATGGCTATGTGCATCCCACACGATACAGTGTGCCAAGTGATTTAAAGGCGTATACGGCTTTTTCGCAAGTGTCAGACATTACCGAAGAAGAGGCGGTGAGCGATGTCGAACGGTTTGAGAATCTCTTGATATTCGGCTTGCGTTTAACGCAAGCAGGTGTGACGGCGTCCTCCTTGAAAGACGCCTGTCCTTCGCCCGAATTATGGAAGCAGGTTGAAGCCTTACTGGCTGAAAAAATAGCCCAAGGGCAAGTCGTCAAGCGAGAGGGTGCTTATTTTTTACATCCCTCGTGGATCCCACGCATGAATAGCGTTTTATCTGATTTTGTCGCACTTCACTAGAAAATCCTAGGCGAATCCTGCACTTCGGAACTTGGCTTCATTTTCTTGCACGACCTGTACATAATGCTCTGTTTCTTTATAAGGTGGCACTTTCTTACCTGCTTTATCAACCGCACCAGGACCAGCATTGTAAGCGGCTAGGGCAAGTGTTGTGTTACCGTTATATTTACGGAACATCTGCCCTAAGTACTTGGCTCCCCCAGCGATGCTTTGCTCTGGATTGTTAACATCGCTTACGCCTAACTCTTTGGCGGTACCCGGCATAAGTTGGGCGAGCCCCTTCGCCCCTGCACCAGATCCTGCCGTGGGATTAAACGCTGATTCCTGCAAAATTAAACCTGCGAGTAAGCTTGCGGGAATACCATTCTTCGCCGCTTCACGCTTGATGATATCGCCGTATTGAGAAATACCTTTTTTAGCTACAGAGGGAAGTGAAGAGCCGTCCACGTTGCTGCTGCTAGATTGTGGTTGCTGTTGCCCCTGCTGATAGGTATTTGAAATGGCTTGCGATTGCTGGTAATACTGTTGGGTTAAATCAGGCGGAACGGCCTGCTGTTGCCTTTGAAGGGCTTGCAGTTGACGTAGTTGCTCTTCTTGAGCGGCGTACTGTTGCGTAAACTGCTCCACCTGATTGCCTTGAGCAATCATGGCGTTGGTATCTCCTAAAAGCCCGTCGATTTCACGGGTGGGCGAACTGCTCGGGATGCCCATACTCGGGATGTTTTGTTCGACAGGAATCGAACTGGCATACGGATTAAATTGCTCGCTTCCGCCAGCAGGCAGAGGCTGTAAAGCACTGGTATTCATAAGTTGCGGATACGTATTCGGTGCGTAAGTAATCGCATTATTGTTCACAGGAGGCATGGGGTAATCGCCCGCATTGAAGGTGGTGGGCGTTGGGTAGTAAATCGGTCGATCGGGCACATTGTATTGCGGAACAGGAATATCAGGCACAACAGGTGCGACATTCACTTGCGTGCGAGGGGCTGGCAAGACAGGCGCCGTAATACCAAACGTGGGACGGTTGGCGTTGGTGGCTTCCCCAAAGACGATAGATGCCCCCCCCACATTCGGAGCGACTGGCGGAACCACGCCATAATTCGGACGGAACAAATTCGTGGCTTCTCCAAAAAAGACAGGCGTATTGCCGATATTCGGAGCGGTTGGAGCCGTTATGCCGTAATTGGTACGGTGATAGTTGACGTTTTCACCATAATTGATGGAGGCTCCAGCCACATAAGGCATCGTTGGCGATGTCACCCCATAATTGGGACGGCTATAGGCCACATTTTCGCCATAGCGAAAATTCGTTTGTGGATAGGTATTGTAAGTCCCTGAAAGTGGATACATGCCGTTTATGTGCCTATATGGGTTGGTTTTTGTTGTTTGATGATATTGCCTATCACGCTTCTTTGGTGAAAAAGAAGACGCTCTAAAGGCATAAAAACCAACCGACTCCCTTTTTGTGCTAGACGATTGTTTTTTTTAAGGAAAGCCTTGCTTTACAGGGGGGGGCGGTCTTGCTAAAATAAACACATACTTAACTACAAAGGACACGCCGATGAACGCCTTGAAACTGAAAACCCTAGCCCTTGTGGCGTTACTGTTGCTAGCCCCCTTGCACGCCTTTGCCCAAACCGCCGAAGAAGCCTATGAAAAGGGTAAGGCGGCTTATAGGAAGGGGCAAAACTTTGAAGCCATTGAATACTTTAACCAATCTATTCAACTTGATGCACAAAAATTTGAATCCTATTTTGACAGGGGGTGTACAAAATGGGGCTTAGGCGATTATGCAGGAGCCATTAAAGACTATACAAAAACAATTCAGCTCAACCCAAAGTTTGCAACCGCTTACAACAATCGAGGGTTTGCCAAAGCCCAATCAGGCGATAAGGTGGGTGCTTTTGCTGATTTAGAAAAAGCCAAACAACTGTATAAAGTGCAAGGCAATAGTCAAGGCTATAACAATGCCTTAAAAAATAAAAATTTGGCGAGTGACCTCTTCGCTCGACAAGGCCAATAAGATGCCCCCTACCCTGCCTGTCACCCACGATGCCCCCACGATCGTTGCCCAAGCCACGGCGTCTGGTCCTGCTGGCATCGCCGTTATTCGCCTAAGCGGTCAACAAGCGTGGTCTATCGCCGAACGCCTTTTTCAAGGCAATGCCTTGAAAAAAGGACGCATCGCCTATGGCAACGTGGTGGATCCCCAAACGCAAACGCTCATCGACAATGTGATTCTGCTTCCCTTCAAAGCACCCCACAGCTTCACAGGCGAAGACGTCATCGAGATTCAATGCCACGGCGGTACCGTCATTCCGCAAGAAATCATGAGGCTCTGCCTGAACGCTGGAGCCGTTCTCGCCCCCAAAGGCGAATTCACCTTGCGTGCCTTCTTGAACGGCAAGCTCAATCTCGCCCAAGCCGAAGCCATTGCGGACG
Source organism: Vampirovibrionales bacterium (assembly GCA_046341215.1). Lineage (GTDB taxonomy): Bacteria > Cyanobacteriota > Vampirovibrionia > Vampirovibrionales > JAJTHC01 > JAJTHC01. The sequence continues at coordinate 11,504 of JBKDRU010000016.1, read as the reverse complement.
CCATTCACGCCGAAGGCAAGGCACTCGCCCAAGTGGCGGTGCAAACCCTCAACGCCAACACGCTCGGCAAGCGGATCTTCCAACTACGAGACGTGCTGATTGATATTCAAGCCAACATCGTCGCCGCCATGGACTACCCCGAAGAAGTCGACGAACCCGATCGCCACGCCTTGCATGAAACGCTCGATGCCCTTGTGGCACAAGCATCCGCCTTTACGACACAATCCAAACGCTACGGCTTGATGCGTCATGGGCTGAAAATCGCCTTGCTAGGGCAACCGAATGCAGGCAAATCGTCGCTGTTTAATGCCCTGTTGAGCCAAGAACGAAGCATCGTGACGGAACTGGCTGGCACGACTCGAGACATTGTCACCGAACGGCTGGTGGTGGCTGGCGTGCCTGTGACGCTGGTGGATACCGCTGGGCTTCGCCACGCTCAAGATGTTGTTGAGCAACTGGGCGTTGAGCGTAGTTTGCAAGCGTCGCTAGAAGCGGATGCTATTTTGTATCTGGTGGATGCGTCGGTGTTGGCTGCTGATTTTAATAGCCTCCCTGCGGAAGATGCTCGTTTGTTGTCGCAACTGCCTGAAGGCACACCCTTACTGAAAATCATCAACAAAGTCGATACCCTCAACCTTGAAGAACAGGCTCGTTTAGCGACGCATTTCCCCGATTGGCAAGCCGTTTCGGTTTTATCCTTTCACGGTATTGCGGATGTCTTAAGCTGGCTGGAAAGCCAAGTGCAAGCAGGCTTAGGCAATAGCACCGTGCAAGATGCGGAACTCTGCTTAAATCAACGCCAGCTCGATTGTTTACATGGCATGACGACGCACGTTCACGCCGCCCAAGCGACGCTTAAGACACCGTCTTTTCCGCTGGATCTCGTGAGCATTCCGCTCACCGATGCCTTGCGTGAACTGGACACGCTTTTGGGCATTGATACATCAGAAGCCGTCTTGGATGAGGTCTTTTCCCGTTTTTGCGTCGGGAAATAAAAGAAGAACACGCCTCTTCATAAAAAAAAAGGCGTGTTCTTCATAAAAACGAAACGACTAAGCGTTCAAGTAGGCTTCCAATTTTTGAGCAATGTCATCAGGCGTGTACTCGTTCACACGATTCACCCCAGTGTCGATCGCCGCTTGAGCCACGGCTTTTGCCACCATCGGAGGCACCGACAAATCAAAGACTGAGGGAATAATCACGCCATTTTTAAGATTGTCTTCCGTCACGACAGAAGCGATCGCATAGGCGGCCGCTAGCTTCATTTCTTCGTTAATGACAGACGCTCGCATATCCAACGCCCCACGGAAAATACCGGGGAACGCCAAGCAATTGTTGACTTGGTTAGGGAAATCGCTACGACCTGTTGCCATGATTCTAACACCAGCGGCATGAGCTTCATGAGGCATGATTTCAGGCGTGGGGTTTGCCATCGCCAATACAATGGGGTCAGGGTTCATGGTGCGAATCATGTCTTGGGTGAAGGCTCCAGGGACAGACAAGCCGATGAGGATGTCGGATCCACGAACGGCGTCATCCAAGCTTCCTTGCATACCAGTTAGGTTCGTGAGCTTGGCGATTTTTTCTTTAAACTCGTTCATCCCAGCGGTACGACCTTCGTAGATGATCCCTTTGGTGTCGCAAATAATAATGTCTTTCACCCCAGCACGCAAGAGCAAACGAGAGACGCTTAAGGCAGATGCCCCAGCACCATTCACCGCAATACGCACTTCGTTGAGGTTTTTACCGACGGCTTTTACCGCATTTAAAATAGCCGCAACCGCAACAACCGCGGTACCGTGTTGATCGTCGTGGAAAATGGGGATATTCGTTTCTGCAATCAAACGATCTTCAAGCTCAAAGCATCGAGGCGCCGCAATATCTTCCAAGTTAATCCCACCAAAAATGGGAATTAACGCCTTAATGGAATCGAATAATTCATCCACATTTTGCGTATTTAAGCAAATGGGGAAGGCTTCGACATCGCCAAAGGCTTTGAACAAAACGCTTTTGCCTTCCATAACAGGCAAACCTGCTCCTGCTCCGATGTTGCCCAAGCCCAAGACGGCTGAACCGTCTGTAATAACAGCCACCAAGTTACGTTTACACGTTAAGTTGTACACTTCACTCGGATTTTCTTGAATCGCTCGGCAGGCTTTAACGGCGTTGGGTACAGCATGAATTTCTTCAAGCACCTTCTGATTGGTCACCTTCACCGCTGTAGTCGTTTCAATAACCCCTTGGTAACGACGACGCAATTCCATGGCTTTTTCATCGGTAGTCATGGCTTCATAGGCTTTTTCGGTGGAAGGCGGCTTAATCCAAGACGCACTGCCTTCTTTCATGTATTTCAGCACATTGGCTTCAATACTTTGAGGCGACACCAATTCACGAGCCACACCGTCTTCAAGGGCGGATTGAGCCACCGCACGAGCCACCGTCCCTGCTACACGGGCATCCATCGTCGGTAATAAATGCGTGGTAGACAAATCTTCATCATTCACCATGCCAGCAAGTGCAAACGTCGCCGCCACAAACATGCGACGAGTCAAACGAGTCGCACACACATCCAACGCCCCTCTCAAAATACCAGGGTACGCCATAGCCACATTCAAGGCATTGGGGAATTCGGATTGTTGAGACGCATAAATATACGCCCCTTCAGCGATCGCTTCTTGGTAAGACAATTCCGCTTCAGGCAATGAAAAGGCAAAAACCACAGGTTTTTCAGCCATACGTTGAATGAGATTCGCTTGAATATGCACGGCATCTTTGTAACCGATGTAGGCATCGGCTCCATCAAAGCAGGATTCGAGCGACTGAATCACGTTCTTAGGATTCGTGTGACGAGCGAGTTGAGCTTTCATCCAGCTCATACCAACAGGACGGGTATTGGCGATGCGTCCATGTTCATCACACAAAAGAAGCTCTTTCACGCCGAGTTGAATCAACAAGCGAGCCGTGGCAATACCACTGGTTCCCACGCCAAACATCACGATTTTGGCATCTTTCAATTTTTTCCCAGCGACTTTTAAGGCATTCATAATGCCCGCAGCCACCACCACAGCGGTAGAATGCTCACCGTGCATAACAGGCACATTCAAGGCACGTTTGAGTTTGTCTTCAATCACATAGCAATCAGGGGCTTTGATGCCTTCGAGTTGAAAGGCGCCGAACGTGGGTTCAAGCTGACGCAAGGTTTCCACGAATTGCTCTTCATCATCCGTATCAATCGCGATAGGCACGGCATCGATATTGGCGAGGTGCTTATGTAAAATCGCTTTAGATTCTAAAATAGGAATCGACGCTTCAGCTCCTGCTTCACCCAAGCCGTAGACGCTTGATCCATTAGAAACGATACCAATGGTATTGCCTCGCATGGTGTAAGGGAAAGAGATTTGCTCGTCTTTTTGGATTTCCAAACAAGGCTTGGCGACTCCCGGTGTGTAGACAACGGCAAGGGCTTCGCTGTCAGGCACAGGGGTTTTAACTTGGATTTTCAATAAGCCGTTGTACAAACGACGAATACCAATGCCGTCGTGGGCTTGTTGAAAAAGGGGATCATTTTCGAAAGACGGTGCATTATTTTCAAGAGTCGGGGTTTCGTTGCTCATCATGGGAAAGGCTCCTCAATTAAAATAAACAATACAAATTAGCATAGTAATGTTTTTATTCTAGCCCAAATTGTAAGTTGTGGCACATTATGCGTTTAAGTTTCATCCATGTGAGACACCTTTTACCCTATACGATTTACAAAAAGATTTGCAAGATTTGCCAAAAGTATAAAAGTGTGCTTTAATAGAAACTTAATCTTTGAAAAAAGATGACCTATCGCTTAAGTATAAACATTTTTTACAGATGTCTAGACGAGAATCTTAACGAAAAACGTTATAGACGCTGTACGAAAATGAGTAGACTTAAGCGATATACACATTGTGTTCTTGTTTATTTATTAGTCCAATTTAAAATCTACGCTGCCGATTCAACTAGATTTTTAGGAGGTTTTTTATGTCTATGGATGCAGTTCGTTATCGTGCGAATCTTCCTGTTTCCAGTCAGCTCGCGGCCACTGTGGTAGTGTCAAGCGGGGGAGAACTTTCCAGAAAGCATCTCGAACCAAGTTCAAGATTACAACCTTTAGCATCAGATACCTTAGAATTGAGTAAAAAGACTACTACCCGTGCGGCAGCTCCGTCGTTACTACAACGACTTGGAAACGCTTTTAACGGGAAATAGATGCCCTTTTTTAGAAAGACATCTATTCCCTAAGCAAAATGGATACTTCTGTTTCTATGATTTTTAAGGTTTTTTAGCCTTAAACAAGTGGGGATTCTGCTCAATAAATTGAGCCTTGTAATGATTGACCTTATTTGAAAAATCGGTAATAGGTAATCCATCTTCACTATAGCCGTATATGACCGGTGCTTCTTGAGAGGTGTTGGTTTCAATACGAATCACGCCATCTACACTACTATAAGGAATCTCTATATAACCTTCGGTGTTTACAGGAACTTCATCATTGGGGTTAGTCGATGCCGAAGACGTTGTTCTAAAAACCGTGGTGCTTTCTTTTTTAACTTCTTTTTCCTGCTCTTCTACGGTGGGGGCTGGAGCAGTAAAAGGTGTTTCAACCGTCGTTTGAGACTGATCATCTAGTTCAGATTCAACAGGCACGCTAGGTAGCACTACCTTTGTTTTAGGCATGTAATGTTGTTGTGAAAAATGAGGCAATCGCTCAATACCTGATTGAGGCAAGTTTGTATAATCGGCTTGAGCAAGAGCGGGGGCTAAAATCACAAGACTAGCCAGTAAAAAAGCCTGTCTTTTCATAGGGGGACTCCTTTTACGTTTACTGCATTTTTTGCAGATTATGGCACCTAAGCACTGCACCATTATAACTTATTTTTTACAACGTGCATAAAGCTTCACTTGAACATCCACCAATTCGGCACCCATGGAAGCACAAAGCCGTTGAGCTTCGGCATAAATCACACTACTTTCAAACTCTTTGGTTTCATGACAGTCCACGCAAATCAAGTGATGGTGCGGTTCATCTTCGTCACGAATAAGTTCATATTGCTTGGTGTCTTCCCCAAAATCGACTTCTCTTAGCACCCCATGGTTCGCCAGTAATTTGAGCGTGCGGTACGATGTGGCCAAAGAGATATCCACTTTTTCCTGCTTCAAGGTGGTGTACACATGTTCCGCACTGATGTGTTCGCCATTGGGCAGATCGTAAAAAATATCCAAAACTCGCTCCCGCTGGGGGGTTAGGCGTAAACCTTTGGCTTTAAGTTCGGTAATCAATTCGGATTTTGTTTGGGTTTTTAAGGTCATCGTTGGGGGTCTCATCAATTTTCTAAAAAGGTTGAATGCACAGAGAATGTTCAAGTCGGATGAAGATTCAAGGAAGAACAAACGGCTTGTGAGGCGTGTACATAGACGTACATAACGAACAAACGGCTTGTTTTGACACAGAAGATTCGCCGAATGGGACTTTCTCTGTGCATTCAATTAGTGACTGAATCATCTTTTTCTATTATAATACAAGTATGCAAAAATAAGTAAAAGGGGTTAATGTCATGTTTCCAACATTAGGAATGGGTGAACTATTGCTCGTGCTAGCCTTGGTCTTACTACTCTTTGGACCGGGAAAATTACCGCAAGTGGCTCAATCTTTAGGCGAAGCGGTGAACCGCTTTCGTAATGGCACAAAAAAAATAGACACGCCCGCCCCCACCTTACCCACAGACGCTGTTGAAACACCTAAAGAAGATAAGCCGCCGACGGTTTAAACCTCGCTCCCCCCTCAAAACCCTTTGTGAACTCAATGACATCTTCCGTATTAACAGAGCCAGAATCTCCAGCATCACCTTCTAAGCAGGAACGGCTTTTGCGTGCGTTGCAACATTTCTTGCATGTGCCTCGTGGTGTGTTGTGGGGCTTGATTTTGTGGTTAGGCTTTGTGGGCGTGGTGAATGTAGGCTTTATTTTTTGGAATCCTGCTCCAGCCCTCTTAATGGCGACGAATCCGATTTTAAGCCAGCAAAGTAATGCTAGGCTTGAACTGAAACGTTTAAGGGTGTCGCTTTTACCGTGGGCAACGATTGTGGTGACTTCGCCCGAACTACAGTTAAGAGATACCAACCCGCTCAAACGCTGGGAAATTACCTTGCAAGACATCCATGTGCCTGTGCATCTTTGGCGATACCTCTTTGGTGGAGATTCCGCCCTCATCGGCACGATAGACCTACCCAAAAGCACGATACGCTTCCACGGCAAAGCAGGCCTTGATGCGTTTACAGAGACGATCAGAAGCTTTAAGCCTGATCCTCAAAACAAGCCATCGCCTTTTAGCGAATATATCAACGTTCACTTGGGTGATGCGGATCTCTATTTTCAGGATCTCAAGGGCATCCCTTCAATTAAGCCCACAACCTATTTGTTAGAATTTAAAGAAACAGACGTCAATTGGCATAGAACCCCACAAGATTTGTCTTTTAAGGTGGGGGATTTAGGCTTTTGGAGCTACCCTAACAATGAGCGAATGGCGTCGTTAAGCGTAAAATTCAAGGCCTCTTTGGCTCCCTTCTTGAAGGCGTTTGCAGCGAATCCCAAGACGCCTAATTTAGAAGCTTTATGGAACGCCTTGCATGAAGACGGGCATTTTGAAGGGCGTTTAGACTTAGGCAAGCATCATCCGTTTAAGTGGCAAGCGTCTCAAGAAAAAGCGTATCAAGCCTTGGCGAAATTAAACCCTCAAATAGAAGGCACTTGGAACGGTAAACCCATTTTTACGGAAGCCGCTTTTCAAATAAAGACGTCGTTTTTGAAAGTACCGCAACTTAATGCCACGTTTTTAGGTAATTGGCAAGCCCCCAGCGCCAAGAGCCTCGGCAAAGGCATTGATATTTCTAGCTTGCGAGTCAACCATCCGCAAGGGGATTTTTCGCTGAACGGAACGATCAATCCTCAATGGGACGCTTCCACACCCTTGAAAAAGGCGTGGCAAAATGTAGCGTGGCACGGTAAGGGAAGGCTCAATGTATATGCCCAAGCAGGCGGGACAAGCCTCAATACCCTGCTCAAAGACTTAGGCTATGCGTGGGAAAAAGGGCATCTGCAAGGGGAACTAACACTCAACGGCACGGGGATGAATCCGCAAGACACGCACATGACGCTGAACACCGCCACGCCATTAGATGTTCGCTTTCTAAAGGCTATTCAAATGGGCAATGTCGCCTTTCCTAAAAATACGCTGTTGAGTCAATTCAAGCTCAAGGGAACGATTACGCCCCAAGAGATTAAAGTACCTGAAGCATCAACGTTTTTGGCGGTGAATCCGCAAGCGAAACCTGTGATTCTAAACGCTCATGCCCTTTTTCACTTGAATGATAAAACCCTACAAATCGGGGCGGATTCCCCTATTTTAACGTCGGAACATCTCGCTGCTTTTTTAAAGCAAAATCCACACTTGGTGCCTGAACCCTATTTTGGTTTATTGACGGCATCTCCTTGGCAAGGTGGGACGCTTCACCCTGTTTATACCCAAGACACCGCGCAAAACACGCTGTCGCTTCACACCCAAGTCGATGCCCTCTTTCCGCATCCGCAAAAGGGGAATGCCCTACCTTTGCGTCTAAATGCCCCTGTTTCCTTGCAAAATAGTTCGCAAGATCAAATCCTGATTGTGGGCGATACCTTTAAGAAACAGATCGCCCAAATTCAAGTGGGGGGAAACGCTCCCCTGCAAGGCGACTACCTCATTCACATTCCCACCCAACGGCAAGCCGTGCATCTCAAGATCCCGACGCAACCTTTAGCCAGCCTAATAGCGTGGGCGAATCCCCTAGGCACAAAGCTCCCTAAACAGGTGTTTAGTAATGTTTCTTCAGAAGATACCTTTACTTTGTCGAATCTTGATGTGACGCTTGAAAATGCCAAACTGCTCAATTTGAAACTAAAAAATGCCTTGCTCCGTGTGAAAGAGGTGGGTCAAATCAACGCTTCCGCCGATTGCCAAACCCAATGCGACTGGCAAAGTCTAGGTGATTTAAACCTGTCTAAAGCCCTAGATCGAAGCCTGCTTAAGTTGAACGATTTCAGCCTGTTGAAAGGCAATGCCCATTGGGACTTAAAGGGTAGAAGCACGTTGAACGATTTTCAAACCCAAGCCTTACTAGGTAATGCCACCCTTGAAGACTTGACTTTGCGTTACAAGAGCCATCCTCAGCCGCTTAAAACGCAAAAAATCAGCGTTTTAGCCACAGGCAACACGTGGCAATTACAATCGAGTCCACTTGAATGGGGCCCTTTGCTCATGACCCTAGACGGCAAAGGCAATCAAGGCATTGCCAAAGGCAAGGATTCTCATATCGAAGCCCATTTAAATACAGTAGATCTCGCCTATGCCTTGGCGTCTCCCGAAGAAGAAGATACGGCTGAAACGCCTTATTTGCCTCATAAAAAAGCAAAAACCGCCGTATGGCAAAATTGGTGGAAGGGCTTGAACATGACCTTGCCTGAACGGGTGAATCCCACAGGCAAAATTAACATAGATGTCCTGCTGGACAACGGCAAGCCTCATGCGAAAGTGGAGCTTCATCAAGCGGGAGGCTTCTTCCCTACTTTGACGCCTTCCCCACTCTCTCAGGTGTCAGGCGTCTTTGAATACGGTGAAAATAATCAAGTCACCCTAAGCAAAGAAGGCTTAAAGGGTTATTACGGTTTAAGCCCGTGGGATGCGTCTGAACTTGCCATGACCGCCACACCCAAGGGAGCCGTGATAAACGGACGCTTCATCCTTGAGTTACATCCCAGAGAACTCAACCAGCTCATCGCCAAAAGCCAAAACGCTCAAATGACCCGATACAACCTCAATACGCACGCCGTGATGGATGCTCAACTCAGCTTGCCTGAATGGAACTTGACGCATCCGAAAAGCGAAGGGGTGGCTCGTTTAAAGCTGGATGTCGAACCGATTGCCAATGTTCCCAAAACGCCTCCCAAAATGCCTTTGTCTCCTTCCGCATCAAGCGTTACAACAGCATCCACCGTGTCGCCCCCTTCCACGCCGTCGCTGGCAGCCTTGCCGTCTTCTTTAATGAAAAGCCAGTTCCAGCTTGAAATGAAACAAGGCGATTGGGAATTGATACATGGGGAAGTCTTCCCTCTCGGCATGAAAGAACCCGTTTTCATTCGAGCGTCCTTGGATGCCCCCGAAGCTTTAACCCACCTTTTTTCTTCCAACGCTCGGATTTGGACGCCTGACCCTTTGCAAATGAAAAACGTGGTTTACAATCAACAAAGCCCCTATAGCGAAGGGACGCTTCAAGCCGATGTCGCATGGAATAAGGCGGATGGCTCCCCTCACGGAACGATCGTCCTCAATAATCTCATTAGTCCCCTGCTGGATGTCCAAAACTTCGATGCCTTGGTTCACTTTGAAGAAAATGAAGCCAGCGTTGATATTAAAAACTTTGAAAGCACGCAAGGTTCAAGTTTGAGCTGGCAGGCTCAAATGGATTTACCGCAACCCCTTCCCTTTCAATTTAAGGAAAGCCACGTCCATTCAACGTATTGGGATTTTAACGATCTGACCAACACCTTGACCAAGCAGGTGAGCTTTTGGCTGGATCCTTTTGAAAATAGTGAAGCCAGCGTGGCTCACTGGATCCCACAACATCGTATTACTTATCCGTTTGAATTGCGAAACTCTCTATTGACGTGGGATATGGGCGTCTTTCAAAACATCGCGGTCGAACAAGGGCAAGGGCTTATTAATGTCTATCAAAATGGCTTGGTTCAACTCGAAGACACTCGCTTTAAAATTGTCGATGGTGACTTGCTCATGGCGTTAACCATGGATCCCTTCAATAACAATGCCGTGAATCTCAAGCTACAAGCCAAGAACGTGCCTGCTAACCCTGTATTTTACGGCTTAACAGGCGTGCAACAGCTGGTGATTGGCAAGCTCAACGGAAGCTTTGAATTAGGTACATCAGGCAATACGAATGATGACTTCTTACGCAACGCCAGCGGTAAAGCCTTTGTAGAGATCAGCGAAGGGCGTATGCCTGAACTAGTGACGGTGGAAAATATCTTGTCAAAGGTTTCCATTGTGCGAGGGGGCTTGCTCAACTTGGATCTTTCCGACATAGGAAGCTTCTTAAAACGAGCGGACAAAAACAGTACGGAAATTTCCGAAACCTATAAAGCGAACTTTCATATTGTGGATGGCTTATTCCTAACCAATAGCCTGCACACCTTTGGCAAGCGAATGAATTTGAATGTAAAAGGTAGCATGAACCTCTTAAGCCAGCAAAGTAACATGATGATTCGTGCGGATATTGCCAGCAATACCAAATCGAAGAGTCCGCTTCAGTTTAACTTGAAAAAAGTCTTGCGTTACATGCCTTTAATTGGGCGTTTACCGAATAAGGATTATGGCTTAATTGATTTTATTCCTGTACTAGGCTATATTCCTGCTTTTGGTTTTTACAGCCAAGATACGAATATGTTTTATGTGCGTGTACATGGTAAGTTAGACAATCCGAAAGATTTCGAGCTACCGCAATGGATTAACGGCGAACATGATTTTAATCAGTGGACGTATCGCTTAGAAACGCCAACAAGCACCCCTAAAATCATAGACCCCTCCCTTAAATAAATGACTTTTTAGAAAAAAACTAGGATTACTATAACTATTACCTGTAGAATAAACCTATGTAACGATGACTAAAGAAATAAGGTCAAGAAGTCGATACAGTCTATAGGCAATTTTTAATTGCTTGTCGTGTTTGAAGTATCAAAAACTTTGGAGAATATACACCTATGTTGATTAAAGCAAAACAAAGTGCTTTTACCTTGATTGAATTGGGCATTATTATCGCTATTATCGGTATTATGTCTGCTGTTGCTGTAACCCAAATGATGGATTTAACAGGTAATGCGGAAGAAGCCGTATTACAAGACTACCTTCAAAAGTTAAACACAGGTGCTGCTCAGTACTTGGTGTCTCAGGGTAAGCGCCCAACGGCATTTAGTGATTTCGTTGTTGCGACGACAGCGGACTTGACCCCAGCCAATACGGCTGACGGTAAAACAGTCCCCTTACTTTACAACAAAAAAGGTCAGGAGATGTGCGGTACGACCGTTTCTACTACTCAAACCTTCACATGTGAAGGAGGCGTTAATGCCGGTCTTGCAAACCGTAAGGCGATATACACCATGCAAAATGGTATGATTACTGCTGTGATTACGCCTGTTACAACGGCATAAGTCATAAGCCTAGATTTATTTCATTCCATCCCTTCTTTGCATGAAGCAAAGAAGGGATGCTTTTTAGATAGCACATAAACAAGCCTCCCCCGACTTTTTAGGTCGGGGGAGGCTTGTTAAAAGGAAGTTAGGCGAAGGGCTATCTTTCCGGAGGGTCACCCCTCGAGTATTGTCGCTGCCTGCAGTCTTTACGGCCGTGTTCGGGATGGGAACGGGTGGGATCC
>JBKDRU010000015.1:0-74448 GCA_046341215.1 Vampirovibrionales bacterium | reverse complement strand
AGCTTCGTTAGAAACATTGATCACAGCCAGTGCCTGCGGGCTATTTAGCCCACAAAGTAATCCCATGAAAAGAAGGATTATTCTTATTTTCATCATGTTTCTTTCTTAACTCGATTTAATGCAAAATTGGCATTATTTAATAATTATTCGTCATTGCTCTCAAAAGATGAATGCTGTATTTAGACGAGATTTATTTAATTGTCTACATAATTTGTCTTTTCTTTGGTGGGATTCTATATAATGAGTAAGTAATCTTAAGGAAACATAATGACTAGTGAAGCCCTCTTACAGAATATCGAAATCCCCAACAGGCAGCGCCATCACGATGTTGCCTTTGGCCGTGTCGTTAAAACCATTGGCTTGATGATAGAATCTCAAGGTCCAAATGCCAAGTTGGGGGATATTTGCGAAATTGAAGAAGGTGGCAGTCGCATTAGCCCCATTTTAAGTGAAGTGGTGGGCTTTAAGGATGGTCATTTACTATTGATGCCACTAGGGTCAATGCAAGCCTTACATCCTGGTGCAAGGGTTTGGAACACAGGCGAACCTTTTAAAGTAGGGGTTGGACCTCACTTGCTTGGGCATGTGCTAGACGGCTTGGGTAATCTCATGAATCCTGAAACCAGCTTGCCGAAAGCATCGATTGAATATAATGCTTCAGCCATACCACCAAACCCTTTGTACCGAAAAGAAATTGATGAAATTCTGCACACGGGGATTAAAGCGTGGGACAGTATCTTAACCCTAGGTTACGGTCAACGAGTAGGCGTCTTTTCTGGCAGTGGTGTGGGTAAAAGTACGACACTTGGGATGTTGGCACGTAATGCCAAGGCGGATCTTAACGTAATTGCCCTTATTGGTGAACGGGGGCGCGAAGTCAAAGAGTTTATTCAGCATTCCTTAGGGGAAGAAGGCATGAAACGAAGTGTGCTGGTGGTCGCCACTGCCGAAGCCCCTGCTCTTGTTAAAATTAAGGCGGGCTTAGTCGCCACTGCCATTGCCGAATATTTTAGAGATGAAGGTAAGCAAGTGTTGTTGATGATGGACAGTGTTACTCGTATTGCCATGGCACTTAGGGAAGTCGGCTTGGCCGCGGGGGAGCCTCCTGCCACACGGGGGTATCCGCCGAGTGTGTATGCCTTTATGCCAAAATTGTTAGAACGTACAGGCATGGGTGAAAAAGGCAGCATTACAGGAATTTATACGGTTTTGGTGGAAGGCGACGATTTCAACGAACCTATTGCCGATTTAACCCGTGGTTTGTTAGATGGTCACGTGGTCTTATCTCGTGATTTGGCTCAACGCAACCACTTCCCTTCGATTGATGTGGGGGCATCGGTGAGTCGTTTGTTTACGATCTTAGCGGGTACGGAGCATCAGGCCTTGGCGAGTGATGCCCGTCGTCTATTGGCGACGTATCAGCAAAACGAAGACTTGCTTTCCGTAGGGGCGTATGTGGCAGGGCAGAATCCGCAATTAGATCGTGCGGTGAAATTGCATGATCCGCTCATGGATTTTCTGCGTCAAGGGATTCAGGACAACGTACCGTTTGAAGAGGTTCTAGAACAGTTGAAGTCTATTTTACAAGCTTAACGCTTCCTTCATTTATGGGAAAATTGAGCGTTAAATAAAGCGACCCGTCTTAAATACGATAGACTAGCCTTAATTCAAAAAAAAAGGAATTATCACTATGACGTCTCGTTTTGAACGCTTGAAAGAACGCCTCAATCAAGCAGAACAAACCCACAGTCCGCTGCTAAATAAGCCCAGCACTTCTCCTAGTCTAGAGCGCATCAAAGAAAGGTTGAGTTCACCGAAATCCAGCTTCGTTGTCGTTGCAACCGCAGGCGAATCCAACTCGAATTTTATTGTCGAAGAAAAAAACGAGACAAAAAACGAGAAGGGTGCTACAATCATTGGAATAACCCTTAATGACGCTTTCCATAAAACTAAAGTGTCTACGAATTCCGATGACTTCATAGGAGCTTTCCCCATGTCCACCAGCTATAGCAATCTTTCCGAAACCCCTTCTCTTGAAGGTATTCAAAACATTGATTTAGATGATGCCCTTTTAGATTCTGCTTATAGCAAAGATGTTACAGACGAACGCATTGCTGACAATATTGCAACCGCTATTAGCTTTAGTCCTTTAGATGCCGAAGTGGCTCAATCTAATTATACAGAAGTGGTGGCTCGCAAGCCTCAATTGTCCTTAAATCATTTGGCAGAGCCTAAGCCGATTTATGACACTGAATATACCAACAATGTGCGCACCTTAATTACGCTGGTCAACAATTTGCCTGAAGGCGTAACCAAGCAAACAGGCGCCCAAATTATTCGCTTAACCATGGAAGCCATGGGCATTGCCATGGAAGAAGTGCTTTCCGAAGCTCAATCCGCTCAATCAGAAATGTTAGAAGCCGTGCGAGGCAATATCAAGAAAATTGAAGAATACAAAACCGTGATTCGAAAATTGGAATCCGATATTAAGCATTATCAAGGCAAAGCCAACGAACTTTCCGAAATTATCGACTTGTTCATTTTGTCTAGCTCTTCAAAAGCATCTGACACACTTTAATTCTTTGAGTAGGATGGTTAAATAAAGCACCTTGTTCAGTGCCTTGTACAATTTATAACTTTGGCGTATTATGAGTAAATACTTTAGATTTTACATGGGGAGCATCGTGTCATGAAACGTTTTTTGTGGTTGGCATTATTAGCATTAGGCTTAGGCACAAAGCGTCATTGGCATATTTTGTTTGCTATTGTCGCAGGGGCTAGCTTGGGCTTGGCTCTCAGCGATCCAAAGTTTCATGTGTTTTATTCTGTTTTTGATACCATTGGGCAGGTTTTCATTCGCTTGATCGGGATGTTAGTGGTTCCTATTGTGGTGAGTTCACTTGTCGTCGGTGTTACGAGCGTCAGTGACGGTCGTTCTTTAGGTCGCTTCGGTGGTCGAGTCTTGGGTTGGTTCGTCATTATGATGACGCTTTCCGCCTTAATCGCTTTAGGACTCGGACAATTTCTCCACCCAGGTGAATACCTTAAAACCTTGATGCAAGATCCGACATCTGCTTTAGCGAGCATGTCGCATCGCCCTCCTGTGGATGTTAGTCACATCACCGCCAATGCCTACAGTTTAAAAGAACTCTTTCTCAACCTAATTCCTAAAAACCCCATTGAAGCCTTGGCAAAAGCCGAAATGGTGCCATTGGTTCTCTTTACGATTTTCTTTGCCGGTGCGTTGTCTAAAGTGGGTGAAGCGGGGCGTCCTGTGATTGCATTTTTCGAATCCATTTTCGCCACCACCATGAAACTCACCGATTGGGTGTTTATACTCGCTGTTCCTGGGGTTTTTAGTTTGACCTATATTTCTGTAGCGAAAGCAGGGCCTCAAATCTTCCAGATTTTGGCTCCTTATACGCTTGTCGTTGTGATGGGCTTGTTAATTCAAACCTTCATTTTAATTCCTATTCTTTTAAAAACGGTGGCTAAAGTCAATTTCTTACAATTTTACCGTGCCATTAGCGAAGCAATTATGGTTTCTTTTGGTACAGCGTCTAGTTCAGCCACTTTGCCTGTATCTATTGCCTGTTGCGAAAACCGTGTGGGTGTTAGCCATCAAGTCGCCAGCTTTGTTTTGCCAACAGGTGCCAGCATCAACAAAACAGGAACGACTTTATTTGAAGTCATCGCTGTTTTATTCCTCGCTCAAGCCTTTGGGCTTGAACTTACCTTGTGGACTCAAGTCTTGATTGTGGTCTTTTCAATCTTGGCTTCGATTGCCACACCAGGGGTGCCAAGTGCAGGTTTAATCACCATGGCGATTGTGATTAACTCCATTGGTGAAGGTTTTACGCCTTTGTTTGGAGGCATCGCCTTACTTTGGCCCATTGACCGTATTTTAGATATGTTGCGAACGGCCATTAATGTCATTTCCAGCTGTACAGTAGCAACTCTTGTTTCTGCTCAGGAAGGTGACCTCAATTATGATGTCATCAACGGTTCTGACGAGTGGGAAAACGTCATTCAAATGGAAAATAATTAGTGTCTTCTTGAATAAGAATGCGCACTTAAAATAAAACCATGACCTATTCTCGGTTATTTTGTATTGGGTATAATCGCTCAGAATAAACTCTGTTAAATTCGCTTTTTTGTTTGATCATTATACCATAATGGTTATATGCTGACCCTGCCTAAGGGGTCTTATATCTAGGAGGAACAAAGCCCCCTCCTTGTGTGAAGGGTTTATCTAAAACTAAAGCTAGTATTGTGCCTTTGGGGAACTCTGCGTGATGGCCGTCTTTGGCGTGTTGAAGCGTTGTTGACGTGGTATTGCCAAACACACGTCCATGGGTGTTGTCCACACTATTGATGACCGCGTTGATCGGGTAGCGGAATTTGGCATTCTTCGGCTCAAGCATTTCAAAACGGACTTGCACATAACCATGAACCCGTGGTCGCCAAGTGGGCGGATACACCGCTTCCACCACACCGATGAGGGTGGATCCTGCTGGGGCGATAACGGTGTCGTCAATTTTAAAGGGAGCCACTAAGCTTGCCCATACAGGATCGCCCACACGGTTCAAGCGAGAACTCAAGGGGTGCTTTAATTTAGCTTTAAACGTATAACCTGCAGGTAAGCTCAAAGGGGCTTTTTGATTAGAAAAAGGGGCTGGCGTTTCTTTGTCTATGACTTGTACAGCATAAACCGCCGGCAGGTCAGGGCATACCAATAGAATCGTAAAAACGGCTAAACAATAATAAAGAAAGATCAAGAAAAAAATCCCTTAATTGTTACAAAATGTGACTTGGTTTTTTGAGCCGTAACAAGTATTATAATAACACGTTAAATCAAAACGTGGATTTCTTGCATCAGACATATATAGAGTGAAACTATCGTATCAGAAGGGCTGTCTCTTCTTGGGTTGTAAAATATTTGAAAGGGTGAAACATGGGACGTAAACATCATCAGTGGGGCAATGCTGCTTCCTTGGAAGATCGTACACGGCTTGAACCACTAAGCCGTCATAAGGCGATTCAAGAAGTCTGTCGATGTCTTCAAAACTTTGTCACTGCCAGTCCTGAAATGCAGCGTCGTGTGACCCAATGGATTACGCTATTTAATTTAGAAGCTGAAGAGCTTTTAGAAGCGGGGCTTGATTATGAAACCCTGCGAGCTGTGGAGCGTCGCTTCTTGTTTTAGTCTATATTAGATAAACTTACATCAAACCAAGAAGCAGCCGATCGTTGACCGCCTGCTTCTTGAAATACTAAATAGGAACTAAGGTGTTTTTTTAATGAGGCGATCGGCGGGACAGCCCTTCGCTTCTTCACTATAGCTACCATAGCCGCCTTGAGGAAACGCTTGTAAACGCTTGTTTACCGCTTCAGCAATGTAGTGGGCTTCGGCTTTAAGGTTTTCATCTGAATTAATTAGACGTTTGCGAGGCAACTGCAAGGATGCTAAAAAGTTGCGATGCACATCATACACATTTAATTGAAGACGAGAACAAAGCAAGACGCCGGCACATTCAATTTCCACGCGATAGTCCGCTTCTTCCAAGTGATTGGTAAACGCCATGGTGTCGTAACCATTGACGGCGGTAGACAAGTACTTTTGAAATGCCGTTAACTTTACAGGGTCACTCGGGCTTCCGCCAAAAAACTGTGTGGGGTATTCATAGTTTGAAAAATGCACTTTATACGCGGGCATCTCCAAAGCAGGCAGGGCAATTGGGTTTTGAAATGAAGGGGCTTTAGGGAAGGCTTTAGACGCGTCCGACTGAACGACATAATCGCTATAGACTTGGTCAAATTCACCAGCATGGGCTTCTGTCGCGATGTATAATCCGCCCACAATAGCCATCAACGGCACCATAACCCCTTGCCATAACCAAAAACGGGGATTTGGACGTAACGCTGAAATCAAGCGTAAAAAAGTAGGGTTCATTATAAGGCACTCCAGTTTTTTAAGGGATTATTTTGAACGAAAGGTATTTTCCCATCGTACATTTTTAAAGTCCATCTTCTACATGAATTAAGTTCTCAAGACAGAAAGCGTTTCTTGTATGTTCATTATAGTCTATTGTCGGGGTTTAGAACCAGCTTTTTTAAGAGCTTACAGTATTAGGAGGAGTCTTATATAGCCGTCCTTAGAGAATTGTAACAAAATGTAAGCTTTGCTCAATTTAAGGCGAGTCTTCTTTTTTATTAATGTACCTTGGGAGCTTGTCTTTTTCAGAGACAAATGAGGGGGATTTAGGTAAACATCGTTTTTAGAGATACATGAGAGGATAATGAATATGATTACAACAAATAATTACGTTAATAGCTATTGGCAGCAAAACAATTACCTGGGGCAGAACCAAAAATATACCCGCTATAATGCCAATCTTTCACAGCGATACAGGCCAGCCAACACGATGCCACCTGCGAATATGCAAGCAATGATGAAGTTTTTCTTCCAAATGATGCAAACCTTTCAAGGTTATCAAGGGCAAGCACAGCCCCAATCTATTTTTGGGAATACGGCAAGCCCTTATACGCCAATTAATTATGTCACGGCACCATCAAGTGCTTCAAGTGTAAACAGCCTACCCTTTTCACTAGGTCAAAATGGAACGGGTTTCACTTGGGCAAGTACGGCATCTAGCGCGCCTACTACGGCAACCCATTCCAACACAAACACAAGTTCCAATACAGGATTGCCTCTTGTGGGTTCTTATTCGTCAGGTATATCAATCGTTACCGCAGGATCGACGGGTGCTACAAACTTACCTGTTTTAGGTGGTTTTAATTGGTTAGATCTACTACGTGGAGCCAAAGGTGACACGGGTGCTACGGGTGCTACGGGTGCCAAAGGTGACACTGGTGCTACGGGTGCTACGGGTGCTACGGGTGCTACGGGTGCTACGGGTGCTACAGGAGCCAAAGGTGACAAAGGTGACACGGGTGCTACAGGAGCTACAGGAGCCAAAGGTGACACTGGTGCTACGGGTGCTACAGGAGCCAAAGGTGACAAAGGTGACACAGGGGCTGCGGGACAAAACGGTGTTAACATGCACAGCTTCTTATTAAATAACTTAAGTGCTGCAGAAATTGCTTGGATTCAAACAAACAAGATTGATTTAAGTGATATTGAGACATCTGGTCAACCAAAATACTTGGTCGCTAAAGGTTCGCAGGACGGAAAGTTTCATATCTACAAAAAGGATCCTAGTCGTTCTGGCGTGTACAAGTCTCCTGTAGCATTAGCACTAGGTAATAACTTCTTATACCCTAATGATCTTGCTAAAAATGCTGAAATGGCGAAGATAGCATTCGCAACAGGAGGTTCTTTCGTAAGGGTTCAAAACAGTTACTTTACAGCTAGTCCTTTGATTCTAGATATGAACGGAGACGGACAAATTTCTTCCACACACGGCAAAGGCGTCGATATTGACAATAACGGTTCTGCCGATGGTGCCGCAAGTGGCGGAGATAAGATGCTTGCCATGAGCGATATAAATAAAAATGGTAAGATTGATGGTACCGAAGTCTTCGGTAATGAAACGCTGAACCCATTTACGGGGGAAAAACTGAATGCGACCAATGGCTTTGAAGCACTGAAGAAGATTGCCGATGAAGCCCAAGCAAAAGGTTTTACTGTGTATGAACCGAATGGGCAAGTCAATGTTGCCAAGTTAAAAACGGCTTTACAGTCCGTTAATATAGATCTCGGTTTGATTTCAGATGATAACATTACACAATTGGGAGCCTTAAATAATATCGCTTCAATTGCGGTTACCTATGAAGACAAAAACGATGATGTAGACTATATGATAGCGAACAAAGACAAAAATGCCATTAGTATGCAAAAAAGTAATTTTACCACGTCTGACGGAAAGAGTCGTTCTGTAGATGATGTATGGTTTAAACTGACCTAATCGCAATAGAAGCCAATATACATATAGCCACCTTTAGAGTTTTTTCTAAAGGTGGCTATAATATATCGAACACTCTGAACAAGCCTTTCACTTGACTTGTAACAGAAAATGAGATTCCACTTGGCATTACATTATGTTTGTCATAAGATTCCATTTGAGTCATGTGTGGATTTTTGTTCTTTGGAAGAAATGTCTTCATCGGCTTTTTATTACGATGGGTCAATCACTTGAAACATCACCTTTTACGATTCGGAGGATTCCCCTACCATGGCAAAAAAAGTCACGGGTAAAATCAAACTCCAGCTTCCTGCTGGTAAAGCGAACCCTTCACCTCCTGTTGGTCCTGCTCTAGGTCAACATGGTGTGAACATCATGGGTTTTTGTAAAGAATATAACGCCAGAACGGCGGATCGTGTTGGGGATATCATCCCTGTTGAAATCACGGTTTTTGAAGATCGCTCTTTTGAGTTTGAACTCAAAACGCCACCTACAAGCTTTTTAATCAAAAAAGCCGCAGGCGTCGCCAAAGCAGCATCTAACCCATTACAACCTGTAGGTAGCATTACCTTGGCTCAAGCTAAAGAAATTGCGGCTACAAAAATGGGTGACCTTAACGCCAATGACATCGAAGCTGCCACCATGCAAGTGCGTGGATCTGCTCGTTCCATGGGCATTACCGTCATTGACTAGTGAAGTTTCTTGAAAACGCCCTAAGTGTTTTAGCAAATTTCAAACGATATTACATAATTTAAGTAAAGGAGTAGCACGCCATGGCTACGAAAAAAACAAAACGCCAAGCGAAAATGGATGAAATCCTTTCGAGCGTTCAACAACCTACCTCGCTTAATGAGGGAGTGGCAACACTTCAGTCTGTACTGAAGGAAGTCAGCAAGTACAATGAATCTGTCGAACTCCACGTTCGCTTAGGCATTAACATGAAGCATGCGGATCAACAAGTCCGTACCACCGTCGTTTTACCTGAAGGAACAGGCAAAACCGTTCGTGTGGCTGTTATTGCCAAAGGCGAAAAAGTCAGCGAAGCCAAAGAAGCGGGAGCTGATTTTTATGGTTCTGAAGAATTGTTGGAACGCATTCAAAATGAAAACTTTTTTGACTTTGATGTGTTGATTGCCACCCCAGATATGATGGCTCAAGTGGGTCGTATCGGTCGTGTTTTAGGGCCTAAAGGCTTAATGCCTAACCCTAAGAGCGGAACCGTTACCGCTAACATCAAAGAAGCGGTACTCGCCGTGAAATCAGGACGAGTCGAAATCCGCCCTGACAAACAAGGTGTGGTTCACGTGGGTGTGGGCAAGCGTGATTTCACGCAGGCTCAACTCGTCAACAACATGTTGACCTTGTACGACACGATTGTTCGTGCCAAGCCCGCTGCGGCGAAAGGCACTTACATTAAGTCCGTGTACTTAACGTCCACACAAGGCCCTAGCTTGAAAATTGATGCTGCTTTAATTGCTGCCGAAGCCAAAGCGGTTGCAGGCTAATGTTTGCTTAGTTCTTTTAATTTAGCAAGGGGAGGCTTCTTTTTTAAAAAGCCTCCTTTTGTATAAATCCTTCAATTTTAAGGGAATCTCCATGACCACGACAAGCTCACCCCTAACCTATGAGTTTAATTTCGACTGTCCGCAAGAGCTCTGCCATTATGCCAGCGAACTCTGCTTAGGCATCCCCGATGTGGATTCGGTGATGTTGCGTTATAAAGACGACGCTGATTTTGTCGAACAACCCTATGCCGTTGCCGTTTTTAGTCGTCAAGCATGGGTCAAAGATGCCTTGACGCAGATCCTAAATGCGGATGAATTGCTTACGTTTACGCCAGAAATCACCGTGAACACCATCGAAGAAGCCGATTGGGCGGAAGCATGGAAAGCCTTTTGGGATGTGGATCCTGTGATTGAAGGCGTCTTGACGATTTGCCCCAGTTGGAAGACGCATACTCCTCAAGTGGGTGAAATCGTGCTGGATTTAGATCCTGGTTCCGCTTTCGGCACAGGTGCGCATGAAACCACTCGCTTGATGCTTCAACAGGTGCATGCCTTGCATGAACGAGCGTCTTTAGCAGGCAAACGCCTCATGGACTTAGGCTGTGGATCAGGGATTTTAGCGATTTACGCCGCCAAACTAGGAGCCATCGACGTTTTGGGCTTAGATATTGATGCTCAAGCGATCGTCGTTTCTGAAGAAAACGCTCGACTGAATGCCGTTGAAGGCGTGACTCGTTTTGAAGCGACTCCGATCCAAGACTTGCCCATTGTCGAATTAGTCGCCGACCGCTACCCTGTGATGCTGGTGAATATTCTCGGCCCTGTGATTATAGAGTTGTTGCCCAGTATTATCCAACATTTGGCTCCGCAGGCGACGTTATTGTGTTCGGGCTTGATAGAAAAAAGTTGCGATGATCTTGAAAAAGCGTTAGAATCGTATGGCTTTAGCGGTTTCAAACGGCATCAAATGAACCAGTGGTTTGCCCTTGAAGCGATTTACGAGGTTTAAAAGGATACACCCATGGCACGCAAACGCCTTTTCCTGCCCGAAAACCCCAGCCCGTGGACGCTTGAGAGCCTCCACAGCCTCGATGATGCCGATACTTTGCATCATCTTCTGACCGTGCAACGCCTTAAACCCACCGATACACTGGCTTGCGTCGATGCTCAAGCTCAACAGGTCTTTCACGCCGAAATAGAGGTCATTAACAAAAAAAGTATCGTCTTAAAAAACGTGGAAGCCGTTGAGGTGCCTGATACAACCCCTGCCTTAAAGGTGATTTTATACGCCAGCTTGCTTAAAGAACAAGCGTGGGATGTCTTGCTTCAAAAGGCGTGCGAACTCGGCGTTTACGCCATTCAACCGATCTTGAGCGACTTTACCGTCATCAAGGGGGGGCATGGCTCCAATAAGCAAGAACGCTGGCAACGCATCGTGAAAGATGCCGCTCTTCAATGCGAAAGCCTTTACATTCCGCACGTTTACGCACCGCTTGCCTTTCAAAATGCCTTAGAACAGACCCCCTCCACAAGCTTCGCCTTGGTAGAACGTCACGACAAAAGTGTCAAGCCCTTAAGCCACGCCGTGCAAGGGGTGAATCCCCAGTCGCAAGTGGGTTTGTGGGTCGGTGCCGAAGGGGGTTGGTCGCCTGCTGAAAAAGAGGCGTTGACGGCTCATCCGCAGATACAACCGTGCCACTTAGGCAACCGCATCTTGCGTGCCGAAACCGCCAGCCTCGTTGGATTGACCCTCCTATTACACGGAGGCGATTATGAATCCGACTAATATTTTCGCCCCTCTTTTAAGTGATGCTCGTATTGTGGCGTTGAACGACGTGCTAAACGCCTTCGTTGGAGCAGAAGCCTACCTCGTGGGTGGAGCGGTGCGTGATGCCTTGCTCGGCAAGCCGTTGCCGCTTGAAGATATGGATGTTAGCGTGCTTGGGGCGTCCGCCAAAGCGGTGGCTCACGCCGTACAAGAAGCGGTTCCGCATACACGGTTGGTGGTGTTGGACGAATCGTGGGGGATTTATCGGGTCGTTTTCTTGCATGAAGACAAGCAAAGTCCGCCGCTGTTTTTGGATGTTGTGCAGGTGCAAGGCGACGATATTAAAGCGGACTTGGCTCGTCGGGATTTAAGCATCAACGCCCTTGCGGTGCATACGCAAAGCGGTGAATGCTTGGATTTATACGAGGGGCAAGCCGATTTAGACGCTGGTATCATTCGAGCATTAAGCTTTGAAAACCTCAAGGACGATCCCTTGCGGATTCTGCGAATCTTTCGCTTTCATGCGAGCTTAAACACGGCTCAAACCCCTAGCACGATTGAAGCCAAAACCTTAAAATGGGCAACGGAATCTCTACCTTATCTGCATAGCGTCGCCAAAGAACGCATGGCAGTCGAGTGGTTTAAATTGCTTTCGGCGGAACGAGCCTTTCTCACGATACAAATAATGGCAGATGCGGGCATTTTAGAAGCCCTGTTTCCACCCTTGAAAGCCCTGAAAATGGTGAGTCCTAACACGCATCATCACTTGCCGTTGTGGGAACATAGCCTCGAGCTGGTGAATCAAGCCGAAGCGATCTGGACGCTTTTAGACGCCCAAACCCAAGAGGCCTTGACGCAACCCAGCAGTCATGGGGCGAGCGAATACGGCTTGGTGAAAATGGCGTGCCTGTTTCACGATATTGCCAAACCGCACACATGGCAGGTAGAAACCAACTTTCGGCATCGATTCATCGGGCATGAAAAAAAGGGAGTCGACGTGCTAAGCCCTTTGTTGAGTGAATGGAAACTGAGCCAAGCGGTGAAGCATCGGGTGAGTCGCTTGGTGGAATGGCATTTGTATCCGTGTACCTTTGACGAGCAAAGTAGTGAAAAAAGCAGGCTCCGCTTTTTTCGGCGTATCGCAGAAGACACGCCCTTTCTCATCGTACTCGCTTTGGCGGATACCTTGAGTACTCGAGGTCACGCCTTCACGCCTGAAGCCTTGGCGACGGCTCAAGCCGACTTGCTGGATTTGTTGCATCGCTATTGGCAGGGCAAGGCTCAACGGCAGGCTCCGCCGTTGTTGGACGGTGAAAGCATCATGCAGGCGTTGGGGATTCCCCCGAGTCCGAAGGTCGGTCAGATTTTAGCACAACTTAAAGACGCCCAAGCCTTGGGACGCATCCATACGAAGGAAGAGGCTTTAGCGTTTATCGTCTCCCTTAAGTGAAATCGATCTTATAAACCTTCTTGTAACTCTTTCAGATTCTCAAGGGCGTCTTCATCATGGGGATCTTTTTCAAGTACAAAGCGAATATCCGCAAGGGCTTTTTCAAAATCCTTTAAAGCGTTATAACATCCACCCCTATTGATGTACGCACTTAAATAAAAGGGACATAATTCAA
This sequence comes from Vampirovibrionales bacterium, assembly GCA_046341215.1. Lineage (GTDB taxonomy): Bacteria > Cyanobacteriota > Vampirovibrionia > Vampirovibrionales > JAJTHC01 > JAJTHC01. Next base: position 61,625 of record JBKDRU010000015.1, on the reverse strand, counting down.
TCAGCGTGTTTAAGATTTCAATCGCTAAATGATAGTCTTTCAACTCATCATAAATATAAGCTTTACTGAACAATAGGTTTAAAAGTTCAGGAAAGCGTTCATTTTTAGATTCCTTTGAAGAGAGGGTTTCATAATCTGATATGTCGTAATGCTCGTTTTTGTCATAACGTTCAAAGGCTTTATCATAATCCGCAAGGGCTTCGTGGTATCGTTTCAATGCTAAGTAAAGATCCGCACGAACGTGGTACATTCTGGCATCTGTTCGACCCAATTCGATGGCTTTGGTATAATCAGCAAGGCAACCTTCAAGGTCTCCCAAATCCCATTTGACATACCCACGAGAGGAATAGTCATAAGGATCCTCTGAACCCAGTTCCATCGCTTTATTGTAATCAGCAAGAGCCTTTTCGTATTGTTCTAAATCTTTGTAAACATTCGCTCGACAGCTATACATTCGAGCATCTGTTCGACCCAATTCGATGGCTTTGGTGTAATCGACTAAACATCCTTCATCGTCCCCCAAATCCTTTTTGATCCATCCCCGTGACGAGTAATCGTAAGGATCCTCTGAACCCCGTTCAATCGCTTTATTGTAATCAGCAAGAGCCTTTTCGTATTGTTTTAAGTCTTCATAAACGCCCCCGCGACAGCTATACATTTGAGCATCTGTTCTGCCTAATTCGATGGCTTTGGTGTAATCGACTAGGCATCCTTCATCGTCCCCCAAATCCTTTTTGATCCATCCCCGAGACGAGTAATCATAAGGATCCTCTGAACCCAATTCAACAGTCTTGTTAAAATCGGCAAGGGCATTTTCGTATTGTTCTAAATCTTCATAAACATTCGCCCTGCGACTATACATTCGAGCATCTGTTCTACCCAATTCAATGGCTTTAGTATAATCAGAAAGACAACCTTCTAAATCTCCCAACTTCTTTTTGACATACCCACGATCAATAAAGGATTCTACATAATGGGGATTGAGTTCAATTACCTTATTATAATCGGCAAGGGCTTCTCTATATTGCGAGAGTTTTTGACAGGCATATCCTCGATAACAATAAGGGTAATAATCAGAGTACCCCAGCTCAATCGCACAAGTCACATCTTCAATAACGCCTGTGTAGTCTTCTAATTCTAATTTTATATAGGCACGATAAGAATACAATTCCGCATTACTCGGGTTGATTTCTACGGCTTTATTGAAGTCTTCAAGAGCAGACCTAAAATCTTCTAATGCTCTAAAGTACAGGCTTCCTCTTGCAAAATAGGTTTCGGCAAGTTCTTCTTTAGAACGTGAATCCATCCTTGTGTTTAACTCAATAGCTAAATTAAAATCTTGTAAAGCCGCTTCATGCTGACCTAATGTGCGATACGTTATCGCTCGATTATGAAAGAAATAAAAAGAGGTTGGATCCAGTTCAATCGCCTTGTTATAGTCTTCTAAGGCTAATAAATCATTATCTAAACGACAATTGATATTCGCACGACCTTGATAAAATAAGGCACACTTGGGGTCAAGTTCAATGGCTTTGTTCGCATCAAGTAAAGCCTCTTCATAACGTTCAAGTTTCTTTTTCGCAATCCCTCTATTATGAAACGCTCTAGCGTGACAAGGATTCAGAAGAAGTACCTTTGAATAACCTTCTATGGTCTGTTCAAATCCTGCAGGATCTTGCAAAGCTTCTAATTGATTCGATGCTTTCTTAATCTCTTGAAATAACGCTTCGGCTTCTTCTTGCAAATGGATGGGTATCGATTCCATGACAACGCTCCACAAAATAAGTACTTTGTAGAAGTATAATGCGTTTTGTCTTCACATACCCACTTTCAAATATAAAAATCGGCTTCTGTACCGATACAAAAAATGAAGACTACTTCGCCATTTGCAATAGAGTCGGCACCAGCAACGCCCCTGCTTGCGATTTGGTCACCACCGTGTAAGGATGCGACGGTACATCATCCGCCCCACTCACGATAATCACTCGTTCGGCTGGCAAACCTTGAGCCACCCAACTATTCACCAACGCCAAGCCGTCATCCCCATTCGCCAGTTGCCAATCCATTAACACGACATCCGCCCACTGGGGAGCCTTCTGCTTGGCACTAAGGGTCAACCAATCTTGCGTTTTTTCGGCACAATCGGCACGTTGAATGTGGACGTCGGGGAACGCCATGCCAATCAAAAGCGAAAAGGCGTCTTGCCATTTGCGTTCATCTTCCACGATCCACACGGTGGGAACCGCAGGAGAACTTTTTTTCGGGCTTCGTGTGCGACGGCTACTACGAAGGTTCGTATGGGTAAGAGGTGTCATCATGTTTATTTTAATCCTTGTGCTAGGCTCAAGCTAGGGGCAACTAACCTTGAGGTGTACATTAAGTATACGATAACAAAACAGCTTGCTTAAAGCATCCCCTATATGGTGGAAAATCGTTTATAGCAAAGCGTCTAATTTTCTGAATATTCCAGATTTCTCGCTTCGTTTTTAGCTGGTGCTTGGGGGTCTTTGTGCCGCCAAAGACCCCCCAAACCCCCCAAGGCGGTTCAAGGAGGGGGAAGGGAGGACGTATTGCGTTTCTCCTCCCTTTTCCCCCTCCTTGAAAATCCTCCCCCTTTACCCACCTCGTCGCATCATTCCTTTGCACGACGTCCGCAAAATCGCTCGGGGATTCGCAGTTCGCTCACCCGCTCGGATTTAGTGCTTGGACGTCTGCTCATGCAACGATTTTAAGCATCACAACTATAAAGTAATTTAACGATTAGCTGTAATTGGTTTAAACTTCAGCCAGTATGGGCGTAACCTGAATCGTTCTGCGGTGCTGACGCTGGTACTTACGCAACCACGACACCACAACACGAGCCACCTTATGCGGATTATGACGCAAGGTCTTATTGCCTGCCGTAATTTCCGCTACAATCGGACGCAACAACACTTCCGTACCACGAATGCGTAAGCGTTCCGTGTCAAGGGTCACAGGGGGCGATTCATATCGTTCATAGCGAGCCACCAAATGTTCAGGTAAGGCGGAAGACGCCACCACCATATCAAATTGAAAGAGGTGATCCGCATGGGCTTCAATGGCTTCGACATGCTGGCTTAGGCTCATGTCATCCGTCTCTCCAGGTTGGGTTACAATGTTGGCGACGTAGATTTTAGGAGCATGCGTGTTGGTTTGCATCGCTTCACGGATTTCTTTCAACAACAAATTGGGAATGACACTGGTAAACAAACTACCTGGCCCGAGAATGATAAGATCCGCCTGTAAGATGGCTTCAATCGCTTCATCGGTGGGTTTGGCATTAAACGGTTCGCAGAACAAACGCTTAATCTTCCTCTTGGCTTCAGGAATTTGAGATTCACCTCGAATCAAGGAGCCATCTTCCATTTCAGCGATTAAGGTAATCGGCTCAAGCGTAGAAGGCAAAACCCTGCCCCGAATGTTCAAAACGTTTGAAGACGTGCGAATCGCTGAAAGCATGTCGCCTGTAACAGCAGACATCGCTGTTAAAAAGAGGTTGCCAAAGCTATGCCCCCCTAAGCCTCCACCGCTTTTAAAGCGGTATTGAAATAAAGAGGTCATCAATTCTTCTTCGCTGGCCAAAGCGGCAATACAGTTGCGAATATCACCAGGGGGGATGATGCCGTGATCTTCACGCAAGATCCCGCTACTTCCGCCGTCGTCGCCCACAGTGACAATGGCGGTGATGTTATTGGTGTAGGTTTTGAGTCCTCGCAGAAGCGTGGAAAGCCCTGTGCCTCCGCCAATGGCGACGATTTTTGGGCCTCTGGCGAGTTTGTGGTTTTTATAGAGGTCATCCATAAATTTGGTCACCCAGCCATTTTCGCCCATCACCGTATTCATGGTTTTGCGTGTACGCAAGTAACCAAAAACTAAAAAGCCAATCCCTAAAGCCAATAAGCAAGCACCCGTCACATGAGACGGTGCTAAAGTCGCCAAGGATTTAATTATATTCAAAATGAATGTGACAGGTTGTAGATTAAACAAAATGGCGACGCCCAACACAACTAGAGAAAAACCAACCGCAAACATCAGAAGCCATCGTTTGATTTCATAACCCGGGAGCATCCACGTCAAGGTTTTAAGAAAAGAACGGGATTTTGCCACAATTGTAAACCTTCTATAATGTATTGTAAACAGTACTACACTCTTATTAAAACAAAAACAAGAAAAAATGTGTCAACGTTAGTCATTTTAGGCATTTTGGCTCGCATTAAGTTGTCTAATAATCTTCATAGGGGCAATGAGGCACCACATCTTGACGGTTGTCATATTCAAGCAACCAACCACTTTCTCCAGCACTGGCGACATTTAAGGGAATGGCCTGCCCGAGTTCAGCGGCAAGTGATTCCGCCAAATTAGACGCATTAGGCATCGTGGGACTAATATGCAGGGTCTTAAAACGGCAAGTCATGGGCGTGCCGTTTTGAGCAACCAGCTCGTTGGATTCCAACAACAAACGTCCTTGCTCTAAGGATGCGGAAGGACTCAACCATTCATGATGTTGTTTGGGGGCTTCTAAACCACTACTCAAGTATCGTTTGCCCAAAATAATTTCAGGCGCGACAATCACATTGTGCGATTTTTCCAAGTCGTCTAAATAAGATCCGTAAGAACCGATTAAAGGCAACCAAATATCAAATTTTGCCACGGCACTTGCCACCGCTGTGGCGATTTCAGCGTCTTTTGCCATGGCTTGGTATAAGGCTCCATGTGGACGGATATGTTCAATTTTAAGTGACTCAGGTTTCAAAATTGCGGACAACGCCCCTAGTTGGACTAAAATCCACTGTTCGAGCTGTTCAGAACTTAGGGGCAGTTGCTCGTAGCCCATCGAAACAGGGTCAGGGTAAGCGATATGAGCCCCCAACGCACAACCAAAGGCTTTCGCTTTAACCGCTTGTTCCAAAACTTTGTCAGGCAACCCGTCATGCACAAAACAGGGCAAATTTACGCTAGAGACGGAAGACAGTAAGGATTCAGCTTCTTCGGTTTCCCAAAAGGCAAGGTCTCGGGTTTGGGCAATATCGGTATTAAGATCGACAAAGCGTTTGATTTGCGTATTTTTTTTGAGAAGCTTGCCTCGTTTTTCAAGTTCGGCTTGTGACACACTAAAGCTTTTGGTTACCATGACCCTTTGTCCCTTCACGAATTTTTTATGTGTACCTTATACTATATCACAAATCACTGTAAACTGGAACAAGCCCCATTTTTATGCTTTAATTTATAAAATGCCTTAAGTAAAACCTCAGTGTTAAGGACAAAATACAATGATTAGTTCCCATGCCTTAGAAAAATTGGCTCCTCCGCTTCTGGATGAAGCCAATAACCCTTGGCTTTTAGCACTCACGCAGATGGGGCAAGGCGTCATGCTCTGTGATGCGTCGTTTGAAATTTTATGGCTGAACGACACGCTCAAGCAAAAAATGGGCTTAGACCAATCGAATGTGATAGGAGAATCGTTGGCTTGTTTTGCAAAAACCCCGTTGCAAGGGGCTGAAGAACTTCAAACAGCCAGCCAAGAAGCCTTAGTCACTGGCGAAATCCAAACACTCAGTCTTTCGTTTAAGCCTGTTTCCCAGTTGCGTTCTTACTTTGAAATTAAAATTGTAAAATGTAATACCACGGCAAAAGGTACGCCGAATGTTTTAGCCCTTGTGTTTGAAGACAAAACCAAGGTGGTGTTGAATGAAAAAATGCGTAAGGATTTTGTGGCGAATGTGAGCCATGAGCTTCGCACGCCGCTTTCTGTCGTGAAAGGTTATGCGGAAACCCTGCTTTCTGGTGCCATACATGACACGGAACTGGCCATTGACTTCATCAAAATCATGGAACAACACGCCAATCGATTGACCACTATGGTTGAAGAACTGCTTGATTTGTCTCGCTTTGAAGCGGACAATTTCACCTTGCCTATGGAAGCAGTGGTCTTAGACCATGCCATTGAACGAGTCATTTCTTTAAGCCAATCCAGAGCATCGAGTAAAGGCATTCAGATTCATTTAGACGATTCTATTAAACAATTACCAAAAGTACTGGCACACATTTCCAGTATGGAACAAGTTTTTGCTAATTTAATTGAAAATGCCCTTAAATATAGCCCCAATCAAAGTACAGTGACCCTTTTCGCCAAAGATGAAGGAGAATGGCTGGTTTTTTGTATTCAGGATGAAGGTATCGGTATTGAAGCCAAATTTATCCCACGCTTGTTTGAACGCTTTTACAGGGTGGACAAAACCCGTTCTAAACATTTGTCAGGTACAGGCTTGGGGCTTTCAATTGTGAAACACATTATGCAAGCCCATGAAGGTGATATTTGGGTAGAAAGTAAAGCTGGACAAGGGAGTCGCTTTTACTTTAAACTCAAACGAATTCAAGCGTAATTTCCATTAAGAGAGGGTATCCAGTATTGAACTTACGGGAAATGGCCCGATTAAAAAACGCCAACGGATCTTGTGTTACTATTTATCTATAAAAACTATCTCCCCTTGCGACGGTGTTTCTTTTGCATTACACTATTCAATGACAAGTCCCTGACAAGCACAAACGAGTAGATGACACACTTAGTTTCCGCGTTTTCACCTTGTTTTATTTCGTTATTTAATTACACTAGAAAACAAAGGTTCATCCATGAATAAGCGTCCTAACTCTCGTTCTTCTTCAAGCTCTAAATCTTACGACCGGCCTCAAGCGAAAAACCGCACGCCGTCTAGCCCAACAGGTCGACCTATTGGTGCTCCTGCGTCGTCAAGTAAACCTTCCCTAACGCCTCGTGCGGGTGGAGCCAATACAGGCACCGCTTCCGCTGAACGCCCTCGCTTTGGCGATTTTTCTGCGACGGACAAGGCTCGTCCTGCCAAGCGTCCTGAAAAAGAAAGCCGTGAAAACCTTGAAAAAAGCCTCCCCGATTTTTCAGATATTGAAGGCGCACATTACTTATACGGACGCCATGCCGTTTTAGAGCTCTTACAAGAAAATCCCAAGCGTGTGCAAAAATTGTATGTTGCGGAACACGCTGGCATTGACAAACGTTTAGAAGCCATTATTTCCTTGTGTGAAGAAAATAGTATTCGCTGGAACAAGGTGCCTCGCCAAAAAATCGACAACATCGTGCGTTACCACGCCGAAACCTTTGGCGACGACGACGATGCCTTCAACCCAAGTTCTGCTCAAGGCGTGGCGGTCATGGTAACAGCTCAGCCCTTGCTAGAATTGGATGATCTCATTGAAAAAGCGAAAAGCTACACCACGCAAGTAATGATCGCTTTGGATGAAGTCACCGACGGTCGCAATATCGGTGCCATCTTGCGTGTGGCAGATGCCGTCGGGGCTTGTGGCGTGATTTTGCCCAAGCACCGTACAGGGGGACTTTCTCCTTTGGCGTCTAAAACGGCGGTAGGGGCGGATCAACACATCCCGATTGCTCAAGTGACCAACTTGTCGCAAGCCTTGGATACCTTGAAAGGGGCGGGCTATTGGACGGTCGGCACCTTATGCGAATCCGCAGACGGTTCGACGGATATTCAAGATTATAAAACGGTGAAATATGATGTGCCGATTGTGCTTGTCGTGGGGAGTGAAGACAAAGGTGTGCGTCAAAACATCGCCAAGCGTTGCGATTTTAGAGTCACTATTCCCATGTTTGGCAAGGTGGATTCCCTCAATGTGTCGACCGCAACGGCGGTATTGGCGTATGAAATCGTGCAACAACAACGTGCCTTTTTAGCCAAATCCGCTGCTGAAAAAGAAGCCCTTAAGGCGTAAGGATGCCTCTTTCATGATTGTCCATGTCCAAAGTGCCGCCATTTGTGGAATTGATGCCCAACGGGTCACGGCTGAATTTGATTTAGGCGGGGGTTTGCCAGAATGTCGCATCGTGGGCTTGCCTGACACCATGGTCAATGAAAGCCGAGACCGCTTGCGTGCCGCCATTCGCAACAGTGGATTTCAGTTTCCCAATAAAAAAGTGACGGTGAACCTCGCCCCTGCTTCCGTTCGTAAAGAAGGCACGGGCTTTGATCTACCCCTTGCTGTGGGGATCTTGGTGGCGAGTGGCGAACTGATTTCAACCCCCTTGATTAACGAAGTCTTGTTTTTTGGAGAGCTTTCGCTTGAAGGACGTATTCGCCCTGCGTCAGGGGCTTTGGCGGTGGCATTGCTCGCCAAAGACTTGGGCTTAAAAGGCGTGGTCTTGAGTCCTGAAAACGCCAAAGAAGCCGCCTTGGTGGACGATATTGAGATTTACGCCTTGCATAATTTGCGTGATTTAGAAGCATGGCTCGAATCACCCAACGCTTTTTTGAAGGTGGTGAATCATGCCGAATTGATTGAACGCATGGGGCAGGAACAAGCCGAAGTCTTAAACGCTGTCGATTTTGCCGATGTCAAAGGGCAAGTACAAGCCAAGCGAGCCTTAGAAGTGGCGGTCGCAGGCGGGCATAACCTCCTTATGTCGGGGCCCCCAGGGAGTGGTAAATCGTTGCTGGCGAAAGCCTTGTTGAGTATTTTACCCCCTATGGATATGGATGAAATTCTAGAAGTAAGCCGTATTTACAGCGTTTCAGGCTTATTGCCTGAAGAAGGCGGGGTGATTGTGCAACGCCCCTTTCGCAGTCCGCACCATTCGGCTTCGATGGCAGGGCTTTGCGGAGGCGGTAGCAATCCACGGTCGGGTGAAATCACCCTAGCCCACCGAGGCGTCTTGTTCTTGGATGAGCTAGTGGAGTTCCCTCGCCCTGTTTTAGAAGTCTTGCGTCAACCGCTTGAAAATGCGGAAATCACCATCAGTCGAGCGAAACAAGCCTATACCTTTCCTGCTCGCTTTATGTTGATTGGGGCGATGAACCCCTGCCCTTGCGGATACCACGGCGATGACGGTAATCGATGCACCTGTAGCCCTGCTCATGTGGAGCGTTACCGTGCGAGGCTTTCGGGTCCTTTGTTGGATCGTATTGATGTGCAATTGACGGTGCGTCGCTTGAATACGGAAGAGTTGTTGTTTAATTCAAACGAAAATGCCGTGCCTGTGGAAAATAGTGCGACGATTAAAGAGCGTGTCTCCCAAGCCAGACGTTTACAGGTCAAGCGCTTTCAAGATTTAGGCGTGTCGCATTTGAAATCGAATGCGGAAATGGCACCTGCACAAGTCAAGGCGTTTTGCGTGTTGGATGAACCCTGCCAAGCCTTAATGCGAAAGGCGATTGAGCGTTTGAACCTGTCGGCTCGTGGGTATGACCGCATGTTACGGCTGGCTCGTACGATTGCGGATTTAGCCGAAAGCGAAGCGATCCAAGTGCCTCATTTGGCGGAAGCCTTGCAGTACCGTAGTATCGTTTAAGGGGTTTGACCTTTTAACACCTTCCAAACGTATTGCAAGAGTGGTTGCATTGAACGTTGAATCCGCCACGGTTCAAGGGTGAAACGCCATAGCCATTCTAAGTTCAAAGCCTGCATCAACTTGGGGGCGCGTTGTATTTGTCCCGTCCACACGTCAAAGCTACCACCGACGCCCACAAAAATAGTGTCTTCCGCAAAACGACTGCGAAAGGCTTTAATCCACTCTTCTTGACGAGGCACGCCTAAGGCGACCAATACCACTCTTGGGTTTGTGGTGACCATTTCTTCCACAATCGGGAGGAGATCTTCATTACGAAAAAAGCCGTCGTGGGCAAAGGCGAGCGACAAATGGGGAAATCGCTTCAATAACGCCATAGGCAAAAGCCCCATGACTTCGGGTTTAGCTCCTAATAAAGCGACCCCTCGTGGGCATTGCTCTTGATGTAAACGCTCTAATAAAGCGGTCGCAAACTCAATGCCGGGAATCCGAGCTTGTTGGATGCCTTGACGCTTTAACGCCCAAATCACACCAGCTCCATCAGGCAAAGGGAAATCGGCGTTTCTCAGAATATCGCCAAAGTCGGGAGATTCTTCCCCTTTAATAATCATTTCAGGGTTGAGCGTCACTATATGAATTCCCCCTGCTTTGGGCGGGGCATGAAACGCCTCATGAACTAAATCTTCAAGCTTTCCTAAGCGAATAGGGTAGTCCAGCACCGGAGCAGTTTTGGACGTTTCAAGGGCTTCTTGATTTTCTTGAATGGATACAGACATTAGCTAAACTCATCTATTTTTTGAGGCGTCAACTTATTGAGTCGTTCGGTGAGGAACTTACGGGCTTCGTGATCCCACACAAACCACAGATGCTTTGCCATGTGCTTGGCTTCAAATTGTTGAGCCAGTGGAGACAACACAGGCAGTTCAACTATACCACGATCCCGAGTTTCAAGCCATAGGGGTTCTTTGTCTTGACGGTACAAGGGCTTAGGTTCTACCCATGTTTCTGAAAAGCCGTATTCAAAGGGAATGCCTCGTTCAGCATAATGCTTTTCTAAATCGGCCTGAAGCTCGTCCTGCTCATCCACACTGGGGTAATAACGTAGTTCCATCAAATCGATGAACTTCGGCAAGTTGTGACGCATCAAACGGCTGGCAAGTTCTTTTAAGAAAGGGTCTTGGCTTTCGAGGCTCCAGTCTTGAATGGCGTTCCATAGGTAGTGGTCATCCATACGCAGATAGCTTTGAATGCTCATACTGCGTCCGTTGTCGCCCAGCTGAAATAACTCTTTGGCGGGGTTGCCTGTTGAAATGCCGTTGCGAATTGCCCACATAAAACGCTGCAAGGTAAAGCCGAGTAAGGCTTCACTGGCTTTATCAATGGAATGTAATGCCATTTTATAGGCTTGGTGGCGTCCGAATAAATAATGTTCAAGGGCGGGTAAGCCGTCTTCTAATAGGGTAATCACAGGTTTGCCGTCGAGCTTGTTTTGAATTTCTAGACAACTAATGAGGCGGTCGCATTCAATTTCACCGTAACGAGTCCCCATAAAATGGCTGTCTCTCAAGAGATAATCCAGCCTGTCCATATCGAGTTGACTCGCCACCAAACCTGCCAAATAGTGACGAGGCTCTGTTTCCGTGCCGACCATAAAGGTATTCATGGCATCCGCAATGTTGTCTACACCAAAGGTTTTCCAAATGGATTGTAACTGCTCGTCTTCTTTTAGAATACGGGGCAACCAGTAATGATCGTGCGTGAGGCCTTCGACATGCAAGCCTAGCACATCTTCTAGCGTATGCGACAAGGGCGGATGCCCAATATCATGGACGAGAATCCCCGTCATCAAAAGCGTTTCAAGGCTAATGCCCGTGTCTTGAAACGTGGACTTTAAAATCTCTCGAGAGGTGCGGTCGTATTTGAAGTGCGTCATGGCTTGAGACATCAAGAAAGTCGCACCCAAGCTATGACTAAATCGTGTGTGGACGGCTCCAGGGAAGACGAATTCTGCCATGCCCATTTGTTTGACACGTCGTAAACGTTGAAATGCCAGACTATTCATGGTTTCTAGCAAAATACGATGGACGGGATCTTTACGGTCAAACTGAAGTAAACCGTGAATGGGATCCGCCATTTGTAACCAACGCCACCGCATAGGGGGTTTCCTTTTCTCTCGCTTTTTTTTAGTATAGCATAGTTTTAGCTCCGCTCACTTTTTTAGCGGAGGACTTTAGAAAAGGATAAGATCAAACCTTAAACGCTGAGTGCTTCCTGAATCGCTAGAGCCGATTCATCGTCGTTCACATCCATGTGAATCACTGATTCAGGAGCAAGGTTTTGCTTTAAAATTGCCGTCGCTAGAGGATTTTCCACATATTGACGCAAGACTCGCTGAAGCGGTCTGGCGCCATAAACAGGGTCATAGCCACGGCGAGCCAACCATTCGATAGCATTGTCGCTTAAATCTAGCGTTAAGTTTTGACTACTTAAACGTCCTTGTATTTTCGCCACTTCTTTTAGCACGATGGCTTCTAAGGTCTGTAGACTCAACGGCTCAAAAATAATGGTGTCGTCCAAGCGGTTTAAAAACTCGGGCTTAAAGAATTGACGCACGTCTCGCATGACGGCTTCTTTGACATCATTACCTAGCACGTTGCCACTGCTGGCATTGGCTAAACGAGCGTCGATTAAGGCACCCGCTCCTAGATTGCTGGTCATCAAGATTAGGCAATTTGAAAAACTGACCGTACGCCCCTTCGAATCGGTGAGCCTGCCGTCATCGAGCAATTGTAAAAGCGTGTTAAAGACATCAGGGTGAGCTTTTTCCACTTCGTCCAACAACAAGACGCTATACGGCTTACGACGCACCGCTTCGGTGAGTTGCCCGCCCTCATCATGCCCGATGTATCCAGGAGGAGACCCCAGCATACGGCTCACCGTATGCTTTTCGGCGTATTCGCTCATATCCAAGCGAATTAAGGACGATTCGTCGTGAAATAAAAAGTTGGCGATGGCTTTGGCGACTTCGGTTTTACCGACCCCTGTAGGTCCTAATAATAGGAAGCTCCCCATAGGCTTTTGCGGATCTTTCAAGCCTGCTCTCGCCCGACGAATGGCATCAGACAAGACGGCTATGGCGTGATCCTGCCCAATGACTTGCTTGGCGATATAATCTTCAAAGTTCAGCAAAGTTTCGGCTTCTTCGGCCAGCAGGCGAGTCAACGGCACACCCGTCCATTTGGAAACGACTTCGGCAATGTCGTCCGCATCGATTTGTTCTTTCAACAAGGTGGTTTTCAAGGCGTTTTCTTGCGTCGTGGTGTTAAGGGTGTTGAGTTGCTTTTCAAGTTCAGGCAAGCTACCGTATTTCAGTTCCGCTGCCTTGCTTAAGTCCGCCTTCTGCTCCGCTTCTTCAATTTGAAGTTTGCACGCATTAATGGCTTCTTTAATTTCTTTGACTTTTTGGATGTGTGCTTTTTCATTCTGCCATTGAGCCTGCAAGGTATCTTGCTCCTTTTTAAGCGACACCAAGGTTTCTTGTAAATCAAGCAAGCGTTTTTTAGAAGAAACATCCTCTTCTTTTTTCAAGGCCTCTTGCTCGATTTCCAGTTGACGTAATTGGCGATTGACGACATCCAACTCTTCAGGCAGGCTGTCAATATCCGTGCGTAAACGACTGGCCGCTTCATCCATCAGATCAATGGCTTTGTCAGGCAAGAAACGGTCTTGAATGTAGCGTTTGGAAAGGGTGACCGCAGCGACCAAAGCTGCATCCTTAATCCGCACCCCGTGATGCAACTCGTACTTTTCTTTTAAGCCTCGTAAAATGCTAATCGTGTCTTCTTCACTGGGTTCGTGAACTTGCACGGGCTGAAAGCGACGCTCCAACGCAGCGTCCTTTTCAATGTATTTACGGTATTCGTTAATCGTTGTCGCCCCAATGCAACGCAGTTCCCCACGAGCCAACTTGGGTTTGAGCAGATTACTCGCATCCATGGCCCCGCCATCGCCTCCGCCACCTGCCCCCACCACTGTGTGTAATTCGTCGATGAATAAAATAATTTGTCCAGCCGATTCTTCCACTTCTTTCAAGACATCCTTAAGCCGTTCTTCAAATTCGCCGCGATATTTAGAACCAGCTAAAAGCATCCCCATATCGAGCGAAAAGACCTGCTTGTCTTTTAAGCCTTCAGGCACATCGCCTTTAATAATCCGTTGAGCCAACCCTTCAACAATAGCCGTTTTGCCAACACCAGGTTCGCCGATGAGGACAGGGTTGTTTTTGGTGCGACGGCTGAGAACTTGTATCACACGGCGGATTTCATCCTGCCTACCAATCACAGGATCCAACTTGCCTGAGCGTGCTTTTTCAGTGAGGTTGTGTCCATATTTATGCAAGGCACTTTGTTCATTAGCGGTTTCATCTGGACGATTTGAGGGATTCAACCCTTCTGCGAGCGTCACTGCTGTGACACCAGCACGTCGTAATAAAGTGGATGCCAGCCCCCCTTCATCAAGCAAAGCCAACAATAAATGTTCAGGCGAAATAAGGCTCTTTCCCTGTTGATTCGCCATATTCCACGCCACATTTTGCACTAAAGCAATGCGAGCCGACACATACAAATTTGATTCAATCGGGTGATTCAATCGTGGGCGACTGGCAAGGTTTTTCGCCAGCTCCGCAATCACGGTAGGGTAATGCCCGCCTAAGCTTTTAATCAGGCTTTGGTGAGCCTTCATGCCCTGCCCATGTTCGAGCAACGCCAACAAGAGATGCTCTACATCCAGTTCGCTATGACGAAACTGCACGGCAATATCGTGGCTGATTTGCAAGAGTCGTTGGGCTTCAGGGTCGTAGCGGTTGACGTCGAACATAGGGGGGTCCTCACAAGCTTATATCACTTTCCCCTATTATAGCTTTTTTTAATTGAGTTTGATTGTTTTTTAAGAAAAAATCAATATACCGATAAAGCTTATCTACCGACGTTAGACGCTGTCTTGATATTGTTAATCACCGTGCTTAGGCGTTTTGACACCATGTTGAAATACATGAGATTCTTTTGCATATCCATCAATTCATTTTGTAAATTGACGGTGCCGTCGCCTTCGGTACTCAACATATCGGGGAGCTGGCTTGCCCCCATACGGCTGGATAAGGATGTTTCCATCACGCTGTTGTCTGCCCCTAAAAAGGTTTCAAACTTGTAGTGTTTGGGTTTGTATCCTGGCGTGTTGACGTTGGCGATATTGTCTGCCGAAGCCTTTTGCATGGTGATGAGGTTGCTTAGATTTTGACTTAAGGGAGCCACGGCTCCGTCGATATTGATGCCTGAAAATAGCATGGTTAAATCCTTTTATAGCTTACTGTCTGATTCTGATCGCCTGATTAAGCAGTTCATCCATGAGTTTCACGAGTCGCATATTGGTAATGACCCCTGCGTTAATCCGCATGGAATTGTGGACTTCATCGTACAAATCCACATTAGAGCGTTCCAACGCACCTTGCATGATCTGAGGTTTTTCTTCTAAAGCAGGCGTGCCTGATTCTTCAGAAGGCAAAAGCTGATTACGGCTGGTTTTAACGAGTCCAGCAGGGTTGTCAAAGCGTGCGACGCTCAACTGCCCTATGACTTTTTTGTACCCGTCTTCCTTTTTTTTGATGCTCACTTCTCCTGTGGGAGACACCATGAGCTTTCCGAAATCCTGTGGAATTTGGATGCCTTGCCCTACAATATCGCCTTCTTGAGTGACCAAAATGCGGTCTCGATTCAATCGAAAGCGACCGTCTTTGGTGTAGGCTTGTGAACCGTCAGGACGCGTTACCATAAAATAGGCGTTAGGATTCTTTAAAGCAAGATCAAACTCGTTTTGCGTGAGTTCTTGCATGCCTGCGGTGGTGTCGGTTTGAAGACTGCCTTTTAAAGCGTTTGGTCCGTCGAGATAGAGATCAAAGCGTTCCGCTTTATAGCCTGTTGTGGTGTAGTTTGCCATGTTTTTCACAACGCTATTAAGGGCGTTATAATGCACCAAGCCGTTATTAGCAGCGGATTGAATCATACCGATGAGCATAGATAAAAACCTCACACAATTTAGGGAATCGTAGGAGGTATCGGTATAAAATGAGTTTTATCTAAAAGGCTCGTTTAAACAGATTAGGTAAAATAAGGAACTGTAATTTAGAATTATTTATTTATTTCACAACGTTTTTCTTCGCTTTAGAAGACTTTCGTAACAATTTTTACGGTCTCAAAATAAACACTTGTACTTGCGTTGGGGTCGTGCTAAAGTTCTAGGGTATGTATAAGGTTATGATAAACAACGTGTTTGCACGCAGTTTACAGGCTCGTACTGGAATTGAGATTTCCCTTTTACTGTTTGGGGATGAAGCAAGCCTCCTAGAAACGTGTAATCTTATTTATTTAAATGTGTAAGTCTACCTTTAATTTAACCCATTAAAGTGTGTTTTGAATACATTTAATCTATATCCCATTTATTCAAACTTATAAGTTAAAGGATTAAAAAATATGGCTGCAAATACAGCTTCCTTGCAACAAAATCAAGCTGGCGAAGAAGGCAGTGAGTTTCAAGAACGCGTGATTCAAATTCGCCGTGTGACGAAAGTCGTCAAGGGCGGTAAGAAAATGAGCTTCCGTGCGGTTGTCATCGTCGGTGACAAAAACGGACGCGTCGGCATTGGCATTGGCAAATCAGGCGAAGTTATTGGGGCTATCCAAAAAGGTGTGGCTCAAGGCAAGCGTAGCTTGATTGATGTGTCTCGTTTTCGCACGACGGTGCCACACCCTGTTAAAGGGCGTGCAGGTAGTTCGTCTGTGTTTATTCGTCCCGCATCTGAAGGGACGGGTGTTATTGCTGGTGGTGCCGCTCGTGCTGTGCTTGAACTAGCAGGTATTGAAGATGTGTTGTCCAAATCATTGGGTTCCAACTCGCCTTTGAACGTGGCTCGTGCCACCATCGAAGGCTTGCAACAACTTCGTACTTTCCGTGAAATCGCTGAATCTCGTGATATTAGCGTTAAAGAATTGCTTAACCTCTAAGCTGTTTTTTAAACAAAGAAGCTTGCTTCTTTACTCATTATCTTTATATAATATGGAGTTCACTATGAACGCACAACCCAAAAAAATTCGTGTCACGCTTAAGCGTAGCGTGATTGGGCGTCCTGATGCACAACGCAAAGTTGTTTCCGCACTTGGTTTGAGAAAAACAAACCACAGTGTCGAACACTTGGACACCCCTGTTATTCGAGGCATGGTCGGTGCCATTAGTCACTTAATTAGTGTTGAGGAGATCTAAGCTATGACCGTTCTAACTCTCACCGATATTCAACCCAATAAAGGGGCTAACCGCAAACGTTTACGTGTTGGTCGTGGTTTGGCTAGTGGAGCGGGTAAAACCTCTAACCGTGGTAACAACGGTCAAGGTCAACGCTCAGGCAATTCAGCGAAGCGTGGTTTTGAAGGTGGTCAAATGCCTTTGTACCGTCGTATTCCTAAGTTCCGTACGTTTCCTCAACCCAATGTACGTCAGTGGTTGGAAATCAACGTTGGCGATTTACACAATTACGTCGCCGAAGGTCAAACCAGCATTACGTATAAGAGCTTGGTTGAAGCTAAAAAATGGCCTACGGGTTGTGACGGCATTCGTTTGCTCGGCAATGGCGAGCCTAAAGCCGCTTATAAGGTGCAAGCCCATTATGCTACACCGGGTGCTTTAGAAAAGCTTAAAGCGGCTAAAGGCAAAGTGGAAATCATCACGACGTCTGTTCGTGAAGCCCTTGCCTAAGAGAATGCGCTCTTAAAATCAAAAAAACGAGACTTTTATCATATAGAGAGTCTCGTTTTTTGTTTTATCTATGCTTTTCGTGTATAATTAAATAATCTATTTTGTGGCATCCTGTTTTGAAAAGAGTACCGCTTGTGTCCGACGTCAACGCCCCCACTGATTTACCCCTTGAACAAAAACATTTTAAGCTCCCCAAATGGAGCGAGCTGGCTTACGCCATTAAAGCTTCAGGCATGAAAGAACGCCTGTGGTTTACCTTCTTTGCTTTGGCAATTTATCGCTTTGCGGTTCAGATTCCCGTTTGGGGCGTCAACGCTGAAGCTCTTAAAGCCTTAGGTGCCAACAACCCGATTTTAGCGATGGTGGACATGTTTTCTGGCGGAGCCTTAGCGTCTTTGTCGGTGATGGCTCTCGGTATCGGTCCTTATATTACAGCCTCGATTGTGATGCAGTTGTTAACGGCTGTTATCCCTAAGCTTGAAGAATTGCAAAAAGACGGGGGAGAAGCAGGTCGCAGGCAGATTTCCCAAATCACCCGATACGCTTCTGTGGGCATTGCCTTATTACAATCTTTTGTTGTGGTGCGTTTGTTCACGAGTAATGCTGGCATTCTTATGCCGGGGGTGGATCCTGCGTGGTTCTTCCCTGCGGCGTTAACAGCGTTGACGGCAGGTTCCTTATTTAGCGTGTGGTTGAGTGAACTCATCACCGAACGTGGCGTCGGCAACGGCAGTTCAATTTTGATTTTTGTGGGGATTATCTCCGCCTTGCCTTTCTATATCTCACAAACAGGGGCTTTAGTCCAAGCGGATCCGTCTCGTTGGGTGGGACTCGGTATTTTGCTTGCCATTTACGCACTCACCATTACCTTGATTGTGTTGTTGCAAGAGTCCTTCTATAAGGTCTACATTGTGCAAGCCCGTCGTCAAGTGGGACGCAAAATCTACGGAGGCGGTGATTCCTTCATCCCCTTTAAGCTCAATCCCGCTGGTGTGATGCCCTTAATTTTCACCTTTATTTTATTAAGCTTCCCTAGTGTGATTGTCGATTTTGTGATGCAAACCAAGCCCACAGGGATTTTGTTTGAAGCTTTACTCGCCTACAAAAAATGGATGGTGCCGAGTAGCCCCATCTACATTGCCGTAGAATTTGGACTTATTTTGTTCTTTTCCTACTTCTATGTCACGTTGGTGCCTAGTTTGCAACCCAAGCAAATTGCGGAAAACTTGCGTAAGCATGGTAACGCCATTTCAGGCGTTAAGCCCGGTGGCCCTACAGGTGATTACTTGGAAGCCTTGATTTCAAAGCTTACCTTTATTGGGGCTTCGATGTTGGGAATTATTACACTGATTGCCAGCTCTGCCACGTCGATGACAGGCATCAGCACCTTAGCAGGACTTGGCACCACCGCCTTAATTATTATGGTGGGTGTGGCGTTGGATACCGTCAACCAAATCCGTGTACAGTTATTGGCGAAACAATATGAAGGGTTTTTAAAATCATGAGCCTAAATACCAAAGCAACCTTGTCCGATGTCTTATTTTTTCCCTTTATCGCCCCACCCAATGGCGGCAAAGGCACGCAAACCAGTGTTCTTGCTAAACTTTACGGCATGCCTCGTATTGATATGGGGAGCATACTTCGTGCAATTGCCAAAGACGATACGCCCTTAGGTCGTAAAGTTCAAGAACGTCTCGCAGCTGGTTTATTGGTGGATATTGACACCGTCATTGATGCCTTAAAAGCAGGTATTGAAAAGCAGTTGCCTACCTCTCATGAAGCAGGAACGCCTGTTTCCTTTATTTTAGATGGCTTCCCTCGTAATGCGGAACAAACCGATGCCTTACTGGCGATGTGCCAAGACACAGGTGCTAAAATCGGGGCGGCTATTTACTTGGATGTGCCTTATTCAGAAATTGAAGAGCGTGCCGTGAACCGTCGTATTTGTGCCGATTGCGGAGCGATCTACAACCTTAAAAGCCAAGCCCCTAAGCAAGAAGGCGTTTGCGATGCTTGTGGTGGCACGCATTTGGAGCATCGTGTGGATGATCAACCTGAAAAAGTGAAAATCCGTCTAGAAGGCTTTGATGCGGACACGTTGCCTATTTTAAATGCCTTTGAAGCACACGGCTTATTGAAGCGTTTGAACGGTGATCAACCTGTGGATGCGGTTACGGAAGAGTTGAAATCACTCATGCAAACCTTACTTCCTAATGCAGCCGTTAAGGTCTAGTATCATTATTTTTACTTTGGAAAGGACTCCTTCATGGGTATTCATTTAACAGGTGCCAATAAAATCGGTAAAAAGTCTCGGCATGATTTGAAATTGATGCGTAAGGCGGGTCAAATCGTGGCACGGGTTCACTTATTGGTGCGTGAAATGGCTAAAGAAGGCGTCAACACCCTTGCAATTGATGAAGCCGCCGAAGCCTTAATCCGTGGAGAAGGGGCTTTGCCTACGTTTAAGGGCTATCATGGCTTTCCGTTTACGATTTGCTCTTCCGTCAATGAAGAAGTCGTTCACGGCTTTCCCACCAAAGAACGTGTCTTGCAAGAAGGTGATATTATTTCGGTGGATGTGGGGGCGACCTATCAGGGCTTAATCGCCGATGCCGCCTTGACGGTTGCCGTCGGTGAAGTCGATGAAAAAAAGAAACGCATTATGCAATGCACCGAAGAAGCCTTGATGAATGCCATCGCTAAAGCCGTTGCGGGCAATCATTTGCAGGATATTTCTGCGGCGGTAGAACGTACCAATGACGCCTATGGCTTTGGTTTGGTGCGTGAATACGGCGGGCATAGTGTGGGTCATAAGCTCCATGAAGAGCCGTTTATTCACAATTATGATACAGGTCAACCTGGCCCTTTGCTTGAAGTGGGCAATTGCCTCGCCATTGAACCCATGTTCACAGGTGGATTGGCGAAAGTCAAAACCCTTGAAGACGGCTGGACAGTTGTCACCGTCGATGGAGAGCCTGCCGCTCATTATGAGCATACCATCACGATTACCGAAAATGGGCCTGAAATTTTGACACGTTTGACCGAAGGCTAGAACTTAAAATAAATCTCTATAAAAGGCGTCCAACGATTAATAGATGCCTATATTTCCGACACACGAAATTCGATTTTTGACACACGAAACCCCTGTTTTCGTCACACGAAATTCGATTTCTGACACACAAAACCCCTGTTTTTGACACACAAAACTCGATTTTTGACACACAAAATCCCTGTTTTCGACACATGAAACTCGATTTTTGACACACTCGTTTCTAGAAAAAGCACAAAATGCTCTTCAACAGTGGATTTTTAGCCCTGAAAATTCTCAAAGAACGACGCTTCTTTAGAATGACATATTGCGAAGGCTTTTCCTAGTGCAGAAAAACCACTATATTATTCACAAAGTAGAATAGCGTATTGATTAAACAAGACACGAACATTTAGAAAATGCTCTTTAATCGCTCTGGATTAAGTGGACGTCTTTTTTTTTTGAAGCCCCAATGAAGAGGCTTGTTGATCCACCGCATGAACCTGTAAAATCAAAGGGTTTAAGGCTTGAAACGTAAAGACCAATTCATCCACCACGCTTGGGTCTAACAAGGTCGATGTATCGCCAAGCTTGTGGTAATCCGCTTTACTTGTAATGTCTCCGTTCGCAATTTTACGCAAAATGCGACGCATAATCTTCCCTGAACGAGTCTTCGGCAATTGAGACGTAATTTGTACTTGTTCTAAATGAGCAATGGCTCCAATCGATTGGCGTAACAAAGCGTTCAGTTCCGTTTTAAAACTGCTGTGTGTGATTGACTCATCCGTCTTTAGAATCACAAAGGCATAAATGCCCTGCCCTTTTAGCTCATGATCGACCGCTACCACCGCCGATTCCACGACAGCAGGATGTTCATCCAACGTGGACTCAATTTCAGCCGTACCCAAGCGATGCCCCGAAACGTTGATGACATCATCCATGCGTCCCTCGATCCAAAAATCGCCGTCTTCGTCTTGATTGGCTAAATCGCCTGTAAAATAGTAATTCGGGAAACTTGAAAAGTACGTCGCTTCAAAGCGAGCGTGATCGCCCCAAATCGTACGAGCTTGACCTGGCCAAGACTCCTTAATACACAAGGCGCCTGAAGAGCGTTTGCCAGTTTCATGCGAAAGAAGCTCGCCTTGCGGACTCAATAAAGCGGGTTCAACCCCGAAATAAGGCTGTAAGGCAGCCCCAGGTTTTAAATCATTTACACCCACCAAAGGCGTCAATAAATGACCCCCTGTTTCCGTCTGCCAATAGGTATCCACAATGGCACACTGGGCTTTGCCTACCGTGTGATAATACCATTCCCACGCTTCGGCATTGATGGGTTCGCCCACCGAACCTAAAATCCGCAACGTACTCAAGTCATATTTTTCTACAGGTTCATTGCCAAACTTCATTAAAGTGCGCAATGCCGTAGGCGCCGTATAAAAAAGATTAACCTTGTGCTTTTCAATCACTTGCCAAAAGCGATCGACATCAGGAAAGGTGGGGACACCCTCAAATAAAAGTGTGGTCGCCCCTGCTGCCAAAGGACCGTACACCATGTAGCTATGCCCTGTAACCCAACCAATATCAGCGGTACACCAAAAAACTTCCCCTGCTTTATAGTCAAAGACGTTTTCAAAGGTCTGTTGAGCGTACAATAAATAACCTGCCGAACTATGCTGCAATCCCTTAGGCTTACCTGTAGAACCTGACGTATACAACACAAATAGCGGATGCTCGGCCTCTACGGAAACAGGGGGGCAATCGGCACTAACGACTTCAGCGAGTTCATGCCACCAAATATCTCGAGGGGCTTGCCACGACAAGGGCGGTAAAATGCTATGTTCAAAAACCAAGACGTGCTGAATATCTAAACCTTGGCAGGCGGTGTCCACATTCGCTTTCAAAGGAATGGCTTTGCCGCCACGACGCCCTTCATTGGCGGTAATCACAATTTTACTACCGCAATCTTCAATACGTTCACGCAAGGCTTTGGGTGAAAATCCGCCAAACACAACCGAATGAGGCACGCCCAAACGGCTACAGGCCAGCATAGCAACCACCGCTTCAGGAATCATGGGCATGTAAATCGTAATCGGCTCGTTGGCGTTGGCACCAAGTGCTTTCAGCATATTGGCACAACGTTGCACGTCTTGATACAATTCTTGATAGGTAATTTTCCGTGTCGATTGACTCGGGTGATCAGGTTCCCAAATCAACGCAATGGCATCAGGCGTAGCTAGTGCGTGACGATCCACACAATTTTCACACACATTCAATTCGCCCCCTTTAAACCATTCAATCTTGACATCATTGGGCGTAAAACGACTGGTATTCACGCTTTCAAACGGCTTGTGCCAATTGAGACGCTGAGCTTCGTTCGACCAATACGCATCCGCATTTTCAAGAGACGCCTTGTATTGCGTTGAATAATCCTCGCCTTGAATACGAGCATCATTAAAGCGTGCCAAAACAGGATAAATAGATGGGGTAGAGGCATCGTGCTTGGCGGTGGTCATCTTTGAAGGCTCCCAATATAATATAGTATCCGCTATATAAAATAGTCTATGGTCTCTTCGTTGTCGCTACGATTTTTTTGTTTGGTTATGTAGGTCTCACTACACGCCCTCACAAAAAAATCTAGGCTCCTAGAATAGCCTCATAGCCTATTTCATCTATCGAACACTATAGAAGAATACTTTTATCAATTATAACATATTTTAGGGGGGGTAGACCAGCGTTAGCGCTATATCGATCCCAAAAGTCCACTAAATACTTTATAAACAGGGGTTAAAATCGTCTGTCCAAAAAAGAGCAACACAATCGCTGCGGCGATGAGACCTGGTCCAAACGGAACCTTGGTGAATCCGCCAACTTGTTTCTTTTCTTTTAGGAAGCTGAACAATAAAATAGCGGTTCCCACCATCACGGCAAGCGAAATCACCATGTGCTTTTTGGGTGTAAGTTCTAAATAGCTTAAGCCGTACAAACCTGTTGTGGCAAGTAACGCCGTGCCTAGCTTCCACACAAGCCCCCATGCCTTTTCTTTAATCCATTGAATAAACATAATCGGTAAGCTGATGACCCCTGTCAGAACGCCCCCAAGCAATAAGGAGGCAGCAGCACCTTCCCAGCCCAAGAATGACGCAATCGCCATAAGAATCAATGTGTCTCCGTGCCCAAAGCCGTCCTGCCCAATCAAAAGGCGACTCAAGTAAATCAAGCCTTCAAAAACGCCAAAAATCCCAGCCACACCAAACAGTGCGGACCAAAAAGACGGGCCAAAATATGTGGCGGTTTCCATCGTCCAAGAAGGAATCCACGCTAAAGCGATGAGATCGTTGCCAATACCTAGGGCATGAAGCAACAAGCCCACAGGAATAATCCATAAGGCGTGCCATGTAAAAATAACGTGTTCTTTAAAGTCAGTGATGCTTAACAACACCATCGTCGCCAAAAACGCCACAACAGGCAAAACAATCCAACTAATGCCAAAATGCCAGCCTGTCGCTAAAAATAATAAAGCCGTCACCGCTTCGACAAGCGGATACTGCCAATGAATCGCACCTTTACAACTACGGCATTTGCCGCCTAAAATCAACCAGCTTAGTATGGGGATGTTGTCAAACCACTTGAGCGTGTATCCGCATTTGGGGCAGTGAGACGGCGTTTGAACGAATTCTTCATCCGCCAATTGACGAAGTGCCACGACGTTGAGGAAGCTTCCCACCGAAGCCCCTGTAATAAAAGTGACGATAAACCAGTACCATTGAAAGATAGGGGGTAGTTCAGCAAGTGCGGTAGCAAGCGGAAAGACGGGCATTAGCATAGACCTCGTATAGTTTTAGAGTATGATTACAGTCTAGTATACGCCTTTCATCCATATAGAGGGGAGCTTTCAAGAAAAACCCTCCGCTTGTTGTAGTTTATTCAACAAAGCAAAAAGCGCCCGACGAATGCCGGACGCTTTTCAATAATAATTTAAGGTTTACTTGACGCCTAAAGCTTCTAAGATAGCTTTTACAAGTGCTTTTTGAGTTGGGTCTGTGATTTTGTCTAAAATCGCTTGAAGTGTACCCGTTGGTGTCGTAGTAGCGGGAGGAGCAATCGATCCCCAGAAGTCGCCACCGACGATGTTGGTTGCTGTCGTTACTTCAGTAGCATTTTCGTTGAAGGAAGCATCATCCTTGTCTAATAAGGCATTTTCACCGAGCGTGTTTAAAGCAACGTAACTCTTAGCGATGCCTTTAGGGTCTGCTTTGGCATCTGCCAACAATTTTTGGAATCCTGCGGTTGCTTCAGCTTTGGTCAAGTTGAATTTGCTAGCGTCAACGCCTGCTTCTTCATTTGTGTCGAATCTCAACAAAGCTTGCGTATGTTCACGAGCAGACAATAAACCGTCGGCCCCTGCAATACTGTTCCAAATGGCTAAGCCATCTTTGGTTTTGAAATCGATGTTTAATCCTTCGATTCCAGTCAAACCGCCTTTAATCATAACTTGTTCACGTGTTAAGCCTTTAGCATCAACTGTTCCAAATTTTATTTTATCTTCTGCACTTAAACCGTCTGTTTTAACGAAGTTCTTGGCAAAAGTTTTCAATCCTGCTAAATCTACTGTTCCTGGTCCTACTGAAGGGCCAGCTCCGATAGCGATAGTCATAATACTATGTCTCTCTCTCTTGTTGTTATGTGTGTCTCTCTAAATTAAATGAATGAATCTTGTCTAAAAATTCACATTTGTCCTATGTACTAAAACGTTTGAAGAAGTCATAGACAAAAATCTTTGAGATTCTTCTATTTACACGTTAATAAAGGATTCTTAAGCGCACGAATTGCGATTCTGTTACATTTTGTAATGTTTCGGGTTTGGTAGAAGTTAAAACAGTGTCTTTGTCCCCCCCCTCTCCTAAAATTAGGAGAGGGCTAGGAAAATACCGACACAAAAATTCCATAAAAAAAACGCCGATGTGGGCATCGGCGGGTATACGTTCATCAGTTGTACTTTTCTATAAAAGCCAACCTATCAAAACGTAGGACGTTGTGAGGGACATCAAACAAACAATCAAGAGAACAACCAAAATCAAAAGAGAAAAACCTTGTTTAGAAGAGAGACAGACGTTACATAATAATTGGGCTTTCATTGTGATTTGTTTTTCTTGGCGTTTTGCAACAATCCCGAAGGTGTGGCAAAGATTCAAGCGGGCAAAACAGCACCCTGTATTACTTGAAACGCATTCATTCCTGCGAATATCTTTAAGCAACCGTGCCACATGGAATGGGTGTGTTCGGTAGCGAATACCTCTGTTTAGCGTGCGTGAGCATTCTTGGCACGTCGACAAATAAGCCTTTTCGTTGAAGTGTGTCGTTACTTCTTTCGCCAAAGCGAATGAAAAGGTGGTTTTCCCTATTACGGTTGAGCTACAGAGAATGTTGGGTGACATCCTTGCGACTGGTCATACGAAATTAAGTTGGGTTATTTTATAAGAAAAGGGTCGTTCGTGAACGTTTGTCGTGTTCCTTCTCGTCCTAATTCTTATTGAGCGGTTCGGTGAGCTTTGTTCTGCACCTTACAATAGCATTAAGGCAAATTATCCATAACTTTGTGCTAGTCTTGTTACAGAACTTATAGAAAACGTCCCATTTGGCGAAGCTTCTGTGTCAAAACAAGCCGTTTGTTCGTTATGTACGTTCGTGTACACGCCTCACAAGCCGTTTGTTTTTCCTTGAATCTTCATCCAACTTGAACGCTTTCTATTAAGTTCTACAATCTGAAAATAAATTATTTTTCAGATTCCCTAGTTCAAAAAAAACCTTTGATGTATACTAGATTTATACGAATGAAAAAATCTTTATAGATTGCTTGAAATATTTTTGTTATTAGGTTTACATTTAATTTGTAGGACCCTCAACATATGGACGCTACCTTACTTTCCGTCGGAAACTTTCAACCGATTCCCTTCCCTGCCCCTGTTCCCCTTTTGCAAGCCTTGCTTGTCATAGGCTTCTTAACGCACGCCTTGCCCATGAATGTGGCACTCACAGGTGGCTTGGTTTCTGCTATTTTACTTTTGATCGGCGGTAAAGACGAAAACGCCCACGCCACAAGAGCTGGTCGTCAACTGGCAGCGAGCTTGCCTATCTTCACCACGGCTGCGATTACACAAGGCATCGTGCCATTGTTGTTCTTGCAAGTGCTTTACGGCCCTTTAATTTATGCCTCTTCCATTGTCATTGCCCTGCCTTGGATTGCCGTTTTGTTTTTGCTGACGATTGGCTATTACGGATTGTATATCTACAATTACGGCAAGCAAAAAATGGATTTGATGAAGGCGCCTTGGATTTTAATTGCAGCTAGCTTGTTATTTATGGTGGTCGCCTTTATTTTTTCAAACAACATGACGCTTATGTTGACGCCTGAAAAGTTCTTGCCTTTGTATCAGGCTAGCCCTGCTGGAGCCAACTTGAACCTGACAGAACCCACGCTTATTCCTCGTTACCTCCACTTTGTAGGGGCTGCTTTTGCGGTTTGTGCCTTAACGCTGGGATGCTTCGGGCTTTATTGGAAAAAGAAGGATGAATCCTTCGGCACATGGTTGATTAAGCTCGGTGCAGGCGGATATATCGGCACCACATTGGTTCAAACCTTGATTGGGTTTTGGTTCTTTTGGTCAACCCCTCAAGGCTTCCAAACGGCAAAAACGACGACTCACTTATTGAATACGTCCTTTGGTCTTGAAGCGATTTCACTCATTGCCATGGGGCTTGCCGTTAAAAAAGGATGCGAAAAATCCTATAAAGTCGGATTGACGGCAGGCATTTTGGTGGTGGCGCTAATGGTCGTCTTACGCCATTTCTTGCGTCTTTTCCATACGGATCAATACATGCAACCGCTCTTTAATGCACAGCCTGTGGTGATTCAATGGCCTATTTTAATTGTGTTTGTGACCTTGGCGGTCTTGATGATTGGCTACTTCGTGTGGCTCGGCAGAACCGTCTACAATGCTTACAACAAAACTGTTTAATGAAATGAAGGAGTCTTCACGATGACAACG
Source organism: Vampirovibrionales bacterium (assembly GCA_046341215.1). Classification (GTDB taxonomy): domain Bacteria; phylum Cyanobacteriota; class Vampirovibrionia; order Vampirovibrionales; family JAJTHC01; genus JAJTHC01. The sequence goes on along the minus strand of JBKDRU010000015.1, from coordinate 34,396 downwards.
GAACAAGATTCATCTAAAACAAATGAATCGCAAAATAATCCACAAGGCGGTTATGATTTAGATTCTCCTGAAGTGAGCTTCAGTAGACGTGCCTTCTTCGGTGGTATACTCGCTCTAGGCGGCGGTTTGTGGGCTTTGCTTGTGGGCGGAACTCCCATTTTAAGCTTCTTATGGCCTAAGAAAAGCGAAGTCGTTACGGTCACTGAAATGAAGTTTGAAACCAATTTAAAGGATTTCCCGATTGGTGAATCCAAGAACTTCATGTTCGGATCCATCCCTGCTTTGTTGATTCACGATACTAACGGCAAGCTTTCCGTCTTTAACGCCAAGTGTTCACACTTGGGTTGCACGGTGGGTTACCAAAAAGACCGTGATGTCATTTACTGTGCGTGCCACGGCGGAACTTACGATCCGAATACGGGCAAGAACATTGCAGGCCCTCCCCCAGCTCCACTCAAGCCCTTGGTGGCGGATGTGGCTGCGGACGGTACCATCACCATTAAAATCGCCTAGTTTCAATTATAAATCATAAGGAGTCCACGAAATCGTGTCTATTCCGACCTTAAAAAATCTCAATATCGTGCAAACTGTGGTGGATTGGCTAGACGAGCGTGTTCCGCTTAAAGCCGCCGTTGAGTTCGCAGGACATAAAGAAGTCCCTGTTCATAAGCATTCGATTTGGTATTACATGGGTGGTATCGCCGCTCTATTCATGGGAATTCAGTTTGCCACAGGCTTTTTGCTGATGTTTCATTACGTTCCCACTTTTGAAGGGGCGTATGCGTCTGTTCAAGCCATTAACATGCAAGTGCCTTTCGGATGGCTCATCCGTTCCATGCACAGCTGGGGAGCCAACGTCTTTATTTTGGTCTTGTTCATTCATATGTTCAGCACCTATTTTATGAAGGCGTATCGGGCTCCTCGTGAGTTTACTTGGCTTTCAGGCTTGGGACTCGTAGGGATTGCCATGGTCTTCGGTTTTACAGGCTACATGTTACCCATGGATGAAATCGCCTATTTTGCCACCAAAGTTGGGGTGGATGTGGCAGGTGAATCGCCGTTTATCGGACCTTACCTCGCTGAATTTGTGCGAGGCGGCTCTGAAATTGGGCAGGTTACGATGAACCGCTTCTTTAGCTTACACGTTATTGCTTTACCACTCGCCATGATGGGCTTGTTCGGCTTGCATGCGACCTTGATTCAACTTCAAGGCATCAGCGAGCCTGAATCGATTCAAAAATTACCTAAAGCGGAACGTAAATACGAAAAGTTCTTCCCTGACTTCTTCAAAAAGGATGTTTTCGTTTGGTTTGCCGTCTTTGTCGCTTTTATGTTGGTGGTGACAATGAAGCCTTGGGGCTTAGGCCCACAGGTGGATCCTGCTGCAATGGCGCCGATTGGCATTAAGCCTGAATGGTATTTCTTGTCTCAATTCCAAGCACTTAAGCTATTCCCCGCCAAGATTTTGTTCTTCGATGGGGTGCATGTAGCGATGGTCTTCATCGGTACCGTCTTTGGATCGCTTGCGGTAGTGCCGATACTTGATAGTACAGGCAAGATTCCATTTATTTCTAAGTTTGCAACAGTTTATGGTGTCATCTTCTTAATCGGATGGCTCTTCTTAACGATATGGGGGTCCTTATAATATGTTTCCAGTATGGGAAGTTCCTAACATCGGTAGTGGCTGGGTAATTGGCTTAATCGCCGTACTCCACGTCTTTATTTCTCACTTTGCCATTGGTGGCGGTGCCTTCTTAGCCTTCACCGAACAGTTGGCTTACAAGAAGAATGATGATCGTATTTACGATTATCTCAAGAAGCATTCCAAGTTCTTCTTGCTCCTGACCACCGTACTTGGTGCGATGTCAGGCGTAGGGATTTGGTGGGCGATTGGTTTGGCGAGTCCGAATGGCACGCAAACCTTATTGCAAAACTTTTCCTTATTTTGGGCGGTGGAATACATCTTCTTCGCTCTTGAACTCGCCACATTCTTGGCGTATTACTATACATGGAACAAGTTAGATAAGAAATCGCACTTGAAACTCGCTTGGATTTACATCGGAGTTTCCTACTTTACATTGTTTGCCATTAACGGTATTTTGACCTTCATGCTTAATTCAGGCGGTTGGGACTTCACCAAAGGCAACATTGGTGATGCCTTCTTTAACCCATCCTTCTGGCCTGCTTTAGGCTTGCGGATGTTTATTATGATGGCATTGGCAGGTATTTACGCCTTCTTTACGCTAAGCCGTGAAAAAACCATGGATGTCGATGTAAAGGCGTATCTGCTGAAGTATTCGGCAAAGTGGCTCTTACCCGCCGTAATACTTGGGCCTTTGTTTGTCATTGCTTACCTGTTCACCTTGCCTGAACCGACGCAGCAAGTGATTATCAACGGTTTAAGCACCATTGGCGTCGGTAACTTTTCCATTATGGCGAAAGCGATCTTTATGACGCTTGTCTTTGCGGTAGGCTTGTTTGGCATGGTTTTGGCTGGGCCTTACTTGAACCCCCGTGCCTTCAACACGACCTTTGCCGTGATGATGCTGGCTGCGGGCTTTGGTTTCATGTTCACCGAAGAATGGTCTCGTGAAATGATGCGTAAACCTTATGTCGTTTACAACTACATGTATTCCAACGGCTTGCGTAAGTTTGAAGTCGACAAAGTCAACAAAGAAGGTTTCTTCAATCATCACAAGTTCGCAGGAGCTGAACTCACCACCCTAAAGCCTAACGATGAGCTGGGCAAGGGGCAGTTGATGTTCCGTTACCAGTGTACGTCTTGCCATACGGCAACAGGTAATGGGTACCGTAGCATGAAAGTGATGCTCGCCACTCGTGACAAGGATGCCATTAAAAATCTGCTCACTATGATGAAAGACAACCACATTGTGGACGACAAGGGTGTTGCGAAAACCATGTACCATGGTTACATGCCTCCTGTTGTCGGTCATCAAGATGAAATCGATGCCTTAGCAACCTATTTAGCGACGCTCAATAGTGATCCTGCTAAAAGCACAACGGCAAAAGTAGAATCTAGTAACAGCTAGTTTCTACAAAAAAAGAAGTAAAAGGACGCTCTCTTGTTTTTAGAGAGTGTCCTTTTTTTACGCCATCATATCGTAAAATTTCTTTACGCCATTTTTGAACATTTCGTCTTGCTTGGGCTTTTCCGCCTGCACCATTTGAAGTTCCATGTTCAAACGCATTTGAGTAGAATTGATGCGTTTTTGCCATTCAAACAACTGTTGCACCAGTCGTTCATGTGATGCGATAAGATTCGGATTATTGGGATCCAAATCGCCAACATTATAGACTTTGTCTAATGTGGCTTGAACTCGATATTGAGCGGAAGCAAGCGTTTGCAACTGAAATTGCAACGAAATTTCACGCTCCAACAGAAAGTTTGATCTAGCACCTGCTGTTACAAACATAAGATGGAACTCCTGATTATTTAATTTTGGCTTTGGTCATTGGGGTTTAGGTAGGGTTCAAATAAAGGGGTTGAAAGACGGTGAATGGAGGGTTTTAGTGGGCTGGTCTTCAACGTCAAAAAGGGATTGTCTATTTACATAAAAACAATCTTAAGGATATTTTGTGCGTTTCAATGTAACGACTTGTTACATGATGACGTGTTGTCTTACTGAGATTTATGGGCAGGCCAATTCAAGCCAAAGCATAGGCTATACTACATTTTCCAAATTAGGCCTGTCCCACATAATTGAAGGTTTGTTTAATGCCTTCACTAATCATTTTGTCTAAGCCCGTCATTTCGGTTTTAATGGCTTCGGCTTGTTGTTTCATCTTTTCTTGCATCAGTGCAATACGTTTGTCTTGACTCTGCAAACGGGTTATAAATTGTTCATGTTGTTGAACCACTGGACTGTTTGGATCCAATGAATTGCTGGCGGCGTAAACCTTGTCAATAATACTCAATAATCTCAAACGCGATTGTGCAATTTGTTGCAAATCGAATTGAATATTCATGCTGTACGCCATTAACATATATTTGCGGGCGCTTGTGGCGGCTAGTCCCATGTCTGTGTTCCTCTTTGTCCTAATGTATGTTTTGTTTGAAGCAACGATTTACATCATTGGTTTGATTGATTGCTAATTCTATATCCAAGTGCATAAAGGCATAAAGGAGGAACTTTTGTGCTAGTGTTTTTAAATTGTAACAAAACAAATAAAGACGTATAGCTAAACCACAAGTGGCTCAATAAAACGTTTAAATGTTCTTCTGTAGAATAAGTATTTTACAGGCTACGCAATAGATATTCAACAACATTAAGGGCTAAAAACACCACAATCGGTGAAAGATCAAACATCCCCACAGGAGGAATAATGTTTCGTGCAACACGAAGCACAGGCTCGGTGATGTCGTCTAAAAAGCGAAGAATGGGTGAACCCCAATCCAATGAAGGAATCCATGTCAAAAGAATGCGAACAAACAAAACGATTTTATAAAGGCTAACCAAGCTAGCAAGGAAATACGCAAATTGGGAGATCATACGAAAGCATCCTATTCTATTTATCCAAGATGAATTAGGTGAATTATAACATAAAAAAGCAGGGGATTCCCCCTGCTTTTTAAGAATGTAGCATTCGCTTATGCCATTTAAACGATTGAAAAGCGTATAGGTGTATTCTAGGAGCCTAGACTCGCAGATGTGTGAAGTGTACAAAGACGTACATAAGCACATCGAGAATCGTAGCGACAACGAAGACGCCAGACGCCTATTTAATCGCTAGACTTTCGCAGCATCATCACTTGGGGTATAGTCCGCATCAATGACGTCATCATCTTCCGCTGTCGCTTGAGCTGAACCAGCATCAGCCGCCGTTGGAGCAGACCCTGCCGCTTCGTATGCTTTGGTGCTAATGGCGTAAGCGACTTCTTGAAGTTCGTCATGCAAGCGTTGAATATCTTCATGCTTGTCGGCTGAAATGGCGTCACGCAGTTGAGTAACCAGCCCTTCCGCCTTTTCCTTTTCAGACGCTTCGACTTTATCGCCCAAGTCCTTCAGCTGTTGTTCAACCGAATAGCACAACTGTTCGGCTTGGTTTTTGGCTTCGACTTGCTTTTTCTTCGCTTCGTCTTCAACCTTGAACTTCTCGGCTTCTTCCACCATGCGATCCACTTCAGCATCGCTCAAGTTGGAACTGTCGTTAATCGTAATGGATTGTTGCTTACCAGTGGCTTGATCTTTCGCCGAAACGCTCAAAATACCGTTGGCATCAATGTCAAAGGTGACTTCTACTTTGGGAATACCACGAGGGGCAGGCCCAATGCCTTCTAAACGGAATACACCCAAAGACTTATTGTCTTTGGCGAATTGACGTTCGCCTTGAAGCACATGAACATCCACGCTGGTTTGATTGTCCGCAGCGGTAGAAAAGACTTCGCTCCGCTTGGTGGGAATGGTGGTGTTACGTTCGATGAGTTTCGTCATCACAGAACCCATGGTTTCAACACCTAGAGAAAGTGGCGTAACATCCAACAACACGATGTCTTTTACATCACCAGCGAGAACACCCCCTTGAAGGGCAGCTCCTACGGCGACCACTTCATCAGGGTTTACACCTTGATTGGCGGTTTTACCTGTAATGGATTCAACCAATTTTTGAACAGCAGGAATACGGGTGGATCCGCCGACCAAAACGATTTCATCGATGTCGTCCTTGGTTAAGCCCGCATCTTTAATGGCGGCTTCAACGGGAATGCGGCAACGTTCGACCAAGTCTTTGGTGATTTGGTTGAAGGTCGCACGAGACAAGGTCACATCTAAATGCTTAGGGCCTTCTGCGGTTGCCGTGATAAAGGGCAAGTTAATGTTGGTGGATTCTAAGGACGACAATTCGCACTTGGCTTTTTCAGCCGCTTCACGAACCCGTTGCAAGGCTTGCTTGTCGCTTTTTAGATCCATGCCTTCGACTTTTTTGAACTCGGCCATAATCCAGTCCATTACAGCTTCATCGAAGTCGTCTCCACCCAAAAGGGTGTCTCCGCTGGTGGCTTTGACTTCATAGACGCCGTCGCCCATTTCAAGCACGGTTACATCAAAGGTACCGCCCCCTAAGTCAAAGACCAAAATGGTTTCTTCGTGATCTTTTTTGTCTAAGCCGTATGCAAACGCCGCAGCCGTCGGTTCGTTTACGATACGCAAGACTTCCAAACCAGCGATGCGACCTGCATCTTTAGTGGCTTGACGTTGAGCATCGTTGAAGTAAGCAGGCACCGTAATAACGGCTTGCGTAACTTTTTCACCTAAGTACGTGGACGCATCATCGGCGAGTTTGCGTAAAATTTGAGCAGAAATCTCTTGAGGTGTCCAGTCTTTGCCGTCGATCGACCAAGTTTTAGAATCGCCCATGTAACGCTTGTTCGACGCAATGGTACGATCAGGATTCACAACCGCTTGACGCTTGGCGTGTTGACCCACTAAACGGTCGCCATTCTTACTAAATGCGACAACAGATGGGGTGGTTCGGTTGCCTTCTGCGTTTGCAATAACAACGGGTTGACCGCCTTCCATTACGGAAACGACGGAGTTGGTTGTACCTAAATCGATACCGACGACTTTTGCCATGGGGGTTTATTCCTTTATTGTTTGAGTGTAATGACTTGTTTCATCTATAAATAGAGTTGAGTTTAATCCATTCTAAATGAAAGATAGAGGTGTGTACAGTGAGGCTACGATTCTTTAGATTTTATTTATTTTTGAGCCTTTCTATCACGTTCTTCAAATCTTATTCTAATGAATAAATGTTGGGACTGCTTTATTTATAAGGATTTTTTTACGTTTTTATTATTTTTTATTAATCTTTTGGGGTTGGATGAGCCTCTTTTCCTTACGGAGGCTTGGAATCTTTTGCACTGTTAAACGCTTTATACCATTTAAACAAAGACCTCATACCCCCCATACATTATATCATTCGCTTTAACGGCACCAAGCGGAGAAAGCCTTTGAAAACCCTGTATTTTATTGCAATATTTGGCTTTAGGAATTGATGCGTTGTCTGTTCTAAATCGTCGGAGTAGTGACTTTCTTTCATGTTAGTGTTTTAATAAAAAAGTGAACACTAATTTTTGAGGTTTCTATGATCGAGTTTACCGAAGTCACCAAACGTTACGGCAACCAAGATGCCTTGCGTGATGTCAATTTCACCATAGATTCTGGGGAGTTCGTCTTCTTGGTGGGGCCTTCAGGGGCGGGCAAGTCCACCATTATGAAGCTCATTTATCGTGAAGAACGTGCCACCGAAGGCATGGTGACCGTGGACGGTATTGATGTTTCCACCCTAAAAGATTCACAAGTCCCTTTATTGCGACGTCGCTTGGGTGTGGTTTTTCAGGATTTTAAGTTATTGCCACGTCACACCGCCTTTGACAATGTGGCGTACGTGCTAAGAGCCTTGGGGACGCCTCCGAATGAGGTGCGACGTCGGGTGATTGGGGCTTTGAAAGTGGTGGGTTTAATCGATAAGGTCGATGCCGTGCCAGAAGAACTTTCGGGCGGTGAACAACAACGGGTCGGCATTGCACGAGCCATTGTCAACGGACCGAACTTGGTCATCGCGGATGAACCCACAGGAAACTTGGATCCGCAAAGTTCCGAAGAAATCATGAATTTGTTGCTTCAAATCAATCAACGGGGCACTACTGTTTTAATCAGCACCCATAATTTGGGATTGGTTGAACAAATGCAAAAGCGAGTCATCGCTATAGAATCTAGTCAGATCGTGGCGGATGGCGTCTTTCAAAGCAATGCGTCATAAAGGAACGGCCGTTTTATAGAATGGGAATCGTTTATCATGTTTAGTTTGTCTTCTTTTTTTAATGCCTTTGCCAAAGACTTACGCATTGGTCAACGTATTATTATTGAAACCTTTGGAGGGTTTCGCCGTAGTGGGTGGATGAACCTCATCATTTTGGTGACGATGACCAGTATTTTGAGTATTTTTGGTGCCTTAACGTTGTTGACGTTAGATTCCCAGCACTTGGTGGACAAATGGGGCAGCCAAGTTGCCATTAGCGTTTACCTTAAAGATTCTGCCAATTTGGCGGATATGGAACCCGATTTAAGGGATTTACCGCACGTGATTAAAGCGGAATCCATCCCTAAAGCAGAGGCATGGCAAGCCTATTTGCAGGATCAACCGGATGTGCCTGATATTCCCAATCCCCTACCTGACACCGTTCGCCTTGAAATCGATTCCCCTGCAAATGTTTTGGACATTATTAAGTTGGCAAAAGAAATGCCTGATGTCGAAGAAGTACGCTATCCTTATGAATTCTTACAGCAAATTCGTCAGTTGGCACAGGGGGTATCTATTTTTGGAATGCTATTTACGGTATTCTTAGGGGTTTTAACGCTCTTTATTATTTCAAACACCCTAAGCTTGTTGATTCAAGCACGTCGTCAAGAAATCGAAATCTTACGCATGATGGGTGTGTCTAACTGGTATATTCGTATGCCTTTCTTATTACAAGGGTCCCTTTATGGATTGACAGGCGCCTTGTTTGCCTACACGCCCGTCGCGAGTTTCCAGTTCTTTGTTCGTAGTGTGCTAAGCTTCTTTCAGTGGGATACAGGTGGGCAGAATCTTTATTTTGTGGTTGGCTTAATGGTCATTATTGGTACATTGGTTGGAGGAATTGGTGCCACAAATTCGATAAAGAAGTATCTAAACGTCTAAACTAAAGAGTAGCTACTTATACCAGTTAGGATGAATTGGTATTAATAATGTGGAGACTTCTTAGAATTATGAATGCCTTAGAAACTTTAAATACCAACTTTTTCAATGTATATCACATGGACACGCAAACCTTAGCAGTGGCCTTGACGGTTCGTAGCTTAGAAGCGAGTAACGGACAAATGGTGAAAGCCCACATTGTTCAATTATTGGAAGTACATAAGCTTAAAAACTTGGTGATTGATATTGCTCAAGTCAAGAGTGTAGATAGTTGTGGTTTGGCTTCTGTTCTTTCCATTTATAAGTATTGTGCTAAGCAAGGTGGTAGTATCGTCTTAGTCCAGCCAACTTCTGCGGTGTTGCAATTGTTTGAAGTAACACGCATCTCAAAAATGATTAATATCTTTGACACACATCAAGAAGCCAATGACTTCTTTTCTATTCCCAATTGAGTATTTAAGTCGTTATGAATCAACCTTTATGTTAAAATAAACAATCAATATTCATCTAGTTTAAAAGGAACCTGTTATGTCTACGACCCAAACCAACCCTGAAACCCAAGAAATTCCTTCAAATATTTATAAAGTCAAAGACCCCTTGACGGCGAAAGTTTTGAAAAATGACGTCATCACCAAGGAAGGTTCGCCTAATGAAGTGCGTCACATTCAAATTGATCTAGAAGGGTCTGCTTATCGTTATTTAGATGGTCAAAGTTTAGGTGTTTTGCCTGAAGGGACAGATGCAGACGGCAAGGCTCATAAATTGCGCTTGTATTCGATTGCTTCACCCAGTCGTGGCGATGACGGCGAAGGCAAAACGGTCAGTATTTGCGTCAAACGTGTGTTGTTCACCGCTGAAGATGGCACTTTAGTGAAAGGGGTTTGCTCCAATTACTTAGGCGATTTAAAGGTTGGTGATGAATTGCAAGTCACAGGGCCTGTGGGAAAATCTTTCTTGTTGCCCAATACGCCGAATGCTAATTTGATTATGGTTGCTACAGGCACAGGGATTGCTCCGTTCCGTGCGTTTTTACAGACCCGTTATGGTGAACGTTTCAATGAAACAGGTCAAACGCACTTGTTTTTTGGGGCTCAATACAGTAGCGATTACTTGTATGAAGAGGAACTCAAGGATTTTCAAGCCAAGCATGAAAGCTTTCATTTGCACACGGCGTTTAGTCGTGAACAGCAAAATGCTGAAGGTCAACGCCTTTATGTACAGCATTTGTTGTTTGAAACTCGTCAAACGATTTTTAACCTATTGCAGGATCCCAACACGTATTTCTTCATCTGTGGTTTGCGTGGCATGGAAGACGGCATTTTGAAATCCTTAGAGCAAGCGGGTCAAGAACAGGGTGTGGATTGGAACACCTTGTACGAGCAACTTAAGGCTGAAAAACGCTGGCACATTGAAGTGTACTAGATTTTTATCAGTATTGATATTCGATACCCCCCTCCCTAAAATTAGGGAGGGGTTTTTTAATTGAAATTGTGATTTTCAAATCGTTGCAGAAGCCGACGTCCAAGCACTAAATCCGAGCGGGTGAGCGCACTGCGAATCCCCGAGCGATTTTGCGGACGTCCAGCGTGTAGAAAGTGGAGCAAGCGAAGAGGTTGAGAAGGGGGGAGGATTTTTAAGGAGGGGGAAGAGAAGGAGAGCCGCAACAACTTCCTTCTCTCCCCCCTCCTTAAACCGCCTTTGGGGGTTTGGGGGTCTTTGGCGGAGCAAAGACCCCCAAGCACCAGCTATAAACGGAGCTAGAAATCCAAAAAACGAAAGTATTCACAATTTTAGAAACTGGGCTATAAAAGCTTTTGAAACGTCCTTTTTATGAGAGAATATCCTTATGAAAACACTCACCCTTTTACATTTGTATCCGAATGAAATGAACCTCTATGGGGATCGTGGTAATGTGCTGGCGTTTTATCGTCAACTGCTTTTACGAGACGCCCAACTTAATGTCGTTCACGCCAGCTTAGGAGCGTGGCAAGCGACTTATAACGACGCTGACATTGTGTTCATGGGGGGAGGGCAAGACGCCCAACAAAGCACGGTCGTGGAAGACTTACATCGTCACAAAGCCGATGCCTTACGACATCTTGCTCAAGAAGAAGCGACGTTTCTCACCATTTGCGGAGGCTTTCAGTTTCTTGGGCATTATTATAAGCCCCATAACGGAGAAGAACTAAGAGGCTTAAGCCTGCTAGATATTCACACCATTGCGGGTAAAGAACGCTTTATTGGCAATGTGGTGCTAGAATCGACATTGGCTGGCGACGTTAAAACCCTTGTGGGCTTTGAAAACCATAGTGGATTAACCACGTTAGGGCAGGGCGTTCAACCCTTGGGCAGGGTGATTATTGGTAAGGGAAATAACGGTGTTGATAAAGAAGAAGGTGCGGTGCAGGGGACGCTTATTGGCACATACTTGCATGGGTCTTTGTTGCCGAAGAATGAATGGTTGACGGTGCATTTGTTGAATCAAGCGTGGCAACGCAAATATGGGGGACCATTACCTCGGGTGTCCCAAAATCTCCCACAGGTGGAGGACTCTTTGTCAGAAAAAGCCCACCAAGAAGCCCTGCTTGTAGCCAAAAGTAAAGAAAACCGCTAAACTAAATCTAAGCAACTATGAGTATGGAGAAGTCTATGTCACAACCCTTTGCAATGCCTCCTTTTTCACCTAATAACACCCTGACACCAGGGGGTTCAGCGGTGCTTGCATTATTGTGTATTGAAGTCCTTTCATCTGATTTGGTGTTTAGTGAACCGACGGTGGATCGTGAAGCGGTGCATCAGGCGTGGCATCAACAAGTTGTTGAACGCCTGAATCAATTTGGGGAAAGCTTAGGGGCTTCTGTGGAACGCCAGCATCAAAACATCGCTTTTGTCGCCTTCTCTCAAGAAGCCACCCCTGTAGATGCTCTTGAATCAGCCGTTAAGCTGGTGCTTAATCTCCAATCACAACCTTTACCGATTGCTCAACAATACCCGAGCCTTACCTTGCGTTTTGGACTGACCTTAGATGACGTTCAACAACGTAACCCTATGGCGGCTGCCACGGAACGTAGCTTGGCGAAGGCTGGGCAATTAGTGGTCTCTCATTTGGTAGTGAATACGATGGGGCAGAAGCGTTATCCCTTTTCGCCGTTAGAAGGCGAAAATCCTGTGGCTCAACAAGGCAATTACTTTGTGTTAAACCTCAATGAGGTTTTGATTGATGTTCAATTAAATGATACCGGCGATTTTGGGGAAACCCACGCCAACCCTTCGCCCGGTCATTCCACCAGTGCAGAGGACGGCTTTAGTGATTTTTCGGTTGAAACAGGATCTGCTCAAACGGCGTATCGCTCTCCGTTGGATTCCTTTGCGTCTATTTTAATCCCCCCTCCTCCTCCTCCCCCCCCGCCAGAACCTGAAGTGTTGGATCCGATTTCGGCGTTGCAAGGCGTTTTGCATGAATTAAATGAAAGCTTGGCACAAGATACGTCCGAAGAAGCGATGCAAGCCATGCAAGCCGCTTTTGAAGAAAATCCCTATAGCGTCTCTCAATTTATGGATGAACCCAAGGCACCGCAAGATGTTCCCGCTATTCAAACATCCCCCACACCTCAACTGCCTAACGCGCCTAATATTGACCTGTCCATGTCTGAAACGCCTTCCTTTGACGTGTTTGGTGACCTTCAAAGTACCTTGTCGGCTGAAATTGCACCTATGATTGTAGACCCCAAAACGACGCAAAGTACCGAAATTAGACGTTCCATTGCTAGCGCGTTTGAAGATGTCCCCTTGCCCACATCGGTTGAAGAATCGGCGTATCGCCCTAGGTTACAACTCTTTGATGAAGAACCCGCTTGGCCTAATGTGGACGGGGTGACCTTATGGATCCCTGAACACGATATTCACACCACGCCTTACACGGTGGAAAGTATTCAAGAGTTTTTACCGCTCTTTTTAGCCAAAGGATTGGGTTTGTATGACGACAATTACCCTACCACCCAACAGGTTTGTTGCTTGTTGGGCGAAGCAGGGGTGGGCAGCACCACCGCTGTGGTCACCGCTCGTCAACAAGTTGATACCTTCTTGCAAGAAGGACAAGCTCAATCGCAGGACGAAGAAGCCCCCCCTCAAGACGACGTTCCAGGGGAAACCCCTGAAGCCGAACCGCAGTATTTGACGCTTCACACCTCACATTACAGGCATCGAACAGGGCATCCTTACCCCTTGGAATTGTGGCAAGACGTTTGCCGTGCCTTGTTTCAGCTCCCTACGGAAGGCTTGTTACAAAGCCAAATTCAACCGTCGATAGAAGCTGTTTTACACTATGTGCTCCCTGAAGAGGAACAATTTAAGGCGTTTCCTTATGTAAAAACACTGACTCGATTTATGGGCGGCGAAATCCATGACGTGCCTCATGTGGATCTCATCGAAGCGTTGGCATGGACGCTTTCTCATGTGGCGAATGTCAAACCCTTATTGCTTCAACTTGAAAATTTGGACATGGCTGATGAAGCGTCTTTATATGTGTTACAGATTTTATTGCATCAACATGAACTGGCTCGTCAAAAGGGCTTGGTTTGGGTCTTGCATGCCAAGCCGTCGAAGCACCTAGCCGTGCTTGAAAACTTGGATGCGTCTTTATACTGTGCCGCCAAAATTTTGCCGTTTAACGAAGAAGAAAGCATGGCATATTTGCAAAAAGGATGGCTTTCCACTTGTTATGAGGCTTGCCCACCGTCCTTTATGGCCGAAGTCTTGCGTTTAGGGGAAGGACGTCCCTTTTACTTTGAAGAAATTTTGCGTTATACGATTCAACGCCAAGTCTTGGGAGTGGATCCTGAAACAGGGGCGTTAAATGTGATCGATTTCAACGTGCTTTCGGCTTTTAAATTGCCTGATTCCATGATAAGTCTTTGGCATGAACGCTTAAGTGTTTTGCCTGAAGATGTCGCACGAGTCTTGCAACTCGCAGGCGTTTTAGGGCCTCGCTTTTCGATGCCGTCTTTAGCAGGGTTGCTTGGCATGGAAGAAGAGCCGTTGAGTCATTTCTTAGGTGTGCTGTGGGAACAAGGATGGCTTGTCCCTGATGTGGCGGATACGATCGCCTTTCGCCACCCTTACTTATTGAATACCTTACGTCAATTTACTCCTGCTGAAGAATTAAGCCATATGCACGCATGGATTTACGAATCATTGAGCCAGCACTTTGACGCCCCTGTCGCTATTGCAGAGTCTTTACTGGAGTTTCACGCCTTTCATGCAGGCAACCCCCAAGCGGTGGCCGAACAAGCTCAAGCTTGGCGAAAGCGGATTCATCCGATCAGTGAACCGTGGTTAGAATCTTTAGACTTATTAAGCCCCTTACAAAAAGCCGATTTAAGCGTACAAGAACGCATCGCTATTTTAAGGCAGTGGTTTCACATCACGGAAGATGTCAAGGCTGAAAAGCAGCTCCTCAAACGTGAAGCTTATGAAGCTTTGCAAGCAGGCCATTTAAGTCTGCCTGCGTCACAAAGTTTTGAAATGTTGATTTTATTGGGTGATGATGCCAAAGAGCAGTTGGATCTCGCTCATGCAGGGCGTTTGTATGAATACGCCTTAGGCATTCACCATGAATCCCAATTGAATCAACACGGTGATTTCATTGCGCAAACCAGTCTGGCAGTTTTGGCTTGGTTGAAAGCCGATTTTAATAGGCTGGATGAGTTATGGCAAGCACTTTCCGCTCATGCCGTTTGGGAAGAAAAATCGTTGCCATTGGTGCCTTGGAAGCTTGAAGCCATTGGTTTAGGCTTACATGTACATCGTTTAAAAGCGGATTCAAAAGGGGTTAAGTATTGGTATGGTGTTGCTAAAAGCTTGTGGGAAACATGTATTAGCGAAGAGCTGAACCCTCTGTGGATAGCCCGTAGTCAATTGGCGTATGCTCATTACCTTTACGACAAGGGCGCCTTTAACGCCTATAAGCAGGTCGCCGAACAAGTGAAGGTCGTTCTAGCTTCCACGCCCCCGCAAAGCATTGCCTTACATCAAACACTGGTGGAGTATGTGCAGGTCAATTGGTTGGAAGACCGCTTTCAACGCACGCAACCCCAAGTGCAGAAGCTTTATGGGCATTTGGCGGAAGATATTCAACATAATCACGACAAGTTTACGCCCTTGCACGCCTTAGCCCTGAAAACCCTTGTCGGGAGTGTGCTTGCTCCTGAACAAAATGGAGACAGGTACGGACATTTAAAGACCTTATCCTTAGGCTTTTTGGTGGAACTGTTGAACAGCCAGAAAGTGGACTTGGCTTTAGCCAGCCGTCAAGTGGCGGATATTCGTCAGGCCTTAGCGACTCAAGCATCTGAGCGGGGGCAAAACGTAAGCGATCGGTTTAGGTTGTTGGCTTGGCAAGCACAGTTAGTTGAAGTTCGGTGCTTGATTCTTGAAAATAAAAGTATTTCGGCGATTCAAGCCTTGTTTGTGTTGTGGGAGCCTTTAGCGTCTTCCTTGATGGGGCGGGTCTTGGTGACGACTTTGTCCTTGTTGGCTCATCTTCATCACAAAGTCGCCTATGAGCAAGGCATTCCTCTGCCTAAGCAGGATGCTTATGTGAAAAAGAGCCGTCAGTTTGCGGAACAAGCCATTCGTTTGGCGATGCAAAGTCAGAATACAACGCTTAAAAGCCAAGCCGAAGAACTGATGAAGTTTGGCTAAGGGGAACGTTGAGCCTACCGCTGAGCCGTTTGGTTGCCAATCGCACTCAACGCGTTGCCTTGACTCTTGTATTGAGCAATCAACGAATCAGACGCCGCATATTGCCGTTGAAGCTGAATACGTCGCTTTTCTAGGCGAGCTTCCCCATCGGTAATGCTTTTTTTAGAACGGGTAATAAAGCTATCGTAACTTTCGCTAATCGATTGAAACGTACCCTTGTCGCCTGTTCCGCCTGTTTTAACCGCATTGTCTACAACCGTTTGTAGTTGCGTAAAGACCCCTGTCGTACCTTTCATAAGCTTTTCCACATCATCAGGACTCGCCTTCAAAGCGGCGATAAACTTCGCTGAATCAAAGGTCAACGTCGAATTAGCGGACTGCCCATTACTGCTCGCCGTCGCAATACCCACCATCCCCAAGCTGGTATAGGTCGTTGGTCCTGTCGTACTGGCTGTCATGGTTTGACGAATGCTCGTTCTAAAGGCTCTTACGCTGTTTTGAGCACCGAGCTTGCCTGTATCCGCCTTGGTTTCCGTGTCAATCGTACCAATCATCGTATTAAAGGCATTGACCACGTCATCAATGGCTTTGGTGAGCTTTTCCGTGTCTTGATCCACCAACACATTGATGTCCGTATCGGTCTTCACTTGCTTAAGCTTTAAGGTAATGCCTTTTAGCCCTGTTTGAGCTTCGCCCACTTCATTACTGGTGGAAAGGTATTCCGTGCCGTTGATGGTAACTTTAGCGTTCGTTCCGAGTGTTTGAGACGCCAAGCTATTGCCCCCACTCACCAAGTTCATGGCACTTAAAAAGTTGCCTGTCACATCTTCCATTTGAATCCCGACTTGCCCTGTGGATTTTGACGTCAATTCCATGCGGTTGCTTAGGCTGTTAAACGTGGCATTCACACCAGCATCGGCGGAATTGTTAATTGCATTCATAATTTGAGCGATGCTTTTGCCTGTGGTGTCAAAGGTGGCTTTACCTAGCTTAAAGGTGGATCCTGCCGTTACAGGGGTATTTAAGCCTGCGGCACCAGTGGAAACATCTTGCGTGGTGTCGACGGTTGAAAAGAACTGGTTAGCGGTAAAGGTGGATCCTGCTTCAACAGCCGTGTCAAGCTTTGAAAGCTTTAAAAAGTTAGACGTATCGCCTGTTGAGCCAAACTTGACGGTTCCGCCTGTCGTGGCGTTCACAACCAGTTGCCCATCCGCATTGATGGTCGCACTGCTGACGCCTGAAATCGCCCCGATGCGTCCAAGCACATCGCCAAAGGTGTCGGTGGTCGCATCCACATTGACGCTTGAAGCCACGCCGTTGACAAACACGCTGAAGGTGCCAGACGTCAGCGACATATTCTTAATCGAACTCAACAAAGTCCCAGCCGTAGCAGATGCCCCAGGTTTTATGGTGGATCTCGCACTGGTGGGGGTGGCAAGGGTGTTGACTTTAACGGCTAAATTCGCCAAGTTTGCACCCGCATCTGTGGTGACATCCAAGGCATCCGTGTTAGACGAGCTGCCTTTTCGAGCTTGGAAAATGTTGGCATCCAAAACAGAGCTGGACGTAAAGACTTTTAAGGCCGTTTGAAAGGTTTTCGCACGAGAGGTAATCGTGGCTAACGTGGTTTTTTGGGCGTTCGTTTTGTCGATGCGGGTTTGAATGGCATCCAGCGGTCGACGCTCTGCAGCGATGGTCGCATCGATAATTTGGTTGACAGGCAAGCCTGAACTGATGCCTCCGAATGTAATACCCATAATGCTTTTGTCCTTATTAGGTAACAGTTTTACTGCAAAAGTTTTACAATACTTTTATTTTTGCTAGAATAGATTCTAATTATGATATTCTTTCGACCTATTTGTCCCTCACCTTTAATGATGACACTTATTTCATGTAGATTTCATCCACCCTATGGTTTAAAACCCTTGTTTTGTATATAAAGGAAATGTATCGATGCCTTCAATTCCTTCCTTGTTGGATAGCCTCACCCGATCCCGACCCCTGCCTGAACATCAAGCCGATGACGCAGGCTTAAAACGCACCCTTACCGCAAAAGATCTCATCGTCTTCGGCGTTTCCGCAATGATTGGCACAGGTATTTTTGTGCTAACAGGGCAAGGGGCTGCGGACAATGCAGGACCAGCCTTGGTCATTTCCTTCTTGATTTCAGGCTTGATTTGCGTCTTTTGTGCCTTGTCTTACAGTGAACTGTCGACCCTCATCCCCATTTCAGGATCCGCCTATTCCTACATGTTCATCGCCCTAGGCGAGTTCGTCGCATGGGTCGTCGGCTGGTTGCTCGTGGTGGAATATCTCGCTGGCAATATGTGTATTGCCCAAGGCTGGGGCAAAACAATCTTGTACGGCGTGAAGATTTTCGGCGAAGCTTTGGCGAATCTCTTTCATAACCCTGCTTTAGCCGTAGGCGTCCCCACTTGGTTGAATACGTCGACCTTTACCGTGCTTGAAAAAGGGCAGAAGATCCCCATTCATGAAGCGTCGGTTGCCGCAAGCAAAATCCCCTTCACTCTACCAGGTTCCCCCGATATTTTGACGCTTGTCATCAACCAGAGCTTCGATATTTTCCCTGTGGTGGGATTGCTCTTTTGTGCGTGGTTGTTGACCAAAGGCGTGGAAGAAAACGCCAAGCTGGCCACTGCCATGGTGTATATCAAAATTGGGATTATCCTCTTTTTCCTAGCGATCGGGGGGTGGTTCTTGTTTAGTAATCCTGATTTACTGCCCAAGCACTGGTTCGCTGAAGGCTGGAAGACTTTTTCCCCCTTCGGCAACGACGGCATCATTAAAGGGGCGGCGTTGATGTTCTTTGCCTACGTCGGCTTTGACGCCCTGGCTTGTTCCGCCGAAGAAGCGAAAGATCCGCAAAAAGACATGCCTATTGGCATTATGGGATCGCTCTTAATCTGTACCGTTTTGTATATTTTGGTGACGGTTGTGGTCACGGCCGTGAATCCGATTGAAGAGATTCACCGCACCGCTGCGGTGGCTCAAACCATGACCGCCATGAAAGTACCGGGAGCTGATTTGCTCGTCGTGATCGGGGAAGTCATCGGCATTAGCTCAGTCATGCTCATTATGCAAATGGCGACCATTCGCGTGGTCTATTCCATTGCAAGAGACCGCCTCTTGCCCGCGTTTTTAAAGAAAATGGACCCTCGCTTGGGCGTTCCGCTCGCTGCCACGTGGATTGTGGCAGGTATCGGGGCTTTAGGCGCCGCCTTATTACCGATTTCGTTGGTGTCTCACATCGCAAGCTTAGGCACGCTTTTTGTGTTTCTCATGGTGTGTGTGGGTGTGGTGATTTTGCGGTTTACCATGCCTGAAGCCAAGCGTCCGTTTAAAGTGCCGTTTGGCATTACCATTCCGATCTTAGGCGTGGCGGGGTGTTTGTGGTTGATGATGAGCCTGTCGTCTTCGGCGTGGTTCCTCACCCTTGTGGCGTTGGCGATTGGTTTGGCGATTTACTTTACCTACGGCATGCACAACAGCATTATGAAGGATCCTGTGGCGTTGGAGTCCTTAGACATTGAGGCGCCTCCGCTAGCTATGGCGGGTCATTAGTTTTTGGATTTTGATTTCCATTTATAGCTGGTGCTGTCAGAGACCTTTGGACGCACAAAGGTTCTCCGACACCTCTAAATGCGTTCAAGGGGGGACGGGGGAGGACGCATTGCGTTTCTCCTCCCCTTCGTCCCCCCTTGAAAATCCCCCCTGAATCCCCACCTCCTCGCCCTATCTTCGCTCCTGCCGTCCGCAAAATGTCTCGGAAGCCTCGCATTTAGTGCGTTGTCGGCAAGTTTTTGCTTTGTCCCCCCTCCTAATTTTAGGAGGGGGTTAGGGGGCGGTTAAACTCACAAACGCAGTCTAGGGTTTAACCTCACCCTCGAACGTCTGACGACGTTCTCTTCCCTCTCCTAAAATTAGGAGAGGGGACAAACTCGTTGCACCAGCCGACGTCCAAGCACTAAATCCGAGCGGGTGAGCGCACTGCGAATCCCCGAGCGATTTTGCGGACGTCAAGCGTGTAGAAAGTGGAGCAAGCGAAGAGGTTGAGAAGGGGGGAGGATTTTTAAGGAGGGGGGAAGAGAAGGAGAGCCGCAACAAATCCTTCTTTTCCCCCCTCCTTAAACCGCCTTTAGAGGTATCGGAGACCTTTGGCGGAGCAAAGGTCTCTGATGACGACCAGCTATAAAAGAAAGCGAAAAACCCAAGCACCAGCGTTAAACGGAGCTAGCCAAAACGAGGAAGCAAAGGTCTCTGACGACCGACCAGCTATAAACGGAGCTAAAAATCGCAGTTCTTACAATATTAAGAGACGGAGCCATTTTTTGATTCTAAAGCCTGTTCGTGATACATTGAAGCCATTGTACAAAACATGCTGGATGCCCCCCTCTATGACTCGCACGGTTTTTATTGAAACACAAGGTTGCCAAATGAATGAAGCCGATAGCGAATTGATGCTCGGTTTGCTCGCTCGTGAAGGCTTTGCTCCCACGCCTGACCCGAACGTGGCGGATTTACTCATTTTAAACACCTGTCAAATCCGTGAAATGGCAAGCGACAAAGCCTTTAGCCAACTCGGACGCTGGGGCAAGCTCAAAAAACAACGCCCCGAAGTCAAAATCGCCATGGCAGGATGCGTCGCCCAACAAGTCGGCAATACCGTTTTTGAGCGTATGCCTTATGTGGACATGGTCTACGGTACGCAGAACATCCACGACTTGCCTCGCTTGGTGCGTCAAGTCTTCGATGAAAACGACCACCACGTCATCGCTCTCGACAAACAAAAAGACGCGTCCACCTTCGATTATTTTGAAGATGTGACGCAAGTCCGCCAAAACCGAGGAACATCCGCATGGGTGACGATTATTGAAGGATGCAATTATTTCTGTACTTATTGCGTGGTGCCGTATACGAGAGGTCGTCAAATCAGTCGTAAGCCACAAAGCATCTTGGATGAAGTCAAACGCCTTGCGGAAGGGGGCGTCAAAGAAGTGACGCTCTTGGGACAGACGGTGGATGCGTATGGGCAGGATTTCAATGACCGTCGTTATGACTTAGCCGATTTATTCCATGCGGTGCATGCGGTGGACGGCATTGAACGAATCCGCTTTATGACGTCGCATCCGCTGGATTTAAGCGATGCGATGATTGAGGCCATTGCTGATTTACCTAAGTTGATGGAGCAGATCCACATCCCCATGCAAAGTGGGGATGATGCCGTGCTTAAACGCATGAGACGGGGCTACACGGCGGATGATTACTACCGCTTGACGGATAAAATCCACGACCGCATCCCGAATGTGGCGATTACAGGCGATTACATCGTCGGATTCCCAGGTGAATCGGACGAAGCCTTTATGAATAGCATTTATAGTGTGAGTCGAGCAGGCTTGTATTTGGGCAATACCGCAGCGTATTCGGCTCGTTTGCAAACACCCGCCGCCATTTGGGAAGAGCGTTACGTCGATCAAGCCATCCCACAAAGCGTGAAAGAAGAGCGTTTACAGGTCTTGAATGAGGCGATTCGCAAGCAGGCGATGGCGCATAATACCCCTCTAGTGGGGCAGGTGCAAAACGTGTTGGTGGAAGGGCAAAGCAAGCGTAACCCTCAACGCCTTATGGGACGCAACCGCCAAAACAAGGTGATTAACTTTGACATCCCCGACGGCATCGACCAAGCGACCTTGGTGAATACGCTGGTGGATGTGCGTGTCACGGAAGCGTACCCCTTTTCGTTGCTTGGTGTTTTGCTCTAATCCCCTTTTGGTGATAGACTTAAAAAGCACATCAAATACCGCTTTAGATTAAAGGAAACACCCCATGCCGATTACCTTGCCTACTCCTGAAATTAACGATATTGAGCTTGCTCCACAAGGCAAAAAGCAAATTGATTGGGCCTTGCAAGACATGCCCGTGCTTGGGAGCATTCGTGAACGCTTCTTAAAAGAACAACCGCTCAAAGGCGTGCGAATCTCGTCTTGCGGACACATGACCAAAGAGCTTGCGGCCTTAGCCATTACCATTCAAGCAGGCGGAGCCGACAGCATGGTGATCGCCTCTAACCCCATTACCACGCAAGACGATGTCGCCGCATCACTCGTCAAAGACTACGGCTTAGCCATTTACGCCCAACGAGGCGAAAGCGTCGACATCTACCGTCGTCATGTGCAACTCGCTGTTGATTTTGAGCCTCATATCATTATGGATGATGGCGGAGACGTCTGTGCCGCAATGAAAAACACCCGTCCTGACTGGTGTCAGAACGTATGGGGAAGCACGGAAGAAACCACCGCAGGCATTACTCGCCTAAAAGCCTTAGATGCTCAAAACGCCTTGCCTTGGCCTGCCATTGGTGTGAACGAGTCTAAAACCAAGCATTTGTTTGACAACCGTTACGGCACAGGGCAAAGCACGTTGGACAGTATTATGCGAGCCTGTAACATTCTCATTGCAGGCAAGACGGTCGTCATTATGGGTTACGGCTGGTGCGGACGTGGCTGTGCCATGCGTGCCAAAGGCTTAGGAGCGAATGTGATTGTTTGTGAAGTGGATCACATGAAGGCGTTAGAAGCCGTCATGGACGGCTACCGAGTCATGCCGATAGCGGAAGCATCGAGCTTAGGCGATATTTTTATTTGTATTACCAGTAACAAGCATGTGATTGACACGCCTCACTTTGCGGTGATGAAGGATCAAGCCATTATCTGTAACGCTGGGCATCAGAATTGGGAGTTCAATTACGACGCCCTTAAAGCAGGATCGGTCACTGTGACGGAGCCTCGTCCTTATGTGGAAGGTTGCGTGCAGGCGGACGGTCGAACGATTTACGCCTTGAGTCAAGGGCGTTTGGTGAATCTCACCGCAGCGGAAGGGCATCCTGCCAGTGTCATGGATATGAGCTTTGCCAATCAAGCCTTAGCGGTGGAGTATTTGGTGAAAAACAAAGGACAGCTAGGCAATCACTTGATGACCCTACCTGCGGAGCTGGACTATAATATCGCCAAGCTGAAGTTGGCATCGATGGGTATTGCCAT
This sequence comes from Vampirovibrionales bacterium, assembly GCA_046341215.1. Taxonomy (GTDB): domain Bacteria; phylum Cyanobacteriota; class Vampirovibrionia; order Vampirovibrionales; family JAJTHC01; genus JAJTHC01. The sequence continues at coordinate 11,939 of JBKDRU010000015.1, read as the reverse complement.
TGATTCTATGACCCCTGCGATGCTGGAATATATGAGCAGCTGGAATATGGGCACCTAAACCCGCTTCGACGTATAGAAACTCAATCCATTAGGCGTCATCGTCAATGGATTAGGTGACTTGTGGACCGAGTATCGTGGGTGAACCTGACAAGAACCCCAAACGTAAAAAAATGTAACAGCGCTTGTAGAATGGGGCGTCCACATACGATAGACTGATAAAGTCCCCCTCCCTATGCTTAGGAACCATGCGTATGCCTTCGTCTAAACAACACGGGTTTTCTGAACAGTTTGTCGGCTTTGTGCTCGGTATTTTCGTGATGGGTTTTTGCGTCTTAGCCTATACGCAACTTTATAATCCCCAGCAAGGAAATGTCCCTCAAAAAAAGTTGGCGCCTGCCGTGGTGGCGTTGGATGAACAAATCCAGCTACCCTTCATTCAAGCCATCAAGCCCAAAGCAAACGCCTTCTCTGAAAATAGCGTCAAAGCCGTTGCTTATGTCGGCACGCCTACGGGTTTAGGTTCACCTCGCATCAACGTACAACGCAAAATGGCGGAACTGGCTTACAAAGCCCACGAAGACAAATTGCAGACCCCTTATAACTTAGGATCTTACGGTTGCGCCGCCGCGATTTGGGAATATGTCACAAAGCCCGCCTTAAGGCAGGCCTATCCTGAACTACTGAGTAAGATCCCGCAGGCCTTGACGCATACCCAAAGCTTCTTGGATTTTTACAAGAAGCAAAAGCTGGGCAAGTTGACGGTCATTCCCGCTCCTAATTTAAGCCCTGAAAAGACGCCACCTGGTACGGTGTTGATTGGTATTAAAAAAGGCACAGGCGATCACCACATGCTTGTTGCGGTGGATGTGGATTGGGGTACCGTGAAGAACCCCGTCACAGGCGCTTCTGTTCGTGTCGCCAAAGATGGCTTGACAGATGCGTATGCGGGTAATACAGGCTTGCCTCAATTCGGCAAACCGCACTTCCGCATTCAAGAATTTGCGGAACAGTTGGGCTTTTTAAATCAGCATCACGGAGCCATTAACAGCGATTCAGAAAACAATTATTACGATCGTTTCTATGTGATGACGTTTGCTCCTTAGTGCAAACACTCTAGACGAACCACTTGCCCCTTGGGAGCCTTCAACGCTTCTTGCTGAAGCGCTAACAATTCGCGGATGCCTTTTTCAGAAGCATCCAAAAACTGATCCATAACCTTACGACTAAACGGGGCTTCTTCACTGCTGGCTTGCACTTCCAAAAGCTGACCTTCAGCATTCATTACGATGTTGGCGTCCACTTCGGCGGTGGAATCTTCGTTGTAATCTAAATCCAAGACGACTTGCCCACGAATCAAGCCCACGGAAACCGCTGCAATCGGTGAGATATGAGGCAGGGGCCAAACTTTTAAGCGAGGGTTGGCCTTCATTTCTAAATCTTGAATATGGTACAGGGCATCCATTAAGGCGATGTAAGAACCTGTAATGGCGGCGACTCGAGTGCCTCCGTCGGCCTGAAGCACGTCCGCATCGATGTGAATGGTACGTTGCCCTAAGTTAGGCAAATCTACAGCGGTACGTAAGGTACGCCCTATCAAACGCTGGATTTCCATGGTGCGACCTGAGACCTTGTAGCGATCCCGACTGGCTCGTGTGTTGGTAGAACCCGGTAAAAGGCTGTATTCCGCAGTGAGCCATCCGTGGGTGCCTTGCCCGTAGATGTGCTTTGGCACACGGTCTTCAATGGTTGCCGTACACAGGACTTTGGTCTTGCCGTAACTGATGAGGACGGATCCTGGTGCGTTTTCGGTAAAGCCTCGCACGATTTCAATGGGACGCAGGCTTAAGGCATCACGATTTTCGGCACGGGTCAGAATGTAGGGAGACGTGGTCATAGGGGCATCCTTTATTGATAGATACCTCTAGTAAACCGTAAACGTACGACAATCACAAGTGCTTTTTTGAATTAGCCGTTCCAAGGACGTTGAGGATGCCCCTCATATAACGCCTTAGGACGAATCAAGCGGTTGTTCGCCAATTGCTCCACCACGTGAGCCGTCCACCCTGCGGAGCGACCAATGGCGAAAATCGGCGTGTACACTTCTGTCGGAATGTTCATCATGTAATACAAGTAAGCAATCGGGTAATCCACATTCGGGAAAAGGCCCTTTTTCTCGCTCATCAAAGCTTCTAAGCGATCTGCAATAGCGGGCCAAGGCGAGTTGGCTCCTTTAGCAGCGACGAATTCCGCACGCATTTCACGCAACAATCTCGCACGAGGATCCCCATTTTTATACGCACGATGCCCAAAGCCCATGATTTTACGTTTTTCAGCTAAGGCTTTTTCAAGCCACGCATCGACGTTTTCGGGGCTACCGACTTCTAAGAAGGTCAACATCGCTTGCTCGTTGGCGCCACCATGTAAAGGCCCTTTTAAGGCACCAATCGCAGCCACAACGCCTGAATGAATATCGCTCAAGGTGGATGTGGTGACTCTGGCACTAAAGGTGGACGCATTAAAGCTATGTTCGGCATAAATCACCAAGGTGGCATTAAAGACTTTTGCGGTTAATGCATCAGGTTTTTGCCCTTGCAACATATACAAAGTATGTTCGGCATGCGTGAGTTCAGCACCTAAGACCTGAGGTAAGGGCGTTCCTGCTTTGGCATGAGAAAATGCCGCCGTCAAAGCAGGCATTTTGGCAATAATACGAATGGCTTTACGCAGGTTGCTTTCGTTGGTATGCACGTTCTTTTCAGGATCATAAAGGGCTTCAAGGGCCAAGCCTGCTTTAAGGGCATCCATAGGGTGTGAATCATGCGGAAAGCCTGCGATGATGCTCGCCACTTCAGGACGAATCCCACGTTCAGCGACCAAGGTTTGTGTAAACAAATCAAGTTCATTAGGGGTCGGCAATTCGCCGTACAACAACAAGTAAGCGGTTTGCTCAAAACTCGCGTGTTGCATCATATCTTGAATATCATACCCACGATATAACAAGGTTTGCGTTTCAGGGTTAATCGTACAAATGGATGTGGTTCCTGCAATCACACCTTCAAGACCGGGGGAATAAGCTACGGTTGCTGCGTTCATGGAACGTTTCCTTCTCATTAATTTGAATCAAAAAAATTGGTTTTAGCGGGGGAGTGAGTGTTTTTAAAATAATTCACTATTCTTATTTAGTATAACGTGAAAAAATAAAAAGTCACCTTTACCACACGTAATTAAGCTAACTAGGCAAGTAAAAAGATTTGACCGCCTCCGTAAATAGGCTTTTCATTATGATACCCAATAAACATAGGCTGTTCAAGCGGTTTATTTTCGCCCATGTGACGGGTTTTGCCTAAGGTGGGCAGTTCGCTCGAAATTAAAAACGGGTTGCTTTTTCCGATGCCTGAAAAACCCCCTGCCACAGGCGTAGGGAAGTTTGGCATGCTCGGACGAGTCACTTGCGAGCCACTTGGGGCTTCAACAGGCGCCATTCCCCCGTCTTGCAGACCTTTTTGGGCTTGAAAGCGTTGGTTGATTGAAGACTGTTTAAATAACGTGTTCTGAATGCTGTCGAGCAATCCCATGGGACGAACCTCTTTTTAGAAGGGTATCTTCCCCATTATGACACGCTTTACAAGTAGACGCATCCCCTTAGGTCTAAGACTTCGTTTGTATACATTATAGAAGTCTCTACGAAAGTCACTTTTGCCTTTTTTATTTTTGTGGGATACTAATGATTGTTCATTTCACTACTCAAGTCAAGGAGCTTTTACGATGAAATTATTTGTAGACACCGCCGATCTAAACGAAATCCGTGAAGCCGCAAGCTTAGGCGTGATTTCCGGCGTCACCACCAACCCCACTTTGCTAGCCAAAACAGGCAACGGCAACGTCAAAGCCACTATTTTAGAAATCTGCCAAATCTTCCCCGATGCCCCCGTGAGCATGGAAGTCATCAGCGATGACGCCGAAGGCATGATCCGTGAAGGGGTTGATTTTGCCACATGGGCGCCCAATATTTATGTCAAAATCCCGTTTGGGATTGAAGGCATGAAGGCCGTTTCGGCTTTGACCGCCAAAGGCATTAAAACGAACGTAACGCTTGTCTTTTCACCAGCTCAAGCCTTGCTCGCAGCGAGTGCAGGAGCATCCTTTATCTCGACCTTTGTGGGTCGTTTAGACGACATTGGGCATGACGGCTTAAGCGCCACCGCAGAAATCGTCGAGCTTTTGGGCAATTATGATTTTGATTCTGAAGTCTTGGCAGCGAGTATTCGTCACCCCTTGCATGTGGTGCAAGCGGCTCAAGCAGGATGCGACATCGCCACCATCCCGATGAAGGTGATTAAGCAGTTGTACAAGCATCCGTTAACGGAATCGGGCATTGCGTCTTTTAAAAAAGACTGGGAAGCCTTTAATCCAGCGACGGCGGTTTAGCCTGATTTTATAGAGACTTCTAAAAACGCTTGCGTTTGTTTGAGGGCGTTTTTGTGTTAGACTAGCATAGCACTATCTAAATATGATAAAGGATTCGTCTATGCCTCTTTCTACTGAAGCTCAATCATGGTCGCCCAGCTCTTGGCAAGCCAAGCAACTGAACCAAATGCCCACTTACGCCAACGTCCAAGAACTCCAAGATGTGCAAACACGCTTAAAATCACTGCCCCCCTTGGTTTTTGCTGGGGAAGCGCGAGACCTTAAAAAACAGCTGGCGAAAGTTTCTCGTGGGGAAGCGTTTTTATTGCAAGGCGGTGATTGTGCCGAAACCTTCAAAGATTTTTCCGCCGTGCAAATCCGTGATACCTTCCGCATATTACTTCAAATGGCGGTCGTATTGACTTACTCGGGGCGTTTACCCGTCGTCAAGGTCGGACGTATGGCAGGGCAATTCGCCAAACCTCGATCCAGCGACTTTGAAACCCGAAACGGCGTGACACTCCCTAGCTTCCGTGGCGATCTCATCAACGGCATCGACTTCGACGACGCCAGCCGTCAACCCGATGCTCAGCGCATGATCCAAGGCTATCATCAATCTGCTGCCACACTCAACTTGCTAAGAGCCTTTGCTCAAGGGGGTTACGCCGATTTACACGAAGTGCATCGCTGGACGCTTGACTTCATTAAGGACGACCCCCTTTACGATCGTTACAACGAACTCGCCGACCGTATTTCCGATTGTCTCGCTTTTATGGAAGCCTGTGGCATGAATCCGCAAAACGCCCCCATGTTGCGTGAAACCGACTTTTATGTGTCACATGAAGCCTTGCTCTTGCCTTATGAAGAAAGTTTGACTCGTGTGGATAGCACCTCAGGCGAATGGTATTGTTGCAGTGGGCATATGTTGTGGATCGGTTACCGCACCGCCCAACTCGACGGTGCCCATCTCGAGTTTTTAAGAGGCGTACAAAACCCCTTAGGACTCAAAGTCGGCGTGGGAACAGAGATTGATCAACTACTCAAAATCTGCGATGTCCTCAATCCTAAAAATGAAGCCGGACGTTTAAGCTTGATTAGTCGGATGGGGGCAGGTAATGTGGAAAGTCACTTGCCTAAGCTGATTGAAGCCTTGCAAAAAGAAGGGCGTCAGGTCGTGTGGATGTGTGACCCCATGCACGGCAATACGCATACGTCGCAAAGTGGGTTTAAAACGCGCGGATTCGACTCGATTTTGTCTGAAGTCAAAGACTTTTTCGCCGTGCATAAAGCCTTGGGCACGCATGCGGGGGGGGTTCATTTTGAACTCACAGGGCAAGACGTTACCGAATGTATCGGCGGCTTGGTCAATGTTTTGGATGAAGACTTGGGTAATCGTTATGAAACGGCGTGTGACCCTCGACTCAATGCTCACCAGTCCTTAGAGTTGGCGTTTTTAATCTCAAATTTATTGAGATAAGACAGAAGGCGCTGCATAGTTTTTTCTAGTCTCAATCCACAAAAAAGGCTATAATACCAAAAGGTCTTTATGTATGGGAAAAATAACGTGCAAGTGCTTACAACGGTTTTTAAACGTCTTTTATGGTTGCCCCTAAACGTGGTGCTGGTTTCGATGCTCGGCTTCTTTTTGATGCGTTATTCCCTGCAAATCGGGCCGATTGACCTCCCCATGCCCTTTACGCCGTCAGGCTATGTGCATGTGCTAGACAAAATCGAACTACGCCAGCCCATTGATCCCCTCGCCGAAATGAGGCAGAATCCACAAATTAGCCCCCAAGCCCTCGCCAAAGAAAGCAAGCGACTCGCCCTAGACAAACCGTGGTACAGGCAATACGCCAATTGGCTTTTGAGTTTTGTACAAGGCGATTTAGGGCAGAATAATCGTGGCGAATCGGTGTCGTGGTTGTTGGCAAAGGCCGCTGGCTATACCTTGCTATTAAATGTCTGTGTGATTGCAGTGACGTGGCTTTTGGGCATTCCCTTTGGGATTTGGGCAGCGGTGAAACGAGGACATTTTCTAGACAAGCTCATGGCACTCTTGACATCCATTACGCTGTCTATTCCCGCCTTTATTTTGGCGTTGGTCTTAGGCGTAAAAGTGGTGGAAACAGGCATCCTGCCTTATGGAGGCATTGCCAGTCCCCAAGCCTTTGCGTGGTCGTGGTGGCATCAAATGGCGGATGTCGCCTTGCACTTGGTCTTGCCGATTACCGTGCTTTCTTTAGGCGGTATTTTTTCGATGCAACGCCTCATGCGAGCCAACCTGCTTGAAGTGCTTTCACAAGACTACATTTTTGCCATGCGAAGCCGTGGCGTGAAAGAATGGCTGGTGATTTGGAAGCATGCTGTTCGCAATGCGTTGAACCCACTGGTGACGATTTTGGGCTTTGAATTCGCTGGTTTATTCGGCGGAGCCGTCTTGGTTGAAACTGTGCTGGGCTACCCTGGGATTGGTTTACAGATGTATCAAGCAGCGTTAGCGGGCGATGCGAACATGGTTATGGCGAGTTTGGTCTTGTCTAGCATTATGCTGGTCATCGGCAATGCCCTCGCCGATGCGTTACTGGTCGTCTTGGATCCTCGCTTAGCGACGAGTAAATCCACTTAAGTGAAGGGTGTTTTATGTCGACTAAAGCCAAAATTGCTCCTTTCTTACTGTTGAGCCTGCCTTTTTTGAGCTTGATGCTCGTCTTTGTCGTGCCTCTGATTCAAGCCGTTTCGATGAGTGGGCTAGATTTTACGCACAATCTTTACACGCCGCAATGGGTGGGTGTCGCCAATTATACCAACGTTTTAACGTCTCCTGATTTTGCCCAAGCCCTTTGGAATACCTTGGTTTTGCTGGTCTATATTCTGCCAGCGGTCTTGGTGTTGTCTACCGTGATGGCACTGCTCTTTGCGGGTCGCTTTAAAGCGGTGAGCCTCCTACGAGTGCTGGTTTACCTGCCTGTGGTCATCAGCATGGTCGTGGCGGGGATGCTCTGGAAATGGTTGCTCGCAGGCGAAGGTTTGCTCAATAGCGGACTCGCATTTTTGCACTTGCCTAGCGTGCCGTGGTTGAGTTCTCCTAACTGGGTCTTGCCTGCGATTGCGTTGGTCGTGGTGTGGAAAGCCAGTGCCTACTACATGATGATGTTGATTACTCGCTTGGAAGGCATCCCCAAGGCCATGTATGAATCGGCGGAACTCGACGGCGCCAACGCCTTACAACGTTTTTATTTCATCACGCTTCCCCAAATCAAGGGCATGCTGGCTCTCGTGGCGATGATCTGCACGCTCGGGAGCCTGAAAATCTTCAGCGAAGTCTACATCCTCACAGGGGGCGGGCCGATTGGTGCGTCCAAAACACTGATTTTCTACCTGTATGAACGTGCCTTTCAACGTTTAGACTTGGGCATCGCCGCCGCCGCAGGACTCATTTTCGCTGTGTTGATCGTGATTTTAACGTTGATTCAAAAGCGTTTAACAGCCGAACATCACGCAAGCAAGGGGGCGTCTTAATGCAAGCGAAGAACCCGTGGCTTACCTATTTGGGGCGGACGTTTTTTATACTCGTCGCTGTCATGCCCTTTTTGTGGATGCTCTCGACTTCCTTTAAAGGCAGTGAAGAAGCCTTGTTCACCACGCCTCCGCAATGGGTGCCCTTGCATCCCACGTTTGAACATTATGTGAAGGTCTGGCAGACGTTACCCATGCTTCAATTCTTCGTTAATTCGCTGGTGGTCACCACGTTGGCGAGCTTTGGTAATGTGCTGAACGCCGTTTTAGCAGGCATTGCCCTCAGTCGCTTTGATTTTAAGGGCAAGACGCTCTTTTTTGGCTTGATTTTCGCCACGATGTTCGTTCCCTTTGAAGTTTTGATGATTCCTTTGTACAAAAGCGTTTTGCAACTCGGTTTAACGGCTCGTTCAGGTACGATTCCCTTGTGGATTGGGCTGGCTTTGCCGTTTTGCGTCAGTGGTTTTGGCATTCTCATGGTGAAAGATGCCGTCGACAATCTGCCCCCTTATTATGAAGAAGCGGCGTTATTGGATGGAGCGTCCTTATTTCAGCGGATTTTCGGGGTGATTATGCCCTTGATTCAGCCGACTTTGGTGACCTTGACGATTTTTAGTTTTATTGCGGTGTGGGGTGACTTTTTATGGGCGTCTTTACTGACCAACGAACCGCAAACCTTGACGTTGACGACAGGCTTGGTGCAGTTGCAGGGTCAATTTAGCAGTGACTGGCGACAGATTTCCGCTGGCACGGTTCTGATGTTGTTGCCGTCCTTGTTGTTTTTTGGGGTAATGCAACGCTATCTCATTCAGTCGCAAGGCGGTGCGAAGGGCTAAAATATAGTTGGGTTTAGCCACTAGGCGAGGCGTTTAAAAGCTGTCATACTGAAAAAGAGTGGCTCCTTGAAAAACGCATAGAAAAATGGTTTGCTTTCATTTCTCCCACCATTTCGTGGCCAGAAAACGGACTTTTGTGGCCAAAAAACGGACTTTCGTGGCCAGAAATCGGACTTTTGTGGCCAGAAATCGGACTTTTGTGGCCAGAAATCGGACTTTCGTGGCCAGAAATCGGACTTTCGTGGCCAAAAAACAGACTTTCGTGGGTCAAAAAGTCGACTTTTGTGGGTCGAAAAGTCCCCCCATTTCACATCTCATATAGCTGTTTTTAGAGTTTTCTGTACTTAGGCTAGCGACAAAGTATAGACACGGTACAGGAAATTATCAAAATGGCTATAACGCCCGATGCGTAAACGCTCTAGCTGGCGATGCCCCCACATAATCCTTCACCAACTGGTGATGCCCAGCGAGTTCAAACTTATAGGTCACCAAGCCATCCAAGCCCACAGGGCCTCGGGCGTGCGTGCGAGCCGTAGAAATGCCGATTTCCGCCCCAAAACCGTAGCGAAAGCCATCCGCAAAGCGAGTCGACGCATTTACAAAGACGCTCGCACTGTCCACCGCCTTTAAAAAGCGGGCTTGCACGGCAGACTCTTCCGCCAAAATACCATCGGTGTGGTGGCTAGAATACTGGTTAATGTGCGAAATTGCGGCTTCCACGCCTGAAACGAGCTTCACCGCAAGCGTCAACGTACCGTATTCAGTCGTCCAATCGCTTGGCGTAGCTGGTTTTGCCTGCGGTAAATAGGCAATAGACGCTTCACATGCATGAAGGGTGATGCCTTCCGTCTCGCATCGCTGGGCGAATCGTGGGAAGAAGACTTCCGCAATGGATTCATTCACAAGTAGGGTTTCTAGGGCGTTACAGGCGGATGGATACTGGATTTTTGAATCGATGACCACGTCTAACGCCTTGTCTAAATCCGCAGAAGCATGCACATATTGATGACAGACACCATCGGCATGCCCCAAAACAGGGATACGGGTTTTTTCCATAATGCTTTGCACCAGCTGGTTTGAGCCTCGTGGAATAACGAGATCCACATATTGAGGGTAATTGAGCATGGCTTGCACGTCTTCACGGCTTTCCATCAAGCTTGCCCAGCCTTCGGGCAGAAAATCCAGCTCGGCGGTGAGCGGGTGAATGACCGCATCCATGAAGGCTTGGTTAGAATGCTTGGCTTCTTTTCCGCCTTTAAAAACAACCGCATTGCCACTTTTTAGAATCAGCGACAAAATTTGAGGCATCACATCAGGGCGACTTTCAAAAATAATACCGATCAATCCCAACGGCACGGCACGTTTGGTGAGGATCAAGCCATCATCCAATTCTGTAATCGCTAACACCTTACCAGCAGGATCGTCCAACTTGACCAACTGGCGAATGCCTTGCACGACTTGAGTCAACTTGCCTGCATCAAGCTTTAGACGCTGGTAAAGGGCATTATCTAGGGCATCTTTATTTTCAGCGAGATCGCGAGCATTGGCATCTAAAAGGGCGTTTTCGTTTGCTTCAATGAGGGTCGCCAAGCGTTCAAGGGCGATGTTTTTTTCATCGCAACTCAGGCACGCCATTTGCAAGAAGGCGTTTTTTCCTTGAGCGAGTGTATTTTCCATAACGGCGTTCATGGTGACAATCCCTTATTTTAAGTGAGTATGACACCTTATTTTAGCATGATCTCACAAAATGCGTTACAATAAAGAGGTAAACCACTTACAACAATAGAAAGATACCCCTTTGCACGTTCACGATGCCTCGATCACACACAACGATCACCAAGCTTGTTCGCATCATCACGCCACTTGCGAACGGGGGCAAGTGCATGGTTTTGTTTTGAGTTCGTGGTCACAAATACGCATTTTAGGCATCGTTTTTGCCTTAAATGTCGCCTATGCGTGGGTTGAAGCGTGGGGGTCGCAAAACACCCATAGCTGGGCGTTGATGAGTGATGCTGTTCACATGGCGGCGGATGCGTCAGGTTTACTGCTCGCCTTTTTAGGGGCGATGTTGAGCCTCTACGTCCAAAAAAATCACGACTACCACAAGGCGTGGTGGATTGAACGTCTCGCCGCAGGGTGCAACGCCCTTGCCTTAAGCGGCATGAGCGTTTTTCTTTGGGTGGAAGGCGTGCAACGCTTGTCGAATCCGCCCCATATCGTGGGGGAATCCCTGTTGTGGATTGCCATTGGGGGCTTATTGGTGAATCTACTTTCGGTATATTTATTACATCAGGACAGCCATCATCACCTCAACATTCGAGGGGCGTACTTGCACGTCATCAGCGATGCCCTTGGTTCAGTGGCGGCGATTGTTTCGGCGGTCTGTGTGCTGGTTTTTCATCTTGCTTGGGTGGATGCGGTGATGTCTCTATTGGTGGCAGGGCTTGTGACTTGGGTGGCGATCGGTTTCGTTCAAAGCCTTTGGCGTAGTTTTCAAGAAGCCCCAAGTGAAGATGCCTTTGAGCATCCCTTATTGCATGCGGAAGAAGATCCCCATGAAACCGCTTAAAGCCTTGCAAATGCTCCTTTGGCTAGCTCTGCTCTGTTGGAGTCCCTTCGCCGTTGCGGAAAAGTCTCCGTTTCAGGACGTCTACTTGACGAATCGTCGGATTTGCCGATCCTGTTGGATGCAACCAATTTCCGAAACCCATGTCAGGCTCATCAACCAAGCAGGAGAAGCCGAAATCGTACTGGCTCGTGATGTTTTGGGGGTGGATGAGCATCCCGTGCAACGCAAGATTTTGGATCATTTTGCCAAGCACATGAACCCGATTAGCATGCACTACCTATTACCCAATGGTCATTATGGGGTAGAAAACGACTTTTACGGTCATTACGGTAAGCCCCTTTTTATTTGGGACAAAGAATAATAGAGTGTTTTATGTTTAGAAAAGTGTGTTTTTAGATTTCTTGTTCACTTTTATAGCTGGTCGTTGTCAGAGACCTTTGCTTTTTAGTTTTGGCTAGCTTGTTTCTTGGGCTGGTGCTGTCAGAGACCTTTGGACGCACAAAGGTTCTCCGACACCTCTAAATGCGTTCAAGGGGGGACGGGGGAGGACGTATTGCGTTTCTCCTCCCCTTCGTCCCCCCTTGAAAATCCCCCCTGAATCCCCACCTCGT
>JBKDRU010000014.1:0-88516 GCA_046341215.1 Vampirovibrionales bacterium | reverse complement strand
GCTGGTGCTTGGGGGTCTTTGTCCCGCCAAAGACTCCCCAAACCCCCAAAGCGGCTTAAGGGGCGGCGGGGGGAGGGACGTGTTACGTCCTCCCTCCCCCCAGTATGCCCCCCTTAAGAATCCCCCATCCCCCCCTCCCTCCCGTTCCGAACCACAAGTTTTAATTTCTCGTATTGAACTAAGGAACGAGTTGGTTTCTACAGTCTTGCCGTCAACGCACTAAATGCGAGGCTTCCGAGACATTTTGCGGACGGCAGGAGCGAAGGGAAAGCGAGAGGGGTGGGATTCTTAAGGGAGGGGGGCGACCAAGACCCTCCCTCCCTTAAGCGCATTTAGAGGTGTCGGAGAACCTTTGTGCGTCCAAAGGTCTCTGACAGCACCAGCTAAAAAAGGAACAGAAAAACCCATAAAACAGAAAATTTTAAAATCTCATTTGCTAAACGATAAGACACCACAACAAAACTACCCACAACACCCCGAAACTTCAGAGGCATCGGTAGGCTTGCCCGCATAATACACATTGTTAAAACACGCCATACACGGCTGATTGTTGCCTGTTGCCGAAACCGCTTCTAACAAATCGGTCTTCGACAAATAGCCCAACGTATCACTGCCTAGCCACGTATTTAGGGCATTTGTGTCCATTTGATTGGCTATCAATTCCGATTCATTCGACATATCAATGCCGTAATAACACGGATGCTTCACGGGCGGAGAACTCACCCGAAAGTGGATCTGATTCACGCCAGCGTCTTTCAACATTTTCACGATGCGTTGGCTGGTATTGCCTCGCACAATGGAATCGTCAATCACGACAACGTTTTTGCCACTCAACAAGGACTTTAAGGGGTTTAATTTCAAGCGAATGCCTTGTTCCCGTAAGGCTTGGGTGGGATTGATAAAGGTTCTGCCCACATAGCGGTTTTTGATTAAGCCGTCCATATAAGGGATGCCACTGGCTCGTGAGTAGCCTACCGCCGCAGGAATGCCCGAGTCAGGGACAGGAATCACGAAATCCGCTTCTACAGGATGGCTCTTGGCGAGCAAGGCACCTAGTTTGAGACGTACTTCATAGACGCTTTGCCCTTGTAAGACGCTGTCAGGACGAGCAAAATAAATGTATTCAAAGGCACAAAAATGCTCGTTGGCTTTGAGACTCGCCCCTGCAATCCAGCGTTGTTGGATCTGCCCTTTTAAGTCGATGATGAGGATCTCACCAGGGTCGACATCACGCAAGTATTCCGCCCCGATAATATCTAAGGCACAGGTTTCAGAGGCCACCACCACTTGCCCAGCAGGCATTTTACCCAAGCATAGGGGACGAATGCCGTGCTTGTCTCGAGCGGCAATGAGGCAATCGCCCATGGCCATCACTACGCTAAAGGCGCCTTGGCAATGATTAAAGACCAAATCCGCTGCTTCAGCTAAATCGCCTTGTGTTTCCGCCATTGCTTGCCCTAAGCAACGCACCATGACATGACTGTCACTATTGGCACCGAAGCCGTCGCCACTTTCTAAATGAAAGCGTTCTCGTAAGTCGTCTAAGTCAATCAAATTGCCGTTATGAGCCAGTGCCAAGCTCCCCAATCGGGAGCGTGAAATGACGGGCTGTGCGTTTTCAAGCGACGAATCGCCCGCGGTGGAATAGCGAGTATGCCCGATGACCACTTGCCCTTCAAGCTTTTGAAGCAGGTCGTCTTTAAAGACTTGGCTGACTAAGCCAATATCTTTATGCAAGGTCATTTGATCGTTATTGAAAACCGCCATACCGCAGCTTTCCTGCCCACGGTGTTGCAAGGCAAAGAGGGCGAAATAGGCGTACTGTCCCATCGGAATGGTTTGCGAGCCGATCATGCCGAAGACGCCACATTTTTCGTTCAATTCTGAAGAAAATTCATTTAAGTCGCTTGCGAGCGTTTCCATTGCGTACGGTTCCTATTGAGCTTGTTTACGTCTTTCACTATAAAACAAACACAATAAAAATCATACGTCTCATCTCTTGAAAATCTAGTTAACCCCCTACAGGGCTAAACCCATTATCTCTGGCTCCGTATTGGTGTCCCGAATCGACATTGGCAGCGGCTCCGCCAGCGTTGGTATTGGTTACGACGACATCGTCAGGGTTTAGCAGTTGACCGGTGTTACCCACATATTCAGCAGCAGGAGCGGCGTCTGCCCTAAGTCCAACAGCCGCTGCATACAAGGCTTTTTGTGCAGGCAAGGGAGCCACTTCGCAGGCTTGGAGATTTCGCCCATTCACCAGCAAGTCATTGCCTTTAACTGGGTTGTAGTCTAATGTGACCGTATCACTGGTATTCGTACTGTCCCACATAACAAGAATTCGTCTGGTATTCGGAGAGATCACGACTCTACTTCCATTGTTAAATGTCACGGATGTGGGAGTGGTTGCTGTGCCTAGCGTACTTGATTGATTTTTGACATTCGCTACAAAAAAGCCATAGAACTGTCCGCCAGCACCCGCCGTGCCATAATTGGGACTTGAGCAATACTTTTTAAGCACGCTTTCCACCAGTAAAAAGTTTTCTCGAAAGGTGGCAAGCCGTTGTTTTTCTACCACACTGCTAAGGAAACTGGGTATCGTAAAAGCAGCAACGACGCCTAAAATAGCCAGAGCAATCAAAAACTCACTTAAGGTAAAACCGCTTCGGTTCATAGAAAAGACTCGCATGATTAAAATCCTTTTCACAAAAGGGACTTGTCTTCTGTATCGTCAAGGTCTACCGAAAACTAGAGGGTCTGTTACCAATCTTAACAAGGCCATTGAACTTACCCTGCTTTCGCCATGTAACTAAATGTTACGGTAACGCAAGATGTTGGCACCTTAAGCCTTTATTAAGACAGCTATGTTCATTTTTTAGCGAACGGAAGCTTAGTCTTCCGTCCGCTCTTCTTTTTACCCCCTACACAATTGCCAAATGGCAATTTAATATAAAAATACAATAAGGATTTTGATGATGACGAGTTCAATCACAAGTTCAATAATTCTCCCTTCGCAGATCGCTGCGATGAGTCCGACTAATCTTCAACAAACCACCCAGCAAGATGCCCAGCTGAGCCAATGGCTCCAGCAAAAAGGCATGACGAGTCTGCAAATTAGTAGCCTAAACGCCCAACAAAAAGCCGCCTACCTTCAACAAATGCAGACGAGCCAAGGAGCTGGTAACATCGTTCCCGGCGTTACCAATCTGGTCAATGCGTCTACTAATGGTAACCCACTCCAAAGTGCTCAACAGTTTGGCTTGTCCGTGCCTAATGCCAATTTCGCTGCTATGGGTGCCGTTGGGTTCAACAAAGTCAACCCACAAGCCGCCGCAATCATTGCTCAAATAATGCGAGCAGGTGCGTCTATTGATCCAGCAGGAACCGCTGCGTTAGCTCAAAAAATCAGTACAAACGCTTCTTGGGGACTCAATACCAATCCCATGATTCAACAAGTGTTTGGAGAGATTCAACAAAGGCGTGGCTAGTAATTACAACAAAGATGAAAGCCTGATGAAATCCCTTAGACATCCTAACCCTAAAGGGTTGGGATGTTTTGCTCATTCACAAATACAATGGTCGGATTATATTGAGACGCTTCTTCTTGGGTGAACTGAGCAAAGGCACAAATAATCACCAAATCGCCTGTCTGTGCCAAACGAGCCGCCGCCCCATTGATACCGATAATCCCTGAACCACGCTCGCCTTTAATGGCGTACGTGGTAAAACGATTGCCATTATTGATGTTTAACACATCCACTTGCTCATAAGGCAAAATGCCAGACGCTTCT
The DNA here is from genome assembly GCA_046341215.1 of Vampirovibrionales bacterium. Classification (GTDB taxonomy): domain Bacteria; phylum Cyanobacteriota; class Vampirovibrionia; order Vampirovibrionales; family JAJTHC01; genus JAJTHC01. The sequence goes on along the minus strand of JBKDRU010000014.1, from coordinate 84,725 downwards.
AGCAAAGCTTCGTCAATGGTGATAGACCCTTCATAGTGAAGATCCGTCTGGGTAATCGTGGCACGGTGTATTTTCGCTTTCAGCATCGACAAATTCATAAGTAAAGATCCTTACGATTGAAAACTTTATCATTCAATAAAGAGTCTAGCACAAGCAATTTTTAGAATCTATAGTATTTTTTCGTTGACGCAATGCTTTGTTTGCATCAGAATAGGGGAAGTTTACTAGTTAATTGTTTTAAAATGGAGTCACCGCTCATGTCTCACGGTAAAATTACCCAAGTTATTGGTCCAGTTATTGATGTAGAATTTCCCGTTGGGCAATTGCCTGCGATTTATAACGCCTTGCAAATGACCGTTAAAACCGAAACAGGCACCCTGACCTTAGTGGCTGAAGTGCAAAGTCACTTAGGTAATAACCGTGTGCGTTCCGTTGCGATGGACGGCACCGAAGGCTTGACCCGTGGCATGGATGTCTTAGACACAGGTTCCCCCATTAAAGTGCCTGTTGGCACGCCTACCTTAGGACGCATCCTTAACGTGTTAGGTCAACCTGTGGATAATGCAGGCCCAGTCAACGCCGAAAGTCACTGGTCGATTCACCGTCCAGCCCCTTCGATTGAGCAACAATCGACCGATCAAGAAATTTTTGAAACAGGTATTAAAGTTATCGATTTGCTCGCTCCTTATTCTAAGGGTGGTAAGATCGGTTTGTTTGGTGGTGCGGGTGTTGGTAAAACCGTTATCATCATGGAATTGATTAACAACATTGCCAAAGGGCATGGTGGGGTTTCCGTATTTGCGGGCGTCGGCGAACGTACTCGTGAAGGAAACGATCTTTACCACGAAATGAAAGATTCTAAAGTTCTCGACAAAGTGGCCTTGATTTACGGGCAGATGAACGAACCCCCAGGGGCTCGTTTGCGAGTCGCCCTTTCTGCGCTGACTATTGCGGAATACTTCCGTGACGAAGCCAAGCAAGACGTACTCTTGTTTGTGGACAACATCTTCCGCTTTACCCAAGCAGGTTCTGAAGTATCCGCCCTTTTAGGACGTATGCCTTCTGCCGTAGGCTACCAGCCCACTTTGGCGGATGAAATGGCGAGTCTTCAAGAACGTATCACATCCACCAAAGACGGTGCGATTACGTCGATTCAAGCCGTTTATGTGCCTGCGGATGACTTGACCGATCCCGCCCCTGCGGCGACCTTTGCTCACTTGGACGCCACCACGGTATTGTCTCGTAAAATTGCGGAAATGGGGATTTACCCAGCGGTCGATCCACTTGATTCGTCTTCCAAGGCGTTGGATCCTAAAATTGTGGGGGATGATCACTACAATACCGCTCGTGAAGTGCAGTCTGTGCTTCAGCGTTATAAAGATTTGCAAGATATTATCGCCATTTTGGGGATGGATGAATTGTCTGACGAAGATAAAGCGGTTGTCGGCAGAGCCAGACGTATTCAACGTTTCTTGTCTCAACCCTTCCATGTGGCGGAAGTCTTCAACGGCGTACCGGGTTGCTATGTAAAATTGGAAGATACCTTGCGTGGATTTAAGGAAATCCTAGCAGGCAAATACGACAGCTTACCTGAACAAGCCTTTTACATGTGTGGTTCCATTGAAGATGTGGTGAAAAAAGCGGAAGAGCTTGAAGCCGTTCCTGCTTAATAAGCCCTTGCCCATTCACTCAAAGACAATAAAGGTTTTCACTGATGTCCATCTTCTTAAAAGTTATGTCTCCCGATGCTGTCACGCTGGATGAAGCGGTGCGTTCCGTGGTATTGCCCAGTCCTAGTGGTGAGTTGGGTATTTTAGCCAAGCGTCAGCAAGTGTTGGTTCGTTTGAAAAAAGGAGCCTTGCGTTATGAAACGCTAGCAGGCGAAAAGCGAAGCTTCCCGATTGAAGGGGGCTTAGCCTACAACGACGGTGAAGTCGTGACCGTTTTATTGCGTTAGGCTTTACCTTAAAATATCTATTTAATCCCTCTTTTGTTTTAGAAGAGGGATTTTTGCATAAGGAACAAGGCAAAAAGCACTTTCGCAAGCCTTCTATACCACATCATTCGACTAAGGCTTCTTCTTATCAGACGCTTCTTGTTCTAATTGACTCATTGGCGTAGATTTAGGCATCCGTCCATTAGGGACGTGTTTATCAAAGCCTTTGTAGCGTGCTTGGGCTATTTGGTATGCATGATCCAGAGAATTCGGCGTGGGGTACCAATGGGTCGATTGCGTATTACGGAAGACATTTTCAAAGGTATTCCGTGCCAAACCGGCTGTCGTCACGCCAGAAAATGCCATAAAGGCAATATCCGCCAAGTAAGCCACATAACGAGGGGTCAAGCTCAAATCACTACCTACAGCCGTCAAAGCACTCAGTAAAGCCCCAATGCTTCCTGTTCCCACCAAAGCGGCGTTAAATCGAGGCGTAATAGCGTGATTCAACTTTAAGCCTGTTGGAAGAATATTGAGAGGATTACCCCCTCCCTCTCTCCAAATGACAGGCAAGAACATAAGGTTAGCCAATTGGGGAATAATGGAAGACACGTTTGCTACGAGTTCCACCGTGTTGGCCTGCTTTTTAGCAAAGGGATCTTCTTTTTTTGCGGGAGTCGATTGATCCACTGACTCGTTTGCCGTCATATTGTTAGGGTCGCCTTTTTTATGGGTCGTCTTATAAGCTTGCTTACCACCTTCAACAAGCATAGCCGCCGAAAGCATCAGTAAGGGTAATACGGAGCCTATCGCTAAAACATAAGACGGTGCGTTCGTCATCGTAATGTTCGTTCCTTTTACGAACTCACGACGGGTGGTAAACATCAAGGCATCGTGGGCGAATCGCCAGTCGGTTGCCATTTTTGCCATCATCCAGCCCAACTGTTTGGTGCCTGCAATAGTTGAAGCAGTAAAGGACGGAATCATGTACTTAATGGTCTCAGGCAAGGGGATGTTCTTAAACGCAGGCGACCATGCATCCATTAAAGGGAAAAAAGTTTCATAGTACTTATTACGAGCCAAACTTGCCATACTACCAGGGTGGGCCATGTGCTTAAAGCCCTTGTAGTCCGCTTTAGTCGCGTTCGGCATGATTTTGCCAAGCTGTTTATTCTCTAAGTATTTTTCATAATGGGCTTTGGCTTGCTCAGACATCGGTTTTAGATACGCAGGGTGAGGAAACTCATCATAACTATTCCATTTAGAGCCTTCAACGGCTTGGAAAAATGATTTGCTCGATTTGGACATTTGCGAAACGCTAACTTGATCCATATGCGATTGGCTTAAGGCAGAACCGCCCATGTATAGAGAGGTCCCTGCCACAAACATAGGTAAACGAGCCACAGGCGACACAAAGCAAGACGCCAAGTTCACCAAACTACCCAACACGTTAAGCGGTTGAGGCACCTGATCTAAAACAGGGGCTCTTAAAACAGCCACCATATTCTGCGTAAAAATACCGGCATTAGCTATCGCTAAGGCATAACGCCCTAAAGTTCTAAACTTTTCTTCTTCTTTAGAGTTGGGAGGGAGAGCTTGAATAGCCGATTCATGCTTTTTTTTCTCTTCCTCTTTTGCTTTTGCTGCTTTTTCTTTTTCTGGGTTTTTAGCGTGAGCTTGCAATAATGAGGGACTAGGGCTTCTTTGTTGGGCAAGCTCTTGAGGCGTTAATCCTTCTAAAGCTTCAGGCGAACTTTCTTCAGGAGATTTCGGATCAGATAGGGAGCTAGACGTATATTGAAACCCGACAGGCCTTTGAGATCTAGCAAAAGGGTGTTGTGGATTCTTGGGTGAAGTCGCTGAAGCGTTCAAAGGCAATGAAGCAAGGAATGAAAGGTTACTAGACATTGTGCAACTCCTTTTTCTTCAAAGCTTCTTTAGCGACGGCTGAACTCAATGAAGGATCCGCCGTATAGGTGTCATTCAATAAAGGATGAGAGGCTTCTTGCGTTTGCACGCCTATTTTGCTTTCATTGTCTCGATCCCACGTGTTGAGCTTTTGGTAACGAGCATGTTCACTCAACTGGAAGTAAGTCACGCCTACTCCTATCGCTCCACCGACGGCGGCGAGTAAACCCCCTGCTTGAGCAGACTTCATAGCAAACGCAGGTAAGTTCAGTAAGACTTGGTGCATAGGATCGTACACGTTACGTTTAATCGACTTACCTGTACTGTCAACAATTTTATGCAAATTCGGGCGGAATTGCTCTAAACTAAAGCCCATATGGAGAGGCATACCCATGGAAAAGGCTCCTCGGTTTTCAAAGCCGGGGATCTTGTCTAAGAAGGCATCGGCTAAGTGAGGGTTTCTCAAGAAACGTAGTAAGGGATTAATTTCGTCATGAACGATGCCTTTGGCAAGAGCATCTCTTAGGTGTTTGTGTCCCACATCATCCGCATACAGAATACTTGGCTTAATGGCATCGGTAAAGACTTTTTTCGCCAGTTTTCGGTATTCTTCTTCCGTAAACAAGTGACCTGCCTTATAGCCAAAGGCTTCTAAGACTTTTTCATTGCCTGTTCCCATCAATTGAATGCCGGCTTCAAGTTTGGGAAACGCCTTTTCGGCTTCTGCTTCACGTTTTTTTATTAACTCGTCAAGCTTTTTTTTCGCGTCTTGTTCCAGTTTTGTTTTCGCTTTTGGTTCTAGTTTTTGTTTAGACCACCTCTCTTTTTCGGCTTCATAGGCTTCTTTTGCTTTTCGAAGCTGTGGTTCAATCATGTTCGATCTTAATTTTTTCAAATTTTCTAAATTGCCTTTGGCATCACGCCCCATAACTTGGTAGCGTAAAGGTTGTACCAAACATTGTTGTCTTACCTTAGCGACGGCTTCTTTGATATAGGCTTCATCAAAGCCATGCTGGCGTAAAATGGTGCGTTCTGCAGCGATTTTTTTAGCGGAATCTTTGTCAAAGTCCAAGACTTCTACCATCATGCTAAACATTTTGGTATCATCAATCATGCCTCGAACCACTTCGCTGCTGTTGTTGGCTCGTAATAAGGCCAAATCGATGATAAGTCGCAGATCACTACCTGTACTGTCGCCTGCCATGTGGATGCGTCGGGAAAAGTTTAAAATGTTATTGACGGCACCTTGCTTGTCAATCGCTGTACCTAAAGAACCTTCAGAATACGATCCTGTCGGATCGTACAATTTAGTAAAGCCGTATTCTTCCGCAATTCGCTTGGCGCTAAGGCTCTTGCTGTGTAGATGTTTCAAGTCATGTCGCTTAGAAACGGCTTCCACTAAGCCTTCAAACGCTTCATAGGTTAAATCACAGCCCGAGTTATTCATCATATTGAATAACGCCAAACGAGGGTCTTCTAATTTATAGCGTAATTCAGGGGAAGACGAATTGATTTTCATCATCACCATATTAAGCTCTTCTAGCTTTTCTTGGACGGTTGGGTGTTGCTCGGCTTGCAGGAAGCGGTTGTACATATCCGCTTTGCCTGATTCTAAAACGCCTGTTTCGGGGGCCGTTTCAAAACCATGAGGCACTTTGTCTTGCTGTTTCGCAACTTTTTCCCATGTGTCATACACCCCTTGCAAGTGGGCTGTAATGGTATGCACCGTCAAACATCCAAAATCAACTGTATTGATTTCTTTTAGAAGAGCTTCAATCTCTTCTTTTTTAAGGTTTTGCTTATGCTGCAAACGTTCAATTGCAGCCATAAACTTTTTACCCATAGGTATAACGCTTTCAGGTGTCATACCGTCAGGCTTCTTGCTCAAGGATTTATGCGTATACGCTTCCACACGCTTGGCACGTTCTTGGTTGATAATCGTTTCCCCATGCGAACCTTCTACTTTTTGCAAGTGAGGCAAGTCAAAAAATGCGTGATCGTCTTGGTCCAAGTGGCGTGTACGGCGAGCCATCATCGCCAAGACCTTAGAAAAATCCTTGTAACTCGTATGTTCCTTATTCACATCGAGTTCATTCAACATATCGAGGGCATCGATAGTGAGTCTGTCCATTTCCAAAACCCAGGCATGAGGCATCGCCATGGCAGGCTTACCAAACTTTTCGCCTTTTTCATTAGGCATGTACATGTCCATTTGGTTGACCCACTTGGCACGTTCATTCGGGTCTTTAGCCTTCCACAGCTGCAGATTAAAACCGTCCTGCTTCTTAATCCAAGCCAGTTCTTGCGAACTTAACCGTTCTGATCGCCAGTTGAGGTGATCCGTAATCAGTTCTTTATCATAATGCTTATAATTACCCTTAAACTCCACCACACGAGGCAATACATCTTGCTTGGTGAGATCATGAACCAATTTTTGAAGTTCACGCATTTCATAGGTAGTCGAATAACCTAGTTCAATCATTTGCTGAGGGTGGTAAATCTGCTTGTCTGCAACGACTCTACCCGAATACCCATTTATATTAAACATGTACTGTAAGGCTAGATCAGGGCGACGATCCAAACCCAGCATAGAGTAAAAGTCATGTTGGCCTTGTAAGTTGAACTTGTGGGGTTTGACGCCTAAGCCTAAGACGTCATTGGTAGGAATGGCTTCTGAAATTTCATTGACCGTGGCACCTCCACGAGCGGTGTTGGCACTTTCAATGGCAGAAAGCAACATATATTTGATCTGTTCATCACTCATGTGAGGAAAGGCCTTGTCTGTATTGTCTGCCCACACATTCAAGTACGCTTCAAGCTGTTTTTGATTCATGCCATCTTTGGTAGGTTTGTAAAAACCCAGTGCCAAAAGATCTTTAATCATGGCATGCGTACTAAAGCGAGGATCATCTTTATGTTGATGCGAATAATTCAACGCTTCACGACTCTTCACATTAAACGCCATAGTCGCATAATGGGCTAAGCGGTCTTTAGGGGAGATATTGGGTTCCACACCACAGGTGGCCGTCGCAAAGTTTTTAAAGACTTGGGTGCCATCCATGTCTTGCAGGCGGTGAGTTTCAAGCCCATACTTCAAGCACATCGCTTCCATGAGCACTTGTTGCTTCAAACGAGCAACGGCGACTTTTCTATTGGTTTTTGGATTAAAATGTTTGGTTAAAAAATATTTAACCGCAGGCAAGCTTTCAAACCACTTATCACCTTCAGGGGTTTTAAACTTTGCCAAAATGCTTTCTGCATGTTTGACTTTTTGCGCATATTCTTCAGGCGTATATTTGGATTTTTCCAAATCCTTAATCATTAATTTGTCAACAAAGGCTCTGTCTGCTTCATTCATTTCACCCACCACCAAACGCTTTAACGCCGCTGGCAAATGCACCAAAGCATAAGCCGCTGGAATGGTGAGGTATCCAAACAAGCTAGGGGGAATATGAAGCAAGGGATTCTTTTGTTTATCTTCATCGGTGACTCGAACAGGGTAAGCGAATTGAGTATTAGGAATAGGAAGCAGAGGGTGTTGACTTTCAGGCGCGTCGAGCTCTAAAGCACGCATGCAATCCATATACAGTGAAACCCCTTGATTTAGTCCATTTCGTTGAGTTTGGGGCATCTTATTTTGCGACAACAATTCATTGAGCCTCTCAAGGCGTTTTTGCTGTTCTTCAGCAGTCACCCCAGCGAGCTTGAGTGTAAAGGGGTTTTGAATTGTAGAATTCGCAGAATTAAGTGCCATAACCCCAACGGGTTCCTTGTTTTTTTTCTAAAAGAGCGAGAAAAGCAATTTTCGTTGAAAGGAAACATTTAAGGCAATCGAAAAAAGCAAAAGTGAAGCTCATTTAGATATGTATGGACATAAAAACCAAAAGTAGAAAATAGTGTGTTTAAGAGGAAGAGATTCATCTATAGTTTAAGTATACCTATAAAAGAAGACGGGTCAACCACCTGATCACACTTCTAATTAGATTAAAACGCCTATACAAACTTTTATGCTAGTGTTTTACCATCCTTGCACAACGACCTGTTTAGGCTAGACTAAAACGTATGAAGATTTCCCCAATCCCCACAAGCGAAACCTACCTATACAAGGTCAGTCAAGCCAAAACCGCCGACGCTCTTAACATTGCGTGGTGCTACCCTGCGAGCTACGCCATTTCTATGGCGAGCCTAGGCTACCTAATGCTTTTTGCTCGATTGGACAAGCACCCCGAAACGTCCCCTCAACGCTTCACTACAGAAGATTACGGCAAAACAGCTCATCTCAAACAAGCGGATGTCATCGGCTTTTCATTTTCATTTGAACTCGATATTTTAGAGATTCTGCGCTGCTTTCAAGCCGAAGGCTTCCCTTTACGTAGCGAAGATCGAGGGGAAGACTTTCCGTTGGTGTTTGCTGGTGGACCTGTGCCATCGACAAATCCTGAACCTTACGCCCCCTTCCTCGATTTTTTCTTGATTGGTGATGGTGAAGAACTACTGCTTAAAGCAATGCTCCACTTAAAAACACATCGGGATTTACCCAAAGGTGAACGCTTAAAAAGCTTGGCTCAAGCGCTTGAAGGTGTTTATGTGCCGTGTTTTTATGACGTGACCTATGCCCAAGCGGACGAAACAGGCTATGCCCCCCTGTTAAGCATGACCCCTAATGAAGTAGGCATTCCAGAAAAGGTCAAGCGTCAAAGCTTTCAAGGCTTGGATTTTGATGTAGCGACCTTGCCCATTTTAAGTGAAGCCAGCGTTTTTGGTAAAAGTTTTCTCGTTGAAGTGATGCGTGGCTGTTCACATCGTTGTCGCTTTTGTTTGGCGAGCTATTCCACTTTGCCTGCTCGACCTGCGGGCTTGGGGGCCTTGAAAAAAGCCGTCGAAGAAGGCCTGAAATACACCAACGAATTAGGGCTTGTGGGGGCTTTAATTGCGGATCATCCTGATTTTGAAGAACTCTGTGATTTTATTCGCCAGAAAGACGACCTACGCGTGAGTTTTGGCGCCTTACGAGCAGACACGTTGACCCCTGCCATTTGTGAAACACTTGCCCTTAGTGGTAGCACGAATGTAACCCTTGCCATTGAAAGTGGATCCCCTTGGCTCAGGCGTCGCATCAATAAAAACCTCAAGCAAGAAACCATTTTCCATGCTGCTGAATTGGTCGCTCAATCGGGCTTAAAAGGCTTGAAATTGTACCATATGATTGGCTTACCTGATGAAGAAGAATCCCACCTGGAAGAAAGCATTGAATTGGTGAAAGCCTTGCATAAGGCCCATCCACAACTAAAGCTTTCACTAGGCTGTTCAACCTTTGTACCTAAGGCGTGGACGCCCTTTCAGTGGATGCCTCGCTTGTCTACGTCTGACTTAAAAAAGCGTATGGCGATTTTACAAAAAGGCGTCGTCCACAATGCGGAATTCAGACCCTCTTCTCCTAAGTGGGACACCTTTCAAGCCATGGTGAGTCGTGGCGATCGAAGACTTGCGCCTTTTTTAGAACGCTTTACCGCTTTAGGGGGAACACATGGGCATGTAAATCGTGCGATGAAAGAACTTCAGCGGGAAGGCATTGATGTACCTTCCGCGACGTGGTATGGGGAACGTGAACGCCCTGAACACGAGCCATTGCCTTGGGATGTTTTGGAGCAAACGGTAAGCAAATCTATTTTGTGGAAAGAAGGCTTAATCCCTTCGGCGCTAAAAGGCATAGATTTATAGCTCTGGATATCGCGAGTCGTTTAATTGGTATTAGGCGTTCATTTCCCGATGACTCCGCATCCACAAGACCAAGCCAATCGCCAATGCCAACAAGCTAAACCATTGAGACACGGAAAGTTGCCCATCAATGAGTAGCTTGTCGCCTCGTAAGGTTTCCATAAAAAAGCGTAAAAGCCCGTATCCAAAGAAGAAGAGACTGATATTAAAGCCTTTCCACACTCGCTTCTGCGAAAAAGGGAGCATCCACGCCACAAAAGCAAGCAGTCCTATCGCTTCATACAACTGCACCGCATGCACGCCTATCCCAAACGTCGCATGGTTGCTAGGGTAATGCACCGCAAGGGCATTCACTGGACAAGGCGTGCCGTAGCAACAGCCTGCCAAAAAACAACCAATGCGTCCCAACGCCACGCCGAGTAAAACCCCTGGAGCAAAGGCATCGGCGAGCGTGACGATTGAATAGGGCGAGCGTCTAGCCAAGAGATAAAAGGCGAGAATACCTCCAAAAAAGCCGCCATATAAGACCAACCCACCTGAACTGAAGATGAAATTAAGGGGATTCGCCCAAAACAAATCAGGGTGATAAATCGCACTTAAGCTTCTTGAGCCGACTAAGGCTGAAAGCATGATGACCAAAATCCACGACGGCAAAAAATCGTAAGTTCCTACACGCCTTTTGAGTTGCCACGCAATCAGTGCCGTGCCTGAAAGCATACCTAAGGCGACTAGAAGCCCATAGCTATACAAGGTAAAATTTCCAAACTGAAATAAAATAGGGTGCATAGTCTAAACCCGTGTTTTCAAGTGAGCCAATGCCACTTGCGTATCGTCAAAATCAATGGTGCCTGTCGCTAAAATTTGATAGGTTTCATGCCCCTTGCCTGCTAAAACCACAATATCATGGGGTTTTGCCCAGTCTAAGGCGGTGGCAATGGCGGTGGCACGATCGCTAATGACCTTGATTTTTTCAGGCGATACGTCCTGCAAACCTGTTAAAATATCGGCGATAATTTGTTCAGGGTCTTCACTACGGGGGTTGTCGCTGGTGACGACGACTTTATCTGCCCATTTTTCAGCAATACCCGCCATTTTCGGACGCTTGGTCGCATCCCGATCGCCACCGCATCCAAAGACCGCAATTAGCTCGCCCCCTTGGGGCAGAACGGCTTTGGCGGATTTCAGCACATTGTCCAAACCATCAGGCGTGTGGGCATAATCGACAATCACATAAGGGTTTTGGTGGATGACTTCAAAGCGTCCATGCACACCTGCTTGAGCTTCTAGGGTTTTGACAATGAGCGGTAAATCCAGCCCTAAGCCAATGCCAGCCCCGATCGCGGCAAGGGCATTATAAACACTGAACTCTCCAGCAAGCTTAATATGAAGCGACGCATTCCCTATGGGGGTTTCCACCTCAAACGAAGAACCTTCTATCGTAAAGCGAACGTTTTTGGCTCGAATGTTGGCGGAAGGATTGTGAATGCCAAAACGCAGGATCTTCACTCCTTCAGGGCAGGCATCGACAAAGGTTTGCTGCCACGCATCATCGACGTTGATGACCGCCGTTTTACTCGAAGTCGGCTTGCCTTGAGCCATTCGCTTGAACAATTGAGCTTTCGCTTCCGCGTATTTTTCCATGGTAATGTGGTAGTCTAAATGGTCTTGCGTCAGATTGGTAATCACGCCGACTTCAAAATCAACCGTTGCGGTGCGGTATTGGTCGAGGGCATGCGAACTCACTTCCATGACCACGGATTCAATGCCGTCCGCCTTCATTTCCGCCAAGTGAACTTGCAAGGCATCGGCGAGAGGGGTGGTATGCCCTGTATCCACAAAGTGATCGTCGTTTTTTTCGACAGCATCCGTATTACTGTGACGCACGCCTAAAGTGCCGATGAGTCCCACAGATTTGCCCGACGCTTTGAGCAATTGTTCGATTAAATGGGTGACGGTGGTTTTGCCGTTGGTACCTGTCACGCCCACGCACTGCAGGGATTTGGCTGGCACACCTTGCACAAAGGCAGAGGCAAAGGCAAAGGCTTCTGTTGTATTGTTGACTTGCACGACGGCAGCGGATTCTTCGCCTGTTACGTTATAGCGTCCTGCTTGCACAAAAATAACGGAGGCACCTGCTTCTAAGGCTTTGGGGATGAACTGGTGAGCATCGGCATGACTGCCGACAAGGGCGAAAAAGAGGCTCCCTGCTTGGATGTTTCGGGTATTAGACACCACATCGCAAAAGGTAGGCGACCCGTCGTTGGCTCCCGAATGGAGGGATCGTGGGGCGAGTTCGGGGGCTTCCGCTTTTAGAAACGTCAATAAATCTTTAAGTGCGTAAGTCATCTTTGTCTCTCAATTCACAAATAAAATCTACACAGGCTTGAAATTTCTTTCAAGCCTGTGATGGATTTAAAAAACAAACCTAGTATTGACCAAAAATCTCATGGACGTTTTTGGTAATATCAACGGCTTCATCCATAGGACGCTGCCACATGTTACGACCGAAAATCAAGCCGATCGCACCAGATTGGAATGCGGTATGCACGTTGCCGTACAATTCATCATGGCTGACTTTGGATCCGCCAGAGAAAATAACTTTCGTCTTGCTACCAGCCGCATTTACAACAGATTGAGCCGCTTCTAAGGCGGTGTACTGTAATTCATTGTAAGGAGCAGGATAGGTGCTACGTTTCGCTTCAGAAATTTCTGGGTAGTTGACTTTCACGATGTCGGCACCGAGTTCAGCCCCTACACGAGCGGCGTACTGAACGGCGTACAAGCTGTTTTTGCCGCCTTTTTTGTCGACGTCTTTACCACGAGGGTAAGCCCACATGATAATCGGCATGCCGTATTTTTCAGCTTCACGACGCACTTCACGGAATTGAGCCAAGTCTTCATCTTGACGAGGTGAACCCACGAACAAGGTGTAACCAACAGCATCCGCACCCAAGCGAACAGCGTCTTCAACAGTGGCGTTCAAAGGTGAAAAGGCTTCATCGTCAGAAGGAATGCAGGTTTTGCCGTTCAATTTCAATACCAAAGGCACTTTGCCAGCGTATTGATGATAGTATTTTTCAGCCAAGCCGATTTGCAAGGCAATAGCGGAAAATCCACCAGCAATGGCGAGTTTGTACTGAAAGTCAGGATCGGCACACGCCATAACGTTGTTGTTGTCGTCAAAGAAATCAACAGGACCATGCTCAAGACCTTGATCGATGGGCAAAATCATCAATTTGCCGTTGCCAGGTCCGAATTGGTACATCAAACGTTGCAAGCGAACTTTCTTTCCTGTGGAAAGATTGAGGCTGTCTAAAACAGAACTAGGTGTAGACATTACTGCTGTCATAATAGTTTTCCTTAAAAATTAACTGCTAAAACCCTTAGCACCCACAATCCTAACAAAAAAATACGTAAACTGCAATACATTTTTCTTGAAGCCTTACTTATTTATGCTAGTCTTAAAATATTGATTGAAGGATATACCCCCATGCCCAATGATCTGTCCCACGATGCTACAAGCACGCACTCCCACGCCTTAAAAGATCAAGCCAAATCGTTGCATCCTAGCCCGCAACAGGTGTTTCATCACGCCACGCCCCCGCAAGATGCCCATGTCGTGGTGGTGGGGAGTGGACTTTGTGGCTTGGTTTCAGCGTATCGCCTCGCCAAAGCGGGCGTTCAAGTCACCTTGCTTGAAGCCAGCGAGCGATTGGGCGGGAATATCGCCACCCATGCATGGGGAGACTTTGTCACTGAAGCAGGACCCAATAGCTTTCCGTCTTCGTCTGTTGAATTGATGCACTTGCTGGATGACATTAAACTTAAGCCACTGGCAGCGTCCCCATTGGCGAAGTATCGATACATCACGTTGGGATCGTCACTAATCAAGGTGCCGATGGATCCTGTAAGCTTTTTTCTGTCGCCTCTGTTGAGCCTGCCTGCGAAATTAAGATTGCTCCAAGAGCCGTGGATCGCACCGCATCACGGAGAAGAAGAAACCGTCGAAGAATTTGTGTGCCGTCGTTTGGGCAAGCAAGTGCATCAACGCTTGGTACAACCCTTTTTAACAGGCGTTTACGCTGGGGATACCGCCAAACTTTCGGCTCAAAGCGTTTTTCCGTCCCTTGTTGAATGGGAACAGGCTCACGGTTCCATCGTCAAAGGGGCGTTTGCTGCGATGTTTCGCAAAAAAAAGCAAGCCAAGTCTAAAACCAAAGCCAGTATGCAGAAAAACAAACACGCCTTGCTTAATTTCCCTGATGGCATGGAAGCCTTGGTGCATCGTTTGGCAAGCTTGATTGGCGAAGATGCCATTCGACTTCAAAGCCGTGTTGAAGATCTCGCCTTTAATCATGAGCCTGACCACGGCAGGGCGTGGCGGATTCGTTTGAACAACGGCGTAAAGCTTGAAGCGGATGCCATTATTTTGGCAACGCCTGCCTATGCCACCGCCGATATACTGGCGGAGCTTGCGCCTGAAGCGGCAAGAACACTTGGGCAGATTGAGTATGCCCCGATTCATGTGGTGTATCAAGCCTTTGCGTTGGCGGATGTTCAAAAGCGTCGTCGGGGTTTTGGCACCCTGCGGGCCTTAGAAAAGGACAATCCTTTTCAGCAGGCGTGGTTGGGCAGTTTATGGACGTCTTCACTCTTTCCCGAACGTTGCCCAAAGGGTCACTTGCTTTTGAGCCACTTTTTCGGAGGCGCCTTGCATCCTGAAGTGAAGTTGTGGGACGACGGTCGTTGCATTCGTGAAGCCAGCCAGCAAAGCCAGTGGATGCTTCAACTCAAGCCCAAGGCGAGATCCGTGCTGAATGTGGTGTATCCGTATATGCGTGGGATTCCGCAGTATCATGTGGGGCATCAAAGCAAGATTGAGTCAGTGCAGGAGGCTTTAGATGCGTCGTTTGGGGGGCGTTTGCAGATCACAGGCAATTATGTGGCAGGCATCAACCTGAACAAGTGCGTCATTTCGGCTCAAACGGCGGTGACGAAGACTTTAGAGGCTCTTGCGAGCTTGCATCAAGATGAACTCAATCCAATTACTATGTCCTAAAATAAATAAAAAGGTTGGCTTGTCTACAATTTCATGTCACTTTTAGAAGTAGGGAGCTTGAAAAGTACAGTGTTATTTAACATTAATGGGAAACGAGGTGTTTTCATGGAATCTAATACTGATTTCCGTATTAGTTCTGGTCCCCCTGACAACCTTGTAACTTCCGAACTTCCCATTACTCAGGCTTTTGTATTTAGTAGTTTCATACAATTAGAAAACGTGAGTCCCATTGAACTATTGGGAATTGTAAGTAGAATGGAAAACATGCACTGTGTGACAAATATCGAAAACGATCTCAACGACCTAACCTATTTACCTGAAATCACCTTGAGACAACCTACAAAAGAAAGAATTGTTAAGATGTCACGAAAAGAACACGTAGATGCCTTTTTTAAGCATGGAAAATTAAGGCTCGGTTCTTTAGAAACATACAGACAAATAGAACATGCCCAAATTGGTGATATTTCAGAAGGAAACCTAGTGTTAATTTTAAAGAATAGTTTAATGTCAAGAATCCTTGACCTACAATGTGGGTATAATCATCATGTATTTTGTTGTTATACAGGTCATACCAATCACAATGTAATGCAAGAATTCGGCTATGATGATGGTTTTGAAATTGAAAACATTAGTGGTTTTAGACAAGCCATTTCAAATACATTGAATATAAAAGAAGTAAGAAGTGGTGAATGCTTATATAAAAATTTAAAAGCATTGGTTCTTGATGTCCCTTCTACTTTTAATCTTGATATTAACTTTGGCATGCAATTGTCACAGTCACTACAATTGTCTCAAATGGCTCACTACTTTTTGAAAAATAAGCATTTTAGTCATCAGCAAGAATATCGATTTGTTTGGGAAAACCCAAACAGAGTTAGCAACTTCATAGATATTGAATGCCCTGAAGCGATTCAATTTTGCAAACGTTTATAACTAAGCATCTCAAAAGTAATTTCAACCATTTACCCCTCACCTAAGGTTAGAGAGGGGGGAAATCCACGTTCTACCCAGCAAATCGATAATACAAAAACATACCGATGCTCAACGCCCAGCAATAGTAAGAAAAGACTGTCAACGGAAAGCGAGCCAGCAATTTCAATAACCACGTAATACACGCATAACCGACGACAAAAGAAGCGAGCATCCCTAAGAGAATGGACACCCAAGGCAAGCTTTCATACGCAATGCCAACCTTCGCCAGTTTATAGCTTTCGTACACCGCCGCACTGCCAAAAATCGGGATGCTGAGCCAAAACGAAAAACGAGCCGCTTGCGTGCGAGTCAATCCACAAAGCAAGGCGGTTGCCATGGTGGATCCTGAACGGCTGATGCCTCTGAATATGGCGGCAACCGATTGAGCTGTGCCGATACTAAGGACTTGCAAAGGCTTCAAATGCAAGGCATCTTCGGAAGAATGCACCTGCTTGGCGGATTGCATTTCCGCAAAGGCGAGCAGACAGCCAGTTAAAAAGAGGTTGAGGGCGATGTATTCGGGGTGATGAATGTAAAATTGGGTGACATCAGGCACGCCCTTGAACAACGGAACCTGTTGAAGTTTAGCGAATAAGACTTCGCTACCTTTTAAGCCAACCAGTGCGAGAATAGAGGTCGTCGTAAAGGCGAGAAAGCCTCCCCAAAGCAGGGGAAAGGTTTGCCACGTTTGACCGTTGTCGTCGGCAACGGTGGGGGCTTTTTGAAAAACAGCGACGATGAAGCGTCCGATTTCGTGGCGGAAGTAAATCAACACAGCAAGTAAGGTACCCAAGTGTAGTGTGATGTCGAAGAATTCATCGACAAAAGCGTTGGGGGGAGGATAGCCGAGCAGTTCTGTGACGGTTCTAAACAAAACCAAGTGAGCTGAACTGCTCACAGGGATGAACTCGGTGGCTCCTTGTAGCATTCCTTTTAATATGGCGTACCATGCTTCCATTTGCGTGTTCCTTTTTTGAATCTTAAATAATAAAATGTTTTACGATAATAGGGCTTCTGCACAAGCAGGCGTCCAAGCACTAAATCCGAGCGGGTGAGCGAATTGCGAATCCCCGAGCGATTTTGCGGACGTCGTGCAAAGGAATGATGCGACGAGGTGGGTCAAAAAGGGGAGGATTTTCAAGGAGGGGAAAATGAGGGAGGAGAAACGCAATACGTCCTCCCTTTCCCCTCCTTGAACCGCCTTTAGAGGTGTTGGAGACTTTTGGCGGAGCAAAAGTCTCTGACGACGACCAGCTATAAACGGAGCGAGAAAATCTCAATAAACGATTTATCTAGCGGATACTATCTAATATAAGTCAACCCCCACCACGTGGTCAAGTGTGGCGTAATCACCGTCGGATGAATCGGCAGGGTGAGCGGTCACAATCACCCAATCCACCCGCATATTTTGATAGGGTTCTTCATGTTCTGCCAAAAAGGCATCAATACTAGCCAGAAAGGCTTTTTTCTTATGGGGCGTTAAGGTTTCATACGCCGATTGACGATGCTTCAAATGCCGTGTTTTGACTTCTATAAACACCAAGTCGGCTTGGTCATAAGCGATGAGATCAATTTCCCCTTGCTGATGCAAGCGAAATCGTGCATCCAAAATACGAAAGCCCTTTCGTTCTAAAAAATGGCGAGCGATGTTTTCTCCCCATTGCCCGAGCTGTTGATTATGATTTTGTTTATGTGCTTTGAGCGGTAATGCTTGATTCGATGAGCTTTTCAAGTTTTTCGGGCTTCTTTTTATCATTATGTACCACCGATGCCTTAATTAAACCGAAATTACTTAAAACACGCAAGGCTTTTCCGATACTGGCATCCGCATTTTCATTGCCCGTGTCTTTCACATATAAGATTTGTCCGTTTTGAGGCAAGTTTTTGCCGATAAGTTGATGCTGTGAACTATTGTGAACTTGAACATGTTCATTCAGCCATCGACTAAACGGCGATTTTGACGAAAGCAAAAACTGCTGCACCAAAACCGCCAAGCCTGCAAAGATTCCTGCATAGACAAAGGGTTTACCAAACCAGTCTTTCCAAGGCCTATGGAGGGTGAGTCCTTTTAGTTCGTCCCGCTTAAAGGGACTGCCCCGCAACGGTTCTGGAATGTGGGACACTATATCGAGCAAAGCTTTGTCGGCTTGGTGAGGCATGAGTTGACGATAAAAAAGCGGATGCTCTAAGAGCGTTTTTTCATGGGGGCTTAAGTCCTGCCATGCTACGTTTTTAAGCGGAGAAGGATCCTGACCTCGTAAAATACGAACAGGGGCTTCGTTAGAAGAAAAAGAAGGGTTCCCGCTGAACTGGCCGATATTTTCAACCGTGCTAAGGATTTGGTAGCTTGTTTTTGTTTGAAGATCCCTCACCAACATGGATTCGGTACGTGCATGACTATTCAAGACAAAGGTATAATGTCCCGTTTTGCCATTCGTTTCTAAGGCGTTTTTACTTTCAACTTTAATCGGAATCAAATCGACTTTATATTCTTCATCCTTACGCTGAAAGGTATGGGTCAAGGCCTCCAGCTCGCCATTAGGGTTGAGATGGGCTTCAAATTGTGGGAAGAGGCCATGTTTGTTTTTGAGGTTACGGTTAACTTGAAGACTACCGTCTTTGGCTACTTGCACATGTGTGTCAATAAAACGATTTTCTTGATAGACTCGGCGTAAGACATCCGCATATTTTTTGGGGGAAAGGCTCAAGGCATCCCAAAGGGAATGATAGCGTTGTCTAACTTTTAGTTTTTCCACCACATCACCTGCTTCAAAGGTTTTTAGATCGTATCCCCCACGAGGTAACGCTTGATTTTTTTGCCAAGTGCCAAAAACGTCCAAGTGGTATTCTTTGCCTGATTGAGGATCTTTCCAAACTCGTGTAATAGGATATTTCAAAGCTTTTAAGGCTCCCACGACGAGGCCCAGCCCTGCCCCGACACCCGCAAAGTAAAACGGGGAAACCTTTCGCCATTCACTTAGCTTACTGACGCTAACCCTTACTTGTGGTTGACT
Source organism: Vampirovibrionales bacterium (assembly GCA_046341215.1). Lineage (GTDB taxonomy): Bacteria > Cyanobacteriota > Vampirovibrionia > Vampirovibrionales > JAJTHC01 > JAJTHC01. Next base: position 66,118 of record JBKDRU010000014.1, on the reverse strand, counting down.
GTCTTTTTGTTGAGCGGCTCTAACCCGAAGTTCGGTATGCTCCGTTTCCACATGCTTGAGGGCTTGAATATGTTTGACCGCCCGCAGCTCTGAATAGGTGAGCGGTGTATTGAACATAAATTCTTTGAGTTTACTAATCATGAAGGGTTAAGCCGTGTTTTTTATGGTAAGTATAGACGACAAAAGCCTAAAACCAGCTACAGCTCAAAAGATGCCATGATGGTTCTCGCTCTAACAATGGCATCTAACGAACACTATACACCAATGGCGGAAGCGTTCCATCAGGTCGCTGATAGATCGCCGCATTGTTGCGACTTTCATACACCCGAACAGCCACTAGTTTAACCTCTGAAGGCAAAACGGCATCCAAGGTTTTAAAAAAGACAAAGGCGATATTTTCCGCCGTGGTGATGACACCATCAAACAAAGCGGTGTCCTTGTCCAAAAAAACGTGATCCACCTCATCTAAGAGATGCGTTTCTACCAGCTTGTCGAGTTCGACGAGATCCATGAGCATCTGCGTTTGAGGGTTGATGTCCCCTTCCAAATACAGTTCAAACTCATAATTATGCCCATGCCCGTTGGCGTTATTGCATTGTAGAAAAACCGCCTTATTTTCAGCGTCACTCAAGAGTGGCGAATGCAAGCGATGAGCCGCCGCAAAGTGGTAGCGTCGCTTAAACAGTAGCATGGCGACTCGTCCCTGTCACGTCGTGAGCATAACCCGCTTCATCGTCGATCGAGTCCCAAAAGACCTTCGCTTCGTGGATGCCATTAACAGGCGAACCGTCATAAAGCACGGCAAGTTCACGGCTTTCGTGGATTTCAATCCAAGCGAGTTGTAAATCAGCTTCTGCTAAAGCACGTTGCAAGCGTCGATAAATATAGACGCTTAAGGCTTCAAGGGTGGGTTGATTGTCTTGAAAAAAGGGGACTTGGCGGTTTAGGCATCTGAAATCAAGGGGGGCAATGACGGTGCTTTCCATAAGGCTTTTCACTTCTTTTAGATTCATCACCATGCCTGTTGTCGGGTCGACTTCGCCTGAAATCGAAACAATCAATTCATAATTATGCCCATGCCCAAAGCGATTCGCCGTTGCTCCAAAGGCTTGGACGTTTTCGTCATAGCTCCATTCGTTCACCCAAAAATAGTGAGACGACGAAAAATCGGCACGGCGTTGAATGGTAATGGTGGCAGGCGTTGGCATAAAGGATCCCTTTTGGGTTTAAGTTGGGGTCTTTAGAAACTGGGCTTCTGTGGCATATTCTCCCGATGCGACGCCCACGCATTATGAGCGTGAATGGATTCCAAAGCCGTGACTCGGACGCTAAAGCCTAGGCAGCCTGCTTGTTGACGCAAGGCAAGGGTTAAATCTCGAGCCACATCTTCCACAAATTTCGCATTGGTATATTGACGTTCCGTCACCCATTTTTCATCGGCACGCTTGAGTAAGGGGTACACCGCACAGGATGCACTTTCTTCGGCGTGTTGGATGAGGGTTTCTAGCGAAAGGGTGTCGAGTTGGGTGTCGTCTAGGGCGACATCGAGGGTGGCGATGGCTCGTTGATTGTGAGCGCCAAAATCGCTAATGGCTTTTGAACAAGGGCATAAGGTGGCAATCGGCACGTCGACTTTGGCAAATAAGGCGATTTTCCCTTGATTGTTGACACCGCTTAAGGTGCAATCGTAGCCCATTGGGGCGGAGTTTTCAGTGACAGGGGCTTTTTTATCTAAAAAGAGCTTGAATTGGATTTCAGCCGTGGCGGACTCGGCTTTTAAGCGTTCACGCAATTCTGCCAAAAACGGACGTAAATCGATCGTAATGGGCTGAGCCGCCTTACTCCAGTCGGCGACTTGTTCGATGAAGCGAGACATGTGCGTCCCTTTTTCTTCAGGCAAAAGGCTTACACTCATAGAAACTTGGGCGGCGATAGCTTGAAGGCGTCCTGATTGCAAGAGAAAGTGCAGGGGCATTTCAACGTGGCTAACGCCAGCGGCTTCTAGGGCAATATTGCGTTGGTCGTTGCGACCTTGCACGTCTTCTAAAAGGTCGGGGGAATTGAGAGGATCAAGCACAGTGGCATGAATCATAGGGAACTCCTTCAATGGGGTGTTTAGGAATCAGAGGGATGTTAGATTTATCATATCCCATAAAAAAAGCGTGTCTATTAAAATTAGATTAATAAATATCGTACAATCCCATGAAAAATATCCCTAGGGTCTAAAACAGGATATGTTACTCTTATTTCATGTACTACGCGGTGAGCGTCTTCATTATGAGAAAGCTTCCCTTTTAGATGTTCCCATTGTCTGGAAGCTTCTCGCATAAAATAAGTGAGAACAGAATCTTCTTTAGGGTGAGGCAAGGCATAAACTATAGGTAAGCCATGTTGTAAGCGTTCTAAATAGGTGGCGTAGCCTCGCCAAATCGTCGACTTCCATCTTTCAAAGGCAGCATCATGTCTTGCAGGGGGTGGGGCTTGATGCCTAAAGCCGAAACTCCAAGGGTCTTGATTCATGACCAATTGTTGGAGCTGTGCTTGGCGTCTTGGTGTAATCGGGGGGCAATTGTGTAAGATTTTATGAACGGTTGTAGTTCTAACCCTTACATCGTTTGGGTCAAACGGAGACGGCTCCCGCACTTCTATGGGGGTATGCCCCTGGTGTAAGCGTTTCGGAAGAATGAGAAACGATCCGTCTTGTCGCCCCATGTGATGTACTTCTAGTTCATCATCTTTAGGAGCGTAGCCTCTTTTCATTCGTTTCAAATCACTTGATGAAATCGTTTGAGCAATAGGCAAGTAAACACGACGCACTTGCCCTCCGTGTTCGATAGAGTGGGGTTTCCAATGTTTTAAATGGCTTAAGGGACGCATCACATCAAAGGACTTTCAAAAAACGATTACTTGAGTAGTCTATCAAAAACCTGATGACGTTTTGGTGAAGGGCTTTAATCTTCTTAAAAAACTTGCATTTTATTCTTTTGCTAGTATCGTAATAAAAGAGGCACACGATTTTTTATGTCCCGTGTGTGAATTAAATAAGGTATGCTCACGCATGATGATCTCCCAAACGCTTGATGCCCCTGTGGTTTTTGATATTCCCGATTTTGACGACGATGCCAGCGATTATGAACTCTCTATCTCGCCTTCCTTACTAGAAACGCCTGAAGGCTTTCGATCAGGCTTTGTCGCCTTGCTTGGTCGCCCGAATGTAGGCAAATCCACCTTGCTGAACCAGCTCATCGGCGAAAAGCTCGCCATTTGCTCGCCTGTGATGCAGACCACTCGCCACCGTATTCGTGGGGTCATCACACGATCAGATGCCCAGCTTGTGATTTTGGATACCCCAGGATTTTCCAAGCCCATTGATGAGCTTGGCACCTTTTTAGTGAAAGAAGGCTATGCCGCCTTAAAAGAAGCGGATGTCTTGTTTTGTGTGATGGATATTACGTCTGCCCCCGGTAAAGGCGATGCGTGGATCGTCGAACAAGCCGTTCGGAGCAAACGCCCTGTGTACTTGATTTTAAATAAAGTCGACAGGCTTACAGGCAACCCTGCCTTGTATGAAGAACGCACCAAAGCGTATCAACAACTCTTTTTAACGGCAAAAGGCATTTATAAGCGATGCTTACATACATCGGCTAAAACAGGCAAGCAAAAAGCCGTTTTGGTCGAAGCGATGTTTGAATCCTTGCCAGCCGGCCCGAAGTATTATGAAGATGATACTTTGACGGATCAGCGTATGCGTGAAATGGTCGCTGAACTCGTGCGTGAGCAAGTCTTGCTCAATACGCAGGACGAAATCCCGCATTCGGTCGCCATTGGTGTGGATGTCTTTGATGAAACGCATGAGAAGATGCCTCACATTTATGTGACCCTTTATGTGAACCGTAAATCGCAACGAGGCATTTTGATTGGCAAAGAAGGTTCTATGATTCGCCTGATTGGTGAAAAGGCTCGCACGAAGGTGGAACGTCTACTGGGTGAACAAGTCTTTTTGAAATTGGATGTCAAAGTCAAAGAAAACTGGCGTAAAGACACCAAGTTTCTACAGAGCATCAATTTAGCCATGCCCAAGTAGAGCTTGCTCTCGATTTCTCCATTAAAAAAGGGAGTGCCTTGAAGACGCTCTGGCGTCTAGCCGAAGGCGTTAAGGAGAGACTGTCTTCTCTATTAATCGGAGGTACCCCCCTATGCAAGCACAGCAACCCCAACAACAGCAAGGTCCACCCCCTGCGGTTTTAGTATTTTTAAAGTCTTTAGCCACGCCCTTGGTGCTTTACACCCCAAACGTGCTAGAGACTTTTGCTGATATTAAAGACGCCATGAAAAATGCCAAAGTGGCGAGTCCTAAGCTGATTGAAAAAGAAACGCTCGGGCCTTTGAAGGTCGTCTTTTTTTGGGATACTGAAATTGCTGGAGCCGCCTTGCAAATGGATATGGGTTCCTCCTCTCCTCCTCCACCCCCCCAAGCAAACAACTCGCGTATGCCACTAAATCCCATGAATAAGGGAGGGCTCGTGCCTCCGTCTTCACCCTTAAAAAAATAAACATAGCTCCCCTATTATACTGATTTTTCAACTAAAGCCCTCTAGAACTATAGAGGGCTTTAGTACAATGTACCTAAATAGAAACGATAGGATGCTTCCATGTTCAACACGCCATTTCATTACAAGCCTTTCTTAATGACCTTCTTGCTTTTAGGCGTCTTGGGCTGCTTCCAAGCGCCTTTAGGTTTTTCTGCAGATTATGATTTGGCGACGTTGAAAACGGTGTTGGTCAAGTTGCATCAACGCTATGAAGAAAGCGTTAAAAGTAATATCCAATTGACACAGCAAGTCCAGCAACTCAAAACCCAATTACAAGCGTCCCCTCAAGTCAAAACTTCAGCGTATACCTTGCCTGTGAACAAAGGCATGAGCCTTGTCCCCCCTAGTATGCTTAACATGCAAACGCAGCTTACCCAATTGCAGGATGAAAACAAGGCCTTAAAACAACGTCTGCAAAGTACGGATTCAGCTGCTTCAAATGATTTTCGTTTGACTCAAGCTCATCAGGAACTTCAAAAGGCCGTTTCTACGATTCAAGATCAACAACGCCAAATTTCAAGCCTAAGTGAACGTATTGAAGCGTTACAATCGATGCAAGTCAATGCCCCCATTACTTTAAATGGCAAAGACGCTTCGCTTGCAATGAGTCCCACGCCCCGTTCTTCTCAAGAAGGTAAGTTAAGTGGTGCTGCGGTTAATATCACGCCCTTGTCTGTGCAAGTGGTTAGCATGGTGAATCAAGCGAGTGAATTACGGAAGCATGGTAAGTGGGAAGCCGCCGAATCAATTTTACTTAGGGCTTCTAGTTTGGCACCTGAAGAAGCGAGCATCTATTACAATTTAGGCAACACGTATGCAGGTCAAAATAAGTTGACAGAAGCCGTGGGTGCTTATTCCAAAGCCCTTTCTCTCAAAAGCGAGTTTGCTCAAGCGTATTACAATTTAGGGGTGGTCTACCAACGTTTGGAAGATTCGGTGCAAGCCAAGAAGTATCTTAACTTGTATTTGAGCTTAGAGCCGACTTGTTCCAACAGGGCGGATGTGGAAGCTATAATTCAGTCATTATAGAAGGCTCTGCGAAAAACCTGTGCAAAGCATTTCATAGAAAAAATGTAACGCTGTCAATCGGCAGGGGTTGATTTACGTTTATTTGTGTTATTATTTCTAGTATCATCGTATTGTTGATGTTAAAATCTACGTCAAACAATACGCGTACAAAGATTTACAGCTTAGAATGGAGCAATGCACATGGACGTTATTTTACTTAAACCCGTTGAAAACTTAGGCGAACAGGGTGATGTTGTTCGTGTGTCTGACGGTCATGCTCGCAATATGTTGTTTCCTCGCAATTTAGCGGTATTTGCTTCTGAAGGGGCGTTACGTCATCAAAAAAGCCGTTTAGAAACCATTGAACGTCAAGCCAAAAAACGTATTGCTGAAGATCAAGCCGTTGCCACTAAAATTGAAGCGATTGGCATTGTGGTTATTAAAGCCGCCGTAGGTGAAGAAGGCAAATTGTTCGGTACGATTACGCCTAAAGAATTGGGACGTATTTTGAGCGAAAAATCTGGTATTGAAGTCGATCGTCGTCATTTAACGATTGAACGCCCCCTCAACCGTGTGGGTGCTTACGATGTAAGCTACCGTCTTTCAAGCTTTGTTGAAGCCAAGTTGGTGGTGGAAATCCAAGCAGGCGAGGAAGCTTAGTCTTCTCAACAGGTTTAAAACAAAGCCTCCTTTTGCAAGGGGGCTTTACTCATGAAGGAGGGCGTGCGTTGTGAGTTTAACATCCTTACTCGGAGGCGTCCTGCCTTTCCAAGTGGATCGACTGATTGTGGGACTTGGCAACCCTGGGGCGGATTACGAAGAAACCCCCCACAACATCGGCTTTCAAGTCCTAGATGCCTTGGCTCAAGCGTGGGGAATTAAATTCAAAGTCCACAAAAAACTACAAGCCCAAGTCGGAGTGGGACGCTTTAAGGATGAGCGGATTTTATTGGTCAAACCTTTAACATACATGAATCTTTCAGGCAATGCGGTGGCTCCATTAATGAAGGTCTACGACTTACCCACGAGCCATTTACTGGTGCTGGTGGATGAAATCAACCTTGCTTTTGGCAGTTTAAGGGTGCGCCCCAAGGGGAGTGCGGGGGGTCAAAATGGGATGAAACACATTATCCAATCCCTCGGAAATCAGCAGGATTTTGCCCGTCTTCGGTTGGGCATTGGCCCTCAGCCCGAAGGCGTTGCCCTTGAAGACTTCGTATTGAAGCCTTATACGAGCGAACAACGTGAACAATTGCCAAAAATCTGTGAAACGGCGGTGGCTTGTGTGGAATCGCTTTTAGCGATGGGTCTTACCACCACGCAGAATCTTTTTAATCGCTAGGGTTTTTCTGTCGCTGTATTCTCTTTTTTCATGTTAGAATACAATAATACTGTATGAGAGAAGTGGAGAGACTATGTTCTTTTTACGTTTACCACTAGCATCAATGACTTGGCTAATCGCCCTAAGCGTTACGTTTCTGCTTATGCCGTCTAGTCAAGCGGCGTGGTTTCATAAGAAGGCGAAGCCTTTGGCGTTGCATCCGACTTTACAGACGCAAGATGGGTCCTTGCCTTCTGGCAAGGACGTCAAGTCTATCAAAAACTCAAACAAGGACAAGCTACCTCAAGTACAAGCCCTAGAAAAACCTGCTGAAACGCCTGAAGTCAAACAAAAGCAACTCGATATTACAAGCGATACCTTGACTTACGACGACAAACTTAAAGCCTATGTACTAATTGGCAATGTGCATATGATGGTGGAAGACCAAAACGCCGTACTCGATGCCGATAAAGTCACCTATCAACCCGATCTGGACATAGTCGTGGCTGAAGGCAATATCACCCTTGTCAAAGACGGTAGCACCACCGAAGCTGCCTACATGCGTGTTCGCTTAGACGGTCAAACGGCTTTAATTAATGATTCCACGGTGAGTTTGGGCTTTGTTCGCTTACGAGCCAAAACTGTTTTAGGACGCCCCGATATGACGCACATGAAGGACGGCGCCTTGTTAATGGTGCCTCGTCAAGCCTTTGAACAATCTCGCAGTCGTTCAGGCACTCGCTTTGTGGGAGGCAACCCTGTTAATGGTATCGTTATTCAAGCGGGTTATAATCCTTATACCCTTAACTCCAAGCGAACACAACGCTTTGTGGATGCGGACAACTTAAGAAGCAATCCCTTAGAAGAAGCCCAACAGTTTTTGAATGCACTGACGCGTAAAGGGTTTGACACCTCTGAAGTGGCACTCAATCGTGAAGAAAAACCGATTGTCCAATTTTTGAGCTTCAAAGTGAAAGAAGTGGATATTACAGAACATCCCAATGAATACTATATGGTGGACTTCAAATCGCCTCGTGTGAAGTTGAAAAACCTATTTTCTCTTCCCCTGCCTAACTTAGACGTAGGCGTGGACAAGAAAAACAGTCGCTTGGACTACTTAGGTCCTGAAATCGGCTTTAACCGTGATTTAGGCGGTTTTTATGTGAATCCTGGGTTTGATTTCAAGGTTGGGCCAGGTGCCTTAAAGCTTTCGCCCATGGTGTCTTACGGGCAAACGATTAACCGAAATGGGACGTCTATTGATATTCGCCAACCTGAATTTGGATATGGGGTCATGAGTTCCTATCGGTCAAAACGCTTGAATCTGATGGCGGCTCGTAACTTTAAGAACGATTATAATGTCTTAGAAGGCGAAGTGTATTTATCCAAAAAAGGGCGAAACACCAAGTTGATCGGTAGTCAAAACGCTTTTGCAGGCTCAAGCTTCTTTACGCAAGAACGTCCAAGCTATGGCGTTCAATTGGAAGATAAACGAAATTTCTTTCAAGGTAAACTCTTTGTTTTACAAGCCGTGCATAGTGGCGGTGTGTTTAAAGATGATCTCTTCCCCTTCAACTCAGCGAATCCCTTTGTCATCCGAACATCGAACAATCCTGTCACTGCAGGAAGATTTAGACAGCAACTGGTTCTTGCCAATAGTCGTCCTTTATTTAAAATCGGTAAAAACATTGAACTCGGGGCGAACTTACAGTCCTCTAACGCCTATTACACCACAGGCGATGTCGTCAGCGTGTTAAGAGGAGGCCCCACCGCCAATTTTTTCTTGGGTGACTTTTTTATGTCGCAGGTGTCTTATAACCTAGGGGCTGTTTCAGGAAAATCTCCTTTTGTGTTTGACAGCTTCTTCTTAGGGAATCAAACGGTGAGTTTAAATAATGCGGTCAGACTAGGTTCACACGTCTTACTAGGCTTTCGTCAAGATTTTAACTTAAGCAACACAAATGCCCGGAATGATTCGTTAGTGGGTAACACGATTTATTTGACGCTCGGGCCACGCAATGTGAAGTTTACGATAGGTTATGACAGTGTTTTTAGACGCACCAACTTTGGTATTTCTTATTACCCTAATACGAGTCAAACGGAAATTGCTTTTGAAGATGCTTACTTAAATTCGGCGGTAAGCCCTATGAATCCGCAAGAAATGGAAAACTTTAGAAAGTGGAATCACGGTAAGGCGAAGGATCGTGACGCCGTGCCTGCGGTGTTTCAATTCCCTTGGCAACATAAAAAACGGGGCTAACTCTGTTTAGTTAAAACGATTTACAAAATGTGCTTTTCTTAGTGGTTTTTTAGACAAAATTGTGATGCTTAAAATCGTTGCACGAGCAGACGTCCAAGCACTAAATCCGAGCGGGTGAGCGAATTGCGAATCCCCGAGCGATTTTGCGGACGTCGTGCAAAGGGAATGATGCGACGAGGTGGGTAAAGGGGGAGGATTTTCAAGGAGGGGGAAAAGGGAGGAGAAACGCAATACGTCCTCCCTTCCCCCTCCTTGAACCGCCTTTGGGGGTTTGGGGAGTCTTTGGCGGCACAAAGACCCCCAAGCACCAGCTATAAAAGGAAATAGAAACCCCAAAAAATGACAAATCTTAAAATATCATTTTCTCAACATAAAACACTATTTAAACCCCTCCCCTCCTCATAGAGTACGACGTTCAAGAAGCCCTCTCAATAGTACGACACCTCATACGAAACCCTCACCGTTGCATGTGTAGACAAGGGTCTAAAGGAGTCGTTCGCATGATGATGTCAGCATCCCATAAAGCCGTAAATCCCTTTGAAGATTGGATTTTTGTCGATTCTAGCACATGGCAAAACGAGGTCTTAACCCCTCTCAAAGAACGGGAACTCATCTTGCTTAAACGCATGGAAGCGGTCTTCCCCTTTGAAAGCCGCTTAAGTGAACGGCAAATGGCGACATGGCTGATTTATCAAGGGCTAGATACCCAAGATTATAGCGACATGAACTGGAACGGTAAAGGCAACGAAGATCTCGACGAAAAACAAGTCGATGCCGTCATGGATACCTTTGAAGCTCTTTACAAGCTTTGTATGCGGGATCGTGAACGCTTATTTGTTCTGCAAATTAGCATGGAAGTCTTGATGACCTTTGGTAACATTCCCAATTTAAGTGAGTGGTGGGAAAAGTTGGATCATTTTACAGGCAACATTGACGGCTTCATGCTCGAAGATGTCACTTTTCACGAATCGCTCGCCGAAGCCTTAAATCTACACGCTCAATACGCTTTGATTGATCAAGATATTGACACGGCTCATAAAAATCACCGTTATCTAAAAAAGGCAGGTTATAGCTATCAAGGCGAAAAACGTGTACCGTATTTGGAACAATGGTCGCATGTTTCGTTGATGTTAACGGAAATTTACGCCCACAAGCAAAATGTGCGTAACGCTCGCTTGTTGTACGAAGATATTTGCTTTGTGGATGAAGAACTCGCCAAAGGCAACCAAGAGGTGCTGGAAGATCACGCCAAGGGAGCCGAATTGCTGATTTGGCTCAGTCGTGAACATCCTTCTAAGCCCAAGACCTTGCAACTGCAACGGGACTTGTACAATTTGGTCGACAGTAATGTTGAAAATTCGGTGATGGTTCGTCACTTTATTAACGGTGCGATAAGTATGGCACAGAGTTACGGTAATGAAGGGCAGTTGCAACCGTCTTTACGCTTGTGGCAGTTGGCTCATCGCTTTGTGACACGGGGCAATCACTATGATCACCCTGAAGTCTTGATGCTCTTGGGCAAGCTCGGCATGAATGTGATTTGGACGCATACAGGCAAAGAATCGATTGAAGATGTTCAATTGGTCTACGATCAACTTTGTGAAATGGCCGCGAATGCGAAGGGGCATCCCATTCAGTTTTTTGAACAATGTGCATGGGCAGGTGTCAATTTGGCGTGGGTGTATGCTCAAAAAGGACAACTTGAAGCTTTACCTCAACTTTTGAGCGATATTCACACCTTTGAAGCCCACTACCCCATGATATTTGGCTTTAAGGAAGTGGCTGCTGCGGCTTGTCGAAATGGCCTATGGGGGATGCGTCAAGCCCAGTTTTTGCATCACGATTTGGTGTTTCAGTGCATCGAACATGAAGCCCGTCGTCTTATTTTAGATGGCGTGGAAAACCGTCATGTGCAACCGACCTCTCCCTATTTCCTGCAACAGCTCACGACTTTGTTGTATCAGTTAGGGCAGTTGGATATTCGTTTGCATGATTACGGCAGTTTTGCCAAGCGTTTGGAATGGGCAGAAAACCTTAGCGAATTCAAAGATATTCTGCTTCCTGAACATGCTTTATTTGTGTGTGAATACGCCTTATTGGGTATTGAAAATCGTAATAAAGTAGAGTTATTGGAACATACTGAACGTTATTGGAACGTACTGAACACGCTTTCACTCACCTTTACAGAATCTGAAGACATTCAACGTCTTTATGCCGCGGGAGCGTGCCATTGGGCATGGCGACTCAAAAAAGTCAAGAATATCGCTGAAATTGAAGCCCTCTTGCGTCATTTGAAACTGGTACAAAGTAAGTTCCCCAACTGTATCGAAGTCCTTCGAGGCGTTTGCGGCTTGCATGCCACGCTTTCAACCGCTTATGCCGAAGCCGACAATTGGACGCTGGCGGGTTCTCATGCGGCACCGATTAAAACGTTGTTTTCGCAAAGCAAGCAGGACGCCAAAATCCTTAATGCCTGGGCGGAAGTTTTGACCAAGTTGGTGACAGCTTGGCCACATCACCGCAATGTACAATCTACCTTACCGTATTTAGAAACGCTTTTAGATCTTTCTAAGCAGTACCCTCAACATAACTTTTGGCCCAGTACGCTTGCCCAAGTTCGTGCACACCATTGCCAAAGCTTTTTTATGTTGAAGCAATACGACACTGCCATTAAGGAATTGGTCGCTTTACAGGATTTATGGTTGGCCTTTAAGCCTCATCATACGGTGGAAACGGCTTACATGAATGCCAAAGCCGCCCGTGTGATGTGGAGCAGTAGCCAAGGCGATTTGACACAAGCTCAAAATGAATTATGGCAAGTGTTTCAGCATCATGACCTGCAACTGCGTGAAAAACGTCCCTTAGTGGGATGGAAGGCCAGCTTGACCAGTGCCTTAGCCGTCTTTAGTTTAGCGATTAAAGACCATGACACCACGGTGGCAGATGCCGTATTCCGTCGTTCATTGAGTCTCGTCAAGCAATTACCGCCACGTTTAGCAGGCGATCCTTGGCGAAGCTTGGGTTACATGGCCTTGGGATGGACGAATCACATTCCTAAGGAAGAAGATCCTCGTAAATGGTTTCAAAAAGTGACGCTACAACCCTTGCATGACGTGGTGCAAGATTTGCTCCACATCCCGCAGACACAAGGCATCGCCGTGTGGGATGCCCTTCGCAAACCCAGTATACCGTACTTTGAAAACGAAGAAAGCTTCACCGATTCCAGTCGCTTTATTGTGGGCTTTAGCATCAATGATGCCTTGAGCAAAGAAACCTTAGACGCCTTACATCAAGATCCTGATCCCTTATGGATTCAGCAAAAATGTTTTGAAGTCTGCGTCTTGGAAGGGTCTCAACAGGCGGAAAGTTTCTATCAACAGATTCGATCTTTTCAAAGCTCGTGATTCGCTCATTTTGTTAAATCAAAGACCTGTTCCGTAAATGCTTTATTTTAATACAGTCTCTTCAATTGTGCCAAGTCTTCTGTGGTGAATTGGTGATTCTGCAAGCTGCGATGAAACATCACACTATGCGGATCCTGCGTATGCTCTAAGCCCAAGGCATGACCCATTTCATGTAAGAAGGTGGCATACAACTGCAACTGTTGAGCATCTACATCCAAATGCTGATTGATGCGTGGGTTGCGTTGTAAGACAATTTCACTACGATAAATAAACGGATGCCCTTTTTTCAGATGCGTTTGATTGACGGTGCGTCCCACTTCATAAGGGCGTTGTGGATTCGTTTCATCGCTCCATGTGATGAAAATACCGTCGTCGTTTGCCGTATTTGCAGTCAGTCGCTTGAATTGAATGGATCCCTTGCTGGCGGTTTGCCAAGCAAGCATCGCTTTTTCAAAAGCTTCTGGCGGATGCGTTTCCTGCTCATCCACAAGGTCGCAATAAATGGGAATGCTTAACGGTTCCTGCCAAATTGGCACGACATTTTCAAGATCGACAGGGGGTAGTGCGATTTGGGCTTCAATTCTGGGAGGCGTAACAGGCAAACCCATGGCAGGAAGCTGCTGCCATAATTGAATCGGGGTGTTTGAAAAGGGTGGGGGGACTTGCATAGGCGGTCACCTTCCTTGGAGGCATTACCCTGTTATTTGACTATTTGACGGCTGTTTTTAGCACGCCTAGTAAGGTTTCAATTGTGGTGGTTAAATCGGTTTCAACGGAAGCCCCAGCAGCTTTTTTATGACCACCCCCACCAAAATGTTCACCCAACAAGGCAGACACGTCAATATCGTTGCGGTTAGAACGCAGGCTTATTTTGGTGCGTCCTGAAGGCATTTCTTTAATTAGTGCAGACACTTGCACGCCTTGAATGCACCGTAATTGATCGATAATGCCTTCCGTGTGTTCATCTAAGGCGTTATAGCGGTCAATTTCTTTCAAGGTTAGGGACGTCCACATGATGCGTCCTTCAGCGTGAGACTTGGCGTTTAAAACCGCATGAGCCGTCAACTGACTTTGGCAAAAGGGCTGTGTTTCATAGATTTGATTGTAGATGTAGGTGACATCGGCTCCAGATCGTTGTAATTGCCCTGCCACTTCAAAGGCTTCAGGCGTCGTGCTGGAATGACGAAACCCGCCCGTATCGGTCAGTAACGCAACATACAAGCAAGTCGCCGCTTCTAGACTAATAGGGCATTGCCATGTATTTAAAATCCGCACAATCACTTGCCCGCTTGCCGCAGCGTCGGTTTCAATGATATTGATGTGGGCAAAGGCATCGTTAGACACATGATGATCAATGTTAAGGGTGTCTGTGGCCGTTTCAAATAAGCGAGCCGCAGGGCCTAATCGTGAAAGGGCTCCACAATCGACAGAAATGGCTAAATCGTAGCGATCTAATACCTTTTCAGGGGTTTTGTCGATGCTGATGACCTCATCAATCCCCGGCATGAAGTGGAAGACATCGGGCATGCGACCCGCGATGATACAATCGACTCGCTTGATATTGGGGAAGAGGTAGGTAAGGCTGTGTTTCAAACCAAGCATGGAACCCAGCGTGTCGCCATCAGGGCCGACGTGTGCGGTGATGAAGACGGTTTCACTACGATCGAGGGCGTTATAAGCGTCTTGGTAGCGACGGAGTTTTTGCGGGTTTTCAGAAGTCATTATCATGACATGTCCTTTTTAGGTTATGAGGGGGCTTGTATATTATAACGCATCTATAAGGTTTTTTGTACTACATAAAGGTTTTAATTCGATAAATTTGAAAAAAAGCTTGCGTTTAAGTTCTGTTCGCGATTAAATAGGAGGTGTTGAAGCCCTTAAACTGGCTTCACGATAAGGGCCAGTAGCTCAGTTGGTTAGAGTGCATGCCTGTCACGCATGAGGTCGCGAGTTCGAGCCTCGTCTGGCCCGCCATTAAATCCTCCGTATTGTACGGGGGATTTTTAATAGGTGATATAGCTAAGCTTCTATTTTTTCTGAACAGTTCCATGTCATTCTGCACGCAGTTGCAGAATCTCTCTAAATGGTTATGGGTTAGGTCGCTAGGGGATTCTGCGACTACGCGCAGAATGACAAAATTATATAGTAAACTGTACAAAAAACTCTAAATGCGGCTATATTTTTCCAAAAAAAAAGAGCGATAGACTTAAAGTCAATATCGCTCATACCTATGTATTCCCCCTGTATAAAATTGGGTTAGACGGGAAGGGGTGGGGATCGTTTTTTAATGGGCTGGTCATGTTCTGGTCAATTGGCTTGGGTTTGCCGTGGAGTGAGGGGCTTGTGATTGTTTCTTGCACCTTACATAAGCATTAAGTATTTCTTAAGAATTATGATGCGCTTTTGTAACGAATTATGTTAAAAAAGCAATTTACATATATCGACAGTTATCGCCTTGCTTGGTGCCACGCTCGGCAAAACAGGCGTCAATAGCGGACATCACATCTTGCCGTTGACTCGCCATCCACGATGGTGCCACCACGTGCTTAAAGTGACCATTTCCCGCCACCCGATGAATCACGCACTGCGGATGCAAACGTTCAATGAAATCGACGCAAGTCTTCACATAGGTCTCAAAATCCATGCTGCTCCAGCGTCCGTTTCGGTAATCTTCCGCAATCGGCGTATGGTTCATGGCAACCAGCATGTGAATCTTCACGCCAGCCACCTTGAGTTCAGCGAGTTTGTCCGCCGTTTGCATCATATCGGCATGGGTTTCCCCAGGCATGCCTAAAATCACATGAATGCAGTGGTCTAAGTCTCGTTCTTGCGTCCATTCGTAAGCCTGCAAGAAATCGGCGAAGGTCTCGCATCGATTCACCAACGCTAAACTGCGATCGTGAATGGTTTGCAAGCCATATTCCACGCTCACATAAGGCAGACGCTCCTTATAGCTGGCGATTAAGTCGAGTATTTCAGGCGTTACACAATCAGGACGGGTTGAAATAGCCAGACCCAGCACATCGTCATCCACATTTAAGGCTTCATCATAAAGACGCTTGAGCCGTTCGACAGGGGCATACGTATTCGTATTGGCTTGAAAATAGGCGATAAACTTTTGAGCCTTGTAACGCTTTCGTCGATTGGCGATGTTCTTCTGCATTTGCTCAGCAATTGGCGTTTTTACATCGTTGGTGCGAGACGAAGAACCTGTTTCGTCACAGAAGGTGCATCCGCCAAAGCCCTTGGTGCCGTCGATATTGGGGCAGGTGAAGCCTGCGTCAATGGAAACTTTGTAGACACGGCATCCAAATTTTTCTTGCAGGAACTGGTTATAAGTGCGGTAGGGTTTGGATCCTGCCAAGGCATTTTCTTCCAAAATAAAGGGATGCGTCTTAGGGGCTTCAGGCATTGTGCTAGACATAGGTGTTTTGTCCTTTAAACGATTCCGTCAAACCTTTGGCATAGGGGACTTCCCAAATATTGAGTTCAGGGGTATAGTGCTTGATTTGAGAAACCACCGTTTGCACCGCCAAGGAGCTTTTCACCGCTTCAGACAAAGGCACGGCTCCTTCAGAAAGCACGAGAGCTTCGACCGTCACATCCCGATGCTTTAGAAGTTCTAACGACATTAAACTATGGTTAATCGTGCCGAGCGTATAGCGACTCACCAATACAACAGGGATGCCTAACGCCTCAATGAGATCCAGCATCAAGGCCTCTTTTGTGATCGGACACAGGACCCCTCCAGCCCCTTCCACCAGTACCACATCATAGATGGACTTCAATTCGTGAAAACGGGCGACAATGGCGTCGATGGAAATCACACGCTTGTCATCACAAACGCTCGGGGCGGCGGGGGGCGAAAATGAGTAGGTCGTTTCGATATGCAAGTTTTCAGGGAAGTCTAAGTGCTTGGCACAGGCGTAGGCATCACCTTCTTCAAAAGTGTTAACGCCTGTTTGAACAGGTTTATAAATGGCGACTGTTTTGCCTGCTTCTAAAGCAATTTGGGCGAGTTGAGCCGTCACATAGGTTTTACCCACATCGGTGTCGGTGCCTGTAATGAAGAGATTAGTATTGTATAGCATCGGGTAAAAGCGTCCTTTTACAGTAGAGTCTAACATAAACAGACGAAGCTTTAAAGCATTTTGGTTATGCCTTCTACACCTTTGTGTTATACTACTTATCAAGACTATAGAAACTTATTGCTTACACCTTAAGCAGAACAACCCTGCGAGAATGGAAATCCTATGCACGCTACAGAATCCCCCAAACCCAGTAAAGCCCTTAAACTTATTTTGGTGGAAGATCACCAAATGACTCGCATCGGCTTGCGTTTGATGTTGGAACAAGAACCTCTTTACACCGTTGTAGGTGAAGCTGAAACGGGTAAAGAAGCTTTAAATGTGGTTGAAAAACGGCAAGGGGATTGCGATTTAATCCTTATGGATATTGGTTTGCCTGATATGGACGGCATTGAAGCCACACAACTCATTAAAAAAAATTATCCTGCGACCCCTGTGATGATGCTGACCTCTAAAGACGACGCCAACGATGTCTTTGCCGCTCTAGGGGCTGGTGCCGATGCCTATTGCTTAAAGGGTGCGAGTTTTGAAACCCTTAAAACCGCCATTGACACCGTAGCAGAAGGAGCCAGTTGGTTGGATCCTGGTATTGCGCGTTTGGTGTTGGGGCGTTTTCAAGGTAATGGATTTCCTTCTGGGCAAGGGACGGGTGAAAAATCATCCGCTCAACGCAGTAATACGCTGGTTGGCGTGCCTGTGCCTCATTCGCCGAATCAGACGATGGATTGCCCGTTGACGCCTCGAGAAATGGAAGTCTTAAAATTGATTGTCGAAGGCTTTTCCAATGCGGATATTGCTGAGAAATGCGTGATTACCAAAGCCACAGCGAAGGCTCATGTGCATAGTATTTTGCAAAAATTGTGTGTGGATGATCGTACGCAGGCAGCGGTTTTTGCCATGCGTCAAGGCATCGTGCGTATGGAAGATATTAACCCTATTTTTTAGATTTCTAGCTCCGTTTTGAGCTGGTGCGTCAGAGACCTTTGCTCGCACAAAGGTTCTCCGACACCTCTAAATGCGTTTAAGGAGTGGGAAAAAGAAGGAAATTGTTGCGGCTCTCCTTCTCTTTCCCCCTCCTTAAAAATCCACCCCCATTGTCGAAAAAGTTAAAACTTTTTCTCTTGGGAAAGAAAACCGTTGGTTTCCTCTCCCAACCTCTCCTTCCTAAAGGTGAAGATTCACTTCGTGAATGAGAAAGTTGTTTTATTCTCATCCTTTTCGCTTGCTCCACTTGCTACACGCTGGACGTCCGCAAAATCGCTCGGGGATTCGCAGTTCGCTCACCCGCTCGGATTTAGTGCTTGGACGTCGGCTCGTGCAACGGTTTAAACATTAAACCTTTCATCTGAAACTCATTATAAAGGTGAACATAAGTTGCTTTTGTAACAAAATATTACAGTTTTTCAATTTGGCTAATCCTGTAGACTTTATTAAGATGTGAGATTAAGAAAGTCTTAAGACTCACAACTCTCCCAACCTCCTTCAGATTACCCAACATTCAGACAAACTGCATTTCATATTAATCACCTTGAAAGCCCCTTTACTAAAGACGCTTTTCAAACCGATTCTCTTCTTTCTAAGCCAATCACCTTCCCTGTTGAATCCGCTTGTGAAGAAACCCCGTGTGTTATATACCCAGAAGACAAAAAAAGAGCGAGACATTCTCATGACAACCTTAACCCCTATTCAAACATCTGTTCCTTCCTTCAAGCGTTCCAGCGTAAGTCCTATTCAGTTGAACGCTCCTACCCTTAGTTCAGACACCAAAAAGAGCTTGACTCCCTTTGATGCGGACAACAACGGTTTTTTAACCTTCAGCGAATTTACAAACTCCAAGATGTTTACTTTTGACGCTTCCGAAGAATCTAAAGTACAAAAGTTCTCGATGTTTAAAAATGCTATAACAGTTGCACCTCAAGATCAACAAACCGCTGTTGAAGACTTAAACAGCGAAAAAAAAGTGAGCCAAAAAAAGACGGATTTACTTCATATTCAACGCCACGGCATTAACATGGATCTTCGAAACAGTCGCTTAGAATTACAAGAAGCGGTTGCTTCCCAAAAAAAATTGCCGAAAGCAGATGCAAATCAAACAGCGATGAGTCGTCAAATTTCCAACCTTAGCAAAACATTTTCTCAAAACAAAGATCGTTTAGAAACCTTTAACTCTCAAAATTCCAGTTTGGATGAACCCAGCTTCTTCTTGTTGAAATTATTAAACGTACAAGCTCGTACCAGCGTCAGCGAACCCAACTATGCTAATTTAGCGTCCATTATTGAGGGTGTTGAAGTCGCTTCTTACGGAGACCATCCTTAAAAAATTTCTAGTCCCTATATCTGCATTAGAACACTTGGCAAATTAAAGTTCTAAGGAAAAAGCAGATTCTTACACAAAAGAAACGCCCCTTGAGAGTCAAACATGGGGGCGTTTTTTTGATTATGTGGTAAACTGAACATATACGAAACATTGCCCATGAGGAAGACACATGCACGTTGCACGAAGTATAAGCCTAGCCCTTCTCGTCTGTGGGGTTTTTCCTATGATGGCTTGGGCAGAAGAAGAAAATGTGTCTTCAAAGATAGAAGCGCCCGCTTACAAAGCTTTAGAGTTCACAGAAGTCAAACAAAACAGGATGGGCTACCATCCCAAAGCCCCTAAGTTGGTATGGGTCAAAGTAAAGCCACACGCAAGCTTAAACACTGAACTTGAAGGGATTTTATTGCAAATTCGCCCCATTGTCAGAGACCCCGCCCTTAACTTTTCAGAACTGGTAAAGGACGGTCACATCGTGGCACGACCTTCGGTAGATAGAATCAGCACCGATCTAGCATTAGTAGATTTAAGTAAACTTCGAAAAGAAGGTCGCTTCCATTTTTATCCCTTTGGGCAGTTCGTTCAACGCCGAGCCTTTAATGAATACACAGGCTTTAATGTCAATGCCAATGTCTTTCAGTTTGTGGGGCAGGCTGCCACACGAGCCTTGTTCACCCAACGATCTGGGCAAGCCCTCTTAGATGGCGGCATCGGCTTTTTTCAAGAAGCAGGGCATATTGACAATGGCTTACCCATGGGGGGCTGGTACGAAGGTTCCACCTATGACCGCCATATACTAAGCCATGTCATGGTGGCTTCCACCTTAATGACGATGTATGAACGTAACCCCGTGTGGAGCCAAAAACGAGGACGCCTCGCCTACCCTCAATCCGAAGACACCAGTGCTGGCATGCCTGAAATTTTACATGAAGCCCGTTACGGCTTGCGGTGGATTTTGGAAATGCAAGATATGAAAGACAAGGGTTTTTACGAAGGGATTGGATCTCCTGAACCCTTTGACGGGGGGAGAGTACGTCCTGAATTTGACAGGCAAACCCGCCAGCTTTTAGCCCCTAGTCAATTAAGCACCGCAGCGGCTGTTGCAACCTTGGCTCAAGCCGCTCGTGTTTTTCAGGATGTGGATCCTGATTTGGCGTTGAGTGCCTTAATTCAAGCCCAAGAAGGCTGGAAAGCCTTGCAAGACAATAAAATTAAGCCTGTACATACCACGTTGCTTTGGAACGGCGAAAAAGAACTTTACACCAAATCGGTTCAACCCTATTTTCGGGAAAGCTATTGGTTTCAACCCTTGGATTCAGCAAATGCTTACATCCTATGGGCCGCCTTGGAATTGGGGCATACCACAGGCCATGCACAAACCCTTAAAGTCGCTGACCCCCTTTGGGCCAAGGTGAATGTTAATGATCTGTCTTGGCAATCGCCGTTGTATCGTTTGTGGGCGTCACCTGCGATGAATGCGTACATTCCTGAAGGCATTAAATCCCAGTGGCTTAAAGATGCGAAGAATAGCCGTGAATGGACGCGTGTCTTGCAAACCCCTTTTGTCAGTCCCTTTGCGTTTAAGGATTTCCCTGTTTTACCCTCGTCTAATGATGCATGGGTGCGTCATGCCTTATTGTGGATGGATGCCTATGACACAACTAAAGACCCTGCCTATCTAAAATCCGCCTTGGACGTCTTTAATTACTTGATGGGTTTTAATACATGGGACGCCATTATGATGAGCGGTAACCCTGCTTTAGGCAATCTGCCCTTACAGAAAAATCCCTGTAACCAAGTGGCTCGTAGTTCGGGGGCGGCGTTACCCGGTTTATTGCTCAAGGGCGTGACCCCTCAATTTCCAGAAGGTTTGCCCTTTCAAGACAACAGCACCCTTTGCCAATGGACGGCGACCCACATTAGTTGGCAGGCTCACTTGGCGGATTTGATGTTTCGTTTGGATCAACACTACTCGCCTGAACTAGGGCGTCAAGCGGTGATTAAATCGACGGACAAAGACTTCAAAAAGTTGAAGTTGTACAATGAAGTCGAACAAGAAGAAATCCGCTTGTTGAAAGAACAGCAAGACCAAAAAGAAAAAATGCGTCCCCCGAACACAAAATAAACAATAAAAACTAAATCAAAACAAGACTAAGCTAAAGAAAGATAAACTAAAGAAAATAAACTAATTTTTTGTGTTTTAAAGAGAACTATAAACGGCTTCTAAAAATGCTTCGGCACTTCGCTTCCAGCTAAACTGATTGACCTGTTGAAGCCCTAAGTCGATTAGCTCCGCTCGCAAAGAGCCTTCGCTTTCTAGGCGTTGCATCGCCACAAGCAGGGAAGTAGGATCTTGAGGATAAACATAGTAAACGGCGCTGCCACAGGTAAAAGGCAAGGCCGTTAAATTCGTCGTAATCACAGGGCAGAACAGGTTCATCGCCTCAAGCGGAGGCAATCCAAACCCTTCCGCAAAAGAAGGATATACCAATGCCACGGCTTCATTCATCAAGCGAATCAGCGTATCATCGTCCACATAACCCAGTTCTTCCACGATACCTAAGGCTTTTGCCGTTTTTAATTGCTCACTAAAAGCATCGCTAATAAAGGCGGATTCCCCTGTAATCAACAGTCGGCTCTTGAGCGTTCCTGCTTGATGCCCTGCCAAGAAGGCATCGAGCAACCATTCAAGCCCTTTTCTTTTTTCGTAACGCCCTGTACATAAGAAATACGGAGGCGTCGTCGATGATTCTAAATCTACCAACGAAACAGGGCTTAGATCGTCAGGACGCTTCAACGTCGTCGCATTGGGAATGACCAAAGGCTCTAACGACAAATCAGGAAAGTGATGTAAAATGCGTTGCTTGGAATAGTCCGACACCGTAATAAGTCGATCTGTTCGACTTAAATCGCTTGTCAAACGCTTGATATAAGCGTTTCTTTTGGCGGAGTCTTCAGGGCTGTAGAAGTCGTCCATATCGAGTTGAAGTACGTCATGCAGGGTCATCACCACTTTCGTAGAAGCAGGCAGGTTGGCAGGAATCAGTCCATTGGCAGGAAAGTGAAAGACAGACGGCGACGTCAAATGACTATAGATTGGAAACACAAGACTTCGCCATGTTTCACGCCCTAAAGGTAAGGGCAACATGGTGTTACAAATCCCTTCAGGTAGGCTACCTTGTTTAAGGGGTGTTTGACTAATACCCTTAACGCTATTGGGCTGGAGTTTCAGGACTTCTTCATACAAAAACGCGGTGACCTTCGCCATGCCACCTGCGTGTTTGGTGAAAATGTAGGTATCCAACAAAATAGTCACAATCTTCTTCCTTACTTTATATATTCAGTTTAGCATGATAATATAAAGATACAGTAGTTAGAACTTATAGAAAAATTTCAAGTCGGATGAAAATTTAAAGAAAACAAACGGCTTGTTTTGTTGATTGCTTGCAATCACTCACGTTTCTTACTCAGAAATGTTCGCCGAATGAAGCTTTTCCCATAAGTTCGTTAAATCAAAAGGCACAACCTCAATGGGTGATGAAGACAAATCCTTTGAAGCGTCTCAGCAAAAAATTCAACGCTTGAGAGAATCCGGGCAGGTCATTAAAAGCAAAGATCTTTCCGCTGGGGTGTTTTTGGCGATTATGTTTATTTTATTGCTGATGCTTTCGCCGTTTGTCTTTCGAGCCGTTTCTGAAATGTTTGTCGTGTTCTTTGATCTCATTCCCCAAAAACACTTGGAAGACATGGGCATTATGTTCGTGATTCTACATTCCATTAAAGGCTTGGTACTTCCTAGTTTACCCTTCTTGGGTCTGGCTTTTATGATCGCCTTTTTGGCCGATTTCTTGCAAATCGGACCGCTATTTGCATTAAAGTCGATTACCCCTAAGTTAGACAAACTCAACCCCATTAACGGTTTGAAAGGTATTTTTTCCAAACGAACGGTCATTGAACTCGTCAAAAACTTGCTGAAAATTGGCATCCTCTTTTATATGGGATACAACTCCTTTATGAAGCACCTGCCTGAAATGATTAACAGCATGCACAGCGACACGCCCATGATCATCCTGTTTTTGGTTGGGCGAATCCTGCAAGATTTTATTTTTCTAGCCATTATGTTTTTCATCATTATCGGGTTTGGGGACTATCTTTACCAACGCACCAAGTTTATGAACGACCAAAAAATGTCGCTGAAAGAAGTCAAGGACGAATACAAGCAAAGCGAAGGCGATCCCATGGTCAAGCACATGCTCAAGCAAAAGCGGATGCAAATGATGATGCAACGCCAGCTTGAAGCCGTGCCTACTGCAGATGTCATTACGACAAACCCCATTCATGTGGCGGTGGCGTTGAAGTACAAGCCCAAAGAAATGGAAGCCCCGCTGGTCGTCGCCAAAGGAGCCGAACATTTCGCCGAACGCATTAAAGCCATTGCCAGAGAAAACGGCATCCCGATTGTGGAAAACCCTGTGCTGGCTCGGACGCTCTATCGTGTGGTGGACGTCAACCAAGACATCCCGCCTGATTTGTATCAAGCCGTTGCTGAAATTCTGATGTTTGCATGGCAAATGAAGGGTGAAAACCCCTTACAAAAAGCCACCGAAACTCAAGAAGTTTAGGTATTTATAGTGTTCTATATTCAAGAAGTGGTATTTTAAGCTTCCCATTTTTTGGGTTTCTAGCTCTCTTTTTGAGCTGGTGCTTGGGGGTCTTTGTGCCGCCAAAGACTCCCCAAACCCCCAAAGGCGGTTCAAGGGGGGACGGGGAAGGACGCATTGCGTTTCTCCTCCCCTTCGTCCCCCCTTGAAAATCCCCCCTTCATGTCGAAAAAGTAAACTTTTTCTCTTGGGAAAGAAAACCGTTGGTTTCCTCTCCCAACCTCTCCTTCCTAAAGGGGAAGATTCACTTCGTGAATAAGAAGGTTTTTTGTCCCCACCTCCTCGCATCATTCCTTTGCACGACGTCCGCAAAATCGCTCGGGGATTCGCAGTTCGCTCACCCGCTCGGATTTAGTGCTTGGACGTCTGCTTGTGCAACGATTTAAACATCCCCACTTTCTTTGGGAGATCCTTTACATGCGTTCAGGATGACTTGCTCTCTCCCTTCGACTCAATCACATAGGGCAATCTTGGTATGAAAACATAAGACAGGCTCCTTGGCATGTTAAACTTAAAAAAGCGTGTTTGTGTAGCGTATCGTCTTGAAAGAACCTTCGTATGCCAAAGCCCCCCCCTTTTTCAAAAACATCATCCCCCCGAGTGTGGGCAGTGGTCTTGGCACGAGCAGGCTCCCAACGCTTGCCGAATAAAGCGATGCTCCCCTTGTGCGAACGCCCCATGGCATCATGGTATTTTGATGCCCTTCAAGACGCCGAAGGCATCGAACGACGCTTCCTGTTCAGTGATGATGATGCCTTGTTAGATCTTGCCAAAGGGTCACATGCAAAAATAGAAATCCCGCCTTTTCAACGCCCCCCTGCCGTCAGCGATGCCAGTACGTCTAGCTTTGACAGCTTGGCGTATTTTTTGCAAGAATGGCAAGCCCAAAGCTTTGAAGAGCTCCCCGACTGGGTGATGCTGTGTCAATGCACTAGCCCCTTGGTGCAAACTGTTGATTTTCAAAAGGCCTTAGAAGACTTACAAACCCACGCCAAGGACGTTCATTCAACAGGTTTGTTGAGTGTGTGTCCGCCGAGTAAGCCGTTGTCGTGGTTGTTAAAAAAGACGCAAAGCAACGTAAAACCAGCGAATCTGCATTTGCACGATGACGCTGAAAACACTTACGTCACTCCCAACGGTGCCTTTTACATCGTCCCGACGCTAGCTCTTCTGCAAAAGCCTGTGGGTTTTAGCCTGTGGGATTTAGACACGGTTGTGGCGTATGAAATGCCGTGGCAACGTTCGATCGATATTGACACCGCCCCTGATTTTCAAGTGGCTGAAGCCTTGTTAGATGCTCAACTTAGAATTAAAAGTGCCTTATTGGAAGACTCCGCCTTGGAAAAAACGATATTGTCGCCCAAGCCATTGGCACCACGTAAGCGATTGAACCCGTTGAGTCGCTTGAAGCAACACCAAGACCGCTCGCAAAATTCGTAAAAAGAGAGAAGAAGGGAAGTCCCCATGACCACTTTTTTAGAAAGCAATTTAAACGCCCTGTTTCAAGATGTAAAAGGCTATAACGCCAATTCCGCCAAACATATTCGTAATCATGCCGAAAAAGCCTCTGCTGAAAAAATACACATCTATGAAACCAACGTCAAAGATTTGACGATTTTATATGAAGATAAATATCCCCTTCATAGCATGGACGGTGCGGTAGCAGAAGCGGAAAAAATGGTGGAAGACCAAGTCTGCTACGGCAAGCATTCCATGAATATCGTGTTTGGCTTGGGCTTAGGTTATGTGCTGAAACCATTGGTGCAAGCCTTGCGAGTCAAAAATAGTCAAGCCAAAGTCATTATTTACGAAAAAAACCTCGACATGCTCTATTTCACGTTGAGCCATATCAATTTAGAAGCCGAACTCGCCGATGAAAGCATCCTGCTGTTCACCGATTCTGAACCGTTGTGGCAGTATGTGGAAACACACCTCGTGCAAGGCGACGGCATTGGGATGATGATGCTCCCTGGGATGATTCACGCCTTTGGGGAAACGCTCAAGCCTGTGGTGGAAAAGCTCAAGCTCCATGCGGACAATGCCGTGCGTAACGCCAAGCTCCTGCAGGGGCGTAGCCGTTTGTGGACGGATGTCTTCCTTCAAAATGCCTCGTATCTACCCACCATGCACTCGGTCACCCATTTGCGTGATGCCTTTGAAGGTAAGACGGCGTTGATGTGCGGAGCGGGTCCTTCGTTGAATGATGTTCTGCCTCATATTCACGCCGTGCGAGACAAGCTTGTGATTTGTTGCGTCAGTGGCGCCGTAAAAGCCTTTAAAAAGCACGGCATTACGCCTGACTTTGTGTTTGGCATGGATTATTACGGGCCTGCCAAGCAAATGGAAGGCTTGGAAGACCCCATGGCGG
Source organism: Vampirovibrionales bacterium (assembly GCA_046341215.1). Lineage (GTDB taxonomy): Bacteria > Cyanobacteriota > Vampirovibrionia > Vampirovibrionales > JAJTHC01 > JAJTHC01. The sequence continues at coordinate 40,102 of JBKDRU010000014.1, read as the reverse complement.
ACAGCCACATCATTACAGGCCCCAGTTCGGATACCTTTATGTTGAGCCAGCCGTGTAAAAGCCGTTGGGCAGCGTCTCTGAAATATAACGATCAATACACGACTTACTTGAACAATATGTTTGACGAAAAAACGCATGAGTACCATACGGGCGGAACCGTGGCGTTTTACATGTTTTTGGTGGCGGTGGATTTGGGTTTTCGCACCATGATTTTAGCAGGGCAAGACCTCGCTTTGCGAGGCATGCAAGTTTACGCCACAGGTGAAGAAGTCGAGTTGAGCGGAAAATATCTGGTTTCTAAAGAATTGAACAACCGAGCCACCGAACTGCATTATGTGGAAGATTGGCACGGCAATCAAATTATGACCCAAGAAGATTACCGACATTTTAAGTATCATTTCGACACCATTCGTAGCAAAATCCGAGTCGTCTTTCCTGAATTTAACGTCTACAACTGCTCAGTGGGCGGTGCCAAAATTGACGATATGGAAAACTTGCCGATTGAAGAGCTGTTGCCTCGATTGGACTTGCAAGAACGCATTAATGTGGATGCCATTGTCGAAGCAGGGATTCAAGCGTCCCAAGAGCAAAGCAGTACAAATACCAAAGCCGAACGCCTGTGCGAAGCTCTAAAAAGGCTAAAAAAACATACCCAAGAAACGATTGAAGAAGCAAAGACTGCTATTCAAAAGCTAGACACGCTAAAAATCCTCAAATCCAACTCGTGGACGGAAGCATCTGAGCGATATTCGGATGCCTTTAATCGCTTTTCAGAAACCTTGGAAGCGGAACCGTTGTTGAACGATACCTTTTATCACGAGCAGTTGGTGATTTACCAAGCCTACAATGATTTTGCGGAAACGGAAGAAGAGCATCGGCAAAACTTTACGGTGGACGCTCAATATCTCAAAACCATGGTGAAACTTCTACAGGAAGCGATTTTGCCTCCTGTAGAAGCGGAAATTGTCAAGCTCGAAACAACGTATGATTTGATTAAAGATGACGAACTGACTTTTAGCATAAAAGCCAACTGGTAGGCTTTGATCTTATTTCATCAGAGCATCAGTCCGTTTCCTTACAACGTATAGACCCTGTACAGGAATTATAACGACTTTAAGCGGAACATCACTTCATTCCGACGTTTCGACGGCAAGGTAAACGGTCCGTTGTAAGCGGCGAAGATCTCATGACGATTCGGCTCAAACACCAAGCCTTTGGCAATTACCCAAGCGTCCAGCTCATTTTTGTGAGCCGTCAAGTTTTTCGTTGAAAAACGGCCTTTAAACGACTGCACCGCCACCTTCATCGCAGGGGCTTCATACAAGCGAATGCGATCATCTTGCGGCATAGGCAGATCGGCGAGTTTTTTGCCTGCTGGCATGACAAAGCGAAACGCCCATTGCGTCGGGACTGGAGGCGATTCCGTGCCGACGCCAAAGGCGATGAGTTCTTGAAAAACAGGTATCGTCATGGCGAGCTTTTCACCTGTACCGTTTTTGCCTGTAATGTAGCCAAACAAAATGCGAAAGCCTTGATTGGCGGCATCTTCACGGTTGCCTTCCACGCTGACTTCTGCCAAAATCATCGGCGGATACTTCCGCACTTCAAAGGCACCGTCCTTTTTTTCAACCGTATACGCAGGCTGATCATATTTAGCGTCGCTTTTCGGCATGAATCTAAAGACTCCTACGCCCACAATGAGGGTCAACACAATCCAAAATAATTTGTTCATAATCGTTTCCTTTTTTTTGTTCCGATAGGTCTAGTGTAGTCTTTTTCACAAACAAGTCAAGGGTAAGCGTCTTAAAAGAATCTTAAGGGGGCGTCGACCCAAAGGCACTCAAGAAACGCTTGGGTGTTGACAGGCGTATGCCTTTTACTTACTATTTAAACTGAAGTCCTTTGGGCCTTTCTCTTTGTTTACTTTCTCCACCCTTTTAGAAAGATTTACCCATGATTACCACGATGATGCCTGTTCGCGAGATGCCTTCTTCCACAAGGCTTACCCCCACTTTTACCCCACAAAATACCAAAAGTATAGCTTCTCAAGGCGCCCCAGCTCTCCAGCAACGTCAGGGCTATTCGCCAGGTACACTTGAAGGCTTTATTCCTGAAGCGTTTTCATTATCTCGAACATTATTATCTCGTTTAAAAGAACAGGGTGTTTCTGTTGAGCCGCCTATTCCTTTTGTTAATAATAAGATCCGCTATTTTGATTCTTTTGATGGAGAAGGTGAGTATAGTGCCCAAGCACTAGCAGATGAAAAACGAGTAGATAGACAAGCTGATATCCAAAATATTGTCAATAAATTATATGGCTTTTATCAGAAATTAGCGTTTTATAGTCACTATCTAAATGATGATAACTGGTACGGTCTAAATGTGGAAGAACGGATGAAGTCTCACCAAAATCTTGAGAAGCAATGGAAGATACACTTTACTCAAGAGGAACTAGATGCGGCTCTTCAAGATTATTATAATCAAACAGATGAAACATCAAATGGTGCTGAGGGAATCGCTCAATTAAAGCATGCCTATTCAGCAATGAAAATTAATTTGAAACGGTTGTTACTGGCTTACCAGTCCACTAAAAACACTGGTCGACAATAACATCAGCACTTCTCGCACGGCTTTCGCCGCGACGACGTTCGACACCCCTGAATGGTCGTAATGCGGAGACAGCTCCACCACATCCGCCCCCACAAAGTGCAAGCCCTTGAAGTTTTGCAACCACGTTTGCACCTCTCGAAAGGTCAGCCCCCCAGGTTCGGGCGTGCCAGTCCCCGGTAAAATCGACGGATCCAGCCCGTCCAAATCAAAGGTCACAAACACAGGACGCCCTTCCAACTTCGCCCGAGCCACCTGCATCGCATCAGCCGTCGGCTCCATGAACACCGTGTTGTATTCTCGCATAAAATCCCATTCTTCACGGGTGCCAGAGCGAATGCCAATCTGCACAAAGTGATTGGGGTCGACGAGTTCTACGCATCGGCGTAAGACGGTGGCGTGAGACAAGGCTTCGCCCATGTAGTCTTGACGCAGGTCGGCGTGGGCATCGATGTGTAGAATGGCAAGGTTGGGGTATCGCTTGACGTAGGCTTCAAAGGCGGGGAAGGTCACCAAATGTTCGCCCCCGATGCCAAACCACTTTTTGCCCGCCGTTAGCACGTCTTCGCAGGCGGTGGAAATGGCAGCGAGTACACGGTCTCGGTTGCCGAAGGGGAGTTCTAAATCGCCGTAGTCGAAGTAGGTCACGTCTTCGCCCAATTCCCGATGCCAAAGGGGGCTGTAGGTTTCAATGCCCCAGCTGGCGTCTCGAATGGCGGCGGGGCCGAAGCGAGTGCCAGGGCGGTAGCTACAGGTGCCGTCATAAGGCAGGCCGACCAACGCCCAGTCGGCGTCTGCGAGGGTTTCAGTGCTACCCATCCAGCGTGGGATGCCTTGTTGTGATTCTAAGTTTGCCATGGGGATGTATCCTTTTTTTGCGTTGTTTATAAGCCGCTCTTAATTATTATTGTAAGCAAGCATACTATTTTTTAGGCTGAACCTGTGATGAAATTGTAGGTCGCTGTTGTTCTAAAACTATAACTTTACCCTGTAAATCCTGTATACAAGTGTTAAAATAAAGAAGTACCCCGATAAGTCCTCCCAAAACCGCCAAAGTTACCGTAATTATTACATTAAACCATGATGATTCGTGAAAAGGCTTTGTATTTGATTTTGCTTCTAGCTTACTAATTTTGTCATAATGAACTTTCAAGTCACTTGTATGAGTTTTAATATCTTGTTCTATGACTTCCATGTCTTTTTCAATATTTTTTTCTATTCCTTCCATCCCTTTTTCTAATGTCGCTAGTCTCTGATCATATTCACGAACTAGCTTATTGGGATCAAATACGACAGGAGCAGAAGCTGGCAACTTAGGTGGATTAGTGCTACTCGATGTCGGCTGGTATTGAGAAGAATTTTTGTTAGATTTTGACATCACAGTTCATACCTAAAATGTTTTCAGAATCCGATAGATACTCTTTATAGTAATCAGTACTAATTTTAGCAACATTCGAGGTGATTTTTTTAAACTTTTCCGTTGTTGTAGAGGTGGATTCAATATCAATATGAAAATTTACATCTATTGTATATCGTCTAGGCTCTTCATCTGCTGGCTTTTCTTTTACGTTTTTAGTGATTTGATAAGTTGCTACATAACCGTCTAGTTGTAATGGAAGTATTAGTTGAAACGTTTTATTTTTAGAAAAATTAGGGAATACTTCTTCAATGTTTTGATTGAGTACTTGAAGTTTTTTATGAGGAAGTTCATACACTGTAATAAAGTTAATACCCATTGCTTCAATATCAGAAATCTTGAAATCTGCAATTTCAGTAATAAATTTTTCCAACTCTTGCAGTTCTTCTTCTGTAGGGTCCATTTTGGAAATCATAACTTTAGATTCAAAATCAACATACTCTAGTTTTGCATCAAGAGATTCAAGCTTATAAGTTCTTAGAGGGAATCTTTTCATAAGTACGGGAATCATGTGAAGAGGTGCGTCCGTTTCTATTTCCGTATCTGCTTCACGTAAATTGTATCTTTCCCAAATGGTTCTGTCTTTTAGGGCTGTTTCAAAACTTTCCACATCTTTGTGTTTATAGTTGAGAAAAACACAAGTAAACTTTTGAGAGACTGCTGTATATGTAGATGACATTATTTTTTCCTTTGATTTAGTATTAAATACTTCCAAATTATACAATAGTAAAGATACTATTTCAAACTTGAAAATGGCTTTGTCCCCTCTCCTAATTTTAGGAGAGGGAAGAGAACGTCTGAAAGACGTTCGAGGGTGAGGTTAAATTCACCACGGGCATCTAGGGTTTAACCGCCCCCTAGCCCCCTTCTAAAATCAGGAGGGGGGACAAAGCCAATTGGGTTTCGTCATTGCGAGCGTAGCGTGGCAATCTGTCAAGACGTCGCAGGTGGGGGAACAGATTGCTTCGTTACACTCGCAATGACGGTATTTTTTATCACTTTCGTAGAGTCTCCTCAAGGAGAGGGAGTAAGAGCCGAACCTCTTGACAAAACGTGTAAGATTTGACACAATATAAAAAGGGGGAGTCCCCAAGTGTGCTAGACTTGAGAACTCCGTCGCTATCTTGTTAGCTTAGTTTCATAACTAACAAGTAGATAATCAAGAAGATCATCGCTTCACGAATATCCATTTTAGCTCACCTCCTTTCTATTACAGAACGGGGGTGTTGCTTATTAGCAACCCTTTTAAGGCTTTGATTAGGCTAGCATAAAGCCTTAAATGATTCAAGAATAATGACAAAGCGTGCGACATTTGCCACAGACCTGAAAAATGGTGCGGTTCTCTCTCCTGATTTTAGGGAAAGGGAGAGAACGTCTGAAAGACGTTCGAGAGGGAGCTTAAACCCTAGGCTCCGTTTGTGGTTTAACCGCCTCCTAAGCTTGAAAGAAGATCTTAAAAATGTGGCTTTTAGCCACTAGACAAGGCTTTTAAAAAGTATCATACTGAAAAAGAGTAGCTCTTTGAAAATCGATCAAACCGATGCACTCGTCATCCTGAACGACTAGGAAGAATCTCCCAAGACAAGAGAGGGGGTGTTTCGTTACGCTCAAAATGACAAAATGTCTTCTCTTTTCTTTGATATTGTGTGTCGAAAATGAGGTTTTGTGTGTCAGAAATCGACTTTCGTGTGACAGAAAGAAGGGTTTCGTGTGACAAAAAACGACTTTCATGTGACAAGAATCGGTATTTCGTGTGTCAGAAATGAGGGTTTCGTGTGTCGAAAAACAGGTTTTATGTGTCGTAAAATACGCCTTTTTTATAGCGTATTTTAAAAAATGTGTTCCCCCTCTTAAAATCAGGAGGGGGGGAGAAGACAAACAAAAGGATGAAGATTCACCCCGAGACTCGTCCAATCCGTAGAAAAATGATACATTATTAGGGTATGCGTAAAACCAAAGTATCCGACTACATCATCAATACGCTGATTCAGCACGGAAGCACGCAAGTCTTCGGCTACATCGGCGGTACCATTGCCCACTTGCTCGATTCCATCTACCTCAATCCGCAGATTGAAATGGTGAATACCTTGCATGAACAGGGGGCAGGCTTTGCCGCCGAAGGCTACGCTCGCACGACGGGTAAAATCGGCGTCGCCCTTGCCACCAGCGGGCCGGGAGCCATTAACCTGCTTACGCCCTTGGGGAGCTGTTTTTTCGACTCCGTGCCGACGCTGTTCATCACGGGGCAGGTCAATACCTACGAGTATAAAGGTAGCCTACCGATTCGCCAAAAGGGCTTTCAAGAAACCGATATTGTGAGCATGACTCGCCCGATTAGCAAGTATTCGGTGTGGGTGGACGACGGCCAACAGATTCGCTATGAGCTGGAAAAGGCGTTGTACCTTGCCAAAGTTGGTCGAAAAGGCCCTGTTCACGTGGATATTCCCATGGATGTGCAACGGGCTGAATTGGATATTGAAAGTCTGCCGTCCTTTTATAATAGTGACGAGCATCTGCGTTTAGAGGCGGAACATACGCAGGCATCTGCTGATTTTTCCGCCGTGTGGGAGGCACTCGCCAACGCCGAACGTCCTGTTGTGCTTGTCGGTGGAGGGATTCGCTCAAGTGGCGTGACGCCTGCCTTGCGTGCCTTCTTAGACGCTTCACGGCTCCCTGTGGTGACCTCGCTCATGGGCGTGGATGCCGTGCCTGCGGACTATTCTCATCATTATGGACTAATCGGGGCGTATGGCAACCGTTACGGCAATTTAACGCTCGCTAATGCGGATGTCATCTTGACGCTAGGCTCTCGCTTGGATTTACGTCAAACAGGCACGAATAAGGCGTTGTTTGCTCCGCATGCTCGTATTATTCGGGTGGATACCGATCTGGCGGAACTGGAACATAATGAGTTCCCCAACGTGCAAGGCGTGCGTGCGGATCTCGCCACGGCGTTAGAGGGCTTGAATACCGTGGCTCATCCGCTGGATGTGGCTCAGTGGACGCAACGTTTAGAAGCTTATAAGGCACAATTCCCTGCGGAAACGGCTTTGGACGGCTCGCCCAAATTACAAAACCAAGTAGTTTCGCTGATTGCAAAGCACGCTCGTGCGGATGATGTTATTGTGGCGGATGTGGGTCAGCATCAAATGTGGGTGGCCCAATCGTGGCAAGTGCAAGCGGAACAGCGGGTGCTGTTCTCAGGCGGTATGGGCGCCATGGGCTTTGCCTTGCCAGCGTCGATCGGGGCAACGCTTGCCACGAGCAAGCGGTGCATCGTGCTTTGTGGAGACGGCGGTTTGCAAATGAACATTCAGGAGCTGGAAGTCTTGAAGCGTCGGAAATTACCGATTAAAATCATCGTGCTGAACAATTTTAACTTGGGCATGGTCAGGCAGTTTCAAGAGATCTACTTTGACAACCGATGCCCTTCCACGTTGGACGATTACAGCGTGCCGAACTTTGAAGCCATCACCAAGGCGTACGGTCTCGGGGGGCAAACGCTCCGTGAGGCGAAGGCGTTGTCGCTTGAAGCGATTGATGCCGTTATTGGTTCCTTTTTGGTGGATGATTCGCCCGCCTTGTTGGATATTCACCTGCCTGTTGCCACGACCGTGGAGCCAAAACTCATTGTGAATAAGCCGATTGAAGACATGTATCCCTTCTTGCCTGAAAAAGAGCTGGCATCGTTGATGATGCCGAGTACGTCTCAAGTGGTGGAGTCCCACGAGAGTCTTTCGCATGACTAAGCCACGCCTACTCATTACAGGAGGCACAGGCTTTATTGGCGGATATTTAACGTCTTTTTTTCGAGAGCATGGCTATGTGGTGGAAGCCCCTAAACGACACGAGCTGGATTTGACGGATCTGCAAGCGGTGAAAAGCTTTGTCGACAGGCATGAAATTGACCTGATTCTACATAGTGCGTGCGAAGGCGTAACGGCTCACACGAGCTTGCCCGATGACACTATCTTCACTCGAAACCAGCGGATGTTCAGCTCCTTAAATGAGGCCTTGCCTCCACACGGACGGCTCATTCACTTGGGCAGTGGTGCCGAATACGACAAGCGTTTCCCGATCGTCGCAGTGGATGAATCCACCGCTGAAACCGCCACGCCTCAAGACGTCTACGGTCGTTCCAAGCAGTGGATTTCGCAACAAATTGAAACCCTGCCCCATGCCTTGCACCTGCGTTTGTTTGGCGTCTATGGCGTGGGGGAAGGCTCGCATCGCTTTATAACACAAGCGATACAGTCTCAACTCAACAACGAACCGATAGTCATTCGTCAAAACGTGCGTTTTAGTTATTTGTGGATAGATGACTTGGCGAAGATCCTCCAGCATTTTATTGAAATGCCTCCTGCTGAGCGGATTTTGAACGTCACGCCGAATGAATCGATCACGCTGGTGGAATTGGCACAGCTTATTCAAGCCCAATCGATAACGCCTAGCCCTCTTTACATTGAACAAGAGGGGCTTCAACCTGAATACACGGGGTCTAACCTACGGCTGCTTAGTGTATTGGGGGATTTTAGATTTACGTCTTATACGGAGGGCGTAGCTCACTTGTATAGTGTATTAAATAAATAACCATACGTTGCCTCTTCGTTGTCGCACAGGTTTTTTTGTTTGGTTATGTAGGTCGCTCTACACGCCCGCACATAAAAATCTAAGCTCCTAGAATAGTCTAACGTCTGCTTAATTCTTTAAAACACTATGTCATCATCTTGATATATAAACACATTGACGATATGATGAAGCAAATGCGCCGTTAGCTCAGATGGATAGAGTATTTGGCTTCGAACCAAAGGGTCGGGGGTTCAAGTCCCTCACGGCGTGTTTTTCCATTTATCAACCTTTCATCAATTCTTAACAATTCTTAACCATTTAAGACTTGCATTTTTAAACGTTTTGAGATAAGACTATAGGGCTTAATTTTATCAACAAAAATGGATGCCCCTCTATGATGCCCTCTTCCTTAATTAAATTGGTGATTTCAACGGTCGGTAAAGACCGTCCTGGTTTGGTTGCTCGCATGTGCGAAGCCATTTCAAACGCCCATGGTAATATCGACGATTCGACGATGACCCGACTCGGCGGTCAGTTTTCGATGATTTATATTGTTCATTTTAATAGCCCTGAAAACCTCGAACGCTTTAAAATAGCGATTGCTCAAATTGAAGAAGAAGGCTTGTTTCACGTGGATATTCGTTCCCTTGCCCCTGATGAAGAACCTGATTTGCCAGACTCATCAGCTTCCTTAAAATCTCACAAATACTTACTTTCTGTCGGTGGTTATGACCGTACGGGTATTACGTATGCCTTTTCAAAGGCACTCGCCGCCTTTCATATTAACATCACCGATGTGCATGCCCACCGCATCAACGGGGAAGACGGCATTGTTTACATGCTCGCCATTGAAATGGATGTGCCCTTAAACGTGGATGAAGCCGAAATGAAGGAAAATTTAGAAAACCTTGGCAAAGAACTCAATTTAGACGTGAGACTTCGCTCTATGGATGCTATAATCTTGTAATGACTGTTCTCAAAATTTTGAAATATCCTCATCCTATATTACGCATCCCTTGTCCTGAAGTCCTTGTGTTTGACCAAGCCTTGCAAGACTTGGTGGCTGACATGGTAGAAACCATGTACCATGGCACGGGAGCCGTCGGGCTTGCCGCACCACAAATTGGACAAACGGTGCGTGTTTTTGTGATGGATACCAATGCGTTCACGACCCGAGACAACCTCAAGGTGATGGTGAACCCTAAAATCATTACAGCCAGTCGTAACAAAACCATGCGTGAAGGGTGCCTAAGCTTCCCCGACTACTTGGCTAACGTCAAACGTTCACAACGTATTACGGTGGAAGCCTTTGATGCCTATGGCGTTTTACAGACTTATGAACTCAAGCATTTAGAAGCGGTTTGCGTCCAACATGAAATAGATCATTTAGACGGCATATTGATGATGGATCGCATTGAATCGTTGAAAACCGATTGGTTGCGTCGCCAAAACAAGCAAAGTGATGAAGAAGATACTCAAGATTAAAGAAGCCTCCCAAAAGTCTTTATGTTTGTGCTACCTTAATAAGCATGTTTAACACATCCATAAGGAAACCCCCTATGTTAATTCCTTCTATTGATTTGATGAACGGACAAGCTGTTCAATTGCGACAAGGCAAAACGCATGTCTTGACGGCTGAAACACCCCCTGAAACGCTGATTCAACAATTTAATCGCTACGGGCAAGTGGCGGTCATTGATTTGGACAAAGCCTTGAATAACGGTGCCGACAACCTTGAACTCATTAAGCGACTCTGTCGCTTGGCGGATGTGCGAGTGGGCGGAGGCATCCGCACGGTGGAACGTGGGCGTGAACTTTTGCGAGCTGGGGCGAAAAAGATTATTATCGGAACGTCTGCCACGCCTGAGTTCTTGGCGAATTTTCATCCGTCGCAAGTACTGGTGGCGTTGGACACCAACAAAGACGGCGAAGTCCTTGACGAAGGCTGGACTCGCTCCACAGGCGAAGCCCTGATTGAGCGTGCTGAGCGGCTAGCACCCTATTGTTCAGGTTATTTGTGTACGTTTGTGGAAGCCGAAGGTGGTTTGGGAGGCTTGCCTGTGGATGCTGTTCAACGCCTGAAAGAGGCGTTGCCTCACCCTGTGACCGTCGCTGGAGGCGTGAGCGATACGCAAAACGCCGCGGATCTCGTCAAGCTCGGCGTGGATGTGCAGGTCGGTATGGCATTGTACAAGGGCTTACTCAACCCTGCGGATGTCGTGGTAGAAAGCGTCGATTTTGCCAAGTGTGACGGGTTGGTTCCCACGATTGTGCAAGACGCGGACACGCTTGAAGTTTTGATGCTGGCGTATTCCAGCCCTGAATCGTTGAAGCTGGCATTGGAAGAAGGGCGTGGCTTGTATTGGAGCCGTTCACGTCAAGAGCTGTGGCGTAAGGGTGAAACATCGGGTCATGTGCAGGAACTCGTGAGTTGCCGTGTGGATTGCGATCAAGACACGCTTTTATTCAAGGTGCGTCAAGTGGGGGCGTGTTGCCATACGGGGGAAGCGACGTGCTTTGGTAGTCGTGATTTTAGCATGGTGCGTTTGTTTGCGGTTTTGGCGGATCGGAAGGCGAATCCACCCGAAGGATCGTTTACGGCGACCTTGTTTGCTCGACGTCACAAGTTGGACAAGAAAATCATCGAAGAAGCGTTTGAAGCCACGCAATCAGAAAGCCGTGCGGAATATGTGTGGGAAATTGCGGATGCGATCTTCTTTTTGAGCATGCTCGCCGTCGATGAAGGCATCGCCTTTAGCGAGATCGTCGCAGAGCTTGCTGGTCGCCATCGGTAGGAAATAATTACTCAAAAAAGGACACCCCCACATGAATATCAAAGCCAAAGCCCTCAAGTTTCACAAGCTTATCGGGGGCCTGCTTCTTCTACCCTTGGCATGGACGGCGACCACAGGCATGGCGTTTACCATTGTCAAAGAAATCATGGGCAATAAAGTCTTGGGTAAATCGATTTTACACCTGCACACCTTGCAAACCTTCGGTTTGCACAAGATCTATCCCCTTATTTTGGGTGTGTCCGTCTTGATTGCCTTAGGCTCTGCCATTGTTTTGATGTGGAAAACCCCTAAGAAAAAATAAGCGTTTAAATGGTCTAAGAAGTAACGAGTTCGCAAGCGCCCGCCGATTCCATGTCCGCAATGACGGCATCAAAACTGAAAAACGACGGACGCTCCTTCACATAACGAGGCAACTCATTGCGGAGTTCATCCGTCGTCATTAAGCACGCATCGAGTTGTGCGGTGATTTGAGCTTCGTTCATGTTTCGCCCAATAAAGACCAGCTCCTGCATACGATCCCCCCACGCTGGATGCCATGTGGCTCGCACTTCGTCACGACTCACGCCTTCATCAGGTTCCCATTGCTCGTCAGGCAAACAACACAACCACGGGGCGGCTGGCGTAACCTGCAATAAAACGCCTGCTTGGCTCCATTGAATCATCCAATCCCACTGATGCGCCATCCAGCAAAAGCCTTTGGAACGAATCACACCAGGCGTCGCTTCTTCAAAGTAATCACGCAAACGTTCAGGATGAAACGGCTGTTGACGCTTGTAAGTAAAGGCGGAAATACCGTATTCTTCGGTTTCGGGGGTGTGTTCGCCACGCAATTCAGCTAGCCATCCAGGAGCATTGGCGGCATCTTCCATGTCAAACAAGCCTGTATTCAGGATTTCTTTTAAATCCACTTGCGAACGTTCCGTGCGAATGACCTTCGCGAGCGGATTCAACTTCTGCAACAGAGCATCAAGAGCATCGGCTTCTTGGGCGGTAATACGGTCGCATTTGTTGAGCAAAATCACGTTGGCAAACTCGATTTGATCCAACAACAATTCACTGATGCCTCGCTCGTCATTTTCCCCAAGCGACATATTTCTATCTGCGAGAAGATCCATGCCGTTTAAGTCAAGGGGCAGGTTGACAGCGTCCACCACGGTAACGAGCGTGTCCAGCGTGGCAATATCGCTTAGGGAAACGCCGTTTTCGTCTTCAAAAGTGAAGGTTTCCGCGACAGGCATGGGTTCAGAAATGCCCGAACTTTCAATCAACAAGTAGTCAAAACGACCTTCTTCCGCCAAGCGACGCACTTCAATCAACAAATCTTCACGCAAGGTGCAACAAATACAGCCGTTGCTCATTTCAATGAGCTTTTCATCTTGACGGCTCAAACTCCCTTCGGCGAGATTCACCAGCTTGGCGTCGATGTTGAGATCGCTCATATCATTGACGATTAAGGCGACTTTCAGACCCTCGCGATTGGTTAAGATGTGTTGCATGAGCGTGGTTTTGCCAGCCCCTAGAAATCCAGAAAGCACGGTAACAGGGAGTTTTTTGAGCGTCATCATAAGTGAGAAACCTTTAAATTGTATGAGAAACACTTTTGATTTTAACAAAAACACAATTAAATGCAACAGTGTTGCGTTTAATTGTAACAAAATAATACAAACAATCAATTCTTGTATTTATTATTACTTTATTAAAACAAGCATACAAGTTTAAGCACTTATTTCTCAATAAGTCGCCAAACAAGTAATTAAACTTTTCAATCCCCCCTTAATAATAGGAAACCTGTAATTCCCATGACTTTAAACCTTTCTTCCCTCGGATCCCTTCTTGGAGGAAGCAACTCATATAATCCCTATTCCAGCAGCCTAGGTGCCTTAGACTACAGTTCTAGTCTTTATGATGATGACAGTAGCTTAGCTAGCCTGTATGGTGGCACTGACTATGCTAACCGTGGCTACAGTAGCAATACTTTAAATACAAGATTGGCTCGTGAAAATGCCTATCTAAAAGCACAATTATTAGAATATAAAGACGCTGCCGAAAACCGTAAAGGTTTGTTCGGTGGTCCTGTCATTGGTGCAAACGAAAAAGGTAACGGCGGAATTGACATCTTTTCAGGCTTAGCTGGTTTCCTTTTACCCAAACTACTGGGTGGCGGTAAAAACAAAGACAATGATGGTGGTGGTTTTTTAGGAGGCTTATTCGGCTAATTCCATAAATTTTTGCTACCACGCCCGACCTGTATTCCCTTTCTTCCCTATCTAATAGGGATGCATCCCTAGATCCCTTCCCCAACAGCGACCCAAAGGATCGCTCACAACAAACACATCCGTTCTTTTTCTATTCCCTGTACTGCCTCTCGTTTATTTTTGATAGAGTTCCAGACGTCCTGACGGATGACGTCTACTTATTCCCTTATGATTCCCTTATTTTATTCACATTTTACTTATTTAACTCCCTAAACAAAGGAACCTTGTATCGATGACTTATAGTACCCCTGTTTATCCTATGACTTCTTATCAGCCGGCACCAGCCCCTTCCTATTACAATAATCAACAGCAACAAATGCTGAATTATTCGTCTAACACCTATGCCCCTAAGACGAATTATTTGGCTTACGCCCCGACGTCAAACAGCTATTCTAGCACCTATGCACCAATGGACTACTCCAAGCATTTTACGGATAATTCCCAGCGTCAGTGGAATACCGATAACTCCATGCGTCAGTGGAATATCGACAATTCCAACCACTATACGGACAACTCTAACCACTACGCCGATTACTCTAAATACTACACGGATAATTCTCGAAAATCCAACTTCCAGAATTACCAAAGCTATGTAGACAATAGCTATGTAAGCAATAGTTATGTATACAAACCTCATTACAGTAACTACTCCCCTTCCATGAACATCAGTCTTTCCAAGCCGCAGGCCTACAGCACCGCTTATGCTCAGGGAACAGACTCCTATTTCCCAAAAGGCGCCAACTATATTGGTGAGTATGGTGGTGGTACAGGCACCTATGCCACAGGTTATGGTGACGCCACCCCTTACAATGCAACCCCCTCCTACGGTGGTGATGGTTACGGCAAAGGTGGCCATGCTTTAGCCTTGTTACAGCACCTTATGCCCAACGGATTGATGGATCCCAACACCTTTTTTAACAGCTAGTCCCTTCAAGCCGAGTGCTTTCTTTAACAGTTAGATACAATGACCTGTAAAGAAAACTCAAAAAACGGCTCTATATGTAAAATCGCTATAACAAAGTCGGGACTAAACCTTCCGACTTTGTTACGATATTTAATCGTTTTCTGTGCCTTCGGTATTACAAACCTGAATTAACAGGCAAACTAGGACGATCGAAAAAGTTATTCAACGATTGGGCATCAATCGTGTGAGCAATCGGACGCCCATGTGGGCAGCTCCACGGTAAGGTGCAGGTCAACCAATCTTCCACCACACGCTCCTGCTGAAACGGGGTGAGGACATCCCCTGCTCGAATCGCCATGTGGCACGCCATCGTCGCATATAAATGTTCCGTATCCAAGCCCGCTTCAGGCTGATGCGTCAACTGCTCAATCATATGCTTCAACTGATGAATCGGGCTATGCGGTGTGTTTCGCTCAGGATACAAGACAGGCACCCCCCAAATCCGCCATTGTGTGAGCTGGTTTAAATCCACGGCTTCACAGGCAAAACCCACCGCTTCAAACTGGCTTAAATGCGCCTTCAACACGTCGCCTTCTTCAGGACTTAAATCCAACTCCAAGGGCGTCACGAATCGTTGCACCACGGTTTCGCTGGCTTTATGCTGGGCTTGTAAGGCTTCAAAGCACCAGCGTTCACTTGCAATATGTTGATCCACCACCATTAAGCCGTTCGGCGTTTCAAGCAAAATATACGTTGTGTACAACTGCCCAATAACCCGCCACTTTTTAGCTTTCGTATTCGGATGCGTTTCCGCTGGAGGAGACCACGCCGTATTCACCGCAGGGCTTGCAAAAGGGGAATCCAGCGGAGCCTGTTCAGACGCTTGAGCAAGAGGGCTAAAATCCGCCAAATGTTGCTGGGTATGCGTATAGGAAGGTCGTGAGTGTTGCGGATAATTTTGTGAATAAGCTTGTGGAAATGCTTGAGGCTCATGCTCCCCGTGAGGCATCGCAAACGACGAAAACCCTTTAGACGAGGCAGACGACAAGGCTGGACTAGGCGTATTTTCAACGCCATAAACCCTCTCAAAATGAGCGGACAAGGCACGTCGCAGGGCGGTGTACACAAACTGATAAATCTGCCCTGAATCGGCGTAACGCACCTCTTTTTTGGTGGGGTGAACGTTCACATCTACGGCATCAGGGGGCATATTCAACCACAAGACGCAAAACGGTGACATGCCATACGGCACGAGGCTTTCATACGCCGCAGCGATGGCTCGTTGTATAACGGAACAACGAATCGGGCGGTTATTGAGAATCATCCACCACTGTTTTTTGGACTTTTTTTGCAAACTTTCACAGGCTGGCGAGGCAAACACGGCTTCGATTTTAAGCCCTGAAAGACGGTCTTCAAAGCTTGTCGTCAGCAAATGAGCCTGCTGTTCGGGTCGAAAATTAAACAGGGCTTGCACCGTTTCAAGAGCATCGCCTGTGCCTGCGCTGGTAAAACAAGGCTTTTCATTCAGGCTCAAGCTCATTTTAACGTGGGGATGAGACAAGGCGAGGCTTTTCGCCATTTCATCGCAGTAACTCATTTCGGTGCCTGCTCGCTTCAAAAACTTGAGTCGGGCTGGCGTGTTGAAGAAGAGGTCATCCACCTGCATCACCGTGCCAACCGCCGTGCCAATCGGGTGAATCTTGGGAACAGATCCACCTTCAATTCGCAAGCAGGTGCCGTCGGCGTCATAAATGCGACGGCTACGACATTCAAAGCGACTAATCGCTGAAATACTTGCCAATGCTTCGCCTCGAAAGCCCATGCTCAGGATGCGTTCCAAGTCTTCGGGCGATTTAATCTTGCTGGTGGCGTGATTGAGGACGCTACGCTCCACATCGGCACGACTCATGCCCGAGCCGTTGTCTGCCACAACGATAGTTTTACCGCCGTTGTCGACGCTTATGCTAATGTCGGATGCCCCTGCATCGACGCTATTTTCAACCAGTTCTTTCAACACGCTGGCAGGGCGTTCCACCACTTCACCAGCGGCAATGCGGTTCACCAAATACGCAGGCAAAACCTCTACGATGCCTTCGTTTATCGATTGTTTAGGAGGAAAAGCATTTGACATAGACGATGGAGTGTCCTTTAATTTAGAGCAATGTCGGTGTCCGCCAAGAGTTGAACGTACAAGGCATCGTTGGAACTTAGCGTTGTAGCGTCGCCTTTAGCCACGGCATAATAGACGGATTTACCCACTAAGTAGCCCGCCCCTGCAAAGCCTCCGCCGATGGCAGAAAAGAATCCTGTCACGATGCCCAAGCCTTTACCGCCAGATTGCACACCTGCTTCATAGCCCTTGCGGGTAATATCGCTAATGATGTAGCCACTTTTATCCAGCGTATTGGCGAATTTTTGACCATAGCCGGGATCTTGATAAATCACGCCATCAGGCTTAACAACATCAGCAACCTGATTCACTGTACCCACTTGTAGGGCAATCGGTTGTACTTCACCATTTGGCAAGGTTACATGGTCGAAATCCAAGCGAAAGGATGCCCCTTTTCCGAAAAATTTGTTGGGCGTGACTTGCACCACGCGGCCCCGAAACACGGAGCCTTTGGGGAGCAAAATGCGTCCTTCGCTGGCGTACAGGGCTTCGTCCAAACTGGCGTTGAAGGCTTCGCCTTCACGGACGCTGGCGGTGTTGATGTCTTGCAATAAACGCACACGCAAGACGGTGTCTTTACGGACGCGAACGGTTTTTAAACGAGAGCTAATCACACTGCCTGCCAAGTTTTTTGCTTTTGTGGGGTTGGCTGAAACTTCTGTATACATAGGGGCTGCACCGCCAGCGGGAAGGCCTGCTGCGTAAGGGTTTTCACCACTTGGCAGGGGAGCCATCGCAAAGGCGACGTAATGCGTGGTCAATGCCAAAGTCAGTAAAACGCTCAATGTGACTGTTTTCATGTTAGAGATCCTCTACATATTGAATGTATTGCAAGTGGTTTTTAGTATAACACAGTTCTTTAAAAGGGACTATAAGGCGTTATACCAATTAAACAAGCCTTGACTTTCTTGGGCGTGCGTTTTATGATAAAAGCTTAATCCTTATCATTTTTTTCTCGTACTTCGCCAACGTCTTTTAATTCAAACAAGGAAGGTCACTCTCTTATGCGTTTACAGGCTTTTTCTCCAGCTCTTGCCTTTACTTCAACTGCGTTACGAACCCCCACCAATAGCAATAGTAAAGTGGCTTCTGTTTCCGCCCCTACTTCGTCGCAACGCCAAGGGTTTAGTCCTAAAATATATGGAGGATCAGAAACATTCCACTGGCTTCGGAACAATAACCCAGCTAGATTGCCAGAGATGGCCCAAGAAATTGAGTTTATCTTAAAGTGTTTTGAGGCAGATTGGTTTAAGACGTTCCTCAGTAATCGAGATCTTACTCAAGCAACTGAAGCTTTACAGGCTGAACTTTCTGTCTCTCAAAGTAGTCTTTCAATAAACCATCATACTAGTAGCGTTCTCATCTCGCTAGCTTTGAGTTCTTTTCATGACGAACTTATAAGTATAGACAGAGCTAGAAATGCAATCCCAAATTATCCAGGTTTTAGTGACTTTTTAAGAAAACATGGGAGAGAGGGGGCCTTCCATTTTAATCTTGAAAGACGTAAGGTTTATTTCCAAGAATTATTACAACAAGTGCAGCAAGTAATTCAACGACAAAAAAATAATTCCAGAAAGAGCGTAATCGATCCCCTGCACTAAAAAAGCGGGGCGCTTTGGCTTTGGTGCCTAGGCCTTAACCCCCCACTCCCATGTTGACATGCCCCACTACATAAAGGAGGGGCTTTAGTTTTTGGAAAGGATTGCCGAAAGACTATAAAACCCACCTCTATGTTTAAGGATGCTCCCTTCTATGGCATTTAATCCCCTTTCATTTAAAAAGCAAAGCATTCCTTCAGCGACGGTTCTTCCTAAGGAAGAAGAGTCCACCATTCCAGCACAGGAACAGACTCCAGCAGCGAGTCCAGCCCCTGTTCAAAACCAATCCGCTCCTTCTCTTCTAGAAGCCCCCCAAGATCCTCGCAGTGCTTTGCCCAAACAGGTACCTGCTCAAGCACCTGTTCAAGCCAGTAACATTACGCCAGCGACATCTACTAAATACGCTAAAACTCAAGCGACTGATGCTTTATTAACGAAGCAACCACCATCACCTAAAGTGTCTACTCAATCACGTCGTATTGGAGATGTGTTGGTAGAACGAGGTTATTTAACCCCTACTCAGATTGCAGGGGCATTGTCTGAATCGAAGGCAACAGGGGCTACTTTGGGAACGATTGTGACTCGAGCAGGCTATGTCACTGAAGAACAGTTGGGTATGTGTCTCGCTGAATTGCATGGCATGGAATACATTCGGGGAAAAGATATTTATATTAAGCCTGAAGTAGCGAACTTAATTCCTGCTAACTTTATTAAAACGCATTTGGTTTTACCGCACCGTTTAGATACGGAAGCCGAACGGCTTGAAGTGATTATTGCTCACCCTGACAATACAAGGGTGCTAGACGATATTGCGCTGATGACTCGCTACCGCGTTGTTGCTAAAGTTTGTACGACTTCAGAAATTTCACACTTAATTGATCAGTTTTTTGCCACCAAATATGTAGCGGAAGAACTGATTGAAGCCCTAGAAACGGATGTCTTCCTCAATAAAGAAGAAGAACAAGAAGACATTTCCAGTATGGAAGTGAATGCGGATTCCGCACCTGTTGTGCAGTTTACGAATGTTTTGTTGACCGAAGCGATTGAAAAAGGGGCATCCGATATTCACTTAGAACCCCAACCCCAGCGTTTTTTGATTCGTTTTCGTATTGACGGTATTTTGAAAGAAATCCATAGCTTGAGCATTAAAATGGCGCCTGCGATTATTTCACGCTTGAAGGTTATGGCGAAACTCGACGTGTCCGAACGTCGCCGTCCTCAAGATGGACGCTTAAAACATGCGTATGGTAGTAGCTTCGTCGATATGCGTATTAACACCATCCCCCTTTCTTTTGGGGAAAAAATGGTCATTCGTGTCTTGAAAATGAATGCCAGTTCTGGTCAATTAAGCAAGTTAGGCATGGATGATGAAAATCTCAAGCGACTCATGCAAATGATTCATTCCCCAAACGGGATTGTATTGGTTACAGGACCTACAGGTTCAGGAAAAACCACGACTTTGTACGCTGCCTTAAGAAATATTGCCAGCCCCGAACATAATATCTCGACCATTGAAGATCCTGTGGAATACGTTTTGCCTGGTATCAACCAAATGCAAGTGCAGCCTAAAGCAGGCCTGACCTTTGCCTCTTCTTTACGAGCCTTACTACGTCAAGATCCTGATGTCATTATGCTTGGGGAGATTCGAGACGCTGAAACCCTTGAAGCTGCTCTTCAAGCGGCGATGACGGGTCACTTGGTCTTAAGTACCGTTCACGCCAATAGTTGTGCCAAAACGGTGGCACGTCTTTTGGATATGGGAGCCCCTTCTTACCTCGTGTCGACATCTGTTGTAGGGATTGTGGCTCAACGTTTGGTACGTTCCTTGTGTTCCAGTTGTAAAAAGCCGACCACGCCTTCAGAAGAAGATTTAGAACTGTTAGGGGAACCCAAAGCAGGTGAAGCCCCTTATCAAATCCATGAAGCGGTGGGTTGTTCCCAATGTAACCATTCTGGTTACAAAGGGCGACGTGGAATTCATGAAGTCATGATGGTGAATCGTGAAATTGCTCAACTCATTGATGATGGGGCCTCTTCAGTCACGATTGAAGACACGGCCATTAAGCATGGCATGAAGCTTTTGTTGGAAGATGCCAAACGTTTGGTCAAATTAGGCATTACCACCACGAAAGAAGTGCGTCGTACTTTAGGGCGTTAAGATGCCCTAAACTTTCACTAAAAAGGATTTTCAAGAATGCCTGTTTTTTCTTATAAGGCCTTAACTGCAGGGAATTATTCCCCCGTGAATGCTCGTATAGAAGCTTCAGATATTCGCCATGCTAAGCAACAGCTTAGAGAAATGGGTATGTTGCTTCAAAGTTTGGAACAAATTCAAGATCAACGTGCTGAAGAAGCATTAAAAAAGTTTCTCATGAGTTTTTCTTTTGGCTTGCCTGAAAAACAGTTGCTCGTTTTTACGCAACAATTGGGTGTTGTTCTTGAAGCGGGTATTCCGTTGATTGAAGCCTTGTTTATTTTAGAACAACAAACCTCAAACCCTAAACTTCAAAAAATCTTGGCGGATGTTCGTCAAGAAGTCATTAATGGTAAGATTTTTTCGGAAGCCATGGCTCAAACGGGAGCGTTTGATCGTTTGTTTATTACCCTACTGAAAACAGGGGAAGCCACTGGGGAGCTAGACAACGCCTTATTCGCCTTGTACGAATTAAGAGACAAAGCCTTTCAGCTTCGTGGCAAAGTTAAAAAAGCCATGACGATGCCTGCCATTGCGGGCTTGGTTATTTTTGGCGTTATTATTTTGATGCTTACCTTTGTTATCCCTCAATTTCAAGACTTCTTTACGAATCAAAAACAAGAATTGCCTATCATCACCACTATGATGATTACCCTAAGTAAAGTAGTGTGTGATTTTTGGTGGGTCGTCATTGCAGTCGTTGCTGGGGTGGCGTTTTGGTTTAACATTTACCGCCAAGGGGTTGGTAAACCTGTGGTGGATCAACTTCTTATTAAGATTCCTATCGTAGGCGGGTTGGTGACACGTGTGTACACGTTACGATTTATTTCTACGCTAAACACTTTATTAGGGGGTGGGGTTATTCTGACTGAAGCCTTAGACAAGGCATCGACGACGATTCCCAATTTAATCTTTCAAGCCGCTTTTGCGTCTGCTAAAGAAACCTTGATGAAGGGCGGTGCCATCTCTAAAACCCTTGAAAAAGAAGGCATTTTTCCCCCTATGGTCACTAAAATGATGTCGATTGGGGAACAAACGGGTGAGTTTGAAAAAATGCTTAGTAAAGCCATAGGCTTTATGGAAGATGAAGTTGATGCAGCCATGCACGCCATGACGGAGATGATTCAACCGTTGATGACGGTTGTAGGTGGTGGGATTATTCTGTTTATGTTTGCCGCGATTTACTTGCCGATTTTCCAAATCGCCAAAGGTGGGTAGAGGTCTGTCCCCTCTCCTAATTTTAGGAGAGGGAAGAGAACGTCGTAAGACGTTCGAGGGTGAGGTTAAACCACAAATGGAGTCTAAAGTTTAACCGCCCCCTAACCCCCTCCTAAAATTAGGAGGGGGGACAAAACCACTGGTTGATTATAAAAAACTATATTAAGTATTGTAACAGTCTAGCAATAAGAGTACCCCAACTGTTTTTATTGCTTGTGGAGCCTCTTTTTTAGGGGGGTCTCTCTTTGTAAACCGTAAACATTCCGTCTATACAACACTTGAAAAAGGAAACTTCTAATGGCTTTAGAAATTTCACGCATCGACTCGGTGGGAAGTATTCCACCCCCCGTTTTGAACCATTTTCAAAATAATGTACAGAACCAAAATGCTGGTGCGGTGCCTCCTGTCAATGGGATTGGCACGTTTAATCCGCCACCAGGCTTTCAGCCAGCCCCTAACGTGGGCGGAACGTTCGGCGGAAACGTCGGCAATACAGGCAATGCCCAAGGTCAAGGAAGCCTGACCGATATGCTCGACTTCAACAAACAACCTACGCATACTTTTGCAATGTGGGGTCAAGAGTTTTTCTTCAATCCTCAATTCCAAGCCAAAACCGAAGCCGTTGATGCCAACGGTGTAAATGCCGTAAAAGCCACGCATGATGGTGTTAAGGCTCACGAAGATGCCCATTATGAAACGGCTCAACGCTACGGCATTAAAACAGGACCACCCGTTGTCGAAATGGAAGGAGGCATGACCAGCGGTGGACATGTAAGCCTTCAAACCGAAGAATTCAACCAAGCCCGTGCCTTAAAAGAAGGTAAACCCTACGTAGATGACTTTAAATACCGCATGGGAGAAGGCTTGATTGAATCCGCCATTGCCCCTGAAAAAGCGGGATTGTCTCACGGTTATGGCGAACTTTCTGGTATGGATGGCGACTTGGGCGTCAAGTTACTAGGTGAACAAAACTTAGCGAAAGTCGCTGCCTTTGAAGCCACCAATCAAGGTCAAGCCTTAACGGCGGTTAAAGAAAAACCGTCTAAAGCAGCACAGCAACAACTGGCGATGCTTGCTAGCCACCCTGATTTGTTGCAAGCCTTTCAAAACGGCACGATCAGCTAGAACAAAACAAATGTAGCACTAAAAAGCGGAAGATTTATGAATCTTCCGCTTTAAGTATTTTAAACATTCTAAAGAAGACTAGGCGTCTGTT
Source organism: Vampirovibrionales bacterium (assembly GCA_046341215.1). Lineage (GTDB taxonomy): Bacteria > Cyanobacteriota > Vampirovibrionia > Vampirovibrionales > JAJTHC01 > JAJTHC01. The sequence continues at coordinate 17,159 of JBKDRU010000014.1, read as the reverse complement.
GGGGTCTCTTCTTTAGCGATTTCTTCGGCTTCTGCTTCGGCAGTGGCTTCTTCCACCACTTCAGCGACTTCAGCTTCAACTTCAGCAACCGCTTCTTCAATCACTTCGGCTTCGGCTTCTTCGGCAACGGCTTCAGCCGTTTCCACTTCAGCAATCACGTCTTCGACTACTTCAGCAACTTCAGCTTCTGTAGCTTCTTCTTCAGCAACCACGTCTTCAAGAACCGCTGCTTCAACAGCAAGTTCTTCCGCTACTTTTTCTTTCACTTGGTTGGCTTCACCCAAGTGTTCTTTTTTGGCTTTTTTAGGCAATTGAATCAACGAACCATCTTCAGGCGCCAACGTCGCTAAGTAAGCAACCGTTTCAGAAGGCTGAGCCCCTTTAGCGATCCAAGCGTTCAAGGATGCTTTGTTCAATTTCAATTCTTTCGACATGGGGTTGTAGTAACCCAACTCTTCAATGGGGCGACCGTTACGGCGATCACGCTTGTTCATGACGACAATTCTGTAAAAAGGACTTTTTTTGCGTCCTAGGCGTTTTAAACGAATACGAACCATTTGGGTGTATTTCCTTTATAAATGTAAAAAGTGTTGCATTTGTGATTCCGTTAGAGGCTTTGATACAGCGTCTTGCCGATGCGACGTTTTTACCGCAGGGGCTAGGAATGCACGAGGGGGGAATATGCTCACTCTACTTTAACGCATCCATTGTAAATTACAAGGGGTGTTCTGCTCTTTTTGTAAAATCGAAATAAAGACGGACAATTTAGCTTTAATCCCTTGTTAAAAATAGCCTACGACAAACCTTAAATCACCTTCTTCCGTGGGTTCTGTAAATATAGTCCGTTATGATGAACTCATTTTCTCGTCGATGCCTTATACTAAAGACAAAGGCGGGAGAGATCATCATGCCAAAACTACTCAACACGTTCCTATTACTGCTTTTAAGTGGATGCTTCTTAACGGCGTCCGCTTTTGGGGAGCCTCAACAATTCCCGACGCCCGAACTCAACCGTAGCATCGGGGTGGTGGACGTTCGCTCACCTGCTCGCTTTTATGAGGCTCCGTCGTTTCAAGCCCCTTTAAGCGAAGAGCTCCGTTGGCAAAACGGGCAAGATGCTATCATTCAGAGCCTTCACCAACGCACGCCTATGACGGCTCACGACTTTTTCTTGAGTTATTCGTCAAACAAGGGCATTGCCCTTTTGCCTGCGATTGACGACACCGCTGAAGGCTGGGTGAAAGTGCGTTTGCCCCATTTGCCTGAACAAGAAGCGTGGCTGGCGCCTCAATCCGACGGCGATTCGGCGTTAGTGGATTGGTCGAGCTTTATGATGCTTTACGCCAAAAAGTACGGTTTTAACTGGCTTAACGGCATTAATACGGATGCCAAAACGGTGTATTTACGTCCTGAAGAGACCGCTCCCTTGACGAAGGTGACCTTTGTGCAGGGGGTGAGGGTGCTACATGTGCGTGGCAACTGGCTTTTGGTGGAGTTGCGTGACTTGGGCGAAGAGCGTCCGATTGGGTGGATGCGGTGGCGGAATGAGTCGGGGGATTTGCTCTTGTGGCCTAATTTTGCGGAGCAGAAGCAGTTGTTTCAATCGCCGTCGAACCCGATGAATGTGCAGAAGATGCTCGACAAGTATTAAAAAAGTCGACTTTCCGACCCACGAAAGTCTATTTTTTGGCCACGAAAGTTCAAATAAATTCGTCAGTCTGAACGTATCGATACACTTGTCAAGGAGCTACTCTTCTTCAGTATGACAGCTTTTTAACGTCTCGCCTAGTGCCTGAAAACTACTATTTTTGGAGTTCTTTCAAGCGTGCCAACGGTTGAAGATCGCCTCGTTGGCTGGCTACATCAATGCCTGCTTGAACCACGTTTCGCAAGGCATCGTGATGTCCAAGGGCGTCAAGGCATTCCGCCCAACCCACATAGGCTTTGCTTTGCTTGGGGTTGAGTGAAACCGTTTGTTCATAGGCGTTAGCGGCTTCGGCGTATCGTTCGAGTTCATGCAAGGCGGTGGCTTTGCCGTAATGAGCCAAGGCATCATTGGGGCTAAAGGCAAGGGCTTGATCAAAGAGTGAAACACGCTCCACAAGCTGTTCTTGGCGTTTCTGATGAGCCTCTTCGGCTTCTTTTAAACGACGGGCTTCTGCGGTCGCATCGCCTTGCATCGCTTGTTTTTGAGCCATGACTTCCGCCATTTTAAGACGCATCGCCACCCGAGTGCCTTCCGCCTTCCACGTTTCGGCCTCTTCCTTACTGCCCAAACGCAAGGCATAAATTGACAAATTCGTGTAAGCCATCACCCAATCAGGATTTTGAGCAATCAACGCTTTTAAAACCTGCATCGCTTCGTCATAGCGTTCGGCACGACCCAACAAGACCGCCAAGCCTTCTTGAGCCTGCCAAAATTGGGGATACGCTTCCACCAAGCGACGCATCGCCGTGATGCTAGCGTCTAAATCGCCTTCGACAAATTCCTTCATGGCGGATTCGTACAATCTCTGGGCTTTTTCGTGGGCATCTGCTGACAAATTAAGATAAGGCGGTAGATCCACCTTCGCTTCGATGCGTGCCGTGTTAATGGCAAGACCTAAGGATTCCCCCAGTTTGCGAAAGCTTCTGTGCAGGTACGCCAAGGCGTAAACCCCTGATTCGAGTGAAACAGCACGCCCCCACGTCCCGATTTCTTGAGCATCGCCAGTCTCATTGTTGAGCAAGACGGGGCTTTGCGGATCGATTTGCAAGCTTTCAAGCGACACGTTCGGCATCCACACACCCAAGAGCGTTTGCTTAAGTCCGCCGTAGGTTTTGACCTTGGCGAGCGTTTCCTGTCCCAAAAAGCACCCTTTGGTATAGCTTACGGCAAAATCTTCCCACGCCGTTTCAGGGAGCTTGGTGTCCTGCGTGTAATCCACACCGTAACGAGGCACCCCACAGAGGGTTTGAAGGTCTTGAAACGCCTCTGTTGAAAGCGTTTCAAGGGAAACATCGTCTAATGGGGACGTCGCAAGACAGGCATGAGTCGCACTTTTAGCCAGTAATATCATCGGATTTTGAAAGGCTTTTTCGCCCGTTTTTAGCGGTTCAGTGGGATGAATCACCAGCGTCAACGGTAAGTCTAAACGCTTGAGTTCAAAGCATTCCATTATTTTGAATTTCAGGACTTCCGCTTCAAAGGTTTCCGCCAAAGGGGTTTCCACCAAGGCGAAAAAGGCATCGTCACCAGTTTTCCACAACTGAAAGAGGCATTGAATACTAGAGGTCTTCGTCAAAAAGCTGTTGACCTGCGTTTCATCAACCTTTAACGCCTTGACGTCATTTGACGTGCGACGCTGCAAGTAATCCACGACATCTTTACCCACCAGTTCAAAAGCGGTGTAGGTGGATGAAAGATCAACGCTAAATCCTTGACCAGCTTGAATAGCATCGATTTGTGGAGCCAAAAGCGTCATCACTAAACTTGTGTCGTTTTGATTTTTTCAAGAATGGGTTGCAATTCGCCTTTTTGAAGCATTTCTAAAATAATATCCGTGCCTCCGCAAAACTCGCCTTGCACAAAGACTTTAGGCAAGGTGGGCCATTCGCAATACTCGTTTAAGAACAGGCGTTTATCAGGATTGTCTAAGACATCTTGCATGACAAAATCTACGCCGAGCTGTTCAAAGGTGTCTTTCAAACGCATGGTGAATCCGCAACGAGGGAAGTCTTTGGTGCCTTTGCTGTAGATCATAATGGGGTTTTCGGCGATTTCACGCTCAACTTCATTGTAAAAAGGGCTAGTTTCGAGGGCGTTCATAGATAGAGACTCCATTTCATATTGTTTAAAGAACTTCTTCAGCTTAGCAAAGTCATACGCCGACGTCAAGGTTTCTAATTTTCAAAAAAGGGCTTGTTATTTGATATGGATGTCGTAAACTAAAATTACCTCAGTTATATCGATCCCTGTCGTTTCTGTGTGTGAGCTGTTGCTGGAAGCAAGAAACCTCCCTGTTTTTTGATTCCGTGTCTAAGCAACGCCTGCTCAACAATGAAATACGGGAACCCCCTTAATTTTTAGGAATTTTTTCATGGCAAACAGTAAATCCGCTCGTAAACGTGTTGACACCAACGAACGTAACCGTCTTCGTAACAGTGCTTACAAAGCATCTGTGCGTACGTCGATCAAAAAAGTGCAGAGCCTTGTTTTAGCAAAAGCGTCTGCTGAAGATGTACAAGTCGCCGTTCAAGCTGCTCAAAGTTTGATTGACCGTGCCGTTTCCAAAAAACTTTACAAGCCCAACAAGGGTGCCAGAGACAAGTCTCGTTTGGTGGGCTTTGTTGTTCGTCACGCAGAAGCCGTATAGTATTTTAAATAACCATACGTTGTCTTTTCGTTGTCGCTAGGTTTTTTTTGTTTGGTTATGTATGTTTATGTACACACCCGCAAAAAAAAATCTAGGCTCCTAGAATAGCCTAACGTCTCCTTAATTCTTTAAAACACTATCTTTAGATTTTTACAAAAAGCTCTCCCTTATGGGGAGTTTTTTGTATGGGCTTTTTAAAAAATACATTCTGCAACACAGTTGCATATTTAGGTGTTTTGATGTATAAATAGTTAGTCTCTCTCCTGCAAGCAAAGGTTTCCCCTAATTTATGCGTCCACTCGCGTCAAGCACCTCAATTCCACTAAAACCGCATACACACCTACGTTCAGGGCATGAGGTCAAGGGCTTTCATCATGACCACGACCCCCCCCCGAGTGCTGAAACTCGCTGGACGCAAATCGGAGCGGGACTCGCCCTAGGAGCCGCCGTCATGGCATTAGGGCATCAAGAAGAAGTGCTGAAAATGGCTCGAAAAACGATGCCACAAGGCAATAAAATCCCCAAATGGTTGATTCAACGTGAAGAAAGTTCGGCGTTGTTGACCATGAACCCTATGAGCTGGCTTAAAGCCGTGGGCTTAATGGGAAGCGTTTCTCTCGTCAACAAAGGCTTGATGATGCACTTGGCTCCACCCCTGTTTGCCTTAGAAATTGGGGCGATTTTTCATAGCATGATTCCCGGTAGTATTGGGATGAAGACCGCCAATTTTATGACGATGGCTCCATTACTTGCTGGTTCCGCATGGTTGGCGAGTTCTGCTCATGGTAAGGTCAACGAGCAAATCGACCAACAAAAAGACTGGTCGGACAATCAAAAGAACGTGGCGAAAGGCATTAGTAGCTTTGCTATTTCAGGGGCAACAGCCGTTGGTGCGATGGCGGTTTTCCCCCGAGTCCACCTAGGTTTAATGGAATTGCGAAATCCCTTTATTAAAAAAAGCCTAGAGCGTCCGCTATTGGGAGGCGAAAAGGGCTGGTACATCAATACCGTGCATCATGTGGACGGACTCGTCAACGGCGTGCGTGAATCGTTGACGACAGCGTGGCAAGACAAAACTCTTAAGAATGTGGCGAATCGCTTTAAGGCTGGCTTTGAAGCTCCTTTTCTTCAACAAGGCGATCCCAAGCTCAACGGAGCCGACAATTACTACCGCACCCGTGTGCCGAGCATGGTCAAAAGTAAGGGCATCGAGCAGTACACCTATAATATGTTGAGAGCCGTGCCGTTTACGGCAACCTCTCAAGCTTACCGAGCCACTCGTTTTGGAGGCACAGCAAAGTCCAATGTAGAAGGCATCGCTAAAGCGTTTCAGCCTCATTATGAGAGTGAAATGGCTCACATGACCACGCAAGACTTGGCTCACAAGGTGGAACATTTGGAAAAAAGCTTGGCGGACAAAAAGCACGTCGCCACCTTAAAACAGCACCAAGCCATTGAAGCCACTTTAAAAAAGGATGGCGTGCCAGCCTTGATTTTGCCTGCCGTTGTGGCGAGACAAATGTTGGAAAAGCTCGACAAGAAAAACCCCTTGCGACCCGCCTATGTGGACTTGGCGTTTCACGGTCGTGAAGAACTGGGGCGAGCGATTGAAGCCCAGTTGCAAGCGGGGGATCCGATTGGTGAGCTGCGGGATAGTTATAATAAGCTCGCTCGTCGATATAATCGCTTGGGTGGCGATTTGGTTGAAGCGGAACACGCCAAAGTGTTTTCAGAAAAAGTAAATGCCTTGCACCAATATCTAAATGTCGAAGAAAATGCGGAACATTTAGGCTTTCATCAAGTCACGCTTAAAGCCCTTAAATCAGAAAATCCTGACACCCCCCTTTCAGATGTTGATATTGCTGTTGGAATGTTGGTAGAGTTAGAAAAGAATAATCCTGTAAATGTAGCAAGATCGGCTAAAGATCCTCTGAATCTTGGTGGATTTGCCTCTGTTCTTGGGGGAAAAACTGAAGAAGAACAAGCATATGAACGTATGGCAGAAAAATACAATCAACAAAAAGCTTTACGACACTTATACTCCGAAATTATTCAACATGGAACTACCCCCGTACAAAAAGAGTACATTAACGCAAACAGGAAGATTCACATCCATAGTGAACATTGTGGTCACGGTTCGCAAGGCGTTCACAATCACGCCTCAAGTTCTGTAAGCACGAAAGCTTCGCACACCTGCGATGACCCGACTCATAACCACGATGCCCCCACGCCAAATGCGGAGGCCCACGATCACGCCCACGACGGCGAAGGCGGCGACTTCTTCCACTTAGCAATGGCTCGCTATGAGATGTTAGACGCCTTGAAGAAGCGGGCCCCACTGACGCAAGACTTTGAACAAGCACGCATCGGGGGCGTGAAGACCGTGCAGAATCTAGCCGAACATCTACAAACGCAACCCGCACTCTTAGCGGAAGGTTCAACCCTAGAGCAGAACTTTAGGGTTGTGACCAATGCCTTAAAAGCCACCCAACAACTGCACGACAAAGGGCATGTGGCTCCTGACACGGCGGAGAATATCAAAGACGTTTTAATCCAAAATAAGTGGGATGCCAATGACGCCAAGGCTTTTAACGATGCGTTGGCGATGTACACGAGCAAGGCGGATCACTTGAATGGTCACAATCCGCAGGTGGTGAAAGCGTGGGCAATTATGGCAGGGGCTGGCGGAGCCGTTTGTGCCAACGGTTGTTGTGCAGGGTCTATTTTCTGCTTCAACGAAGCCGTTGCCTTGGTGGGATCCTTGTATTCGTCGATTACTAATTCACTCCACTTGGGGCATCATCACGATGATGGAGAGCAGAAGAAAACGCCGTCCGTTCAAGCTTCACACTAGAAAACGTTTTTATACTATAATAGAGCAAACATCTATTTGTGAGGATTTGTCATGTCAACTGCTGTTCGTGTTCGCCTAGCCCCTAGCCCAACCGGGAATCTGCATGTGGGTACTGCTCGTACCGCCTTGTTTAACTACCTGTTTGCCCAACATTTCAACGGCACCTTCATTTTGCGTGTGGAAGACACGGACAAAGAGCGTTCTGAAGCTCAGTACACGCAAAACATTTTTGACGGACTCAAAGCCCTCGGTTTAAATTGGCAAGAAGGCCCTGATGTCGGCGGAAATTTCGGACCTTATACGCAAAGTGAGCGTGAAGATTTGTACACGAAATACGCCCATGAATTGCTTGAAAAAGGCTTGGCGTATTGGGATTATACTTCGCCCGAAGAGTTGGATGCCTTACGTGAGCGAGCCACCGCTCAAAAAAAGCCTTTCATCTATCGCAATGATTTAGATGCCGCCGCTCAAGCGGAAAAAGCCCAATCGGGCATTGCTCCGTCTTTACGGTTTCGCATTCCTCGTGATGTTGATACGGTCACCGTTCACGATCTTGTGCGTGGCGACGTTGAGTTTGATGCGTCTTTGATTGGCGACTTAGTCATTTTGAAATCCGACGGAGGGGCTGCCTATAACTTCGCCTGCGTGGTGGACGATCACTTAATGCAGATTAGCCATATTCTACGTGGGGAAGATCACCTGCCGAATACGCCGAAGCAGATTTTGCTTTACAATGCCTTTGGCTGGGATGTGCCTGCCTTTGCTCACTTGGGCATGATTCTCGCCCCTGATCGCTCCAAGTTGTCCAAACGTCACGGAGCTACGGCTGTTGATACCTTTATGAATGAAGACGGCTACCTGCCTGAAGCCTTTGTGAACTTTCTCGCCTTGTTGGGATGGTCGGCACCAGGGGAAGAAGAAATTATGAGCTTGGAGCGTTTGGCGGAACTCTTTACGCTGGAACGTGTGGGGCATAGTGGGGCGATTTTTGATCGTGAAAAGCTCAACTGGGTAAACGGTCAATACATCCGTGCCTTGTCTGAAACCGAGTTGCTAGAACGCATCAAGCCCTTTGTCAGGGATTACGACTTAAGCGTTTACACACAAGAACAACTCGAGCAGATCGTGCATATTACCAAAGAGCCGTTGGTCAAGCTGACGGATGCTCGTCACGATTGGCGATACTTCTTCGGCGACGATGTGGAGCGAAATGCTCAAATCGTGGAAGAAGTCCTTCAAAACGAAACGGCTCAAACGCTTTTGGAACTGATGATTTCCGCATGGTTGCCTGATTTAGATTTGTCTTCGCTGGAAACGGCTCAAGCAGGGGTCAAACGCCTCACCAAAGAACTGGCGAGCGATCACAAAACCAAAACCGTCATGTGGACGCTTCGAGCTGCCCTAACAGGGCGTGTGCAGGGGGCGGATCTCGCCACGACTTTGACGTTGTTGGGCAAAGAACGTATTGGGGTGCGTTTGAAATCAGCATTGGCCATTGTTCATGCCTAAGCAAGCCGCTTTGACGCTAATTGAACGGACGCATTTCGTGGGCGTGGATTTTGCCACAGGCAAAGCGATGGCAGGCAATACGTGGGTGTCAATGGTTGCTCGAGTGGGCGGCGTTTGGACGCTGGTAGAAGCCTCTTCGCTCAAAAGCCTGATGACGCAAAAAAGCTTGAGTGCGAATCCTACGCTGAAATTGTTTGAAAGCTTGTTACAGCATCGTGATGCCTTGATTGGTATTGATGCGTCGTTTGGGATTCCCCAAGGTTTGCATGACTACCCCACGTGGCAAGCGTGGTTAGACGCCTTTCCGCAGATTTACCCCAACGCCGATGCCTTTCGTTTGGCGTGCCAAGAAGCGAGTCCAGAAGGCAAGGAACTCAAGCGAAAAACCGATATTGAAGCAAAAACGCCGTTTTCGCCGTACAATTTGCGTCATTATAAGCAGACTTTTCACGTTCTGCACGATGTCTTGCGTCCTTTTGTGATGTCTCAAAAGGGGAGCGTCTTGCCGTTTACGGGGATACAACTGAATAAGCCGTGTTTGGTGGAATCTTGCCCAGCCAGTATTTTAAAGACGCTTTTTGAGAAAGTCCCCAGCTACAAAGGGAAAGAGGCGTCTCATGCGGATGCGAAACATCTTATTTTAGAGACCTTGCAAGCCATTTTTGCGGTGGAGCTGTCATCTACTTTGCGAGACAGCCTGCTCACGCAAGCGGGGGGCGACGCCTTGGATAGCTTCATCGTGGCGTGGCACTTGTGCCGTTCGTGGCAAGCAACGCCTAAAGTGTTTGTACCGAAAGACCTGCCTTATAGAATAGAAGGTTTTGTTTATTAATGTCTTCTTCACCCTCTACCACCTTCCAATGTAGCCAGTGCGGACATTGCTGTAACACATGGCGAGTCCCCATTGACACGCCTCGTGCCGATGCCCTGCTCAAGCTGGATTGGGTGCAGGATCGTTTGGCAACCGAAGGCGTGGATTTTGAAATTATCGACGATTGGGGATACTTTCTACCTCTAAAAGGCAACAATGAATGCGTGTTTTGGGATGAAGCGAAGCACTGCTTGATTCATCACCATGAAGGGGCGGATGCCAAACCGCTAGACTGCCAACGCTTCCCCTTTGCTCGCTTGCCCAATGCGGATGCCAGCGAAGCCCCTCGCTATGATGTTTCCGCTGCGTGTTCGACGGTCGCCAAATCCCACTTGTTTTTGTGGAACACCCCTGTGCAACCTGCCGAACTTGAAACGCTTGCCACCGCATCCGATGCCTTGCCGTCGCCGTTTCACCCCAAAGGGCTTCACGCTAAAGCCAGCTATGCACGCTTTCCCTTTCCGTTTCAGAGCTTTCAACGTTTTTCACGACCGCATTTTCAAGCCTTTGTCGAAGCCGAAATCCTCCCCCTGTTGCAAGATGAATCGATCACCCCGTGGCAAGCCTTACGCGCCGTGCAGGATCTCACCTTGTCCAAATCTCGCAAGACGCAAGGCATTTTGGCTCCGACGGCTAAGCAAAGGCATCGGGTGCTAGGCACTTGGCTTCGCAGTGAATACGGCAATTTCCCCTTGTGGCAATGGCGATTCAAAGGTCGTTATCAGGATCCTCGCTTGTTTGGGGATGCCGTCATCACCGAAAAAGCCCTCGCTGGCGTTGATTTTCCAGCCGACCTGATGTCTCGTTATGGTAAGCCTTTTTTGTTTCATCTCTTGCGTCGAGAAAGCCCGCTCTTGTATGGGGCTTCGTTTTGGCATAGCGTGGTGATGGCGAAAATCGCTTATGTCTTGCTGGACTTTTACAGTCGGGCGTTTACCTTGCAATGCGAAGAAAGCGTGGTGGGTGAAGAGCAGGTGCAGTTGGCGATACGCTGCATTGAACGATACTACACGGCGCATCAGCCACGCTTTTTGGCGAAGATAGAGGCGAATCCGCATTTGGCGATGATGGTGTGGTGGGTGTAAAGTATTACATGACATAGCACCTTTTTATGATAGAATAAGTCGGTTATCCCATTTGTCAGAGTTACCCTTCATGTCCACCCTTTCACCCATGCAATTGAGACGTCACTTGGTGGATACCCTCCAACTCATCCAATCCCAAGCCAGCCCGTCTCGCACGGAACGTGAAAAAGCAGGGCATTTTTTGCTGAATTTAGCCCCTAAAAAAGCGTGGTATCCCTTCTTGTTAAAAGAACTAGAAACCTGCCAAAACAGCCAACACAAACGATTAGAAGCCATTACAGACTTGATTATGGAAATCGGCGAACTAGACGCCTTACAAAAACCCCTTTACGCCCTTGTCGCAAATCCCAACGTGGCGGATGATGTGAAGGATGTCATTCATATTATGTTGCGTTCATTAGGCGATGAGGTGGATCCCGAATTCTTTTTTGAAAACATGAAGGATCCTGATGCCTTGCTCGAGCGTGAAGCCTTGCGAGTCTTTGAAATGGCGGAAGAAAATCCCGATGCCATGACCGAATTCCTCGATGCCTTTTTGGAAGTCCCCGCAGAAGAACTCTTCGATATTTTAAGTAGTATTGAAGGCAGCGTACCCGCCAAAAGCATTGTTAATTTTGCCTTACCCCTACTGCTTCTAGGCACGAGCTTGCCCAAATTACGGATCTGGTTGCTCAAAAGCTTAGGAAACTCAGGGCATATTCTTGCGGCGTGGGGGATTTACAATCGTTACTTTAAGTACCCTTCCACGCATAAAATACCCTTGAATGAGCGTAAAGAAGCCGAAATTGCCTTGAAAAAAATGCAATTGGCGGGTGTGTATCATACCAATGAAACCGCCAAGCTCGATGCCATGAGTCAGATTCCACCATCATGGGCGTCTAACATCAAAAAGCAGGACGCCTACTGCACACACATTTCTGTGGAAGGCATTCAGGTTCTTTTACTGGTGAGCGAATGGCAGAACGGGGATTTTGCCCTATTCTTGATTTACACCAGTGACCAAACAGGTATTGTAGATGCCGTGGTGCAGAACTATCTCACCAAAGCCGAAATGAAGCGGTGGATGATTCACTTTGACGACAATGAAGATCGTTTATTGATGCCGTTGCCCGAGTTTCGTAAAAAACTTTTAGCACGAGAACGCCTTACCTTTGAAAAGGGCGAGCCTTTTCCTTATGTCTTTATGGCTTGGCGTTCTTTATTGTTTACCCTTGACCAAGGCGACCAACTCACGTCCATGCAACACTGTGCGACTTGGCAAAACGACAAGTACAAAAATGAAACCTATACCCTTATTCATGAAGACGCCTTTGATGATTGGAGTCTGAAAGAAAGTGACAGTGAAGGCTTGTCGCCTCATTTTGACGCCTTAGTGGACGAATGGCAAGCCCTGTGTGAAGACCTCCAAAAAACTGACATCGCCAATGCGGATCCATTCGAAGCAAATGATGAAGACCGTTCCAGTCCATATAAAAGCCCTTCAGTATTTATAGAATATCTCGATACATGGTGTGCAAAGGTTAAGCACGTTCTTGAAGAAAGTGGCTACGCTCAAGTATTAAAAGAACGCCTAGCTGATGTAGCCTGTTTGTACAGATGGCAGCGTCAACGTAAGATACCCGCTTTAATCGCGACTGAAATTGCTCAATTTGAAGAACCGCTTCACAGTCAACGCTTTTTAACGCAACTCATCAGGCGTTCTGCCCTCTATAAAATCGAGGATTCCTGCGAAAAAAATCTAGAAAAAATGCACTATTTCGCAAAATTTACTAATTTGTTAGATCAAGAATGGGGCTATTTGCCTGTTAAAGTGTTCGAAAGAATGTTAAAATAAGAAAAAAAGAGAAGAGTAAAAATGAGTATAGAATCTCCTAAAACCCTTTTAATCACTGGAGCCACTGGACTGGTGGGGCAAGCCGTGACGGATGCCTTACTGAAGCAAGGTCACCGTGTCTATGCAATTTTACGACCCAGTTCTAAAGCCAATCGCTTGCCAAATGGTGTCGTGCCACTTTATATGGATTTGCTTCACTATAAAGAAACCGATGTTGCTCGCCTAGAAGCCATTGGCACGATAGACGCTGTGATTCATCTCGCAGGCGAAAGCATCTTGGGTTTGTGGACGTCTGCTAAACGTGATCGGATTTACCATTCTCGTGTGGATGTGACTCGTAAGTTGGGTGAATTGTTGTGTGCCTTGGAACATCCGCCGAAGGTCTTTATTTCAGCCAGTGCGGTGGGGATTTACGGCATCCATAATGGGGACAGCGTCTTGAAAGAAAACGCTCCCCACGGCGACGATTTCTTGGCTCAAGTCTGCCAAGATTGGGAATCGGCAAGTGATTTGTTGAGCCATGCAGGCATCCGTACCGTGCAGACTCGTTTTGGCGTGATACTATCTGGCAAAGGCGGTGCCTTAAAAGCGATGCTCCCTGCCTTTAAGCTTGGCTTAGGAGGCATTCTCGGTGACGGTTCGCAGTGGATGAGCTGGGTGCATTTGGATGATGTCGTCGGTGTTTTATTGCACGCCTTAAACCATGACGACGTGCAGGGGGCGTACAATGTCACGGCACCATCGCCTGAACGCAACGCAGATTTTACGGCTCAATTAGGCGAAGGACTCCACCGCCCTACGCCGTTTCCTGTCCCTGCCTTTGTGCTAAAATACGGAACACAAGGCATGGGCGAATCGTTGTTGCTTGCCAGCCAACGATGCTCTTCTGAAGCCATTGTCGCCACAGGATACACGTTTGCCTTCCCCGATTTAGCCTCCGCTTTACGAGATTTAGTTTCCACCACGAATTGAGAAAACACATGAAAACCGCCACCCTTCAACAACTGGGACTCGTTTCCGCTGATGCCCCTACATGGAAGCATCCCTTCGCCCCATGGATGCGTTTGACGCTTGTGTTGGCAGGATTTTATAACATGCTTTGGGGGGCTTTGGTCATTTTATTCCCCTATACGTTGTTTGAATGGTGCGGCATGGAAGCCCCGAACTATCCTGAATTGTGGCAGTGTATCGGCATGATTGTGGGCGTTTACGGCGTGGGCTATTGGGCAGCGGCAAGCAATCCTTACAAGCATTGGGCGATTGTGTTGGTGGGATTACTCGGCAAAATTCTCGGGCCTTTGGGCTTTGCGAAAGCCCTGATTGAAGCTCGCTTTCCCTTGAGTTTTGGAGCCAACATCCTCACCAACGACTTGATTTGGTGGATTCCGTTTACCATTATTCTTCAACAAGCCTATGCCCACTGGCGTAAGTTGGATGAGGACGATACCTTGATCTATCACGGGCAACACGCCATTACCTTTCGTCACCTGAAGAGTCAAGATGGCGAAACCGTCGTGGAATTGAGTCAAGACGCTCCCTTGATGCTCGTTTTTTTACGCCATATCGGATGCACCTTCTGCCGTAGCATGCTCCATGATTTGAAGGACAATCTCGCTTATTTGGAATCTGTGGGTTTTACCGTTGCCTTGGTGCATATGAGCGATGAAAATGCAGATACACACGCCTTTTTTGAACATTTTGGCTTAGAAGACTTGCCACGATTTAGCGACAAAGAACGGGTGCTTTATAAAAGTGTCGGTTTGCGACGTGGGAATTTAAACCAGCTCTTTGGGTGGGAGTCCTTCGCCAAAGGCATCCCAGCGATTTTGGACGGTCACGGCATCGGATCCTTAGAAGGCGACGGCTTTCAGTTGTCTGGCGTGGTCGTGCTTCACAAGGGCATCATTTTAAAGGTGGATGTTCACGTGAATGCGAGTGACAGCACCGATTTCATCGAAATAACAAAGGTCTTTATTCATGAACATTAAGACTCTTGAAACGGTGCGAGAAACCCCCTACGACGTCCTTATTATTGGGGCTGGTATGGCTGGGTTGAGTGCTGCCAAAGTCTTAGAAGCCCAAGGCTTGAGCGTGGCTTTGGTGGACAAGGGTCGTGGGCTAGGCGGACGTTTAGCGACTCGTCGCATGGGCGAACTTCGTTTGGATCATGGGGGGCAGTATTTTACGGCAAGCGACGCTCGTTTTCAAGCGGAAGTGGATGCTTGGCTTGAGCAAGGTATCGTTAAGCCGTGGTTTGACAGCTTGAGTTTTCAAGACGGCACGCCAGATGCTCATCCACGCCCACGATACATCCCCACCGAAGCAGGCATGACGTCTTTACCGAAAGCCTTGGCTCAATCTCTCAACGCCGATGCTTACCTAGGGCAACGGGTCATCAAACTCACGCAGGACGATCAAAAATGGCAGGCTCATTTGGAAGACGGGGCTATTTTAGAAGGTCGTCAGCTCATTGTGACCGCTCCTGTACCGCAGACTTTGGCGTTATTGGACGCTTCGGGCATTGCCTTAAGTGATTCTCAAGCTCACGCCTTAGCTGGTGTGGAATACGCCCCTTCGATTGCCGTGATGGCAGTGACCAAGCACGGTTCGCCTGCGTTTAAGCATCCACAAGGGGTGGCGTTCACCGATGATTCTTCGGTGCGTTGGCTGGCGTGTAATGTCGCCAAATACGATCAAACGAGCGAAAATCAGCAGGCCTTTACGGTTCATAGCACGCCAAACTACGCCAAAGCTCATTTTGACGATCCCCTTGAAGACCTTCAAAACGATTTACTTTCTGCGGTTGAAGGCATCACACAAATTAGCCCAAGCGATTACGACACGGTGCAGGTGCATCGCTGGCGTTATGCCTTGGTCGAAACGCCTTTGGCAAGTCCTGTTTTTGCGTTGGATTTACCCACAGATTTTCCGCCTTGCTATTTAGCAGGCGATGCCTTTGGAATGGGTTCGAAAATCGAAACAGCGTGGTTGTCAGGTTTGGAAACAGGCTTGCGTTTAAAAGATAGAGCCAAATCCACCACCAAATCCACCACCAAATCCACCTAGTCCGCCGTATCCGCCATAACCCCCGCTAAAGTTACCACCATACAAGCCGTTGATGGCATTGGTTATGCTGTTAAAATAGGTGTTAAACCCCACATACACAGGACCGTTCTGCGTTTGAAACCAGCCGGGACGTGGGTAGAAACCTAAGCCACCACCGAAACCGAAGCCTACTGTGCCACAGCGACCGCCTCCATAGCCACCGTTATTGTAGCCAAATCGCACGTTTTGATAGCCCGTGTTACAGGCACCACTTCGCATGAATTGATCTCGACCGTTATAGCCTCCACGAAAGCCTCCGCCTCTGTATCCACCATTGTAGTTATAGCTAGCGGGTTGGTAGCCTGCTGAATTATAGGATGCGGTGTAGCCTCCGAATGGATTGGGGGAGCTGAATCCGCTATAGCTATAGCCACCGCCACCGTATCCGCCACCTGCACAAATTCGATTCATCATCACAAGGTCCCTTTCTTTTTCAACAGGGAATTCTACATTTTAATTCTAAAAACAATTAAATCACAATCTACGACGTTTGTCACTAGTTTGTTACGAACTTTGTAACAAATTGCAGTTTTAAAAAATCTTAAGCCTTCCGATGAATAGTGGTCGCATCGCTTTGATCAGTCGCCAGAATCAACATATCACTAATGTTCACATGCAAAGGACGGCTTGCGACAAAGACCACGCTTTCCGCAATATCCATCGCCGTAAGTGGTGTTGCCCCTTCGTAAACGCTGGATGCCTTGTCCGAATCGCCTTCAAAACGTACGGTGCTAAACTCGGTTTCCACCATACCAGGTTCAATGCACGTCACCCGAATGGGCGTACCAAGCAAGTCGTGCTTTAGCCCTTCGCTAATGGATTTCACCGCTGATTTGCTCGCACAATAGACGGTGCCGCCTGCATACGCCCCTCGACCAGCCACCGATCCGATATTGATGATGTGACCCTTACCTCGCTCAAGCATGCGAGGCAAAACGGCTTGGGTGACATGTAGTAAGCCCATGACGTTCGTTTGAAACATGGCATCCCAATGCTTGGGATTATTTTCGTGCAAGGGGGATTTCCCCAAGGCTAGCCCTGCATTGTTGATGAGAATATCAATATCCGCATACGCAGGCGGAATAGAACTCACCAAGGCATCGATGGCTTTTTTCTTCTGCACATCGAGTTCCGCCACCAAGCAATGTGTGTTGTACTTCTCTCGCAACTTTAACGCAAGGGCTTCTAAGCGTTCCCCACGCCGAGCCGTCAATAATAAGCGACATCCCTTTGCGGCGAAGGCTTCGGCACAAGCTTTGCCGATACCACTGGAAGCACCTGTAATGAATACCGTTTTGTCTTTGAGTTTAATTGCCATGAAAGAAGATCCTCAATTTTTTGTATTTCTAGTATAATAGAAATACGTTCCCTTACAATAAGTAGGTTTTCTAGCTCCATTTTTAGTTGGTCGTCGTCAGAGACCTTTGCTCCGCCAAAGGTCTCCAACACCTCTAAAGGCGGTTCAAGGGGGGACGGGGGAGGACGTATTGCGTTTCTCCTCCCCTTCGTCCCCCCTTGAAAATCCCCCCTGAAACCCCACCTCGTC
>JBKDRU010000013.1:0-45584 GCA_046341215.1 Vampirovibrionales bacterium | reverse complement strand
CGCACAAAGGTTCTCCGACACCTCTAAATGCGTTCAAGGGGGGACGGGGAAGGACGCATTGCGTTTCTCCTCCCCTTCGTCCCCCCTTGAAAATCCCCCCTGAATCCCCACCTCCTCGCATCATTCCCCTTGCACGACGTTCGCAAAATGTCTCGGAAGCCTCGCATTTAGTGCTTGAACGTCTGCTTTCATAAATCATTCGCATTTCTATACATGAAGGATTCCCCCATGAATGCCACGACATCCCTAAGCCCTGAAAGCCTAAAAACCTTAGAAACGCAAGCGATCGCTCAACTTAATGCCTGTGCCAACTTGAGCGAACTCGAACACGCCAAAGTCGAACTCTTGGGGCGTAGCGGAAGCCTTACCCTGCTCAAACGTGGCTTGAAAGACGTGCCTGCGGAAGATCGACCTGCTGTCGGGGCGTTGCTCAATGCCCTGTCTCAAGCCGTGGAATCCGTGCATGACGATATTAAAGCACGCTTGGATGCCGAAGCACTTAATGCTCAACTCTTGGAAGAAACCATCGATGTGACGCTACCAGGGCGGCTTCTGCCCGTGGGCAAGGTGCATCCGTTGAGCCAAATCACTGAAGATGTCTGCCGTTTGTTTGAAGGCATGGGCTTTAGCGTGCTAGACGACAACGCCTGCCCTGAAGTTGAAACCGAGTTCTTCAACTTTGAAGCCCTCAACTTCCCAGCGGATCACCCTGCTCGAGACATGCAAGACACCTACTATACGGAAGTCGCCAGTAACGTGTTGTTGCGGTCGCAAACCAGCAATGCCCAGATCCGCCACATGAGCCAGCATAAGCCGCCTATTCGGGTGATTGCTCCAGGGCGGGTGTATCGCAACGAAGAAGTGAGCAGTCGTAAATATGTGTTGTTTCATCAGATTGAAGGGCTTTATGTGGACAAAAACGTGACGTTTGCGGATTTAAAAGGCACCTTGAATGCGTTCATCACGGAATTGTTTGGCGGTAATGAACGCCCGACTCGCTTTCGTCCGAGCTACTTTCCGTTTACGGAACCGAGTGCGGAAGTCGATGTGCAATGCCTCTTCTGCCAAGGTGACGGATGCAAGGTCTGCGGGCATAGCGGATGGCTTGAGATCTTGGGGGCAGGCATGGTGCACCCCAACGTGCTAGAAAATTGTGGGATTGATTCGACGGTGTATCAAGGCTTTGCCTTTGGCATGGGCGTCGAGCGTTTGGCGATGTTGCGAGATGCCATCGACGACATCCGCATTTTTTACACCAACGACCAACGCTTTTTGAAGCAATTCAAACCGAAGTATTAATGAACCTTTAAACCTAGTGAGAGACGTTTCCCTTGCCCAAGTTGAAAATCAAACGCTTGCCGTCTAAAACGCAAATGGCCTTGACTATTCCCAAGGTGCTAGAAGGGCATTTCTTTTCTCATCACATGCAAGGCGACTTACATGTGAGACTAGAACGTGTCGAGCTGCCTGCTAAATCGCTGAAAGCCCCTGTTCGCTTGCTACATCTTTCCGATGTTCACCTAGACTGGAACACCGAAGCGTGGCTGGATGCGTTATTGCCTCATATTCACCGACTTTGCGAAAGTTATGAAATCGATGCGATTGTCTTTACAGGCGATGCCATTGCCTTTGGGCAGGACTACTTGCCCGCTTTGACCGATTGGTTTAAGGCGTTGCCCGATCTGCCCTGTTACGGGGTCATGGGCAATCACGATTATTATGAAGCCAGTCGTGGTAAAGCGGTGAAAGCCGCCCTAGAAGCAGGTGGGGTGCATATGCTGGTAAACGAATCGCACTTACACGAATTTTCAGAAACGCAAGGGGCCGTGTGCTTTCATGGCGTGGATGACTTTATGAAGGGGCATCCTGATATGGCGGCCTTGATTGAAACGGCGAAACAAACGCCTGAACATAACCATGTGTTGCTGGTGCATAACCCTGCTCAAATGGCAGAACCTTTGCCGTGGGGAGCCTTCGATATCGCACTCGCTGGGCATACGCATGGGGGGCAGTTTCGTTGCCCAAATTGGTTGGCTCAATTGTTGACGGAATCGCCGTATATTCAAAACTGGTACGATATTGCCGATGCGTCTTATTCCGACGAAGGATGCCAGCTCTTTGTGCATTATGCCACAGGAACAGCAAGTGTGCCTTGCCCGATTCGTTTACCCTTTATGAGCCGTCGCTTGCCGATTTCGGTGCCTCGTTGGGGGCTGATGAGTGAGCTGGTGATTCAAGAACTCGTACCTCAAACACAGGAGCCTTAAGTAGCCGTTTCTTCAGGAGTTTCGCTATCTGTACTGTCCGCATCTTCGGCTTCTTCTTGAGCCTTCATTTCTTCAACAGCCTGGTTAAAGGTGTTTTCATTCGGTTCCATGAGATAAAACTTTAAGCGAGTCACCAGTCGCAAGGGTCGGTTTAGATGTCGGGAAGGATCCGACTTTTCGTTACCAGACTCTTGATTGTTAAAGTTGGTCATCGCCCGTTCGCTTAAGCCTTCATAACTTAAGTACATCGTTTCTACCTTTACCAATTCTTTCTTAAAGGTGGCAAGGGTTTCCATGAATTTCTTGATTTCTGCAAAGTTGCCTCGTATGTTAAGTTCCATTTTGGTTGAATATAAGGGCAAGTCTTGCTCTTTAATGGCTTGAAAGCGTTGTAATTCTTCAGGTATTTCATTCGGTTTTGCGTCTTTTTCCTTTAGCCTTTGTGCTTTCTCTGCACTGTCCTCATCACTACCCCCGTAAGGTTGAATGCTGATCAATTGATTGCCTGTTTCAGTCGTGATGGTTGAAATTACTCGCATGAAGCTTTTCATACGTGATTCTAAATCTTTATTTTCAAAGCCAAAGGAAAGGGCGGCTTTGTTTTCTTCGTATAGGCTTTTGCCTCGATTCACCTCTTGACTAAGTCCCATTTGCTCGCCTTCAAGTTCCTTGACCTTGGAAGACAATTCTACTAAGCCAGAAGTGCTTTCTCCTAACCCTTTTAATTGAGGTTTCACTAAGATCGAGTAGCCCGACAGTAAAATCCCTATAGTACACATCGCACTTAAAAGTATGGCTTCTCGTTGATTGAATTCCATGAGTCGGGATCCTTTATTAAAGGGAGGGGGAATGATTAATTGGTCAGTTCTGCAGTGTTTTCTGATTTTTCTTCTGCTGCATCTGTTGACTTAGAATCGGTTTCAAGCTTGGGTGTTTCGCTTGGTGGGCTTTGCGCGTCATTGTTTTCTGTTGGGGAGGCTTCTGTGTCTTCCTTAGAATTTTTAGAATTAGGCTTAGCCAACATGGCGGTATCGAGTAAGCCTCCAAGCTTAAAGTTATAAATTAAGGGTTTGTTAGGACTGACCTCTACTTCACGAATGTAATGCAAAACAAAATCTCGGCCGTATTGGCGTTGTTCTAATTGATTCGTTAAATCTAGTATATCTTCATGGCGAATGGCATTGCCTATGATGGAAATATCTTTATCGTAACCGACTTCGCTGAACCATAATGAGGGGGGTAGATGTTGAATATCGTTTAAAAGTCCCAATAAAATTGTATTCACGCCTTTGGATTCATTGGCAATAGACAGAATCTTGTCGGAAAGTAGATTGCTTCGGTTGTAATAATTCCTTTGATCTTTTAAGCGTACGATATCGGCGGAGAGGGTCACTTGGCTTTTTTCGGCTTCTACTTTAGTGCTTTCCGTGGATTTACGGATGCTCACTGTCGTAATCCAGGCGAGACCCACCACTGCACAAGAACCTAAGATACAGGGAAGCACCAAAGACATCAGTAAATTATTCTTAAAATCCATGTCTTGCAAGGAAGACGCACTAAGGCTCCCAAAAGATCCTAATGAAAAACCAGACTTGCGCTTGTTATAAGGTGAACGCCTGTCTAAAAAGTTGAGGCTATAGGGTTGCGGTTCGAGTTCAGTAAAACAGCCCCCTACCGACACGACGCCAATATCTGCACGATCCACCTGCAAGGAATTCGGCACTTCAAAGCTTCTAAAGTTTACCCCTATTTCATGTTGTAAATGTTGTAATAACACATAATTTAAGCGATGAGAAAACCAAAATAAGGGCTCAAATGGTTTAACGGCGGCAACCGTTCGATGAAGTTCATTCACCAAGTCATTTAAAACAACGGGATTTTCGTTGGCATTGGCTAAGACTTGACCTGAAAGGGTGATCTCACGAATATCAATCAGGTTTCTTCCACGCCAAATGAAGAAACGAAGTCGGTCAAATTCATGCATCATCGAACCCCAGCAAAAGCTAATGTCTTCTGCTTGTTCAGCGATACTGGACATAATGCCCGTGGCAATCATGCTTCGTATGACTTGAATGGGCTCTACTTCAATAGAAAGTAACTGGATTTTGGCATCTGCCGCTGCTTTTTCATAGCGTAAGAAAGTATCTTTACGAATAGCGCTGTAAATTAATTTTTGGTTAGCGGTGTTGAGGGAATCGCCAATTTCTTCGAAGGAGACAATGGCTTCGGTATTGTCAAAGGCTCTAAAACGCTCGGCTTCACTGGCGAGGAATACATAGTATTCTTCACGCTCCATTTTAGGGAGTTCCATTAAACGCAACAAGGTACAAGGGATGCTCAAATGCACTTTGCGAGTGGGGGCTTCCAAATCTTTCATCATTAAGTTGAGCAAATCGCTTAGCAGGGTGACATCAGAGATGACATCTCCGCCAGAAACCAGCAAGCCCATGGGCATTTTATGTACCACGGATCTAATGATTTCTTGACGATTATGGCTATAGACCGCCCCTTCTATTTCATTGGCGGCAATACTAATTGAAACACTATACTTGTCTTTTTTCTTACTCATCGAGCTCTCATTTTTCTCGTTTTTTCGTGTATACTGAAATGATGAAAATCGCACAAAAAGATTACTTTCATTATACCAAATCAGACTGGCGTTCATGGGCAAAGGCTTGGCGTAATTCATTCATGAGTGGGACGTTTCACGCACCGACGGACAAAAAAACAGCCGATGCCTTGATGATTGCCATGCTTGAAGACTTCTTAGAAGCCGTTACCCAACAGGTGCCTGACTTAAATATGGCTATTTATTTGTCGACCCAAGGCGAAGTGGATCTCATGCCTTTGTTTGAGACGTGCTTAGAGCGAGGGCATAGACTTTTGGCACCTCGAGTGGTGGGTAAAGCTCAGTTGGCGTGGCATAGGGTTTCACAACTCCCTCAAGAGGCTCCTGATTTATACCAGCAAAACCACTACGACATTTGGGAGCCAAAGGCGTCTTTAGAGCTGTCTCAAGTTGTGCCTCATGTGGTGCTCGTGCCTTGTTTAATGCTTGATTTTAAAGGGTTTCGCTTGGGTTATGGGGGGGGCTTTTACGATGCCCAACTCAAGCAATGGCAGGCGGATGCCAAGCGTCTTAATCAAGCCCCCCCCTTGAGTGTGGGGGTCTTGTATCAAGAAACGCTCATCCGAGCCTTGCCTATTGATGAATGGGATGTTCCGCTCGATGCTTTCTTGAGCGAAGCAGGGCTTTCTCATGTCCATTATGCACAGGTATAGTGTTCTATACTAAAAAATAGTCAACTGAGCATCTTCTTCACTAAGCCCACTCAAAGAAGAGCGACGTTGACGCAATTGCTGATTCGCCATTTTTTGCATATCGTTCAAACGCCCTGTCGCCTGTTGCAAGACTCGAGCAGGCAAGCCCGCCATTTTAGCCACTTGAATACCGTAGCTCTTCTGAGCCGCCCCCGCTTCCACCCGATGCAAAAAGACCAGCTCACCGTCTTGTTCGGCAACCACCATTCGCACATTTTGAATCAAGCTTGGGTGAGCCAGCTCTAACACGTTCAATTCGTGGTAATGCGTAGCAAAGAGGGTTCTTGCCCCCACTGATTCCACCAAATGCTCCACGACGCTCCACGCAATGGCGACACCGTCGTACGTGCTGGTACCACGCCCGACTTCGTCTAAAATCACCAGCGATTGAGCGGTGGCGGTATTCAAAATCTCCGCCGTTTCAGCCATTTCTACCATAAAAGTGGATTGACCAGCCGAAACATTGTCCATCGCACCGATGCGGGTAAAAATCGCATCCACCACGCCAATCGTGGCGTGAGTCGTTGGCACAAAGCATCCGATATGTGCCATTAAAACACATAAGGCGACTTGACGCATATACGTTGATTTACCTGCCATGTTAGGCCCTGTAATAATTTCCACTTGCGGAAACGCCGAACTCTTATCAGGGACTTGCCCTGCTAAAGCGGTGTTATTGGGGACAAAGCGTCCCTTGGGCAACTGCTGTTCAATAACAGGGTGACGCACCTGCTGAAGCTCTAAAATAGGGGCTTCCACCAAGTGAGGGCGGATGTATCCGTGGGTTTGAGCCACTTCCGCAAACGATTGCAAGACATCCAAACACGCCAAACGATGCGCCACTTCCTTAAACATGGGGGCATACGCCAACAATTGCCGACGCAACTGCAAGAATAAATCGCTTTCCACATGAAGCAAACGCTTTTGAGCATCCAGCACCGCCGATTCGTGCGCCTTGAGTTCAGGGGTCATAAAGCGTGTGGCATTGGTGAGGCTCTGCTTTTGCTGATAGCGAGCAGGCACTTGAGACACACTGCCTTTGCTCACTTCAATAAAATAGCCTGTGGCATTGGTGAACTGTACTTTTAGGTGCTTAATGCCTGTGGCTTCACGTTCTTGGACTTCATAGGCGTCGATCCACTGGGCTTGATTCTGCACCAAATCCCGCAGTTCATCCAACGTAGGGCTAAAATTAGGACGAATAATCCCGCCGTCTTTCAGCGTAATGGGCAAATCGTCTTGCAAGGCATTTTCCATCAACGCCAAAGCTTGCCCGAGTTCAGGGGGAAACGCTTTCAAACGCTCCAAATAAAAAGCGGAACATCGTAAGACCGTTTGACTCAAGCGGGGCAATACTTTCAAGGATTGCATCAACGCCCCTAAATCACGAGGCGTGGCAGACAAGTTCGCCAGTCGAGTCGCCAAACGCTCCACATCATAGATATTCGGCAACAATTGACGCAACAATTGACGTGTATGCGGTTGATTCACCAAATCTTCCACCGCTTCAAGGCGACTTTCCAGCTCTGGCAGGTGATGCGTCGGGCAGCCCACCCACTCTTTCAAGAGGCGTTGCCCCATGGGCGTCATACAGCGGTTTAAAATCTGATACAAGGAAACCGTATGGTGTTCTTTCGGATTCGGTAAAAGCTCCAAATGCTTACGAGCATTCGCCGAAAGACGCACTTGCGTGTTGGCATAAATACGTTGAATGCCGTCAAAATGCACAGGTGTTTCCAAAAAACTATAATTCAAATAATGTACCAGCATCCCACAGGCTTGAATAAGAGCCGTATCCGTCTCATAAATGCCGTAACCTTCTAGGCTTGCCACATTCAACAAATGGCAAATGCGTTCATAGGCGTTTTTACTCGTAATCACATCTTTCGCCAAAGGCGTGCAGGGTGCTTTTTCTTGGATTTCCGCTGGGACATCCGACATCCAACGCCCTGGAATACCGGGGATGTCCGACTTTTGAAGCACGCCTTGCACCAACAGCTCTTGCGGAGCAAGTCTGTCGAGTTCAGCCAATACATGCGTATACGGCAATTCAGTCACGCAAAAACGTCCTGTGCTAATATCCACATAGGCTAAGGCACAGGGTGTTTTGTTGAGATGAGCATCCTTTGACGACCCGTTCATTCCTTTGGGCAATAAAACCGCCGCTAAATAATGAGCCTGATGAGGCGTCAACTGTTGACTTTCGGTGACCGTCCCTGCGGATAAAATCCGCACCACATCACGCTTGACGATGCCTTTCGCCGTCGCAGGATCTTCCATCTGCTCGCAAATAGCGATTTTAAAGCCTGCATTCAATAAGCGAGGCACATAGACATCCACCGATTTAACAGGCACGCCTGCCATCGGGATTTTGCCTAAGGCACCGCAATCCTTACCTGTTAAGGTCAATTCCAAGTGACGAGCCGCTAAAACGGCATCTTCAAAAAAGGTTTCGTAAAAATCACCCATACGGTAGAGCAGAATGAGATCTCGATACTGTTCCTTGACGTCAAGGAATTGTCGCATCATGGGGGTGGCATCGTTTTTGTTGGCTTTGTAGGTGAAGACTGTGCCGTAGCGTTCTAGCCCTTCAAGAGCAATGGATTCGGGTTGATAGGGCGATTCAAACATGAGCAACACCTTGCAGTTTTGAGTTCCGAGATTCTTTTCTATAAGTGTAGCCTGCTTAAACGCTAGATTCAAGTCTTCACGAAGAAGCGTTACATTAGAAGTGATATTTTGAAACGGTCTATTTTTGGGATTTTCGTTTATTTTTAAAGCTGGTCGTCGTCAGAGACCTTTGCTCCGCCAAAGGTCTCCAACACCTCTAAAGGCGGTTCAAGGAGGGGGAAGGGAGGACGTATTGCGTTTCTCCTCCCTTTTCCCCCTCCTTGAAAATCCTCCCCCTTTACCCACCTCGTCGCATCATTCTCGTTGCACGACGTCCGCAAAATCGCTCGGGGATTCGCAGTACGCTCACCCGCTCGGATTTAGTGCTTGGACGCCTGCTGGTACAAGCATTCTAAGACTATCAATTTTATTTATAAAGAGAATATGACGACGACCAGCTATAAAAGGAGCTAGACATCCAAAAAAACTATTTTAAACCGTAGCGGAGCCTTCTTTTGCCGTTGCTAAACGCTGAACATCCAACGCTTTACCGACAAATGCCGTAAACAAGGGATGCGGATGATTCGGACGAGACTTAAATTCAGGGTGATACTGCACCGCCACAAAAAACGGATGGTTCTTCAGCTCAACCACTTCCACCAGCTCACGATCAGGCGACGTGCCTGAAATCACCAAGCCCAAGCCTTCCAACTGCTCACGATAGGTGTTGTTGAACTCATAACGATGACGATGACGTTCCATCACCACTTCGGTGCCATACGCCGCATACGCCTTAGACCCCTTAATCAAGTGGCACGGATACTGCCCCAAACGCATGGTACCGCCTTTTTCCGTGATTTCTCGTTGCTCATTCATCATGGCAATCACAGGGTGAGGCGTCTGCTCGTCAAACTCATAGCTATTGGCGTTTTGCAGATTGGCGATATGTCTTGCAAACTCAATGACCACGCATTGAAGCCCTACACACAAGCCGAGCAAAGGAATCTGATGTTCACGCACATAACGCACGACATTGATTTTACCCTCAATCCCACGAGAGCCGAAGCCTCCAGGGATGACCACGCCGTCCTTGCCTTCTAGCAGGCTGGCGATGGTGGCGTCATCCGTACATTGTTCAGAATCAATCCAGTGAAGCTTGACCTTGGTGGCATGTTCAATGCCAGCGTGATACAAGGATTCCACCACAGATAGGTAGGCATCCGACAGTTGCGTGTATTTGCCCACAATGGCAATATCCACATGATGCGTGGGGTTTTTGACTTTATCCACCATGGCTCGCCACGCGGTGAGATTCGGTTCAGGCGTATCGTTCAAATTCAACACACTCAACACGGATTTAGCGAGGCCTTCTTTTTCAAGCGCCAAAGGCACTTCATAAAGCGTCGAGAGGGTTTCACCCATAATGACGTTTTCATATTCGATGTTGGTGAACAACGCCAACTTTTGCTTGTCCGCACGAGAAAGGGGATGTTCCGTTCGGCAAACGAGAATATCAGGCTGAATCCCGATACTACGCAAGGTATTGACGCTATGTTGGCTGGGCTTGGTTTTCACTTCACCACTGGTGGGTAAATAGGGAATCAACGTGACATGAATGAAGCACGCATTTTTAAAGCCGACATCATAACGGAATTGACGAATGGCTTCCATAAAAGGCAAGCTTTCAATATCCCCAACCGTTCCGCCGATTTCCACAATCATGACATCAGGGGCGAGTCGTGTGGTGGCATCTTTAATGCGTTGCTTAATTTCATTGGTCACATGCGGAATGACTTGAACGGTTGCCCCAAGGTATTCCCCACGACGTTCTTTTTTCAAAATGGTTTGATACACACGCCCTGCGGTAACGTTGTTGAGCTTCGTGAGGTTGGTGTCGATAAAGCGTTCATAATGCCCCAAGTCTAAATCGGTTTCAGCACCGTCGTCGGTGACGAAAACTTCGCCGTGCTGATAGGGGTTCATCGTGCCGGGATCGACGTTAATATAAGGGTCAAACTTTAAAATGGTGGCGGTGAGTCCTCTCGCACGAAGCAAGCGACCCAAGGATGCGGCGACAATGCCTTTGCCTAGGGACGAGACGACACCGCCTGTTACGAAAATATACTTGGTTGTGGCACTCATCATCATGTGGGCATCCTTTATGTTTGTGTAGCTTCATTTTTTATTTTAGATGAAACATAATTCAAATGCCAAGTCTTATAAAGCCAACGCTTGCTGCTGGTGGAGAATCACTTTAGCCATCGAATGATGAATGTCTTCCAACAACATCGGCAAACGCATACTCGGATGCACAAACCCCTGTTGTGCCATACACGCTTTGACCAAAATCGGGTTGGTGACTTTGAAGATGGATCGCATGGTGGGGAGCATTTGATGCTGAAGCGTCAAGGCTTTGGCGGTTTTGCCTGCTTCAAAGGCTTCAATCATGGCATAGAGTTCATTGCCAATGATGTGACTCGCCACACTAATGACGCCTTTTGCCCCGAGAGCCAGCATGGGCAAGGTTAAGCTATCATCGCCTGACCACACCACAAAGCCTGTGTCTTCATAAGGCAAAAGCCGAGTAATGGCACTTAAAGCATCCATGCTGGCGTCACTTTGCTTGACGCCCAAGATCTTGGCACCCAAACGATCGTGCAAGGTCTTCATGGTGTCGGCCTGCATCGCAACCCCTGTACGATTGGGGATATTATAAATCACGATAGGAATGCCTTCGGCGACATTAGCCACAGCTTCAAAGTGAGCGATCATGCCTGCTTGCGTGGGTTTGTTGTAAAACGGCACGACCACCAGCAAGGAATCAGGACGCTCAGTTTGATCCAGCAAGCCTTGCACCTGCTCAACAACGGCGTGGGTGTCATTGCCGTTGATAGACGCCATTAAATGAACGTGAGCCGCACGGTTTTCAATCATCGTGCGAGCTAAGCAAACCAGCTCTTTTTTTTCTTCAAGGCTTAAGCACGGCCCTTCGCCTGTGGTACCATGCACCAACAAGCCGTCACTACCATTTTGAATCAGGTATTCACACAAGGCGGTAAAACGAGACGCATCAAGTTTTGTGCCGTCTTCAGAAAACGGCGTCACACAAGCGGTAATTACTTTTGCAAGGGGATTCATATAAAAACCTCGATCTTCTATGGCAAAGACTATCTTAGAACGTTAACGCGCTTTCAGGCACGCCGACCTTATTCAAACGCACCAACGCTTCGGCGATACGCACGGCGTTCAGGGCTGCTCCAATGCGGAGATTATCTGAAACGACCCACAGGTTAAAGCCTCGTTCAGGGTTTGAGGTATCCTTGCGGATGCGTGAGACGTAGACAGGATCCGTATGAGCGGTTTCTCGTGGGGTAAAATAGCCTTGATGACTGTCTGCCACCACGACATCAGGCGTTTCTTTCAAGGCTTGTGTGAGGGCTTCAAGCGACACGGCACGAGAACAATCCACCGTCACGGATTCGCTATGTCCCACCAAAACAGGGACTCTCACCGCCGTTGCCGTAATGGGTAGATTCGGCAAGCTTAAAATCTTTTTCGTTTCGTGAATGAGTTTTAACTCTTCCTTGGTATAGCCTGCTTCCACGCCGTCTTCACTAAAGACATCAATATGCGGAATGAGGTTAAAGGCAATGGAACGCTTAAAAATTTGTCGATCAAAGGTCGAATCGGCAAAGGCGTCGGAGCGTCCTTCAAGCTGCCCATGCTCAAAATCGTGAGCGAGTTCTGCTCGTAATTCATCGAGGGCTTCTTTGCCTCCACCACTCACCGATTGATAGGTACTGACAATCACCCGCTCTAAACCAGCGAGTGCTTGAATCGTTTTAAGCACAGGCATCAATTGAGCCGTCGAACAATTGGGATTCGCAATAATCCCGTGATGGCTCAACAACGCCTCTTCATTGACGCCGCCTACCACAAGTGGCACGTCGGGGTGCATGCGGTAATGGCTGGTATTGTCAATGACCACCGCCCCACGCTTGACGGCTTCAGGAGCGAGGGCTTCGCTAATGGAGCCTCCTGCACTGGCGAGAACAATATCCACCCCTTCAAAGGCTTCAGGTGTGGCTTCTTCAATGGCAATGGGCTTGCCGTGAAAGAGCAAGGTCTGCCCCACCGAACGCTTAGATGCCAAAAGCTTAAGCGTGTCAATCGGGAAATTTCGCTCTTCTAAGAAGGCGAGAATTTTGCCTCCCACTAAACCAGAGGCTCCTAAAATAGCGACATTGTATGATTTTTCAGGCATGAAAAAAGTCCTTTAAATGTTGAAACAAGGCACGTGTTTATTATAGTGCAAATACCTCAAATACCAAATAGAATATTTTTAAATTGAACCGTTGACAAGCACTTTCCCTTTTGATAAGCTCTTAATTGAAAATGATTCTCAATAGCAATAAAGCACCGCACACTAAAATGTTTTTAAACGTTTAAGCGATTGCCCCGTTATTTTATGGCTCAAAGAAAGATATTATTCATAAAATGAGTAAATTGGCTTTAAAATTAAGTAGTATAGGCACTTATTTGGACCATCCCAATGGAGCCATTTTGCCTTGGGCAAACCGTGTGCCTGTTTTGGTTTACCCCAGTTTACTTGCCATACAAGCGACTAAGGATGTTTACCAAAGTAAAACGCCTGAAGAACGTAATAAGCGCTTGCAAGATGACGCCATTCGCATGGGGATCCCCACGGTCGCCACCGTGCTTGCCACGAAATGGTTGATGGCTCCCGATGCCAAAGCCTTTAACACCACCAACGCCGCTGTTGCTTATTTTAATGATCAAAATCGTGATGTGTTCAAGGAAGGTCAACTTGAAGCACGCAAGCAGTACAGGCGCCTTTCTTGGTTGTCGCCCTTGTTATGGGGGAAATTGGATCCCAGCACCAAGTTGACACCTGAATCAGCCCAAGGCATTTTTCAATCCATTGAAGCAGGACAAGTCCCGCTAGATGTTCAAGTGGGTGGCGTGGCTCGCGCGATTCGTTTGTATCACAAAGAACAGCTTCGAGGGATGTTTATTGGTAAAACACAGGCAGAAATC
This sequence comes from Vampirovibrionales bacterium, assembly GCA_046341215.1. Lineage (GTDB taxonomy): Bacteria > Cyanobacteriota > Vampirovibrionia > Vampirovibrionales > JAJTHC01 > JAJTHC01. The sequence goes on along the minus strand of JBKDRU010000013.1, from coordinate 32,328 downwards.
GCAAGTGTTTTCATCGAAACCAAAGAAAAACTGGAAAAATTGCATCAGAGTAGCATGAAAGCTGTACTAGAAAGAGCCCACCGCTTAACGGCGGATGCGGAAACAGGCGTGCAAGTCTTGCCTCCTGAATGGAAGGCTCAATTGGCGGAAGAAAAAAATGTTGAAGCGTCTTATCACCGACTTCAAACATGGTTGAAGCAACTGCCTAAAGACGCCCAAGCCAAAACTCGCCAAGCCATTGTACAACTTGAGTTGCCTCAACGTATTGCCGAAGACCTTCATAATTTTAATGCGTATGATTATGCTAAATATAGGTATGCCTCGTTGGCTCGTAAGGCTGCACGGGTCTTGGTGCGTCATGAATTGCGTTTGGCGTTGCCTACCAATGAAGATTTAAGCGATTTTGCGGGTGCTTTTGAAAACGGACATTTTTCTTTCAAATCCTTTCAAAAAGCCATGGGGCTTACCGCAAAAGAGTTTATGAGTGAAGCGGCGGTTCCTTTTTTAGGCGTGGGTTTAGCCAGTGTGGGTAGTGGTGTGGTGGCAGGCTTTTTAGCCAATCGTTTGCAAGGCAAAAGTGACAAAAAAAATGATGATGTGGTCAAAGAAGGCATTTTTCAATATGTCGCCAACATTGCGATGTGTGGCTTTGGTGCAGGAGCGGGACTTACGGTTTCTAACGCCTTAGGCTTTACCAAGTTTCGGAATCCTTTGGCACGCTTTGCCACGGTCGTCGCTGGTTTGGGGGCAGGTATTTACGCAGGGGCCTTAATTGCCAACCCCTTGTCGGACAAGGTTGAATCGCAAATGAAGCGACGTCAATCCGCCAAGCATCACGCCCCTTCAGGCGGTCGCAAGCTAGAGTTTGCGGATGGCGTGCTTCATGTGGACGACATTCCCACCGCCTTTAGTGTGGCAGGCGTGCAAGCCCTCAAGCCGTGGATTTCACCCTTCTTTTTGATGTCGGGGATTAAGACGGCGTATGGCTACCGTAACGTGGAGCCTTTGGCTCATAGTTCGCCAATTCCGGTGGGGCGTCACGAGCCGTTGCAGTTGGATCCGTTTTTGGAGCACCACACGCCGTTTGGGGGCATCGATGATGCGGAAGGTAAAACCTATCAGGCGATCGTGCCTCAACTCAAAAGCCGTTTGAAGTAAGCAATCGTATTTTACGGATTCAAGTCACTCGATAGGTTTCGTCTGTAGTGGTTTTAGAATAAACAGTGATGTGCGTAAAATGGTTGCACCAGCAGGCGTCCAAGCACTAAATCCGAGCGGGTGAGCGTACTGCGAATCCCCGAGCGATTTTGCGGACGTCGTGCAAAGGAATGATGCGAGGAGGTGGGTCAAAAGGGGGTGGATTTTTAAGGAGGGGGAAATGAGGGAGGAGAAACGCAATACGTCCTCCCTTCCCCCTCCTTAAACCGCCTTTGGGGGTTTGGGGAGTCTTTGGCGGCACAAAGACCCCCAAGCACCAGCGTTAAACGAAGCTAGAAATCCCAAAAAATGACGAATCTAAAACATCACTTTCTAAACATAAAACAAGCTACACCGTATCCAAGTAATCGGGAAGCTGGTAAACAGGTGATGCCTCCACCTTCGCCACAGGAGCCACGCCTTCCACTGAAGGGATCGCCTCCATGGCATCGCCGTCTTCACCAAGTTTCATCCACTGGCTATGGTTGGCGGTTTCAGTCAGGATGTAATCCTGCCCATGCACCCGCAACCAATGCAATTTTGTGCCTGTGTCGAGCGTTTGAACATCCAAGCGTTCCAACCATGACGGCACGGAAGACGCTGAAGGCATCGTGGGCTTGGCTAAAGGCCTGAGTGCCTGACGGACTGGAGGCGTTAGAATCCCCCCCCACGAAAGACGCATCGCTTGCCACATGGCGATTAGAATCGGCTTGCCGTCTTCTAAATGAGCCACCTTCACACGTTCCGCCCATTCCACAAACCAGATTTGACGCATCACCCAAAGCCCGACGCCCAAGACCAACAAGGTATTGAAGAGAATCATGCTCATGTTGACATCGCTACCACCACTCGCCGTGCTTTCCCCTGAAGGCTTCAAGATTTCCGCCAAAGGGATCGCCTCTTCAGCGAAGGCGGACGCAAGGGTCGTCCATGCGGTGAGTAGGACAAAGGGTAATGTTTTGATGAAATGTCGCAAGGCAGGGGTGTTTCCTTTCAAATGCTGGATGTGTCCTATATTTTAACATTTGTAAAGATTTTCGTCGAATAGCTCCTCTGTTTATGTTAGAATTTTGGGGAATATCCACTCTGTTTATGAAAGGCTCCTTCCATGACACCGACTAGAACGTCCGCCTGCTTCTGTACCTATGATGTGCGTGCCATTGTAACCCCTGATTTATTTGACACAGTCACCTATCAACACATGGCTCGAGCCTTTGTCGCTTTTTGCCAAGCAAAAAAAGGAGCCGACCAGCCCTTTCTGCCCTTTACGATCGCCGCTGGTTACGATGCCCGTCTGCATAGCCCCGAGCTTTTTGAAGCGTTGAAAAACACCTTGCTCGATTTAGGGGTCAACGTCATCGATTTAGGCTTGCAACCTTCGCCTATGGTGTATGCCAGTGAATGGCTCGATTTACCCGAAGGCATCGCCAAGCCTGATGCCACGCTGACGGTAACCGCAAGTCATAACCCTGCTCCGTACAACGGTCTTAAATGGACGCTTGGTGGTCATGCCCTCACCCGTGAAGAAGTGCAAGAGGTCAAAACCTTCTTTGAAGCCCAGCAAAATACAGTAATGGAAACCATCACCCCTCGTGGGCAGGTGACGACCTACAACCCGATCCCCGATTATTTAAACTGGATGCAAGCGAACTTCCCTAAAAATGCCCATCCGCTTAAAATCGTCGTGGATGCAGGCAACGCCACAGGCGGACTAGTGGCTGTTCCCTTATTAGACGCCTTCGGTATTGAATGCGTGCCGTTGTTCACCGAAGTCGACGGACGCTTTCCGAATCACCATCCTGATCCTTCTAAAGCCAAAAACTTGGCGGATTTAATCGAAGCAGTCCGAACACATCACGCTGATTTTGGTGTGGCTTTTGACGGCGACAGTGATCGTTTGGGCGTGGTGGATGATCAAGGGAAAGTCATTGCAGGGGACTTTCTATTATTATTGATGACGCAAGCCATGATGCGTCGACGTCGGGTCAAGTTCCCTGATGAAGCCCCGCCAAAAGTGGTGGCGGAAGTCAAATGTAGTCAACATTTGTTTACAGGCATCACCGAAGCGGGGGCAGAAGCCATTGTGTCGCCCACAGGGCATGCCAAAATCAAAAACACCATGAAGGTTGAAAAGGCGGTATTGGGCGGTGAATTAAGCGGGCACTTCTTCTTTAAGGACGAGCATTGGGGCTTTGATGATGCCTTTTACGGCATGATGCGTATGGCACAAGTCTTGGATGACGCTCGTCAAATGGCGAGCAATCCGACATTGCCCTTGAGTTCTTTGGTCAACAGCTTGCCCAAAACCATGATTTCCGACGAGTTGCGTTATGCGGTGGACGCTCATTTAAGCCCTGCCGTGATGGCGTATCTGAAAGACGCCTTACAAAAGCGTCATGAAGCAAAAACGCTTTTTGGCAATCAAGCGATTTTAGGACTTTCCACCTTAGACGGCATCCGCCTTGCGTTGGATGGAGGCTTTGTCTTGGTAAGGGCGTCTAACACCGAGCCTGTTTTGAGTCTTCGTTGGGAAGCTCGTAGTGAAGAAGATTTAGATGCTTGCGAAACGAAGTTGCTCTATCTCATTCATAAAGCGGTGTCTCACGCAGAAGCATCTGCCGAAGGCGTTTCTTAGAAGGTCTTAAAAAATCCGTAATGGGTACTTGCTTTAGGGAAACAAGCCGTTTTGATTTAAGCACGCTTTTTTATGTTTAATAAAGTGTTATTTTGAAAAACCATTTTTTGGATTTCTAGTTCCCTTTTTGAGCTGGTGCTTGGGGGTCTTTGTGCCGCCAAAGACTCCCCAAACCCCCAAAGGCGGTTCAAGGAGGGGGAAGGGAGGACGTATTGCGTTTCTCCTCCCTCATTTCCCCCTCCTTGAAAATCCACCCCCTTTTGACCCACCTCGTCGCATCAGTCCCTTGCACGACGTCCGCAAAATCACTCGGGGATTCGCAGTTCGCTCACCCGCTCGGATTTAGTGCTTGGACGTCTGCTTGTGTAACCATTTGGAGACCTTTGGCGGAGCAAAGGTCTCTGACGACGACCCGCTTTAAAAATAAACGAAAATCCCCAAAAAGTAACACCACTCAATGCATCTAAAAACTTGTTACAATTGCAAGCTTGTTATTTATTTGTGTTTGATTTAGATTGTAGTATGAAGAGTCATTTCTTCAGGTCTTTATTGGCCACTGATAGGTAAACTATCTTAATTTTCAGTTAGAAAAGGATACAAGGAGATAACGGCATGGCCCGATTAGTCGGTGTGGACCTACCGAAAAACAAAAAAGTGCTTTACGCACTTCCTTACATCTATGGTGTAGGTTATAGCCTTTCTAAAGTCATTTTAGAAAAAACAGGCATTGACCCTGACAAACGTGTAAAAGACTTGACCGAAACCGAAGTCAACAAACTTCGTGAAGCGATCGAAGGCACTTACATCGTTGAAGGTGACTTGCGTCGCCAAGAAGCAATGAACATTAAGCGTTTAATGGAAATTGCCAGTTATCGTGGTATTCGTCACCGTCGTGGACTACCTTGTCGTGGTCAACGTACGAAAACGAACGCACGTACTCGCCGTGGTCGCAAATCGTCGCCCATTAAAGGCAAGAAATAATTAGGGGTTAATGAAATGATGGCAAAAGTAACTAAGCCAAAAAAGAAAGAAAAGAAAAATGTGGTTCAAGGCATGGTCTTTGTTCAATCCACATTTAACAACACCGTTGTAACGTCTACAGACACACAAGGCAATGTGATTGCCTGGGCGAGTGCTGGTGTAGCAGGCTTTAAAGGGGTTCGTAAAAGTACGCCTTTCGCCGCACAATCGGCATCGGAACTTGTGGCAAAACGTTCAATGGAACAAGGTATGAAAACGGTTAAAGTCTATGTGAATGGACCTGGTTCAGGTCGGGAAACAGCGATTCGTGCCTTACAAGTTTCAGGACTTGAAATCACGTTGATTAAAGATGTTACCCCCATTCCACACAATGGATGCCGCCCGCCTAAACGCCGTCGCGTTTAGTGCTTAAAAGATGTTAAGGAGATTATAACGTGGGAAGATATACCGGCCCAGCAGCCAAAATATCCCGTAACCTTGGGGTCAATCTAACCGAAACCCCTAAAATCGATGCGGTTATGAAGCGTCGTCCCTATGCCTCAGGTCAGCATGGGCAAGCACACAAGAAAATTTCTGAATTTGCTCAGCAATTAAAAGAAAAGCAACGTCTTAAAATGCGTTTTGGGATTCGTGAAAAGCAACTTCGTCGCTATTACGAAATCGCCAACCGTAGTAAAGGCAACACAGGTACGATTTTGCTTCAAGTTCTTGAACGTCGTTTAGACAATGTGGTCTTCCGTGCAGGATTGGCTGAAACACGTCGTCAAGCGCGTCAAATGGTCGCACACGGTCACTTCTTATTGAATGGGCATCGTGTAACCGTACCTTCTATCTTGGTGAAAGACGGCACGGTGATTTCAGTGCGTCCTAATAGTGTGGATTTCATCGTCCGCACATCTGAATCCGCTCAAGCTTATGTAAGCCCTGCGGTATGGTTGACGGTAAGTAAGGAAACGGCGTCTGTTCGTTTTGATCGCTTGCCTGAACGTGAAGAGCTGGATCCCAACACTCGTGAACAACTTGTGGTTGAATACTACTCTAGATAAGTTTGGAATTTTAGTATATTATTGTATTACAAGATTTTAAGTGATTTGGAGGTTTGTGTTCACTATGATTGAACATTCATTAAATATCAAATGTCTCACCAAAAACACAGAACACGACGGTTCTGTTTACGGTAAGTTCGTCTTAGAGCCTATGCAAGGCGGTTACGGTACGACCATTGGTAATGCGTTGCGTCGGGTTTTGCTTTCATCGATTCAAGGTTCAGCCATTACGTCTGCTCGCTTTGAAGGCGTTTCCCATGAGTTTACCAATATTGACGGTGTCGTTGAAGACGTCCTCGATATTCTGTTGAACTTCAAAGGCGTTGTTCTGAAGTCTGAAACAGGCGAACCTGCGGTTTTGCGTTTAGATGTAAAGCGTGTCGGTGAAGTCACGGCGAAAGACCTTGAATTGCCAGCAGGCATTGAAGTCTTAAACCCTGACTGGCATATTGCCACCTTGAGTAAAGACGGTCATTTGGCGGTGGAGTTGACGGTTGAGTCTGGTGTGGGTTACGTCCCTGCAGACAAAACACAGTCTTCCGCAAACGCCAGCCATGATGCTTTGCCTTTGGATGCTGCGTTTATGCCGATTCGTCGAGTTGCTTATAATGTTGAAGCACTTCGTGTAGGGACTCGCACCGATTATGATAGTTTGGAACTTGAATTGTGGTCGGATGGTAGCGTTGATGTTACCTCTGCCTTGAGTCAAGCGGCGAACATCTTAATTGAAAACTTGGTGCCGATTGCTTCTTTGATGGGCGTGCCAACGGTTGTCACGCAACCCATCGTTGAAAAAGAAGAAGTTATGGAAGATAATGCCCCTTCTATTACAATTGAAGATTTAGAACTTTCGGTTCGTGCCTTCAATTGCTTGAAGCGAGCGAATATCCACAGCATCCAAGAATTGATGTTGAAATCTGAACATGATTTGTTGAACATTAAAAACTTCGGCAAAAAATCGGCAGATGAAGTCATCGAACGCTTAAAGGCCTTTGGTATTGATTTAAAGCCCAGTCCTGAAGATGCCCTTCTTCCTGTGGACTAATTCTTACAACAATTTATATGGAGTTTGATGATTATGAGACACCGTAATCGAGTGAAAAAATTGGGTTTGCCTGTCGATCAACGTAAAGCGTTGATGCGTTCTTTGGCAACTCAACTCTTCTTACATGGTGAAATTGAAACGACGGTCACGCGTGCTAAAGTTTTGGTTTCATTCGCAAGTCCTATTGTAACCTATGCAAAGCGTGGTAATTTGAATGATGTTCGTATGGCATCTAAGCGTTTGTACAAGGTGAAAACTGGTCAAGTGATTGAATCAGCGAAAGGCAACCCGATTGAAGAAACGGTTTTGCGTAAAGTATTTGCTGAGATTGGCCCTCGCTATGCGGAACGTCAAGGCGGATACATCCGTGTGTTGAAAACACACCGCCGTCGTGGAGACAACACGCAAATGGCGATTGTTCAATTGGTTTAGTCGCACAAAGCACACTAGTTTAAAGGACACGACGCTTTTGTTTCGTGTCCTTTTTAAAAGACTTATGTGATGGGACTTTGTCTTCTTAATCCAAAAATTGGGAATGCCGAAATCGTTGCACGAGCCGACGTCCAAGCACTAAATCCGAGCGGGTGAGCGCACTGCGAATCCCCGAGCGATTTTGCGGACGTCCAACGGGTGAAACTGGAGCAAGCGAAAAGGATGAGATGGGGGGAGGATTTTTAAGGAGGGGGGAAGAGAAGGAGAGTCGCAACAATTTCCTTCTCTTCCCCCCTCCTTAAACCGCCTTTAGAGGTGTCGGAGACCTTTGGCGGAGCAAAGGTCTCTGATAACGACCAGCTATAAAAGGAAGCTCGAAATCCAAAAAAAGAAGACTTCTAAAAAATACGAAAAAGGGAAAAATGTGAGACTCTACTTACTAGTTCATTATGACGGCACACCGTTTAGCGGTAGCCAAGCCCAATACGGTAGTTCTTGCCGTACGGTGCAAGGCGAATTATGGCAGGCATTGGAAGCATTGAACCTAAAGTCTCATGTCAAGCGCTTACACTTTGCGTCCCGAACAGATCAAGGGGTACATGCCCAAGGGCAGGTGGCGGAACTCGATGTCAGCGATGACTTTTTGGCTCGTGTGCCTGATTTAAGCTTAGCCCTCAATGCGAAGTTGCCTTCTGAAATTGCGGTGACTGAAGTCTTGAACGCAGGCTTGCCTGATGAGCAAGGCTATTTCCCTTCGGTGCAGTTTGACGCGGTTGCCAAGTGGTATCGTTACAAATGGCTGCTGGCTCCGACTCGTCGTCCGCATCAAGCGAGTAATGCGACGTTGATTCATCAACCGCTGAATGTCGCCGTCATGCAAGAAGCCGTCCAAATTTTTTTGGGGGAACATGACTTTTCTTTCTTTAAATCACCGGGTAGTTCGGTTACGGATGATCGCTGTTTGTTACATTATGCGTCTTTTTCGCAACAATTTGAAGAAGAAATCGTTTTTGACCTTGTAGGAAATCGTTTTTTGTATAAAATGATAAGGAATATGGTTGCATATCTGCATGGTTTGGGTGACAATAGAAGTCAAGCTTCGACTTCGCTTCTTTCAGCTCAAGATGTGTTAGGTCAATGCGATCGCCCTGCGTCTCTGCGGACTGCCCCGTCACAAGGTTTAACGCTCATGGCGATTCATTATGAAGCACCCTGTTTACAATTTAATGATGTGCGTGTCAAAACTTTAAGCCATGCCCTTAAAAAGGAGTTTTCAAATGTTGAAAACCTATTCTGCCAAAACCGATGAAGTCCAAAAAGAATGGTACATCGTCGATGCGGATGGTCAAACCGTCGGTCGTTTAGCGGTTCAAATCGCTAATGTGCTTCGTGGAAAGCACAAGCCTACTTACACCCCTCATATTGACAGTGGTGACAATGTCATCATCATCAATGCGGAAAAAGTGGTCGTTTCGGGTAAGAAGTATGAAGAAAAACTTTACCGTCACCATACGGGTTTTATTGGTGGGATTAAAACCTTTACCTTTAGACAAATGATGGATCGTAAGCCAGAGCGTATTATGGAAATTGCCGTGCGTGGCATGTTGCCTCACAACCGTTTAGGTCGTCAGCAAATTAAGAAACTTCACGTTTATGTGGGTGCTGAACATCCGCATGAAGCTCAACAGCCTAAAGCATTCCCCCAATAGGCTTTGCAAGATTTATTTGTTTACAAGGATTAATTTAGGAGACGTTATATGTCTTATCCCCAAGTTGGACAACGTGGTACAGGTCGCCGTAAATCGGCGATTGCCCGTGTGCGTTTATTGCCTGGTACAGGTACGATCCTCATCAACGGCAAAAGTGTTGAAGAGTATCTTGGAAACCGTGCGTCTTTGCATGTTTCGGTCAAGCAAGCCTTGGTTTCAGCAGGTGTAGAATCTCAATACACGGTTTTGTGTAAGGTTGAAGGTGGTGGAAAAGTCGGTCAATCTCAAGCGATTCGCTTGGGTGTGGCTCGTGCTTTAGCCGAACTCAACCCTGATTATGCTCGTTTGATGCGTGTCGAAGGCTTCTTAACTCGTGACGCTCGTGTAAAAGAACGTAAGAAATACGGACTTCACAAAGCTCGTAAGAAACCTCAATACTCCAAGCGTTAAGCTTCAAAAAGCCCTTCTTCAAGGAGGGCTTTTTTGTGGCCGTGAAATCCTGAAACAAAAAAAACAGACCGATGCGAAAATGGTGTACTTATGTTAGTATTAAATCTAGCATAAATGAGGTTTTGCTTAGTGCGTTTGTGGCGAACTTATACGATTTTTAATCTCTTTTCCCTCGTCCTTGTAGGGGTACTTCTGAGTCCGCTTTTCTCTTGGGCGGAATCAGACTTGCGGCTACCCCCAAAACCAGTGGCGTTTTCGCTTGTGTCGATTCAATCGAATATCGACTCTCAACCTTTTGACATTGATGAAAAGGGCTTTTACCTTTTGCCTGAACGCTTGTTCGAAAATACGCCTGAAGGTTCTTTCCCCCGATACCTCTTGAAGTTGGATGCCCCCAAGAATCAACTGATTATTGAGTTTCCCTTTTCCAAGCTAAAAAATGGCATGCCTTCAGGCTACGCTGTTGGCATGCAAGGCATTGAAAAAGTGGAATTGCTTCAACATGGCGGTAGTCTGATTGATTTAGCTCGTGTCGTACTCACCTATAAGGTAGGCACGACGTTAACGGCATTAAACTTGGTAAGCCTCAGTAACGGACGTCTCCTCATTCCGAACCCTTTGGGTGGAGCGTCTAACATCGTGCGGAGCGAATCTAGGCATGGTGGTGGGGTTATTGAAAATACGAAAAGTCCGACCTATGCCAGTTCACCAGTGCCTTCAAATGCCAGTGAGGGCTCATCTACCCCTGTTTCTAAACCGAAGCCTGTTGAAAGCCGAACGACCATTGAACTCATTGAAATTGAAGATCAATTCTTCATGCTAAAGCCTTCACTCAATAGCCTTCCCCTTAAGGTTAAAAATGAGTTTTACTTGGAAAATCCCCATCGCTTTGTTTTGGATCTGGAACCGGCGGCGATTTCGCCCAAACTCTTTTCAAGTGAGCCTGATGCGAAAGGGGCTTACCCGACATCAGGGGTGACGCACTGGCAGGGGTGGTCTGTGAGGGTGTCTCAAAATACCCCGAATGTGGTGAGAGTCGTTATTGAGACGGAAGAGCCTCGTAATTTTACGGTGCTGCAAGGCCAAGACAACGCCTTTAAAAACAGTGTGATTATTCAACCGTCTCAATCCAAGAACCCGTTTTGGGACAAGGTTAGAATCACCCAGCCCAAGGTCATGAGTGCCTTAAAGCAACTGTATATTTCAAATGAATCCCCGAATACGCCAGTTAAGTTTCGTTTGGAATCGCAACGCCCTATTCAGTACAAGGTGGTGAAGGAAAGTCCTACTCGCTTTAGTGTGGACTTGTTGAATGTCACGGCGCCTCCTGAGCCGATGGGTTTTGATGTGTCCCATTTTCCGTATTTGAAAAGCTTGAGTCATATGCAGTCGGCTCAAGGCAGTCGTTTGTTGGTGGAATTGAATAAGCCGTTTGAAGATTTGAGAAGCACGCCCTTTACCAGTTTAAATGCCTTAGAGCTCAGCTTTAATTTAGCGAACCCTTCTCGAGTGAATACGCCGATCCGTCCTGAAAAACCGAGTCGTCCGTCGAATAACGGTCGAAAGGTTATTGTGATTGATGCAGGGCATGGCGGTAAAGATGCGGGTGCGATGCGAGACGGTATTATGGAAAAAACCTTGAATTTAAGTGTGGCCCTTAAACTACGCAATGAATTACAAGCCCGAGGCTACCTTGTTTACATGACCCGTAGCACGGATACCTTCTTGAGTTTGAAACAAATCACCCAAGTGGCAGAGAGTCTTAAACCGCATATTTTCATTAGTGTACATCACAATTCAAGCAATAGTTCAGCGATTTATGGGCTTGAAACCTATTACTATCATGGCTTTAGCTTGAGTTTGGCTCAAGCGGTGCATGCCAAGCAGGTGCAGTCTTTGGCGGTGCTGGATCGTGGGGTGAGAAAGAATCAGTTTTATGTGATTAATCACGTTAAGGTGCCAAGCATTTTATGTGAATTGGGCTATGTTTCAAATGCCAATGAGCTGAAGGTGCTGAATACGGAGCTTCGTCAACGCCAGCAAGCCAAAGCGATCGCCGATGGGGTGGATGCCTACTTCAAGCGAAACGGGCGGTAAACCAGTATGCCTAAATCCCTTCTTTCTCTTCTTCAAGATGATGCTTCTTTAAAGTGGTTGAGCCCTCGTCCTGCTCATTTGATTGTTTTTGATTCAGGCGTGGGGGGCTTAAACGTTCTTAAAACATTGTGGTCTGCCAATTTAGGATGCCCCATTAGCTTTGTTGCCGATTCGGCGTGGATGCCCTATGGCGATAAAGATCCCGCCCTTTTAAGAGAGAGGCTCCTGCTCTTGGTCGGCACTTTATTGACCCGTCATTGCGACAATAGCTATATTTTATTTGCCTGTAATACGGCATCAGCGGTGTGGGAAAGTATCTCGCCTGAAGTCTTTGCCCAGCACGGCATACGTCCTGATCGCGTCATTGATATTTTGCGACCCACCTTGTCCTTGTTGATGCGTGAACTGATCGCTAGCTTAGGGGCAGAGCAACATCATGCCCATGTGGGACTCATGGCAACGCCCCTTACCGTCAATAGTGGGGCGTACCCTGCCTTAGCAAAACGCTTATATGCTGATGCGTCTTACCCTCAACTTAGCTGGCAGAGCGCTTCCTGTGCAGGGTTGGCTCAAGCGGTAGAAGGTAACCCTGATGTCGAATCGGTAGAGGTTTTATTGCATCGTTATGCGTCTTTGTTTGAAGCGGCTCCGCCAGAAGCCTTGATTATTGGTTGTACGCATTACTTGGGTTTGAAAGCCGATTTACGCAGGTATATGCCCAAGACGATTTTTATAGATCCGAGTGAAGCGTTGGTTTTGGTGATTGCCGAGCGTTTAGGGATTGCTTATGAGCGTCAATCTCTTGGTATTGAAGGGCAGGGTAAGGATCTTGTCCGCTTATTGGCGACGGGTCGAGTGGAGACCTTAAACGCTTATTTAAAGACTCATTTGCCTGCTTTGGCGTCGCAAGATATTGATATTCTGAAGGTGGATTGACAAAATCTTATAGAAAGATCTGGGAAATTTATCCAAAATAATCCAGCGTCATGGCGAGTGAAACAAAGTAATCGGTTCTCCCACCTGTGAGGTCTTGACAGATTGACAAGCTACCCTCGCAATGAGAGAAATAGGACTTTCGTGGGTAGAAAAATTAATAATGTCTAGGACTTATCCCTGGATAAGACTGAAATATCTGCTTTAAGGAGACCCATTCGTCTATTATACTCTTTCAGTATAATCTTTAGGTCTTGCTCCGAAAACACCCTTTTAACTTCAGCCATGATGGAGTCTTTTTTCTCTTCAGGTCGACTGAATGGTGTTCCTAACTGACTCGGATTTCCGATTCCGAGAAATGGGATTACAAGCCTATATTTTTCTTCTTTCAATCGTGGTGCGACGATTACCGCCTTAAGCCCAGGTCGTTCCCCTTCTTCTGGATTTCGAACAATACCAATGTCCAAGCCGTGTTGTTCCAATACTTTACTTAGATTTTGTAAAGACCATTCCGATTCAGAGCTTGACCTAAGTCTTCTTTTGCAAGACCTAGAAGCGTTTTCAAGAGCATCCGTAAAAGTGTTACCTTCTTCAAGAGGAACACGGACTGTGTTTCCCAAGCTTTGAGGTTTCAAAGCTAAACAATTTAATGAGCTTAGTTTGTCAAATTCTGGTACGGGGATTAAAATACTTAAACCTTCACGCTGGGATTGCCCCAACGCTTTTTGATTCTTTGCCAAAGGGTGTTGCATTGCCATAGGTGAACTAGTAAACGCATTGAACGAAGCCGTTTTCATAAAAAAGTGTCCTCAATTGATCAGGGGTTCAAGTAATAAGTTTCGCGTGTAAAAGCATAACATTGATTGCATTTTAATATAGTAATGCTTAAAAGGCAAGCATTTTAAGAGGTGCTTAAGCTAGTTCCCTACAAAAGCAGTTGAGCGGGCGATTCTAAGAGAGACTTCAGCAGGTTGACAAAGCGAGCGGCATCAGCTCCGTCGACGACACGGTGATCCGCACTAAGCGACAGGTTTAAGACTTTGCCGACCACAATCTCGTCTCGCTCATTGACCACGGCGACCTTACGCAAGGCATTCACGCCTAAAATAGCCACTTCAGGGGCGTTGATAATAGGAATCCCTAATAGTCCGCCGATACTGCCGATGCTTGAAACGGTGAAAGTTCCACCTTGCAGCTGCTGAGGTTTGAGTTTCCCGTCTCGAGCAAGCATACCCAGTTCTTGAACACGTTTGGCAATCTCAAATAGGTGTAAATGCTCGGCATTGCTAATGACAGGTACCACGAGTCCAATGGGGGCATCTACCGCCACACCCAAGTGAATGCCCGCATGCTGATGAATGATCGTTTGAGCGTCATTTAAACGGCTATTAAGCTGGGGAAAGCTTTGCAAGGCAAGGGTCACGGCTTTTAAAACGAAGGTCAAGGGCGTAAGCTTCACGCCTGCTTCACTTGCCATGCCTTTGAGTTCTTGGCGTAAGGCTTCGACTTTGTCCATGCGGATTTCATCCACATACGCAAAGCTCGGGATGTTTTTCGTGCTGGCTAAAAGTCGTTCGCCAATTTTTTTGCGAATCCCTGTATACGGAATATCTTTCGCTTCTAAGGGACTTTGACGCAAAATACTGGTATGGCTAGACGTTGCCCCTTGTGGCACACTGACTCGGCGTGCGTGATCTTCCACATCTTCAGGACGAATCCGTCCGTGAAGCCCTGTTCCTACTACGGTGTGAATATCCACATTTAAACGCTTGGCAAGTTGGCGTGTGGCAGGTGCGGCTAACACGGCGTGAGTTAAGGCACAAGTCGTTTGAGGGGGAGGCTCCACTATTGAGGTCTCTTTTGGCGTTTGAGGGGGCATTTTTACTGGAGCAGTGCTTGTGGTTGAAACGTCGGGTTTTTTTTCGAGGCTTTTTGAGAAGGGGGCTTCCGCTGGGGCATCCCCAAAATGAATATCAACCAAGGCTTTGCCAACAGGCACGACATCACCCACTTGGACGTACTTTTTAAGTAAAATCCCCGCCCGAGGTGCAGGTATTTCGACCGTGACCTTATCCGTCATCACTTCTAAGAGGGCTTGATCTTCTTGAAGGCTTTGCCCTTCTTCCGCAAACCATGCCATAATCTCGCCTTCAGCTACTCCCTCACCAATATCAGGCAAAGTAAATGTGAAGACATTCGTTGTATTCGTTGAAGACGTGGCGTTCATGGACAAAACTCCTCTAAACTATAAGTCTTTTAAACAGGGGTTTCTTATACTTTGGTGATTAAGAGGCTGTTGCTTAATCCCGCCAATTCAGTCGTCCCTGCACAGACCACGATGTTGGCTCCTGAAGAGACCAAGCCTTTTTCAAGCAACCAAGTACGAATACTTTCAAGAGTTGCTTCCGTGGTTTCAGCTGCCTTAAATTGAACAGGCAAAACGGCGTAAAGCAAGGTGAGTTGATAGAAAACGGATTCATTTGGCGTCAAGGCGATAATCGGCACTTCAGGGCGATATTTGGACACACGTTGAGCCATGGCACCTGAATAACTCATGACCACAATGGCTTCAATTTCACCGGCCCAAGTGGCATCTACCGCCGCACGAGCCACAATTTCAGGCGATACAGATTCAGGGTACTCTTCATAACAAAGGCTGTCAAAACTGGTAAACTCGCCGTAATGCTTACGGGCTTCGGCTTGCACTTTTGCCATGACTTTGACGGATTCCGTGGGGTAGTCTCCATAAGCGGATTCGCCCGAAAGCATGGTGGCATCACTACCGTCATAAACGGCGTTGGCAATATCAGAGACTTCCGCACGAGTCGGCACAGGAGCAGAGGTCATAGATTCCAACATTTGCGTGGCTGTAATAACAGGCTTGCCTGCTTCAATACATTTACGGATCATCATTTTTTGAGCTGCAGGGACTTGCTCAGCAGGTAATTCCACACCCAAGTCTCCACGAGCGACCATGACACCATCCGCTTCAGCGAGGATGTCATCCAAACGCTCAACCGCTTGAGGCTTTTCGATTTTCACGATAATTTTGGGGATGTTGTTGGGGGTGCATCCATTAGCTAGCATGAAGTTTCTGAGTTCAATGACATCTTCAGGGCGTTGAACAAAGGAAAGGGCCATAAAGTCTGTGCCTTGCTTTAAGGCAAACAAACAATCGGTTTTGTCTTTGTCGGACAACGCCGCCACAGGGATGGTGATTTCAGGCACGTTGATGCCTTTGCGTTGCTTTAAGGTGCCGTCTGTCAAGACTTCCACGATCACTTCGGTGGAACTTACACGAGACGTCACCTTCATTTGGATGTTGCCGTCGTCGAACAACACGGTGTTGCCGATTTCAAAGGCTTCAAACATGGGTTTGACATTACAGACAATTAAGCCTTCATTGCCACCGTCGTTTTTTTCGCTGTAGGCAAAACGTAGAGACTGCCCAGCCTTTACAGAGATGCCTTCGCTACCTTCGAAGAAGCCGACACGGAACTTAGGGCCTTGCAAATCGCTTAAAATGCCCACAGGCTTGCCGAGTTCTTTGGAGATTTTACGGACATTCACATACGCTTTTTCGAGTTCTTCATATTCGGCGTGGGAATAATTGAAGCGAAAGACATTGGCTCCTGAAGAAATTAGGCTATAGATGCCTTCAGGGTGACGGCTGGCGGGCCCGAGTGTGGCAACAATTTTGGTAAGGCGGGAGTTTACGGTTTGTTCAACGGAATTACGTTCTTTAAGTGCCGTCATGGTGGAGCATCCTTTTAGATTAAATAGGTTTGGTAGGTCGCAAGACTCACCAATAGGGGAACATACCCCCATTATACCCAAAACATAAAAATGACAAGCCTTTCAGTCAAAACACATCACTATATAGTGTTCGATAGATTAAATGAATTGGCTATGGGTCAGTGCAATGGCTAGACCGTCGGCAGCATCGTCGGGGGTGGGTTTTTTGAGTAGGTTCAAACGCAGAATCACAGCTTCTGTGACTTCGTGCTTTTCCGCCTTGCCGTAGCCTGTTAAGGCTTGCTTGACCTGCATCGGCGTATAATCAACCGTCGGCACGCCAGCGAGTTCCGCCAAGAGTAAAAGCACGCCACGGGCTTGAGCCACAGGCACAATCGTTGTATTGTTACGAAAATAAAAGAGCGATTCAATGGCGATAACATCGGGAGCCGCCTCTTCAATCAACGCTTTGACATCATGATGGATTTCCACCAAACGCTTGCCGATGGGGGCTTTAGGTGTGGTTTCAATCACCCCCCAGCCGAGTGCTTGGGGGCTGTTGCGAACGCTTACATCAATCAACCCAAAGCCGATGCGTCCTAATCCTGGATCAATACCGAGTATTTTCATTTGTACGGAAAACTCTAGTGACGACTATACCTTTTCACTATAACATAAAGACGGGTATAGAAATAAAAACGCCCTCTGCTCGTTGAGCAAAGGGCGTTTTGTTAGCTTTAGCTATAGAATAGCTTAGAACTTGATGCTGGTGCGAAGTCCGCCAGCGTAGAACAAGTCTTGATCAGAGCGTCCAAAAGGCGTGATGCCTGCTTGAAGGCTAGGAATGATGCTGACACGATCGTTCAAGCGGAAGTTGTAGTAGGTTTCTACCACTTGAGCAATACGATCACGTCCGTCGGATGTGAAAGCATCACTGAAGGTCGTCACCGCATAACCTACGCCGATGTTGTCGCCATCACGGAAGCCAAGGGTTTTCGTGGGAATATGTAAGGCAACACTACCTGCTTGACGAGGGGCTAAAGCGACATTTGACCCACCGAAGGTGCTGAAACCACTGGCGTTGTTGTAGTTTTGGTTCATGCCGTTCAAGTAAGCAGAACCCGCTCTAGCATTGTTGTACATGTAATCTGCATGCAAGCCAATGCCTTTGTAGATTTCTTGATCTAAACCGAAATAAACCAAGTGGGTATTGCCTGGTCCATAAGCATTGGTCGTTCCAGAACGTGCCAATACGTTAGTGCCATAAACAGGACGCAAAGGTCCAGAACCCCCTTCTTGGTAGTACCCAATAACAGGGGCGCCATTAACTTGATAGTTACTGTTGTCATTGAAAATACCTACTAAACCAGCGTAAACGCTCGTTTTGCGGTTGTCTAAATTCGCCCAGTTATAATCGGCACGAGCTTCAGCATTCGCAAAGTAGTTGTTTTGAACGTTACGTTCGTTCGGTGCACCATACGCAGCAGTCAAACCAACAGTCAAGTCATCGTTGATGACAAAATTCGTTTTCACACCAGCCATTGCAAGCGTAGCATTCGTCGGCATACCGGGAATGTTCGTCAAAGCACTGTTTTGGAATTGCGTATTTTCATCACCACGGTAAGCGGATTTGTCGAAGTAATCACGCCAAGGCAAGATACCTGCAAATAAGGTGTGGCTGTTGTTAAACAAGTTGAAATCTTGTTCGTAACCTGCACGATCTAAGTAAACATTTTGGCGAGCGTTCGTGCTTCCGTTGGAACCTGCTTGGTTGCCGTTAGACGCATCCGCAGCGATACGACTTTGTCCCATAATGCCACCCGTATTGCTACCCAAAGCAGCAACAGCACGCACTCTTACACGACCTTCACCTAAGAACTTACCTTCTTCACCCTTGTAAACAGGGGCATCAACGGTTAGGCGTAAACGAGAAATCGCTTGAACAGCATCGCCATAGCTATTGTCACCCGATTCAAAACCGCCTAAAGCACCAACAGTGAAGTCACCGCCGACTTTAAAGCGAGCTTTATCGGCTTCAATAGCACCCACACGAGCTTCTAACGCTTCGGTACGCGCTTTCAACGCACCCAATTCAGGAGCAAACTCAGATTCCAAAGCGGACAAGGTTTTGGTGTCACTATTTTTCAAGAACACTTTACCGGAACGCACTAAGTACAAGACATCACGCAAGGCAGCGGCGAGTTCGTAACGTGTGGCATATTGAGCCCCTTTGAACTTGAACTTGCCGTTAGCAACTTGGTAACCTTCAATTACGTCGTACTTACTTACCAATTCTTCTAAGGCGTCATACGCCCAATGGTGTGCGGAAACATCAACTAAATCTTCCATACGGGTCAAACGTTGATCTTCAGGACGAGTGGTGTCAATGGGCTCAATGCGGGCATCTGCCACATTTACCATACCTGCTAAAAACAAGGATCCTGCCAATAAAATGGGGGTCACTTTATTCGAAGCCATGGATTTCTACTCCTTAACTCTCAGTATTTACACTGAACTAGGTAACATATAAGGACTTTCCTATTAGTATAACGATTCGTCATTATAATACTAAGTTACGTCCCAAAACTTAATGTGTTTAAACCAACGGTTCTCAACATACCATTTGGAACAATGCTAACACAAGTATTAAATTAAGGGAATAGGCAAATCTTCCAAATTGATTAATTTTTTTAATTTTTACTAAAACAGGTAAAGAAAGTCCTCTCTTTAGAGGACTTTAGCGTCCCCTTCTTTTTTGCTATACTTACAAATATCGGATGTTCTCATCGTGTTGATTTAATAGTGTAACAATTTGAAAATTGTTACACTATGATAAAGAAAGACCCTTCGATGATCTTAGAAGCCTTTGCCGAAAGCTTAAAAGCCCAGTTCCTTGAACGGGGATCCGCCATTAAAGTCTTGCAAAATTGGCTTTTGTGGCATTTAAAGCATCCCGAATCCACGAGCGAAGACAAAGTAAGGGATGTGCTGGTGGCGGAGATTGAGCTAACGCTTGAACGCCCTGTGCTTTTGTTTCAAGGGAAAAGCCCCAGTGGGGATATTCTACTGAAAAGTCTTTATGAATACTGTCTTTCTTACGAAGATTGGCAGTATCGTCGTTGGTTGCACGACGTGAAAGCGTCTGATTTTGACGGCTAGCATTTTTTGGCTAACGGGGTACTAACTCTTTATCTGCCTTAAAGCGATTGGCGAGCTGACCACAAGCGGCATCAATATCCACGCCACGCTCTAAACGCACCGTTACCTTCTTATGGTAACGATCCAACAAAATCATCATAAAGGTGCGAATCGCATTATTGCTCGAACGCTTGTAATCCACGGCACGAGGCAAGTCTTTGGCGATCGGATTGTACGGAATTAAATTGATATTACATTTTAAGTGTTGGATGAGTTGCCCCAACTGGTGAGCATGCTCAGGCTGGTCGTTAATGCCGTCAATCATAATGTATTCCATCGTCAAACGACGGTTGGTCGAAGCCAAGTAACGCTCCAGCGAAGGGATGAGCGTTTCTAAGGGCCAACGCTTGTTGATCGGCATAATGCGAGAGCGAATCTCGTTGTTCGGAGCATGAAGTGACAACGCCAGCGTCAAGGGCATTTCTTCTTCCGCCAATTTGTCAATGTGATCCACCAAGCCCGAGGTCGACACTGTTATACGACGCATCCCTACTTCGCAGGATTCGTTGAGAATCCGCAGAGATTTCACCGTGTTTTCGTAGTTGTGCAAGGGCTCACCTTGCCCCATGTACACCACGTTGCGGATTTCTTTTCCGCTGTCGGCTTGCACTTGCACATATTGTTCGACAATTTCACTTGCGGATAAATGCCGTTTCAAGCCCATTTTGCCTGTCGCACAAAAGGAACAATTGATCGCACAACCGACTTGGGTGGACACACACAAGGCATAACTGCCTCGTTCTTCAAAGTACATCAACACGGATTCAATCACGTTGCCGTCGGCACATTGAAATAAGTACTTCACCGTGCCGTCTTCAGAAACTTGCTTGCTGGCGATTTGCAGCGTCCCGATTTGGAAGCTTTCAGCTAAATGTTGACGAAAGCCTTTCGACAAGTTCAGCATTTCATCAAAAGACTGCACACATTTCACATATAACCAATGATGCACCTGTTCTGCTCGAAAGCGAGGATGCCCCATTTCCGTAAAGAGATCCACCAATTCCGCCTGCGTCTTGCCAATTAACGGAGCCAAGCCACTGTTTTTCAAAGGAGGCAAGGTGACTTGCGTCATGGGGGTGTAGTCGGCAATTTCTTCGGAAGGCATGGGTTTAGTAAGCAGTGCAACGGTCATGGGGGAGTCCTGTAAAGTATTTAAAGGGAACTGATGCGATTATAGTAGTAACAACACTTAAAAACAAGCCCTTGTGCTAATTTGGGCTAGTCTGCTTTGGGCATCAAGCTAAACATCATATCTGCTTCAACGGACGTTTCTCCATTCACAGACGCAATGGCTTTCACTTTCACCAAAACCCGACGAAACTGCACGAGTTCCACCCGTAAATCGAGTCGGTCGCCAGGGGTCACCATGCGACGAAAACGCACGTTGTCTAAACCTGCAAATAAGCCAATTTTGCCGATGCCATCTGGCATATGAGCGACCATAATACCCCCGAGCTGAGCCAGTGCTTCAATTTGAAGCACGCCCGGCATCACAGGGAGGTGGGGGAAATGCCCTTCAAAAAAAGCTTCATTGGCGGTCAGGTTTTTATAGCCTTCAATGTAAGTCCCTTTGGCGTGAGCAGTCACTCGATCCACCAACAAAAAAGGGTAGCGATGGGGGATGTGTGCTTTGATTTCATTGACCGTTAAGGCAGGAAGCATTTCTAGGTGTTCTTCAGCAGTCACAGGGTTTTTCTCCGTCGTGGCTTGGGGACTCATCATGGTGAGGGGACTCCTTTATAAAATTTTAATAAAGTAGCTTTATTCTAGTATAAACGAAAAAAGAGGTCTATAGAAAGTTCTAGGAAAGTGGCTTTACCCCTTTCACCTTTGGGAGAGGGTTGGAGTTTGCTTGTTTTTATAAAGATAGGTAGCACAACCTAGAGGCTTCTTCGGTTTTATGCTTTTGACGACTATTATAGAGACATCGACGTAGGACAATACTTGTGATTTCAACCAATTTGAGCTTCCTGAATATGTCAATGCCTGTTCAGCCCACGGCACAAAGTCTGCCTAGCGGTACTGGGAATGATGTCAAGGATATTTTAGCGTCCGCTGGTCAACTCACAGCAGGCATGGAAGAAGTAGGCAAGCACAATGTAGAGAGTCAAAAAAGAAAAGAACTTCTTGAAGCTCAAAAGCTTATGCAGCAGCAGTATCTTGCCGCTTTGCCTGCGAATCAAGCCATCCCTATTGGTGGAGGAGCCTCTGCTACTCAAGCCGTGATGCCTCGTAGTGCGTCGATGCCTACGTCTGACAACCCTGCTCAGCAGGCAAAAGACGCTGTGGCAAATTTGTGGAATGAAGGACAACAGCTCATTGCGAATACGGCTCAAAGTGCCACGCAGTTTGTGACGGGGGCTCCTGCTCAAGCAGTGACGATACCTGCCAATGCCGTGGCGATGAACTCTGGTACGCCAGCCATGCCTCCTTCGTTCAACTTTAGTCCTGCGGATCTCAAAGGTGGCAGTCGTGTCGGGGGTGTTACTTTTATTGATCCTCTTGGGGGAAAAGGCACGCTTACATCACCTTTTGGCATGCGAAATCATCCCGTTCATGGTGGGCAAAAAATGCACAAGGGGCAAGATTTAGCGGCTGCTCAGGGTACGCCCATTCTTTCAGTCGCCGAGGGTACTGTGACAGTTAATGCTTCTGATCCCTCAGGCTACGGCAACTGGATTGAGATTAAGCATAAAAATGGCAAAAGTACCCGTTATGGTCACATGAAGGACAAATCTCCCTTAGCGGTGGGTGCAGAAGTGAAGCAAGGGCAAGTTATTGGGGCAGTGGGTAGTACAGGGAGTTCAACAGGACCTCACTTGCACTTTGAAGTCCGAGACACCCAAGGGCAGGCTGAAGACCCTATTGCATACTTGCCTGGTGACAAAGACCCATCCAAAGCGCCGTCTCCTTCTGCTAAAGCCCCTGTAGCCAAAGCTCCGAAAGGGAGTAATCCGTCCTTAAAAACATAATTTAATGCGAATGTTTCTTAAATACTAGTGAAGGTTTAAAAGATCCAGACCCAGAAATCAGCGTCTTTAAAGATCCCGATTGAGAGGGTCTAATTTTTGAAAATCCAATTTGAACTTTAGCAGATATCAGAGACAGGATTTTTTAGATATAAGCCGTAACCATACATGCGATTTAAATGGCACAAAGAAGACGCTCGATGGGTTTTATGCTTTTGACGACTGATATAGAGACATGGACGTAGGACATTACTTGTGATTTCAACCAATTTGAGCATCCCGAATATGACGCCTATGGCGTTTCATTCAACGGCAGTAAGTCCGTTGAGTGGTGTGGGTGGAGTACAGGAAATTTCAAGAGATGCGGCTTCTCTCGTAGGAGGTATGCAATTCACCTCCCAGCAAAACGAAGAGCGAAAAAGAGCCTTACAAGAATACCAATCAACCCTTTTAGCGTCATTACCTGCCAATAATGCATTCATTGCCTCACAAGCCACCTCCCCTGCTGGTGGAGAAGCCCCTACGACTCAAGCCGTTATGCCTCGTAGTGCATCGATGCCTGTTGCGTCCACGCCAGCCCCTACATCCGATCCGAACAATCCTGTTGAATGGGCAAAAAGTGTTGCGTCAAATGCTTGGAGAGAAGGATTACAATTAGCTGCGGGAGTGGGTCAAGGTACCACACAATTTGTAGCGGCAATACCTGCACAAGCCGGTCAAGCCGTGACGAATACCGTTCAACGTGTAGGGCAATTTATTACAGGAGATAAGTCAGCCGCAGTTGCTCAAGCAGCAAAAAGCCTCGAAGGTTCATCTTCTAAAGAAGGACCAGGAGGAGGGAACCTCGCTTGTGCATGGAAAACGGCTAAAGCCCTAAGAGCCGCAGGATATGATATTAAACCAGGTAGCCCTGAAGAACTTAACGTCAACGCACAAATAGCCTTTTTGAAAAAACATGGCGCTGTTCAAGTCCCTCAGTCTGAAGCACGGCCAGGGGATATCGCCTATGCCTATGATAGACATATTGGGATTGTTTCGGAAGGACAAGGTTCACAAGCACGAGTCATTTCCAATAGCAGTAGCAAGGCTCAATTTTCTTGGAAATCCAATTTGAACTTTGACGGATATTATGGACAGGGTTCTCAGATTTGGAGACTACCCACCACGGCTTAATGCTTGAGAAACACTCGCTCAATGCCGATGCTTTCGGCGTTGGGGAGCAAGTCGAGCTTTTCAATCCGCACCCACAAGCCCAAGCCCAAAGGATGCGACAAGACGACCCCTGCCAGCTCTTCGGCGATTTCTTCCAATAACGGTACATGCTTGGCTTTGGAAAGAATTTCTAGCGTTTCCACAATCAAGCGGTAGTCAAAGCTCAATTGCAGGTTTTCGCCCACACGTCCCATTTCTTTAGAAGCGACTCGCACATTGAAGCGTAAGCGTTGCGTCATGCCGATTTCCTTCGGCAGAATCCCCACTTGAAAGGGCAGAATGAAATTGTCCACCCGAGAGAGCATCACGCCGTGATGCACCTGAAATAACAATTCTTCTGCGGTATGGGGCAATTTCATCGCAAGGGCTTCTCTCTGTGGGATTCAATCAACGTCTAAGGCGTGAGTCAATAATGGCAATAATTGAGGCGGGGTGTTGTGCGTACTTTCTAAATGCTGTAACTGCGTTTGTTGAAACACCTGTAACCACACCGCAAACCATAACCAATTTCGAGCGTAATAATCATCGCTTTTAAGGGCGTCTTGCCAATTATAATGCGAAGCATAGGTTTCGTACAAGGGGGAATGATTCAAAATCAACAAGGGCCAAAAGCCTGCTTCCCGCGCTTTTGAACCGAAGTCTTGCACTTTGACTCCGTCTAAGCTCGTGACTTCAGGAAAACCTTGATTTAAGCTTTCGTTGAGTCCCTTCAACAAGGCTTCGCCCGTGGGATTCTTCCACTTATACGCCCGACTAATCGCCACATCTTGATACAAACGCCACGGCAGTCGACACGCTTCATAGCCGTATTGACTCGTCATGCCTTTAAAGTCTTTATCGTCTTGCTTGGCGTAGACCTTGCCTTTGGAACGATCTAGCCACACCCAATCAGGGGGTAAGCCTCGTTTGCTTAGCTTAAAGGATGCGTCCCAAATTTGATAGCTACTGCTCACAAGCTTTTCCCAAGGATGCGTTTTGTCCACTTGAGCAAAGACTCGGTACAAGGCAGGCGACAAATACGACGGATTCACCAAAACCACGTCAGGGATCTTGGCTTCAAAGCGATGCCAATTCCCCGGTAAAAGTACAGGACCCCAAGCGGATTCAGTGACTTCGTGTTTCCAAATATCATTTAAAATACGCAGGGCTTCTTTTTTGTAGTTCGGATCGTGCCACCGCTCGTGAGCCATAAGTAGGGCAAAGGCGATGTCTTGATCGGCATCCGCAGCGACGCTGGCATCTAGCACGCCCCATTTTTTCGTTTTGGGATCTTCTCCCCACTTCCATGAAAAGAGCTTATGCTCTTTTTGCACTTGCAGGTTGTCTCTCGTCCAATGCCAGAGGGTGTCAAACAAAGGTTTGTCATTCAACCAAACGGCTTGTTGAAGGGCGTAGCTTTGCCCTTCGCTTGTGGTGGCACTATTATTATAAAAGTCTTTGACTCTGCCGTCGGCTTGAATAAAGCGAGCTTTGTAGCTCTTCCAGCTTTGATTCAACCACGCTGGCGGATTCCCCAAAAATGCTTGGGGAGCTTTCATCCACACGCCAAGATGACGGCTTAAGTCGTCATGTACGATGATATAGGAAAGTTGATAAAATAGTACGGCAACGGCTAGCACGACGAGCGTGCTTAGTAGAATGAGGCTTTTTTTGATCGAAACTACCACGTCGCATTTACCTTGATTGAGTCTGTGTTTCACCTTTCAGAATAACGAATCGAAAGGTCTTCTCACAAGTCTTTGACTTGTTTTGTCCCCTATGTTTATGATACCCTTCGAATGAAGGTTCCCTCACCCTTCTGTTTTTTAAAAAGGAACGATTTTTTATGTTTGAAATGATGCTAGAACGCCATTTTTCTTCGGCTCACCACTTGCTCAATTATGTCGGCAAATGTGCCACCCCTCATGGACATAACTATAAAGTACGGGTCTATGTGCAAATGAACACGCTCGACAAAGCGAATATCGCCCTTGATTTTAAGGACATGAAAGCGGTCTTGGATCCCATTATCGACCGCTTTGATCATCAGGATCTCAACACCTTGCCCGATTTTGCAGGTGAAAGTCCCAGTGCGGAGTTTATGGCTCGTTTGATTTTTAATGAACTGCGAGAAAGCATCCCAGAAGTGAGCAAGGTCTGTATTTACGAAACGGATACCCAAGCCGTCTGCTATTTCTTACCTTAAATACCCTAAACAGTTGAAGCCGTTCAAGAATCCTGAAAAGTCGCTTTAGAACTTGCTAAAATAAGACTAGACGAATACTAGCTTAAATTAGGGATTTTTAGCATGCCTCCACAATTGCAAGCCTTAATGGAAAATAGAAGACTCTTCTTTTCGATAATCGGAGGGGTGATTCTGCTTGTGGTGATTATTATCATCACAGCCGTCGCAGGTAGTGGAGGCAAAGCAGTCAAGGTCGATGAAGGGGCGAAAGTCCTGACCGAAGAACAGCTCCCTTTAGCCACCGACATCGCCGCTGGTAAAGCCGTTGAAATTAGAGCCTTGCTCTCTCGGCAAGACATCCGCCTCGATACCCTCGCTGGTACAGGGGGCAAAGTGTCGTTGATGTTCGCCGAAGATGCCACCTTAAACGATCGAGACCAAGCCCTACTCACATTGGCACAATCAGGCTTAATGGACGGCAAGCTCGGCATGGAAGCCTTTGACACCAGCGATATGATGGCAAGCCGTGAAGAAAAGCAAATCAAACTCATTCGTGGGCAAGAAGGGGATTTAGCACGGATTATCCGCAAAATGCCCCCTGTGGAAGATGCCCATGTGAAAATTTCAATAGCAGACCCCACGCTTTTTGCCAGCGATCGTAAGCCTCCGTCGGCGGCGGTTCAAGTGACGTTGCCCCCTGGTGAACGCCTCACACGAGACAAAGTCAGAGCCGTCATCAATTTAATGGTGGGTGGCATCCAAGGGCTTGAAGCCAAGCACGTGGCGTTGTCGGACACCAACGGCAATACCTATAATAGTGTGCTAGATTCCGCCTTAGAATTGCAAGACAAGGCAGCGGATCAAGATTTTTACATGAAACAAAAAGTCGCCGCTCAACTCGACAAGCTTATTGGTGAAGGGCGTTATGTGGTGACCGTTTCGACCTTCTTGCGTGAATCGCCCAAAGAAACGATGGTGCAAAACTTTGATCCCTCGAAATCAGTGGTGGCAAGCAAGCAACGCTTTCAAGAAACACTCGGTGGTAGTGGAGGAAGTACGAGTTCCAACGGCAAAGCCAGTGGACCTGTTTCGGGATTCTTACCCCCTGAACTCGACAGTAAAGTGGCGATCGGTCAATCCATGCAGTCGATGGAAAATATGTCCAAAAGTAGCAGTAACGACGGTTACTTGCGTGAAGGCACGGAAGTGAGCTATCAAAACGGGCATACGCAATGGGTCGAAACCAGCGTCCCCGGTATGGTGGAAGATGTTTCGATCGCGGTGACAATTGATGACGATTACTACCCCAATATTCCGCCTGAAGATTTACAAGTCTTGATTGCTCGTTCCGCAAGCCCACGAGTCAATCCGTTGAACGTGAGCTTGGCTCGCACCGATTTTGAAAACCCCAAGCCTTTAGCAGGGGACGATCCCTTGCCTGAACCGCCCATGAATACCGCTGGCTTTTTATTGCCGGGATTAAGCCCTGAAACGGCAGCGGGCGTGATGACGTGGCTCCCTTGGATGGCGATTACGGTAATAGGAGCGGTTGCCATTATGATGTTTATGGGTAATAGTGGAAAGACACAGCATACGGCGGAAACCTTGGATTCGGCCATTAACGAATTACAGCAATTGCGTCAACATGCGGAAGAAACGCAAACGCACTTGCAGTATCAGCAACAGCTGAATGAACAGTTGATGCAAGCCCAACAAGAACAGCATCAAGTCTTGGAACGCACCCGCCAACAGAGCGTTGAAAAACTGAAAGATGCCCTGAAGGAATTGAATGAAAACATGAAGAATACGTCCAACGATGCCCCTATGGTTCGTCCGCAAGATATGAATATTGCTCAATGGTTAAGTTCAGCAGAATAAGGAAAACAAGGAGACTCACGCATGGCAAAACGTCCCCCTGTGGATCCTTTGATTATTTCCATGAACGCCGAAGCGCTTTCGGTGGAATTTGCCGAAAAAGTCACGGAAGCCCTCAGTAGTTCAGGCTTAAATATCAGTGAGATTAAACGTTCGGCGGATATTACGGCTCACTTTATTCAAGTGGCGGTGGGCTTGCTTCAACAAGAACCGGGTTTTCAACCGCAGGATCCGAAGGCTCCTTATTTGGCGTTTAATGTTGGGCATTGCTATAAGGTTTTGTCGCTATTTACCCATGCGATTATTCACGCCAGTGAAAAGGCTCAAGAACACAATCTAAAAGGCGAGCCTAAATCGGTTATTTTGCAAGGTTTGGCGAAAGATGCCTTCTTTCAAGCCAAGCAGTTTGTTTCCGCCACCGTGGGTCAAGAAGCGACGCCCGAAGTGCAGTTTGATGATGCCCAACTTGAAAGCTGGATGGAGCAAATGGTCGCCAGTGCCTTGCATCATTATTTGGGGGAATATGAAAAGATTCACGGCCCGATTGGGCAAGAAGACATGCCGCCTGATGCCCCCATAAATCGCTTTAACAAAACCCCTCAAGCTGAACTGCCTCTTGAAGAAGCCACACAAGTGGATGATGATCCTGCTTTTCAAGCAACCCCCCAATCGTCTATTGACGCCATGCCTTCTCCTCAATCGTTTCCGTCTTATGAAGACGTGTATGCCCCCCCCCCTCCATCAGAGTCTGTGGCGATACCTCATCAGAACACCAAGCACGTCCAACTTAAATTGGCAGCGTTGGCCTTGTTTTTAACGACACAAGCCCCTTCTGTTCAAAACGAATGGCTGGCTCAATTCCCTTCTGGAGTGGGTAATCAGATTATTCATTATATGAATGTAGAAAACATTGCCCAAGAACTGCCCATGAATGAAGTGCTTGAAAAGCTTAATGACTTTAGACACAACGTTAAGGCGGTGGCTGAAGATCCCCATGCCCAAGAAAAACGCTTACGTCACGCCCTATGTGATATTTTAGCACGCCCTGACAACCGAACTGTGCTAGAAAACTTGATGCAAGGTGAACGTATTGAAATACAACGTCTATTTAAGGCAGCAGGACTTGTACATAAGCACTCCAACGGGTATAATCAAATCCCGCAGTGGACGCCGAAACTCGAACAAGCCCTATTCAATTACTACAATACCATTCTTGCCTAAATGTCAACACGACTGAAGCTCCCACTATAAAGAGAAACCCCTTATGCCTCTGATTAAACGGATTCGTTCACAACACGCCCCACAAAACCCCACCAGTCATGGGACGCTTCCCACAGGGGAGCCGTTGCCTCCGTGGCTAGCCCAAGTGGCTCATCAGCAAGCAGGTGTGTCACAGCCCACGACTCCCACAGCGTCAGACGATGATTTTTTAAATCAACTGGTTTGGGAAGAAACACAAGTCCCCCAAGACCCCAGCACCTATAAGCGTCGCCGTAGTGATCATGATGCCCCTTTAGACCCGCAAGCCATCTATCAAGACGCTTATGATACGGGTTATAACAAAGGTTATCAGGATGGACATCCACAAGGGTATCAAGCAGGCTTTGAAGAAGCCAAGCAAAATGGGTATGCCGAAGGCATGAAAGACGCCGAAGAATCGTCTAAAGCGATTTGGCAGATTTTGGATCAGCTTGACACGATTAAAAGCCAAGTGCTTGAAAAATCTGTGCAAGACATTGCCCCCATGGCAATGGCGATCGCTCAACGTTTGATTAAAGTGGAATTGTCTTGCGATCGTGCTTTAGTCGTGGGTATTGCTCTTGATGTTTTAGGCAAGGTGGATCGCACCCAAAAAGAAGTCGTCTTTAAAGTTCACCCCAGCGATGTGAAATTTTTGCGTCAACATATTAAAGAACATGAAGAAACGTGGCAAGGCGAAGTGCAACGCCACATTATTGTGGTGGGCGACGCCGAAGTGGACTTAGGCAGTTGCATTGTGGAAACATCGGGTGGACAGATTGATGCGACGTTTACCACGCAACTTCACATGATTCGCAAGATTTTAGGCTTGCCGAATGTGGCGATCGCCTCACAATCTTCCGCCGAAGCTGAGTTTGATCACTTGCTTGAAGGCGATGCCACCCTCCAAACGTGGGATGCTCCTGCCTTCGACGAACATTAAACCTTTCTACATACTTTATACTAATGTAATGTTCATCCTCTATAATGAATAAATGCCAAACTCGTAAAGAATCCAAATAAATGATGATGTCCGACGCTCCTCCAAACAATGCCTTTGCAATTCCTCCTATTAGTGAGATATTGCTGGTTGTTGGCGTGCTTATTCTAATTTTGATCATTTTGGTGCCTTTGCCTGATTGGTTTATGGATGCATCCATTGCCTTTAACATTAGCCTTTCCGTTGTTTTACTCATGATGTCCTTGTACGTTAAGCAACCGCTCGATTTGGCGGCGATTCCGTCTTTGATTTTGGTGTCTACCTTGTTTCGATTGGCGTTAGGGATTGCGGTTACTCGGGCGGTATTGGCTCATGGTCATGCGGGGCAGATGGTGCAAGCCTTCGGAGAATTCGTCACAGGCGGTAACATGGTGGTTGGGGCGATTTTGTTCTTAATCATTTTAACCGTTAACTTTATGGTTATTACCAAAGGATCGGAGCGTGTGGCGGAAGTTGGGGCGAGATTCGCACTCGATTCTTTGGGCGGTCGACAAATGCAGATCGATGGCGACTTAAACGCAGGCTTTATTGGGCCTGATCAAGCACGGCAATTGCGTGAAAACTTGCAACGGGAAATGTCCCTGCTAGGTTCGATGGATGGTGCCATGAAGTTCGTCAAAGGAGATTCGATTGCGGCGATTATCATCACGATTATCAACATCGTGGGGGGGATTGCCATTGGGGTTTTGATGAAAGGCTTACCGATTATGGAAGCCGTCAACAAGTACACCATTCTAACAATCGGTGACGGCTTGGCTTCACAGATTCCTGCCCTAATTATGTCGGTGGCGATTGGGATTACACTCACGCGTACCACCAGTGTTTCCGACAGTTTGGCGAAAGATTTCTTCACCCAGTTTCGTGGCAAGCCGTATGGTCTTATTTTTGCGGCGATGTTCTTGCTCTTTATTGCGGTGACTTCTTCCATTACAGGTTTAAGCTGGTGGCCTTTTGTCCTGTTTGCTATGATTCTAGGGGGCATGGCGTTTAGCGTGTTCATCACTAGCGATGTTCAGGCTCAAATGGGTGAATTGCAAGAAGTGCAAGAAAATATGCAACAAATGATTGACCCTAACCGTATGTACGAACGTATGGGCGTCGATGTACTTAGCCTTCAAGTGGGAGCAAGCCTTCTTCAAATTGCAGACCCTGAGCAAGACGGGCAGTTGCTCGGTAAAATTGCAGGTCTGCGGACTCGCTTAACCGATGAACTCGGCTTCATTCTACCCAACATCCGCATTATGGATTCCACCGAAATTGAGCCGTACGAATACCTTATTTCCATTCGAGGCAACCCCGTCGCCACAGGTAAGGTTTACCCTGGTTATTACATGATTTTGCAAAGTTATTTTGACACCTATGGTGTGGCTCCACCTGCTCAAGTCATTCAAGGCACTGATTCTGCCTTGAACGTGCCTGCCTTATGGGTGGCTCAAGCGGATATTCCTGAACAATTGCAGACGGTGGCGGTAGAATCGACCGATGCCGTGATTACTCACTTGCAAATGGTAGTGATTAAATACGTCGATGATGTGATGACGAAAATTGATGTACTTAAGCTCATGGAATTGATGCGGGGGAGTGATCCAAGTGTCATTCAAGAACTCGTGCCGAACATGTTGACGCCCAACGACTTACGCAAGATTTTTGTGAACCTCATTAGAGAAAAAGTGTCGATTAAAGATATTCAATTTATTTTTGAACGCTTGAGTGATTATGCTCGATTTAGCCGAGAATCCGACACGCTTTCAGAACGATTAAGGGCATCCTTAGGGCGTCAAATCTGTATTTCTCATGCGGACAAAACCAAGCAACTCCTAGCCGCCACCTTGTCAAACGAATGGGAAACCGTACTGGATGAAGCCTGCCAACGCACCGAATTAGGCGTCATGTTCTTGTTGAATCCGATGCAGGTGCAACAGTTGATTCAAGCCATTAGTGACACGTCTCGCATGGTGCAACAACATTACGGACGCCCCCCTGTGATTTTATGCTCACCTCGTATTCGCTTGCCGTTGTTTGAGCTCTTAGACAGACATTTACCCAATTCGGTGGTCTTGGCGTACAGTGAACTTATCCCTGATGTGAAAGTGCAGGCGGTGGCATCCATTAACATGGAAGAGTAAAGAAAGCTCTGTGTATTCTGTAGTTTTTTCTATTTTAGAAGAGGTAGTCTTGAGAATCTTTGTTTTTTGGGATTTCTAGCTCCTTTTTAGGTTACTCGTTTGTCAGAGACCTTTGCTCCGCCAAAGGTCTCCAACACCTCTAAAGGCGGTTCAAGGAGGGGAAAGGGAGGACGTATTGCGTTTCTCCTCCCTCATTTTCCCCTCCTTGAAAATCCTCCCCTTTTTGACCCACCTCGTCGCATCATTCCTTGCCACGACGTCCGCAAAATCGCTCGGGGATTCGCA
>JBKDRU010000012.1:0-7858 GCA_046341215.1 Vampirovibrionales bacterium | reverse complement strand
GGGGAGGACGTATTGCGTTTCTCCTCCCCTTCGTCCCCCCTTGAAAATCCCCCCTGAAACCCCACCTCGTCGCATCATTCCTTTGCACGACGTCCGCAAAATGTCTCGGAAGCCTCGCATTTAGTGCTTGGACGCCTGCTCATCGATTATCTCCATTTTCGCAAAGAAGCTTATTTCGAAAAAATAAAAAAGGATTGAAAAATGATGAAGTTTCTTACAGCAGGCGAGTCTCACGGGCCAGGTTTAACCATTTTGCTAGACAACATCCCGGCAGGCATTCCGATTTCGTCTGAATTGATTAACAACGATTTACGGCGTCGCCAAGGCGGTTACGGTCGTGGCGGTCGTATGTTGATTGAAAAAGACACGGTACGTTTTTTAGCAGGCGTGCGTTTTGGAAAAACCACGGGTGCACCGATTGCCTTATTCATCGAAAATAAAGATCATAAAAACTGGGCAGGCATCATGGATGCCGAAGGTGAGCCTACTGATGAAAAAGCCTTCGTTCGCCCACGCCCTGGTCATGCGGATTTGGCAGGCTTTTATAAGTATGGTTTGACGGATTTACGAGATGCGCTTGAGCGAGCGTCCGCTCGAGAAACGGCGGCTCGTGTGGCAGCAGGTGGCGTCGCGAAAGCTTTATTAAAAGCCGTCGGCATTGATGTCTTTAGTTATGTGCATGTGCTGGGCGGAAAAGCCTTACCGATTGGCGAAGGCTTAGACTATACGCAGGATGTAGACGCGTTTATTGCCTATGTGGAAGGCAACGATCTGCGTTGTGCGAGTGATGAGACAACGCAAGTTGAGCTTCGTCGATACATTGATGAGGTTCGCAAAGCAGGGTCTACCCTAGGTGGTGAAGTGCATTGTGTGGCAACAGGCGTGCCAGCAGGTTTGGGCAGCTATGTGCAGTGGGATCGTAAGCTCGACGGGCAGTTGGCTCAAGCCGTAATGTCGATTCAAGCGGTGAAAGCTGTTGCCATTGGCGACGGCGAGCAAGGCTCTTTGGTAGACGGTTCCGTGTTTCACGATGAAATTCGTCTAAATGCCGACAAGCAGGTGGTTCGTCCCACGAATCGCTCGGGCGGTTTGGAAGGCGGTGTGACCAACGGTCAACCGCTTTTGGTCAAAGCGTGGATGAAGCCGATTGCCACCTTGATTAAGCCCTTGATGAGTGTGAACTTAGACACGCAAGAAGAAGAAGTGGCTCACTTTGAACGCAGTGATGTTACAGCTGTACCCGCGTGTGCGGTGGTGGTTGAAGCCATGACGGCGTTGACGCTTGCCAAAGCCCTCACCGAAAAGTTTGGCATGGATCACTTGGGCGACATTCAAGCAGGGATTGCTCACTATCAAGCCCGCTTAAGTCCTGCTCCTGTGGGCGAACATTCGACTTGAGCTTTCTCTTTACCTTCATGTATAGACAATCGACTTTCTTATGCTATACTAAGTAATGTGATTTACGCTTTTCTTTTTTCAAGGTCTTTTTGTTATGGCAACTCTTCCCACGATGTCTCCATACATCCCTATCCACTGGGGAGCCTCCGTGCATCCAGCCCCTTCAGCAAGAGGGCCAATTAACGCATCCAGCGAAGTAAACACAAGTTACCCTAGCTTGTACGATAAAGTCAAATCCGTGAGACAAGGTGGCGTTTTCATAACCTATACCTTTTTGCCACCGACACGAGCGAAAATAAGTAAATGTTCCATTTACCTTGAACAGGCGTTGCGCCCCATATTAACTTCGCCCAATTGCATTCGCTACTTGGAAGAAGCGGGCTTCCCTGAAGTGAGACAAGACAACCAACTCTTACATCAAGCTCAACAGCTTTTGGATTTAGCGTGCTTGACATTGAGCATCAATAACGTACAACGTCCTACGAATTACCCCACTCCCCTTTATCGATTAAGTATTGAAATGAATGCCTACCTAAATGACCGCCCCAAAGAGATGCAAGCCCTAGGCATTAGAGGAATTTCAAACTACGATGCAGGGGTCTTCCACCAGTTAGCAACGAAGTTGCTATGGTCTGTCGGCGTTCAAGAAACCTATTTAACCATTCAGGAACAAGACACCTTGTTACATATTTTAATTGATGCCGCTCAAGCGTCTTTACGCATGTTGGTTTGGCAAAAGCAAGCCAGCAAAATTAGAAACAATTACAACCAGCCAAATTATTAAATTTCGTAGGATGTCTTTGGCAGAGCGACTATTTTAATACTAATCGCGATTTTATAGGTGACTAAAAAGTAGTTTACTCCCTCTCCAACTCACTAAATGCGTTCACCCAATATGATGAGCCTGTACTATATTTTAATGATCTGTCAGAAAATTTCGTCAGCATCCCCTCTTTATTGAGTATACTGACATTATCTTTACTGCTAGAGAAGGTTCACTAATGCAATTCAAACGATGGGCTTCGGCGTTTACAATTATCGAGCTTAGTATTGTCATTGCAGCCATAGGCATTATGTCAGCTGTGGTCGTCGTGAGCTTTAGAAATGCAGAAGAAGGTACAGACAAAGCCTCGTTAGAAGGGGGTATGTCGACCTTTCAAAATGTCTTGGTGGAAGGCAGTCAACGTTCTGACGTGGCTCCTAAAGACATTGATCTACGTGCCATTCTTGCTGCGGTAGATCCTCAACCTACCTATGCAGCTTTTACATTTACAGGAAACGCTACCGCTTATACTACTGCAATTGCTGGTGTGCCAGCAAACACTCAATATCAATGGACGTATAATAATGGGACAGACCCCACTGTAACTTTGCAGACCAAAGCTCGTCGAGCTAACTGGACAGGAGCAAGAAGCCTAACCTTTCGTGTTAATGATTGTGGAACGGTGTGCCCAGTAACCTTAACAGGCTTTGACAATTACGAATTACAACCCAATACAAACACCTTTTGTGAGGCCGACCCTGTTGAACAAGACTGCAATGTGATTTTGAGAAAGCCTTAATGATATAATGCTATTTATCGGCTATACTGAAGAAGTGTCCGCAACAGGGGATTTATTTTGTGACGTTTCAATCGATGCCTGCTTATTTTAACGCCTTTACTCGTCTTGAAATTGGAGTAAGCGTCTTGATTATGGCGATTCTGTTTATCTTTGCTTGGGTGACCTATGAACGTGCCTTTGAAGAAGCCGATGTCCAAGCCCTTCAAGGCAAGCTCTTGGACTTTCAAAACGCTTTGATTGAAGGGGGCCAACGTAGCAATCTTCCCCCTAAAGACTTAGACCTCAAAATGGTCGTAGAAACCATGCCTGTTGAGCCCTTTTACCAATGGAAAAACCTAGACGATTCAGGTGTCGATCAACGCATTGAATTGCGTATGACTCCAAAGAACCGTCCTTCATTGACTGAACTACGTGCGCTCACGTTTCGGGTGAGTGATTGTGGAGATGTTTGCCTCGTTACCTTAACAAACTTTAGTTATTACCACCTTAGTCCCAATCTTAATGCCAGTTGCCCTGAAGACCCTGTTTCAACGGTGTGTAATTACTTGTCTAATGAATAGGAAGTGATAAATAGGAAACTCTTATGTTTGATGCGTCGATTGCAAGTGTTTTACTGGTAGCAAGCGGAGTTGCCACTCTTTTCCACTCCCTAAAACTACCCCCTGTCATCGGCTTTATGCTCGTGGGAGCGTTAACAGGTCCTTATGGACTTAAATGGATGCAAGATCAAGCCACCGTAGACGGTATGGCAGAACTTGGTTTGATTTTCTTGCTCTTTATGGTGGGCTTAGAACTTTCGCCAGCCAAGCTAAAACGGATGAAAAATACCGCCTTACGTGTGGGTATTGGTTACATGTGCTTCGGAACCCTTGTATTAGGAACTGGGTTACTCGCTTTACAAGCACCACCTTTACTGGCTTATGTGTTAGGAGGCGTCTTAAGCCTTAGCTCAACGGCTTTGGTCATTAAATGTTTGGAAGATGCACAAGCCATGACAAGCACGGTGGGACGTGTGACGCTCGGTACCCTTATTGTTCAAGATATTGCGGTGATCCCCCTTTTATTGCTGGCACCTGTAGTACTTAAAGTCTACGGAGCAGGCGATGTAAACGTTACATTGCTCGCGTGGGACTTAAGCAAAGCCCTTTTAGTTTTGGTGGCAACTGTGGCCTTAAGCTTCAACTTTATACCTAAATTGGTAGATAAATTGGCACAAGCCCGAAATCGTGAACTCTTTACCTTGTCTGTATTTAGTTTAGGAATTGGCATGGCGTTCTTCACCTATTGGCTGGGTTTGAGCCTTGAAGCTGGTGCCTTTGTAGGGGGACTCGCCTTAAGCGGGAGCCTTTATAGCAAGCAAGTCTTGAGTGACAGCCGTCCCTTTCGGGATGTCTTTGCCTCTGTCTTTTTTGTTTCATTAGGGGCTTTACTCAACTGGGATGTCTTAAGTTCACAATGGCTCCAGATTCTAGGCTTGTGTGTGACTATTTTAGGACTCAAAACCATTGTAGGCATCGTCGTGGCAAAGCAAGCCAAGCTTTCATGGAAGGTGGCGATTTCATCCGCCTTGCTCTTATTTCAAGTGGGTGAACTTTCTTTCATGGTGCTTCATCATCTCAAAGACGGCGTGCAAAACGCGCCACTTCTCCTAGCATGGAGCCAGCAATGGATGGATGCCTTCATTCACGCCATTATCTTAAGCCTATGGGTGACGCCTTTACTAAGCCGCTTTTTATTTTCGCATGGGCAAGCATGGCTTTCAAAATTCACCGACAGGTGGGATCATGCCGATCTCCTTGAAGAACAACGCCATAGCTTAGCTGACGCCAAAGGACAAAAACAATTAGAAGAAAGCACCGTTTTAATAGTCGGTTACGGACCTGTGGCTCAACAGCTTGCTGAAGCCTTGCGTTCTGAACATATTGCTTACCATGTACTTGAACATAATGCCGTCACCGTTAAAAGCTTAAAAGAAGAAGGGATTTCGGCGATTTATGGGGATGCCACATCCCCTCACGTTTTAGAATCCGCAGGAGTCAAATCCGTCGATTTATTGGTGGTCACCGTTCCCATTGTCCAAGTGGCAACTTCCATTCTCTTTCATGCCCGAGGACTCAAACCTGAACTGACGATTGTGGCACGAGCCAAATATCGTACAGATGTCGCCCCCCTGTATGAAGCAGGAGCGGATGCTGTTATTTACGATGAACTCGAATCGGGGCATCGTTTTATTCATTATAGCTTACTCAAATTGGGCTTTTCCATGCAAGAATCGCATAGCATGGGCTTATTGTTAAGGCAGCAATTTGAAGGGGAGTTCCATCCCCCTGAAATAAGTGGTACCTTACCTGAACATTCTAGTCGCTTGGCTCTAGTGGGAGACACCTTACTAGAATGGATGCCTGTCCCCAAAGGGTCACCCCTTATTTGCCAAAGTCTGGAAGGGACGAAGCTAAGACAACGCACAGGCGTCAATATCGTGTCCATTATTCAAGGAGACACCCTTGAGCGACATGATGCCACCGCCAAAAGCGTCCTAAACGCAGGGGATGTACTCATTGCTATCGGGAAGGCCTCTCAACTGGATACCTTACGAGAGACCTTAAATAACAATTAATTGGTATTCGTAGATTTAGCAGTCGCCTTTGTAGAGGACTTTGCTTTTGAAACCGCGGGTGTTTCAAGATCTTTAACGATGGCCTCTTTCACCGCATCCACAGCATCTCGCTTAAGTTTCACAGGAATACTTGCCATTAACGCCACTTGATTCGTTTCAGGATCCGTCTCTAAGTTCAGCTCAATATCTTGCTTGTCAATTTCAATATACTTTGAAATCACCGTCACAAGCTCATCTCGCATGGCTTCAATCACATGCGGTTCAAGTTGCGTACGGTCATGCATTAACACCAAACGCAGACGGTTATAGGCAGAAGAGCGCCCTGAATTACTCGCATCATCGGCATCAAAGTGCTTATCTAAAGGATTTGTCGTAATGTTGGCTTGTTCTAAAGTCGTCAAACCAAATAAGTTAAGGAGTTGTTTAAACATCTGTATAGACCTTTCTATCCGTAATCGGTAAATGAGCTTTTTTCAATTAAAATAGTGTAACATTTTAATTGACTTACGCTTGCTTACGACTCCCCTTAAATAAGGCTTTTAACTTGTCTACCCATGAATCAGGTTCATCCAAATTCAAGAACGGTACGTCTTCTCCCGCAATGCGTTTCGCTACATTACGGTACGCTTGACCAGACACACTTTCTTCGATGTTCACCACAGGCTCGCCACGGTTGGTGCTAATGATAATATCCTTGTCTTCAGGAATTTGCCCCAACAGACGGATGGATAAAATCTCTAACACATCTTCAGTCGACATCATATCATTCATCTTCACCAAAGCAGGACGCACACGGTTAAGTACCAAGCGATAATCTTCAATCGTGTTTTTCGCTTCAAGCAAGCCAATCACACGATCGGCATCCCGTACGGAAGACATTTCAGGAGTGGCGACCACAATGGCTTCATCCGCAGCGGCAATGGCGGTTTGAAAGCCTTGCTCAATGCCAGCAGGGCAATCAAGCAAAACGAAATCAGCCACTTCACGCAACTGCTTACATATTTCCACCATATGCTCTTCATTCAAGGCACTTTTGTCTCGGGTTTGAGCCGCTGGCAAAAGCGTCAAATTAGGAAGGCGTTTGTCTTTCACCAAGGCTTGTTGCAAACGGCAACGCCCTTCTAAGACATCAATTAAGTTATAAACAATGCGGTTTTCAAGCCCCATTAAAATATCCAAGTTCCGCAAGCCAATATCGGTGTCAACCAACACAACTTTAAAACCTAAGCGTGCTAAGCCCGTCCCGATATTGGCGGTCGTGGTGGTTTTGCCCACGCCGCCTTTGCCCGAAGTCACCACAATGACTCGACCCTTGGGTTTGGCAGGCTTCTTTTTGGGGGCTTTTTCAGTGGAATCCATCAAATCTTTTTCGACTGTCATGGTGATACCTCGTAAATACAAAGACAAATACATTAAAATTAAGAGCAAAATGCCGTACGTATTAAACAAACCGATTAGTAACGTAACTTTTTAATAGTATACGCCAAAGGGGTTTATTTTGGTTGCGATTGTAAAGTCATTTGCTAAAGATGTTACATTTTAGGCTTATTTACAAGTCACTTAGGCAATTTATGAGAAGACCGCTTCTTTATTTGATTAAGTCACGTTTAAGCAAAAGAAAGAGTCCTTCACTTTGCAAGAGTTATTACGCACACGTTCTATTCATTCCTTTCTGCAATACTGCTTTGGCCTGCCTTCATGGGTGCATGGTATTTTAATGTGCGTCGCTTTAAGTGTTTATAGCATGCTCTCGCCCTTATGGGGACTGATTAAAACCGCCTTTGCCCCTTATATAGATTTAAATGTTTTTACCCAATCGCCTGAGCAAACCCTTAGTGCGTTGACGCAATTTGCCAACTTTATTGAATTAAACCCTAACACCATGCAAGACTTACAGCTGACCTTGCTGACTTATTTGATTTTTCACCTGATTTACATGATGTTCATGTGGAAGTTTACCTTATGGACGGTCGAGGTTCTTAAAGAACGAGTCCACTCTGACTAGATAGAGTGCCATTTTTAGAGTTTTCTTTACAGGTTGCTAGACAAGGAGCCTGAATTTTCTGTCAGGGCGTGTGGATTAAGTTTTGTAACAAGTGTTTGTGACTGGCAGGATTTAAAATTGAGGGTGTTTTATACTGATGTCGCCCCTAGACGTTCTTGTTCAATAAAATCCAAAGGATCTACGCATGTTGCCTGTCTCCTCTCCTCTCCTCTCCTCTCCTCTCCGCTGGGGGGCGCGGGGGGGCGGGGGGGGGGGCCCCAACACCCAAAAAAAAAA